>NZ_LWQS01000042.1 GCF_001650695.1 Chloroflexus islandicus
CTGATCAATTTTGGTGCGGCCAAGTTTGAGATTAAAAAATATATCTGGACACCGAGATAGGATGAATCGCTAGCAAGGGGCGCACTCTGCACAACTATATTTTGTGTCTTTTGTGTTTCTTTGTGGCTATTCCCCCAAAACATCATGCAGGTGGTTATGACGAACACGCTCACCTCACTCGACGTACGCGAACGGCTCATCACCGCCTTACAACTCGACCTCGTCGGGCCGCCGGCGGGCCACCCGCTCGAACGCGAACAATTGCCCGCCGACATCCGGCCCTCCACGTGGTACCTCACTGGCTTCCTCATCCCGTCGGGCACTCCCGCCGAACGCGCCGCCGATCCCGACGAAGACGACGATTTCGCCGTGGCTGCCGCTGCGAGCGGGGTCGAGCCGGAAGCCAACGATGACCGTCCGGCGGCGCGGAAAGGCAACTTTCCTTCGTCCATCGGCCTCACCTTTCTGGTTGACGCCGCCACCCGCGAGCTGGCCGTCACCTTCCGCTGGGGAGATTATCGGCTGGTTGCTGCGCCGGAAGCGGAAGGGAAGCAGGTATGGCAGCGCGAGCCGCGCGCTGAGACGGTCACGGTCAAGCTAGCGGGAGGGCGGACGCCGGCCCGCATGGTGCCCAACTCCGGCGGCTTGCAGTATCAAGTGGTCGAACGCCCGATCGCCTTGCCGGGGCCGGAACAACCCCTGCCCGCCGGCACGCGCTCGGTGACGATCTACCTGATCAACAACCGGCCCGCTGACTATGAACCGTTCGACGAGATGTATGCGTTTCAGGCTGAGATCGAGGTGCGCAGCGCGCGCCCGTTTGTGCCGCGCCCCAATCTGAGCGGTCTGCGCGCCGCCGAGTGGGATGAGCTGGTGGCCGATCTGCATTACGCCAATGTGCCGGAATACGCCGTTGGCCACGCGGTGGCGGCTGATTGGGCATTGGTTGATGGCGCATGCACGGTCGTGCGCACGGCGTGGCTGCCGCAAGCTGCGGTCGAGAAGACGGTGACGGCGCCGGTACCGGATGTGGAACTGGGCATGGACGCGCTCGGCGCGCTGGCTGACGGCGCGGCTGCCGAACAGGCCCTCCGCCCGTTGGTGACGGCGTACCACGAATGGCTGGATGAACAGGAACAGCGCAGCGCCTCTCTTGCCGGCAAGCGCGGCGAGACGGCGCGGGCCTTAGTGCGGCATGCCCGCAACGCCGCCAAACGGATCGCGCGCGGCATCGACCTCTTGGCCCAATCGCCGCTGGCGCTCGATGCCTTTCGCGTCGCCAATCGCGCCGTGGCCCGCGCCCTCCGCCAGCGCAACCAGATCGACTTCCCGCGCTGGCGGCCCTTCCAGCTCGCCTTTATCTTGCTCAACCTGCCGGGCATTGCCGACCCCGCCGATCCCGACCGCGGCGTGGTTGATCTGCTCTTCTTCCCCACCGGCGGCGGCAAAACCGAAGCCTACCTCGGCCTCGCCGCCTTCACGCTGGTGCTCCGCCGCCTCCACCACCACGGCGACGGCGGCCTAGCCGGGGCCGGCGTCAGCGTCATCATGCGCTACACCCTGCGCCTGCTCACCCTCGACCAGCTCTCCCGCGCGACCGGCATGATCTGCGCCCTCGAACTCGAACGGCAACAAGCGCCGGCACAGTACGGCCCGTGGCCCTTCGAGATCGGGTTGTGGGTGGGGAAAGGAGCGACTCCAAACCACCTCGGCAAAAAAGGCGACCAACGCGACGACACGGCGCGGTCGCTGCTCAATCGGTACAAGAGCGATCCACGCGGGAATTCACCACCCATCCCGCTTGAGAGCTGCCCATGGTGCGGCACGAGCTTCACACCGTCCTCGTTCACCCTCGTGCCCAACGCCGACAATCCGAGCGCGCTGCGCGTCGTCTGCCCAAACTTTGAGTGCGACTTCAGCGGCGACAACGCGCTGCCCATCGTCGCCGTCGATGAGATGATCTACCGGCGCTTGCCAGCCTTTCTGGTCGCCACTGTCGATAAATTCGCCGCGCTGCCGTGGGTCGGGCCAAGCGGCGTCTTGCTCGGTGGCGCCGAGCGTTACGATAACGACGGCTTCTACGGCCCGGCTGAGCTAGGGCGGGGCAAACGGCTCCGCCAACCGCTCGCGCCGCCCGACCTGATCATCCAAGACGAACTGCACCTGATTTCCGGCCCGCTCGGCACGCTCGCCGGCCTCTACGAAACCGCCATTGACGCGCTCTGCACTCGCGACGTCAACGGCATACCAGTCGGGCCCAAGATCATCGCCTCCACCGCCACCGTCCGCCGGGCTCAAGACCAGATCCAAGCCCTCTTTGGCCGCCCGCTGACCGCCGTCTTCCCGCCTCCCGGCCCCGACCGGCGCGACTCATTCTTTGCCCGTACCGTCCCAGCCAGCATCACGCCGGCCCGCCAATACATCGGCATCGCCGCGCAAGGGCGCAGCCCCAAAGTGATGATGCGCAAAGCGTGGCTAGCGCTGATGGGAGCGGCGCAACAGGCCTATCTCGACGCAGGCGGCGATCGCAACCCGGCCAACCCCGCCGACCCGTACATGACCGTGCTCGGCTACTTCAACAACCTGCGCGAACTCGGCGGCGCGCGGCGCATTTTGGAAGAAGAGGTGCAGAGCACCATCAAAGGCTACGGCGAGCGCAAACGGGTTGGCGAAACGCGCGGTCTGTTCGCCAACCGCGAACGCTTCAGCGAAGTGCTCGAACTCACCTCGCGGGTCAGCACGGCCCAAGTCGCTGAAGCGCGCCGCAAGCTCAGTCTCTCTTTCGCCCAACCTGACGGGCGCATCGACTGCGCTCTCGCCACCAACATGATCTCAGTCGGCCTCGACATTCCGCGGCTGGGGTTAATGGTCGTCATCGGCCAACCGATGCTCACCGCCGAATACATTCAGGCCACCAGCCGGGTCGGGCGCGACGACAAGCGACCGGGGATCGTCGTCACCCTGCTCAACATCCACCGGCCCCGCGACCGCTCGCACTACGAACGGTTCCGCCACTACCATGAAACCTTCTACCGCGCAGTCGAAGCTGGCAGCGTCACCCCCTTCGCCGCCCGCGCCCTCGACCGCGGCTTCGCCGGGGCGCTGGTCGCGTTGGCCCGTCACCTCGAATCGAAGCTCACCCCGCCGAGCGGCGTCGCCCAGATCAAACAGGTACGCCAGCGCCTCGAACAGCGGCTAATCGAGATCTTCCATGCCCGCTTACGCCAGCAAGACCTCGACCACGACGATCTCGACGAGCGGCTGCTCTCGGTACAGCAACGGATCGGCGACCTGCTCGATGCGTGGGAACGGATCGTTGAAGGGTACGCCAGCCAAGGCGTTGCGGTGCAATACCAACCGTTTGAAGACAGCCGCACCGCCAAACCGCTCTTGCGCGATCCGCTCGCCAAAGACTTCGACTTCGCCGAGCAGCGCAAGTTCCGGATCGGGCGATCGTTACGCGATGTCGAACCGGAGGTGAACCTCTATCTGCGCGACCTCAACAACCAACCGGTTGAGGGGTGAGGAAGCATCACTCCCCTCCCCCAGCGGGGGAGGGGCCGAGGGTGGGGGCTACCGGTTTATCGCCGAGGAAGAATAGCCACCAAAAGGCGCAAAAGACACAAAAAGAGAAGATGTTGCGTATATGGAGTGCGGCAGTCAAACTGCCGCACTCCACAGCCGGCAAGCGGGGGCGATGCGGTAAAGACGCAACGCACGCAAGGCGCAGCGACCTTACACGCCAAGACGCGCAGGGTGCGAAGGGTCGCAGCGGGTTGGGAAGGGGGCAAGGACAAGAGGAACATGGGATTCGGCACCCGACTCGGAAGGGCGAGGCTAGGGTGACGAAACCAGCGTGCCGATTGTCATTGCGAGGGAGTGGCGGCTTCCAGCGCGGCTGGGAGCCGCCCGACCGAAGCAATCTCCCACGTCAGCGAGAACGCTGCCTGAGCGGAGTTCCGTTCGTGCTCGCTGGGGATTGCTTCGCTGCGGGACAGCGCGCTGCGCTGCCCCTCCGCTCGCAATGACAGCGGGGGAGAGGCCGAGGGTGGGGGCTACCGGTTTATCGCTGAGGAAGAATAGCCACCAAAAGGCGCAAAAGACACAAAAAGAGAAGATGTTGCGTATATGGAGTGCGGCAGTCAAACTGCCGCACTCCACAGCCGGCAAGCGGGGGCGATGCGGTAAAGACGCAACGCACGCCAAGGCGCAGCGACCTTACACGCCAAGACGCGCAGGGTGCGAAGGGTCGCAGCGGGTTGGGAAGGGGGGGCAAAGACGAGAGGAGCATGGGATTCGGAACCCGACTCGGAAGGGCAAGGCTAGGGTGACGAAACCCGCGTGCCGATTGTCATTGCGAGGGAGTGGCGGCTCCCAGCGCGGCTGGGAGCCGTCCGAGCGAAGCAATCTCCCGCGTCAGCGAGAACAATGCCTGAGCGGAGTTCCGTTCGTGCTCGCGGGGGATTGCTTCGCTGCGGGACAGCGCGCTGCGCTGCCCCTCCGCTCGCAATGACAGCGGGGGAGAGGCCGAGGGTGGGGGCTACCGGTTTATCGCTGAGGAAGAATAGCCACCAAAAGGCGCAAAAGACACAAAAAGAGAAGATGTTGCGTATTTTGTGTCGCTTTGTGGCTATTCTTATATCACAAACCAACCACAACGCCTATGACAACCAAAGCAAACGGACAACTACGGCGCGGACAACTACTCACCACCTACGGGCCGGGGGCGCTCTTCGACCTGCCGCGCCACGCTGCCATCATCGGCGGCCTTGACGCATGGCCGCCAACCAGCGCCCTCGAAGAGATCAGCGAACCGCGCCTCGCGCGCATCATCCAACACATCACCGGCATCAGCCACCCGCGCCTCTACGCGCCGCCGGCAGCCGATGACGCGCCGGGAGGCAAACCGCTCGGTGTTGGCGTCTACCGCTTCCCGGAATGGTTCGTCGTCCAAGAAAACGACCAAAGCAGCAGCCGCGTCCGCTCGCGGCGACTCGTGCCACGCCGGGCGCTTGAGCGCGATCGATACAACAAGCTACCGGTCGTCGCCACCCGCTTCATTGCCGCGTGCAGCCGGGGCCACGTCGATGACATCGACTGGCGGACATTCGTCCATCGCGGCAAAACCGACTGCCGGCAACAACTCTGGCTCGACGAACACGGCACGAGCGGCGATCTCAGCGATCTCAAAGTGCGCTGCGAATGCGGCGCCGAGCGTTCGATGATTGAAGCGCGGAACCGCGCAGCGCACCCGCTCGGTTGGTGCAGCGGAAGGCGGCCATGGCTTGGCCTCGACAGCAACGAAGAGTGCGGCGAACCGCTGCGCCTCCTCATCCGTACCGCCTCGAACGCCTACTTCCCGCAAGTGCTGGCCGTGCTCTCGATCCCCGAACCTGATCAAGGGATTGACGCGGTGGTCGCGGAATTGTGGAACGAACTCTACATCGTCGAAGAAATCGGTGACTTACGCCTCGTTAAACGCAAGGCAGATGTCGCCCAAAAACTGGCGGCATTCACCGATGTAGACATCTTCGCCGCTATCCAACGCAAGCAGAGCGGCATGAGCTCGCCGGAAAAACCGCCCAAACTGGTGGAACTCGATGCCATCCTCGCCGCGCCGGAAGGCTACGGCGACGACGTGCCGATCAACGAAGACTTTCACGTTCGCCGCTTGCCCGATCGAGTCTGGCGCAAGAGCAAGATCAGCGACGGCATCGCCGCCGTCTACCAATTGCACCGCTTGCGCGAAGTGCTGGCGCTGATCGGCTTCACCCGCTTCGAGGCCATCATGCCCGACATCAACGGCGAATACGAGCAAGAGGTCGAGCGGGCGCAGTTGGCGCGCGAGCCGAAGTGGTTTCCGGCGGTCGAAAACCGCGGCGAAGGCATCTTCATCCAACTCGACAGCGTCGCTGTTGCGCGCTGGCTCGAACGGCCCGATGTGCAGCGCCGCTTGCAAGAGCTCGCCGGCGGCCATGCCCAATGGCAAGTACACCGCCACAGCAAACGTCCCTTCCCCGGCGGCCCGTACATCTTGCTGCACACCCTCTCGCACCTGCTCATCCAATCGCTCGCGCTGCGCTGCGGCTACCCGATGAGCGCCATCCGTGAACGGATCTATGCCGACGTTGCTGGGCAACGCTACGGCATCCTCCTCTACACCGGCAGTCCCGACGCCAGCGGCACACTGGGAGGGCTCGTACAACAAGCTCGCTCGCTCGAAGAGCACCTTGATTACGCCCTGCGCACCGGCATGTTCTGCTCGAACGACCCAATCTGCGCCCAGCACTCTCCCAGCGACACCTTTGAAGAGCGGTGGCTGCTTGGCGCCGCGTGCCACGGCTGCGCCTTGGTTGGCGAATCATCGTGTGAAATGCGCAACGACTACCTCGACCGGGCGCTGGTGGTGCCGGTCGTCGGCTTGGAAGACGCCGCATTTTTCGCGGTGGAGTAACTCCGTACAACCCCTCCCCCAGCGGGGGAGGGGCACGGGGTGGGGGCCATACAAACGACCCAAAAAAGAATATTTTTGCGTCTCTTGTGTCGCTTTGTGGCTATTCCTTCCACCCCTCCCCCAGCGGGGGAGGGGCACGAGGTGGGGGCCACAATCCGCGGGCGAGGTGGAGCCATACAAAAGACCCAAAGATAGAACATTTTTGCATCTTTTGCGTCTCTTTGTGGCTATTCCGCGTGTCTCATGACTGGTCAAGCCTATGAACGACATCCTGATCGACCTACCCGCCGACAAACGAGCCAGACTCATCGCCGCGCTCGAACACGGCCAGCTCAACCTCACCAGCGGCGAAGTCGAACTGCGCGCCGCCCTTGGCCGCCTCGACAACGCCGCCGCCCTCGCCGTCGCTCTCCACGAACTGCACGACCTCGGCATGAGCGCACGCGCCGCCGCTGCCGCCCTCCGCGCCATCGAGCGCGTCACCGCTCGCCAGCACAAACCCGACCTCGTGCTGTCCGGCCTGCAAGTGCCGGGAATCTACGCCCGCGACACCAACATCGTGTACAACGAACTGCTCGGCAACGCCGAACGCAGCGTCTGGCTCAGCAGCTTCGTCTACTACGACGGGCCGAACATCTTTGCCACCCTCGCCCAGCGTATGGAACAGCAACCACAGTTAAACGTCACCCTGCTCTTAAACATCCAGCGCCGCTGGGGAGACACCACCGCCAGCGACGCACTGGTGCGCGCCTTTGCCGTTGACTTCTGGCGTAAAGCATGGCCGGGAACCCGCCGGCCGCGCGTCTACTACGACCCCCGCTCGCTCAGTCTCGATGCCAACGAGCGCGCCGTCCTCCACGCCAAAGCCGTCGTCGTTGACGATGAACGACTCTTTATCACCTCAGCCAACCTCACCGCAGCCGCCGGCGAACGCAACATCGAAATCGGCGTCTTGCTGCGCGATCGCAGCATGGCGCTGAGTGTCGTCGCCTATTTCAAGCGCCTGATCGATGAAGGGTATCTGCACGTGTTGCCGGAATAACTGGAGAGCCGGACGGCTGTCCGGCTGCGTAGAGGGCGCAGAGGGTTCACACGCAAAGACGCTGGAGAGCCGGACGGCTGTCCGGCTCCGCAAAGATCGCAAAGGTTTTTTATTGTTTGTGCCTTTTGTGTCTTTTCGTGGCTATTCGGCCCAATGCCCCCACCCCCAACCCCTCCCTCGCTGGGGGAGGGGCGGCCAGATATGGAGTGCGGCAGTCAAACTGCCGCACTCCACAGCCGGCAAGCGGGGGCGCAGCGAGGTTACACGCCAAGACGCAGAGAGCGCGAAGAGCCGCAGAGGGTTGGAAAGGGGAGCCGCCGGATCGGCGGCAACGGCACTACGGCAGCGGAACAGCGCAGCGCCCCTCTCCCGCGCCAGTGGGAGAGGGGTTGGGAGTGAGGGTGAACCATCGCCCGCTTGCTTATTGTCATTGCGAGCCGCGCTGCGCGCGGCGAAGCAATCTCCCACTTCAGCGGCAGGGGCGCCTCCACGCCATTGGGTTGCACCTCAGCGGGGGATGGTTTCGCTGCGGGACAGCGCGTTGCGCTGCCCCTCCGCTCGCAATGACAGCATGCCTCTCCCTCAGCGTCCTCCGCGCCCGCTGCGGTAAAAAACACATCCCACCCCTGCGGTAAAAATCTCCCTTTCACCTCCGTGCCCGCTGCGGTACCATGGGTTGTCTCTCGCAACCTGCGCTCGCTGCGGTACTTGGCAAATGAAGAAAGAGAGTTTCACCCCCTATGCACGCATTGCTGCACGGTTTCAGCTATCCCTTCCGCGCGATCCGGCTGATTGCCGGCCAACCCCTGCTCTGGCGCTATATTGCCATTCCAATCGGATTAAACCTGCTGGTGGGCTTTGTCCTCTACACTACCTTGTTGCTGGCCGGGTTCCAAGCGATTGATGCGCTACTGGCCGGTTGGCCGGCGTGGATCGAGTGGCTGGTGCGCGGTTTACTAATCGTTGCGCTCTTTGTTGGGTTGGGGTATCTGCTGGTGCGGTTCGGGGTGGTGCTCGGTTCACCGTTCTACAGCCGGCTTTCCGAGCTGCTCGAAGAACGGTTACGCGGGGTTGCCATTACTGCGCCGCCGGCAACCCCAGCTAACATTGCCCGTGATCTGGGCCGCGCCCTCTCGTTTGAGCTAAAGAAGTTGTTGCTGACGCTCGCTATTGGCTTACCTTCGCTCTTGCTGAACCTGATCCCCGGCGCCGGTTCGGTGTTGGCGACGATCGCCGGCATTGCGCTCGGCGCGACGATCGCCTGCCTCGACTTCTTCGATCCGCCGCTCGAACGGCGGCGCTGGCGTTTTCGCGCCAAGCTCGGCTTCATCCGCCGCCATTTGCCGGCTAGCGCCGGTTTTGGCCTGATCTGCCTCGGCTTGGTGAGTGTTCCGCTCTTCAACTTGGTGGCGGTGCCGATCTGCATCACTGCCGGCACCCTCTTTTATTGCGATGTGGCCGAGCCGGAACGCGCCACCTAACCGCGCTACGGTATGCCAACCGGCACGATCCGGTAGATATTGCCGTTCCGATCGTCTGAGACAAAGATGACTCCGTCAGGGGCGATCGTAACGCCAGCCGGACGGCCCCATGCCCCGCCGCACTCTTGCTGCGGGTTGTCGCGAAAGCCGGTGAGGAAGGCTTCGCTAGCGACTGGCATGCCGTTGGTGACGCGAATCCGTTGCACGCGGCAATCGCGTGGCGTTTCGTCAGCATTCCAAGAGCCGTGGTAGGCGATCAAGACATCGCCATTTGCCAGCCGGTCAAGCCCTAACGGCGCGTAGTGAGCTAGATCGGTAAACAGCGCCGGCGTCGCTTGCGCGCAACTGGTGAACGTGGCATCGAGCGGCACTCGCGTGTCACGCACCTCTTGCGCGCCGGCAGGCACCGACCCTAGTTCGGCGGTGTAGCAGTAGGGCCAGCCGTAATGCTTACCGCGCTCAACCTCGATCAGCACCTCTTCCGGCGGCAGATCGTTGCCCAAGCCATCGCTGCCATTGTGCGTGGCCCACAGCCTCCCGTCGGGCAAAAAGATGAAATCAACGCTGTTGCGCAAGCCTTCGGCCCACACCGCGCGCCGGCGCGGATCGGGATCGCTGGCGAATGGATTATCGGCGGGGATGCCGCCAGTGATGGTATAGCGGAGAATAGCGGCCCGGCGCGGATCGCCTTCGCTGCAACCGACGGTGATATTGCACTTCGAGCCGACCGCCACGTAGAGCATGCCGTCCGGGCCGATGCGGGCCGTGCGGGTTGAGTGGCCGCCATCGTTGGGCAGGCCATCAACGATGACCGTGATCTCACCGCTCTCGAACACCCCGTTGCTATTGCTGTCGCGCAGCCGCCACACAGTAGCATTGCCGGCGGCGTAGAGATCGCCGTTATGCCATTCAAGGCTATGCACGCCGGGCAGATTCGTGGCCACCGGCGTGATCCCGTCCGCCCTTCCATCGACATCGGCGTCGGCCAGCCGCACCACCCGGTTGGCGCTGCGCTCGGCGACATAAAGCGCGCCATCAGGCCCGATAGCCATCAGGCGCGGGCGATTCAACCCGCTCGCATAGAGCCGTACCGTGTACCCTTCAGCGACTTGTAACCGCGCGCTGATCGCGTCGGCTGGCGGAATAGCCGGTGTGCGGGTGATAAGAGGCAGGTGTACCAACTGAATGGGTTGGGCAAGTGTGATGGCGACGAGCGCCAATCCCAGCGCAACCAGCAAGACAGCCAATGAGCGTTTCATACCTGTGCAACCTTGGGTTGATGATCCGGTACGTTCATCATACCAGATCAGCCAGCGCGATGGCCAAACGCATTGCCCGGTTTTGCCCTAGGTGACATGGGGTAAAGGCCACCCCTCCCCCAGCGGGTGAGGCGCCACGAAAAGCCGCAAAAGGCACAAAAAATAAAAAAACCTTTGCGCCCTCTGCGCCCTTCGCGCCTTTGCGTTAAGAGTCTCTGCGTCTTTGCTTACTTGGCGGCTTTACAGCATCGCCCCGCTTGCCGGCTGTGGAGTGCGGCAGTCAAACTGCCGCACTCCATATCTGTCCACCCCTCCCCCAGCGGGGGAGGGGCACGGGGTGGGGGCAAACCGACGCATCGTAACGCCATCAACCGTATCTGCGCTTATGCGTTCTGTCCACCCCTCCCCCAGCGGGGGAGGGGCACGGGGTGGGGGCAAACCGGCGCATCGTAACGCCCATCAACCGTATCTGCGCTTATGCGTTCTGTCCACCCCTCCCCCAGCGGGGGAGGGGCTGGGGGAGAGGGTGACACCCTTCGTTACCGGTTCAACCGCGCCTTGATCTCTGCGGTCAGCAACGGCAAAATCTCGTTGACATCACCGACCACGCCGAGAGTGGCAATGCGGAAGATCGGCGCTTCGGGGTCTTTGTTGATCGCCACGATCGTGCGGCTGGTGCGCATGCCGGCCAGATGCTGGATCGCGCCGCTGACGCCGGCGGCGATGTACAGTTTGGGGCTGACCGTCTTGCCGGTCTGGCCGACCTGATGCTCATACGGCACCCAGCCATCGTCCACGATCGCACGCGAGGCGCCATACGCGCCCCCCAACGCCTCGGCCAGCGGCGGGATCAGGCGGTAGTAGTTGTCTTTGTTGCCCAACCCGCGCCCACCGGTGACGATAATCGCCGCATCGGTCAGGTTGACCGCGCCGGCCTTCGGCGCTACCGCCTGCACCTCAGTGCGCGGGGTGAGGTTCGCAACCGCCAATTCCGTCACCGGCGCGCTGCGATCGGGCTGGGCCGCAGCTTCGGGGAAGCTCTGCTTGCGCACCAGCGCCACCACCGGCTTGCCGGCGGCAAACCGGTAGGTATTGATCACATTGCCGCCGTGCGATGGGCGGGTGGCCCGGATCGCGCCATCTACTACCTGCAGATCGGTCGCGTCAACGACCAACCCAGCATTGAGATCGGTGGCCAGCGCCGCGCCGAAATCGCGCATCTGGAAGCTCGTGCCGGCCAGAATCAGCGCCGGATTGCACGCCTGCACCGCTGCCATTGCTGCTGCGACGTAGCCATCGGTGGTGTACTGGGCCAGCGCCGGCGCATTGGCGGTATAGACCTGATCGGCGCCAAACTGGCCGGCCCGTGCCGCGACCGCGGTCGTGGGGCCGATTGCCAGCGCCGCCAGCGAGCCGCCCAACGCATCGGCTAACTGCCGCCCTTTGCCGAGCAATTCGCGCGAAATGGCGGCCAGATCATCACCGACTGCTTCGAGAATAACCAACACGTTGCTCATGATCGGCTCCTTTCCGCGCTTAAATGACCTGATACTCCAGCAGCTTATCGACCAGCTTGCGCACCTTGGCGGCGGCGTCGGGGCCATCGATCATCTCGCCCTTCGGGCGTGGCGGCGGCGGCACCCGCTCGGCTAGTTGGGCGGCTGGAGTCAGATCAGCGGTGCTCAACCCTAGATCGGCTGCCGTCCACACCGGCGGCTCAACCTTGGCCACGCGCTTGATCTTGAGCAACGACGGGTAACGCGGTTCGTTAATATCCTTAATCACCGACATCACTGCCGGCAAGCGGCATGCTACCGTTTCGATCACGCTTTCGAGGTGGCGTTCGACCTTGACCGTACCACCCGGCTGGAGTTCGAGCACCTTGCCGACGTAGGTCAACTGGGGCCAGCCGAGCAAGCGGGCCAGCGCCGGCGCAAACGCGCCGCTCTCATCATCGGTGCTATTGCGACCGGTAATCACCAAATCCACATCGCCGAGCTTGCGGATCGCGGCGGCGGCCACCCGTGCGGCGGCAATCGTATCGAGCTGGGCAAAGGCCGGATCGCTCAGCAACAGCGCATCGGTCGCCCCCATCGCCAGCGCCCGCCGCAACTGCTCAACCCATTCAGAGGTGCCGATCGAGAGCGCCGTCACCTTGCCGCCATGCTGCTCGTTCCAGCGAATCCCCTCTTCGAGCGCGTATTCATCAAAGAGGTTAATGATCTTCTCAATCCCCTCGGCGTCAATCGTCAGATCAGGCCGGATCTTGACCGAATTGTCGCGGGGGACCTGCTTGAGACACACCACGATGTGCATGCTATGGCCTCCTTCGTACCATGGGCGGTAACGCACTGCATTATAGCAGAGTGTTAGCCAGCGAGACTCAACGCAGCCGGAATATCGCGGGCAAACCGGAACAGATCAGACGGGATATCGGCAAGGAGCAGCGCCTGTTCAGGCCGGGTGCCGACCAGAATGCTTTGCGCGCCGAGTAGACGCGTCCCGCGCCCAACCCGGATCAGTGTCGCGATACTGTCCTCATCAAGCGTCGCCAGACCATTGATATCGATCACCACCGTGCGCGCTCGCCGCTGTTGGATTGCATTGAGGACTGTCTGCTCAAGCTGTTTGCTGCGTTCAGCGTCAAGATGGCCGACCAGCGGCACAAAGATCGTCTGTGGGCCGAGTGGCGTTACCGGCAGGCTGAGCGCCCGGATCGTCGCCTGCAATTGCATTTCGCGCTCAAGCTGGGCTTGCTGAGCCTCTATTGCGGCAGTGAGTTGCTGTTGGCGTTCGTGATTCGTATCGAGGAGGTACTGGAAGGAATCGCGCAACCGTTGGAGTTGGTTGATCGAACTAACGGCGCTGAGCTGGCCGCGCTCGTCAGTATGCGCTAAGCGTTCGGCATCAGCGGTCAGTTGATCGACGCTCTTGCCGACTTGCCAGATCAACGATACGGCAAAGGCCAGCGCAATCAATACCGCCACGCCAACCACTGCTGATGCAATCCAGAACCCTTCATTCGCAATCCGTTCCAGCTCGGCTACTCGGCGCAGGTATTCCGCCTCGTATTCCAACTGCGCGCCCAGCGACAAATTATGAATCGCGCGCAGATTGCGGTGATAGTCAGTTGAGCTGATCAGTTCACGCGCCTTTTCCTGATTGCCACGGTCAAGAAAGGTGAGCGCAGCGTCGTGTTGGGCGACCATTGCTTCAAATCGGGCAACCAATTCCAGTTCAATGTATCCCGCGTCGAACTGCCCATACGCTGCGAAAAAGTTGCGCGCTTCAGCGCGGATCTTCTCAAGCTCATTGCGATCAACCTGGCGACCGGCAATGATTTCGCGCACATAATAGTGTTCAAGTAGGATCAGCGATTCGCTCTGAGCCACTTCGACGAGGTCACGGGCAGTGTTATCAACGCGATGAATGGCCTGCGCTATGCGTTGTTGTGAGTATACAGCCACCACCCCAATAATCGCCAGCGCCACCAGCAGCGGTGAAAGTGAGAGGATGAGGCGCGCGCGTAGATCCATAGCAATACTCGATTGATGATGAATCAGTCGTTGTTTAACCAATATTTCACGATTATTGTACCATCTCTACTGCGGTTGGTTGCAGCGTCGTAGGGTGTGTACTTCCCTGCTATAATACGGCGGAATGAGTGAACGTCATTTCGCAGACCAGAAACGAGTAGCGCCATGGCCAAAATATTGCAACACCTGCCGGTTGGTGAGAAGATCGGCATCGCCTTTTCCGGCGGCCTCGACACCAGCGCCGCGATCCACTGGATGCGCGCCAAAGGCGCGATCCCTTACGCCTACACTGCTAATCTTGGCCAGCCTGACGAGCCTGACTACGAAGATATTCCGCGCCGGGCCTTAATGTACGGCGCCGAGGCGGCACGGCTGATCGATTGCCGCCACCAGTTGGTGGCCGAGGGGTTGGCCGCGCTCCAGTGTGGCGCGTTCCACATTTCCACCGCTGGCCTACCCTATTTTAACACGACCCCGCTGGGCCGTGCGGTCACTGGCACCATGCTGGTGGCGGCGATGCGCGAAGATGGTGTCAATATCTGGGGTGATGGCAGCACCTACAAGGGCAATGATATTGAGCGGTTTTACCGCTACGGCTTGCTCGTCAACCCTGAATTGCGCATCTATAAGCCATGGCTCGACCAAGCCTTTATCGACGAGTTGGGCGGGCGGGCCGAGATGTCGGCCTACCTGAGCCAAGCCGGTTTTGAGTACCGTATGCCGGCAGAGAAGGCCTATTCGACCGACTCGAATATGCTGGGGGCGACCCACGAGGCCAAGGATCTCGAATTCCTCGACCGCAATATTACCATCGTCAACCCGATTATGGGAGTCGCCTTCTGGCGTCCTGAGGTGCCGATCGAGTACGAAGAGGTGCGGATCACGTTTGAAGAGGGCTTTCCGGTGGCGATTAACGGCGTGACCTTCCCCGATCACGTCGCCTTGATGGCCGAGGCCAACCGGATCGGCGGTCGGCACGGGTTGGGCATGAGCGATCAGATCGAGAATCGGATTATCGAGGCCAAGAGCCGCGGGATCTATGAAGCGCCGGGCATGGCGTTGCTCTTCATCGCCTACGAGCGGTTGGTGACCGGCATTCACAACGAAGATACCATCGACCAGTACCGCGAGTACGGGCGCAAATTGGGCCGCTTGCTCTACGCCGGGCGCTGGTTTGACCCGCAGGCGATGATGATCCGCGAGTCGTTGCAGCGCTGGGTGGCCCGCTTGATCACCGGCGAAGTGACAATTGGCCTGCGCCGCGGCAATGACTACTCGATCCTCGATACTAGCTCGCCGAATTTGACCTACGATCCCAGCCGGTTGACGATGGAGAAGGGGGAAGCCAGCTTTACCCCGCAAGATCGGATCGGCCAGTTGCACATGCGCAACAACGATATTGCCGACACGCGCAAGAAACTGATGGTCTACCTGCGCACCGGCTTGCTCGGCGATAGCGGGGTGTTGCCGCAGCTCGCCCCGCCGTCCGGCGACGAGGATGCGCCATCGGCGTAAAGCGCGCGCTTGGTAGACACGTACTTTGCCTCCTTCTCCCGCACTGTGGGAGAAGGAGGCAGCGGGGCGGACAGAACATATGGTTGCGTACAACCGTTAGTCGCTGGGCAATGCCGCAAAGCCCCGGGCTGCGCTTCCCATCACCCCTCCCCCTGCGAGGGAGGGGCACGGAGTGGGGGCATGGAGCCGAATAGCCACAAAGATACGCAAAAGGCGCAAAAATCGTACGTTTTTGTGCGTTTTGTGTCTTTTCGTGGCGATGCCGCTAGCCCTCACCCCCCGACCCCCGCTCCCACCTGACGGCGGGAGAGGAGGAGCCGCGCGATGGACGGGCGAGGCATTGCTTGAGCGGAACGCAGCAGCGCCCCTCTCCCGCGACGCGGGAGAGGGGACGGGGGTGAGGGTCTATGTACCGCCGAGGTCGCAGCACGCTCCCCCTTCGGCGGAAAGGTTCCGCTCGCGTGCTCGCGGGGGATTGCTTCGCTTCGCTGCGCTCCGCTCGCAATGACAACCGGGGTGTGGCGCTGCCGATCTTTTGTCATTGCGAGGGCGCGCAGCGCCCTCGCAATCTCCTCCTTCAGCGCATGATATGCCTGAGCGGCCAACCCTCCCCCAGCGGGGAGGGGCACGGAGTGGGGGCACGTTTGTAACGCCGAGGAGGCAGCGGGAGAATAGCCACGAAAAGACACAAAAGGCACAAACAATTAAAAAAACCTTTGCACTCTCTGCCTCCTTTGCGTCTTTGCGTGTGAATCCTCTGCGCCCTTTGCGCCCTTCGCGCCTTTGCGTTTGCATCCTTTGCGTTCTTTGCGGAACCGGACAGCCGTCCGGCTCTCCTGCGCCTTGGTGATGACTCCCTCCCCCCCCGGCCTCCTCGCCCGCCGTTAGGCGGGCGAGGAGGAGCCGCGCAATGGGCGGGCGAGGCATGGCGGGAGCGGAACATCGCAGCTTCCCGCTCCCGCGCCAGTGGGAGCGGGGTTGGGGGTGAGGGCCACCCCTCCCCCAGCGGGGGAGTGGCAAGGGGTGGGGGCATCAGCCCGCGCAGCGGGCTTTGTAACTCGGCTGTACCGTTGAGGTCTGGGACGTCCCGACTGGGTGGGGGGCATCAGCCCGCGCAGCGGGCTTTGTACCCCTAGCCCGGCCCTTCCGGGCCGGGTGCCGGATCACACGCTCTGCTCCCCGCTCCCGCACCCGTGGGAGCGGGGTTGGGGGTGAGGGCCACCCCTCCCCCAGCGGGGGAGGGGCAAGGGGTGGGGGCATCAGCCCGCGCAGCGGGCTTCGTACCCCTAGCCCGGCCCTTCCGGGCCGGGTGCCGGATCAATCATCTCAGAAAATTTGTGTGGTTTGTGTCTCTTCGTGGCTATGATCGCTGCGCCAACGCCGCCTGCAACGTGCTAAAGGTACGGATACTGCTCAAATCTACACCGAGCGAAACCAGCGTCTGCGCCACCTCGGGCCGGATTCCAGCCAGCATCACCCGCGTCCCCATCAATCGCGCCGCTTCCACAAGCTGAATCAGGCCTTTAGCCACCTGTGTATCGATCACCGGCACGCCGGTAACATCGATCAACAGCTCACGCGCGCCAGTCTGCTCAATCTGTTCGAGCGCATGCTCCTGCATATCGCTCAAGCGAGTGCTATCAATCGCGCCAATCAGCGGCATGACCAAGGTGGTATCGCGCACCGGCAAGACCGGCACACTCAGCTCGCGGATGGCCTGCCGCTGCTGTTCATTCTCAGCCAGCAGGCGGGCCTGTTCCGCTGCGCGCAGCTCGAGATCGCGCAACGCTGTTTGCAATGCCGCCGTGCGCTGCGCAACTTGCGTTTCCAAACTAGCATTCAATTCTGCTAACCGAGCTGCACTCTGCCGGGCATCCTCGCGCAGCCGCCGCGCTTCTTGCAGAGCGCCATCGGTAATTTTCCCGCCGACAAAGGTGAAGAGTGCGGCGCCGATTTGCAAAAAGATCGCCGCCGCTTCCAGCGAGGTTTCAATTGCATTGGCGAATAGCGGTACCCCGGCAATATTCCACGCAATAAACAATCCCACGACATTGATCGCTAAGACGACCCATATCAGTGCTGGGCGCAGGGTCAAGCCGGCGACGAGCAAGGCAAGGATCAGGTAAAACGGTGAGGTGAGCGGGCTGGTTGGCGAGGCTGCAATGATGATCGGGGCTAAAATGGGCAGGATGATAAAGGTGATCAGAATGAAACCGCCGAGATTGACCCGGCCCAACCGGGTGACGGTGATAGTCACAAGATAGGCAGTAATGCCGATCGTAATAATGGCAACCCCACTGAGCGCAGTATCGCTAAGCAAGCTGATCGGGATGGCGAGTACTGCTAACCCAATCATCACCAGTGCCACGATGATCGTGGTACGCCCGCGGCGCAGATCGTCTTCATTCGTGCTTTGAATCTGGGTTAGCCACGCAAAGAAGGATTGCATAACTTCTCCTGCAAGCGTGTGCAAGGATCGGTCTGTAACCCCAATTATACCTTTTTTGGTGTCGCTCTGTTACGTGCCGTATGGTTCCTGAGCCACTTACCGTTGGGCTAACGCCACCTGCAGGGTGCTCGCGGTGCGCACCTCTTGGAGGTCAATGCCGAGACTCACCAAGCGTTGCGCCACTTCCGGCCTGACTCCGGCCAGCGTTACCCGTGTTCCCATGAGCCGGGCAGCAGCAACCAGTTGCAGCAAGCCTTGCGCGACCTGCGGATCGATGGCCGGCACGCCGGTGATATCGAGCAGCAGATCACGTGCGCCAGTCTGGGCAAGCTGGCCGAGCGCCTGTTGTTGCAGATCAGCGAGGCGCGCCGGATCGAGCGGGCCAATCAGCGGCATCACCAAAGTGTTAGCGCGCACCGGCAAGACCGGCACGCTTAGCTCGCGGATGACCTGCCGCTGCTGCTCATTCTCGGCCAGCAAGCGGGCTTGGGCCGCCGTGCGCTGTTCGAGATCGCGCAATGTCGTTTGCAATGCTGCCGTGCGCTCCGCGATTTCTATTTCTAACCCGGCATTGAGCGCTGTAAATCGGAAGGCGTTCCGATTGGCTTCTTCGCGTAACCGGCGCGTTTCGCGCAACGCCCGCGCAGTAATGGATCCGCCCACAAAGGTAAAGAGAGCCGTACCAAACAACAACAGGATCGCAGCACTCTGGAGCGAGATCTCTAAGGGGCTGGCAAACAGCGGAATGCCGGTAAGCCGCCATGCAATGAACAGACCGGCCAGATTGAACAGGAATACTAGCCACACCAAGGCCGGTTTCAGCACCATCCCAGCAATGATGATGGGAAAGGCTAGAAAGAAGGGCGAACTATACGAGGTAGCGTTATCGTTTGCAAAGCCAAACGTAGCCATCAGCGTGAGCAACGAAATGGTGGTGACAAAGGCAACCCCGCTTACCGCTACCAACCCTTTCCGGGCAAGAATTATCACCGCCGTGTAGACCACTAGCCCGAGCAGATTGACCGCGATAAGCGCAAATGCGGTTTGCGGCGTTGCGAACAGCACTAATGGAATGGCGATGATCGCCATGGCATTGGCAAACAACGCTAATACCACGATCACCCGCCCGCGCCGGACAACATCTTCGTTGCCGTGCTGGATCTGCATCAACCACGGGAGTAACGATCGCATCCTGCCTCCTCCGTGGATAGAGCTGCGTAACCTGTATCCCAACTGTATTGTACAGCGTCGCTCAGTTGCTGCAACGCTCTCCAATGCCGCTGCCGTTATCGATTAGTACGCTGCTCCTATCTCCTGTCGTTACCGTATGCCCCTTCCTGTAGAGCAACGACGGGTCTCTTTCGCCCCTCGGCATCTGCGCCTAGGCACGGTACAGTGACATCAAGAAACGGCTTTGCCACTCACTCTCATTCTAGCCGAGCGAGGCCGCTATGCGTACCAACCTTCTGCTCAGCCTGCTGCTTTGCTTGGTCATCGCGCCTATCCCCACCCTCCACGCCGCCCCTCAAGGGGAACCGAACCTGCCGCTGCCGGTTGATGACGTACTGATTGCCCCTACGCCGGCATCACTCGCGTTTGCCGTCGATAGCGAACAAGACCTGCGTTTGCCGAGCCAATACCTCGCAGGGCGCATTGCTGTACGGTTAGTGCTGCCTGAGAGCAACGGCGTGGTTGATCCTTCGAGCGAAGATTGGACGACAGAGCAGATCGAGCAGGTGACTGCCCAAATGCGCGCTGCCCTCGATTGGTGGCGTGAACGGTTGCCCGCTGCCCGTCTCGAGTTCGATCTAGTGGTGCAGACTGTGCCGACCCGCTACGAGCCGATTCGCTACGGCTTGGCGCAAGAGGGCCTTTGGGTTAGCGATGTCTTGCGGGCGTTGGGCTATACTAGCAACAACTATTTTGAACAAGCCTTCCAAGCGGCGTTTGACTTGCGCGACCAGCGTGGCGCTGATTGGGCGACAACGATCTTTATCGTCAATAGCGCGCGTGATGATGGTTACTTCGCCGATGGCCGCTTCGCGTATGCCTATCTCAATGGCCCCTTTAGCGTGATGACCTCTGACGGCGGCCCGTACAGCACCCAGTGGCTGCGGGCAGTGATTGCCCACGAATTTGCCCATCTCTTCGGCGCGCTTGATCAATACAGCGCCGCCGGAGTTAGATGTGATCAGCGCAGCGGCTATCTATTTGCCCCCACGACCAACAGCATGTTCAACAACTGTGGCACGAGTGAGCCGAGTATTATGCGGGAATTGATCAACAGCTTCATCACTGGCGCGGTTGACGCCTCGGCGCGGGCGCAGCTTGGTTATCGCGATAGTGACAGTGATGGGATCATTGATGTGCTCGATACGACACCGTCGCTGACACTGGCTGCCGTGCAGCAAGCGCCGGGCCAGCGTCCGCTGGTTGAGCTGGCGGCGCGCGATCTGCCCTATCCTTCGCCGGTGCAACCTGATGTGAGCGTTAATCCGATCACCGCGATCGAGTATCGCGTGGATCAGAGCGACTGGCAATTCGTTGAGCCAGTGGATGGGACGTACAATAGTGTTCGTGAGATGGCGCAGTTCGAGCTGCCGCTCTATGATGGCGAGTATGTGGTGGAGTTTCGCGCACTCAATCTGGCCGGCAATGCTTCTGCGATCATCACGCAAACCGTGACGGTCAGCGGGCTTGGCCCGGCGCCAGAATACCATCTCACCGGACCAGCGCGTCTGAATGGCCAAACCCTCATTATCCACGCCCAAGCGCCACAAGCGACCCGCGCCGTTGAGGTGAGCCTCCATCGCGCCTTTACCAATGCACTCCGCTTGCCCTACGCGCCTGAAATAACGTTACCGCTGAATAACGATCTGTCGCTCGCTACGGTACCGCTCGCGACGACCACGATGTACGTCCGGTTTATCGATAGCGCCGGTTTACCGTCGCTGGCCTATGCCGTGCCAATTGAAACGCCGCCGGCGCAACACCACGTGATGATCCCGCTTGTATCGCGGTAATTTGGATCGATAATCGACGCTGGCATGCAACCGCCGGCCCATCGCAGGATGTGGCCGGCGCAAAATTTTGCAAAAAGTGTTACCGTTTTTGGCTGGCCAAACCGGTATACTACGTTTATCGATCCTGTTGTAGTTTGGAGAGGAATGCAGTATGCGTTATGCCCGCCATCTCAGCCTGTTACTGCTGGTTGGAGTGCTGCTGGCCGGCTGGCCCGCCGTGGCGCCGGTTGCACAATCGGCGAACCCCTCGGTCTTTGGTGCGAATACCCACATTGCTGCGAGCTACCCCTTCCCCGATTCGCTGAACCGGCCCGCCGACGTGATTGCCCAGAGCAGTCTTGGCTGGGTGCGCGAGGAGTTCCAATGGGGCCGGATCGAACCGCGTCCCGGCCAATTTGATTGGACGTTCACCGATCGGGCGGTGAATGAATTGGTGCAACGCGGGATCAATATCGTAGGCCTGCTCAACCCGGCGGTGGGTTGGGGTACGCCCGATCCGGCTGACGACAACATTCCGCCTGAGCAAGGCAGTTTCTACCCGCCTGATCCGCAACTCTTCGCCAAGTTTGCCGCAACCGTGGTCAACCGCTACAAAGATCGCGTGCGTTATTGGCAAGTGTGGAACGAACCGGATAATGCGGTGTATTGGCGGCCAGCGCCCAACCCGGCAGCGTATGCTGCGCTGTTGCGCGCGGTCTATCCTGCGATCAAAGGCGCAGATCCGGGCGCGACGGTGCTAGCCGCCGGCATTGTCTCGCCTGAACCAGCCGGCTCGTTCTTGCAAGCCATCGCCGACAACGGCGCGTGGGGATCATTCGATATCATTGCGCTGCATCCCTACACCGATCCGCTTGGCCCGGAAGCCGGTTCGATCGATACGGTCGGGATTGGCGCGATCCAGACACTGGCCGCCCGGCTCGGCCCCAAACCGATTTGGGTGACTGAATTCGGATGGGCCGACAGCCCGACCGATCGCACCGGCGAGCAGGCATTTGATGTCGAAACGCAAGCGAACTATCTGATCCGGGCGATGGCGCTGTTGCGGCAGGCCGGCGTCGAGCGGATCATCATGTACCGCTTCAAGGACATGCAACTGCGCAACGGCGCGCCGTTTAACGCCTACGGCCTCTTGCGCTACGGCAGCGGGCAAGCCGATTACAGCCAATTCAAACCAGCCTTCAACGCTTTCCGCACCCTCAACCAGCAGGTAGGCGGGCGGCAGCCGCTTGGTTTGCGCCGGTTGAGCGAAGCGCGAGTCGCGTTTGACTTTGAGCGAGCGATTGCGTGGCAAACCTTCCCCACCGGCAATGGCTCGATTGGCCAGAGCAGCGCACAGGTGCGCAACGGCGGCGGTGCGGCTGAGGTGCGCTACCGCTTCACCACTGCTGGCAACGATTACGTCAGCTTCACGCCGCGCGAAGCCATCACCTTCCCTGCTGGCACGACCCAGATTGGGCTTTGGGTGTATGGCGACGGCAGCAGCTTTGATCTCAAAGTGCAACTGCGCGATTCGCAAGGCGAAATCTTGCAATACCGGCTCGGCAAGATCGGCCCTCCCGGCTGGCAACAACTGGTGGCGGCGGTGAATGGCCCTGTCGAACCGGGCAACCGGATTCGCTTTGTCGATGGCAAACTCGACGGCGAGATCACGTTGCAGGCAATCGTGATTGACGACGATCCCGACAGCCGCACCGGTGAAGGCGTGATCTACCTCGACGATCTGACCGGCTATAGCGGGCCGGAAGCCTACGCTGCCCGTTTCGCCGCCGATCGCGGCGTGGTTGAGGTTATTTGGGCGGTTGATGGCGGGCAGGTGCGCATTCCTAGCGCCGACGCCGAAGTGACGATCATTGATCGCGACGGCGGGCAACGCCGGCAAGCCGCACCGGGAGGCATCTTGACCCTTGATGTCGGGCCACGCCCGATCTACCTCGTCTATCAGCCGGGAGCGGCCCAGCCGCAGCCGCAACCACCTGCGCCACCGCAACCCCCAGTGAGCGGCGGCTTCGTGCCGGCCAACGGCGCCTTTGCTGACGATGCAATGCGCAACGTCTGGCAGCGCACCGACCAACCGGTGGCCGGCGGCGCACCGGGTTTGCGCCCGCGCTCGTGGATTTGGGGGCCGCAACCGATCAGCGGCGCGATGCGCGAACCATACGCGCAAAGCCCCGGCGGCAGCCGCTTGGTGCAGTATTTTGACAAGAGCCGGATGGAGATCAACAATCCAGATGCGCCGCGCAACCAGTGGTACGTCACCAATGGCTTGCTCGTCGTCGAGATGCTGACCGGGCGGATGCAGCTTGGCGATGCCCAGTTTGAAGATCGTGCCCCGGCCAACGAGGCGGTGGCCGGCGATCCGGCTACCGTCAACCCCAATGCACCGACCTACGCCACGCTGCGCAGTGTCGCCTTCCCGGTCAACCAAAACCGCGCGCCGGATCAAACCGGACAAGTGGTGACCGCCTTCCTCAACCGCGATGGCACAGTGATTGAGCGACCCGATCTGGCCCGCTACGACGTGCGAATCGGTCGCTACGAACCAACCCTCGGCCACAACATCCCGCAAGTCTTCCTCGACTACTTCGCCCAACAGGGAGTCGTGCTCGAAAATGGCCGGTATGTGAACCGCCAGATCATCGACTGGCTCTTCGTGATGGGCTTGCCGATCAGCGAACCCTACTGGGCGCGGGTCAACGTCGGCGGCGTTGAGAAAGATGTGCTGATGCAGGCCTTTGAACGGCGCGTGCTGACCTATACCCCCGACAACGATCCGAATTGGCGGGTCGAGATGGGCAACGTCGGGCAGCACTATGTGCGCTGGCGGTATGGCCCGTAGGGGCATAGCGTCGCTATGACTCTACGGGCATAGCATTGCTATGCCCCTACGGGCCGCCACATGGCGGGGCAATGTTCCCTCATTGCCCCGCCATGCTATGATATTCTGCGGTATAATTACTAGCGCCTACTTGACAGGGGCGCAGGAATGCGGTATAGTTGTGCTTGAAAAGGTTGTAGATAAAACAATGTTTAGCACAACTATTGCCGTCCAGCGCAGGGGAGGGAAACATCCCCAAATGCCCTTTGGTTGGCCCTTGCCTGACAATGGCGAGAAGCAATGCCGGCCTCCATGTATACCTGTTCTCCTTCCCGGCTGCGCGTGATGCGCTCCTGTTGAATGCGTAGAAAGGAGGTGGATCGCATTCAATTGTCGCATACCGCTCAGTTACTGCCGGATTTGTTCGCCCGTTAGCACAAATTTCCCTTCACAGTGCTGTCGTCGTCGTAGACACAGTTAAGGAGTACAACCGTGAATGCAATGAAGCGTGCCTTGATCGCTATGTTCCTTGCCGCGGCCATGATGCTTGCGGCGTGTGGTGGCGGCCCAACGGCCCAGCCGACCGCTGCTCCGGCCCAGCCGACCGCTGCGCCAGCCGAGCAGCCGACCGCTGCTCCGGCCCAGCCGACCGCTGCTCCGACCGGCCAGCAAGTGACGATCCGCATCTGGCACCAATGGGATGGTGCGTACCTCACTGCGATTGAGCAGGCGTTCCGCGACTACGAGGCTTCCCACCCGAACGTAAAGATTGACCTCTCGAAGCCCGAAGATGTGAGCAACGCGCTCAACGTGGCTATCCCGGCTGGTGAAGGCCCCGATATTATCGGGTGGGCCAACGACCAGATCGGCCAGCAGGCGCTGGTGGGCAACATTGTCGCCCTCAACGACTACGGCATCACCGAAGACTTCCTGCGCAGCACCTATGAGCCGGCGGCGGTCAACGGCGTGATCTGGCAAGGCAAGATTTGGGCCTTGCCCGAGACGCAGGAAGGCATCGCGCTGATCTACAACAAGAAGGTGATCGGCGATATGAAGCTGCCGGCTAACCTCGATGAGCTGTTGCAGATGGCGAAGGACTTCCGTGCAGCCAATCCTGACAAGACGTATGTCTGCAATCAGGGCTTTGGCGGCAGCGATGCCTATCACGTTGCCCCGATCTATTTCGGCTACGGCGTGCCGAGCTACGTTGATGACGAAGGAAATGTCTACGTCAACACTCCTGAGATGATCAAGGGTGGCGAGTGGCTGGCCGAGATGAGCAAGGTCTCGTTCAGCGAGCAGAGCTACGACATCTGCAAGGCGGCGCTGGCCGAGGGCAAGGCGGCGATGTGGTGGACCGGCCCGTGGGCGATTGCCGGCATCGAGCAGGACGGCGTTGATTACGGCATTCTGCCGCTGGGCAAGCCCTTCGTCGGCATCAAGACCCTCATGTTGACCCGCAATGCGGTTGAGCGCGGCAACGCCGAGGTGGCGCTTGACATTATGAAGTACTTCACCAGCGCCGAGGTGCAGGCCAAGCTGGCGCTGACCAACAAGACGGTGCCGGCGGCGACTGCGGCGTTGAAGAATCCGGAAGTGGCGGCGTTGCCGACGCTGGCCGGCTTTGGCGCGGCGTTGAATGCTGGCGTGCCGATGGCGAATACCCCGTTTGCCTCGGCCCAGTGGGGCCCGGTGGGTGATGCGAGCGTCGCGATTTGGACGGGCACGCAGTCGCCGGCTGATGCGCTGGCTGCCGCCGCGCAGGCGATCGAAGCGGCCATTATGCAGATGAAGTAAGGTGGTGGCAGCAGGGCAAGCTTTACGCCTTGCCCTGCTGCGTCGTCAACGTTGATGATGAATATGAGCCGGACCTTGTCGTCCGGCTCACTCGCTACCGTCGCGCCGGTCGGGCGCCCGGCGTCCGCTCAATGGCCTTCCGGCTGCTTCCAGTGAGGTAACGCACATGGTGTCGTGGTCTAATCGCCGCAAGGCGCTCACCGTTTTGCTCTTCACCGGGCCCACCATTATCGGCATTCTGCTGTTTAATATCTATCCCATTCTGCTCAGCGTTTATACCTCGTTTACCAATCGCAACCGTTTTCGGCCCAATCCTGATTGCAGCGTCTTCCTCACCGGTGTGCTTGACCCGTTGTGTTGGCCGCAGTTCCGCACCAGTGCGCCAGTGGGATTAGGCCAGCCCTACCGTTTGCAAGACCCCATTTACGCTAATTACGCGAATCTGATTGGTAATCTCTTCACGCCAGAAGCGCTCGGCGCAATGGCTGCGATTGCGCTCTGCTTCGTGCCGCTGATTGCCGCATCATTTGTTAATCGTCGCCTCAACCAGATGCTGGAACCGCCGGTTTCGCCGCGTCTCGTCTGGCTAGGGGCGTTGGTGTTGGGTTTTATTCTTGCCACTGCCGTCAATGTAGCGCAGGCGTATGATACCCTGATGCGCACCGGCGATTTCGTGGTGGTGGTCTTCCGCACTCTGCTCTTTGTCATAGCGCGCGTGCCGTTTAGCTTTTTGCTTGGCCTCACCTTTGCGCTGATCTTGAATAGTGATAACCTCCCCGGACGCACCATCTTCCGGGTGTTGTTATTTGTGCCGTGGGCAGCCTCATCACTGGCAATTTTGATGGCCTTGATCTGGCAATTTTTCTTCCGCGAACAGGGCACGATCAATCAAGTGCTGGCGTTCTTTGGCTTGTCCGGGTTTGCGTGGCTGCGCGATCCGGTCAGCGCGTTCTTGATTGTTGTGCTGGTTGATACGTGGTTCTCGTACCCCTTCTTCATGATCGTGATCCTTGGCGCGTTGCAGTCAGTGCCACGCGATGTTTATGAAGCGGCTGAACTTGATGGTGCGTCGTGGTGGCAGCAATTGACACGCATCACCTTGCCGCTGATCCGGCCAGCGGTATTGCCAGCCACGGTGCTGACGTCGATCACTGCGTTTCAGATGTTTGGCACGGTGTGGGCTATCACGCAGGGCGGGCCGATCAATGAGGTTGGCCGGCCCGGCGCGACTGAGTTTGTGATTGTCTATGCGTACAAGCAGATCTTCCAAACTCAGAATTACGGGAATGCGACCGCTTTTGCCGTCATTCTCTTTATTTTCCTCTTTACCGCGACGCTCTATAGCCTGCGGCTAACGCGCATCACGAAAGGGGCCTACGAGTCATGATCCGCAAACCTACTCGACCGGTTTTGATCTTGCAGTACACCATCCTGATCCTTGGGGTGTTGTTTGCCGTCTACCCGCTCTGGTTTGCCTTTCTGGCTTCAGGCCGCACCGGCGACCGGCTGTATACTCTCAACCTGCTCGGTATGTTTATTCCCACCGAGTGGACGTTTGAGAATTATCGGGCGATGATCTTTGACCGCCCGCTGCTGACGTGGTTGCGCAATAGCCTGTATGTGGCCGGCGTGACGACGGTGGCCTCGCTGGTGATTACGACCTCGGCGGCGTTTGCCTTCTCGCGGTTTAAGTTTTATGGCCGCGAGTTTGCCCTTATTCTCCTGCTGGCTATTCAGACCTTCCCCGGCGTGTTGAGTCTGGTGGCGGTGGCGCAGTTGCTGACGGCGCTCGGCTTGTACGGTAAGCATGAGGGTCTGATCCTTGCCTACACCACCGGCACACTGGTTTTTAGCACGTGGAATATGAAGGGCTATTTCGATACGATCCCTATCGAGCTAGAAGAGGCAGCGATGATCGATGGCTGCGGGCCGATCCAGTCATTTATCTTGATCGCGTTGCCGTTGGCGCGCCCGGCCTTGGCAGTGACGGCACTGCTCGGTTTTCTAGCCGGT
This sequence comes from Chloroflexus islandicus, assembly GCF_001650695.1. GTDB lineage: Bacteria > Chloroflexota > Chloroflexia > Chloroflexales > Chloroflexaceae > Chloroflexus > Chloroflexus islandicus. The sequence continues at coordinate 27,385 of NZ_LWQS01000042.1, forward strand.
TGGGGTGATTTTATCTTCGCCTCGGTGTTGGTACCGGCTCCCGACAGCATGAAACTGGTGGTGCCCGGTCTCTTCAGCTTGGCCAATAGCCAGAGCGTGCCATGGGGCAACTTTGCTGCCGGTGGGTTGCTCATCATTCTGCCGACGATCATCGTCTTCTTGATGCTCCAACGGTTCCTTGTGTCGGGGTTGACGGTTGGCGGTGTCAAGGGATAGGCAACCGTGAACGCTTCTTCGTCGCGCGGCTGGTTGATCGGCGTGATCGTACTGGCCGCGCTGTTGCGCTTGTGGGCCGCGTTAACGCTGCCGCCCGATTTTGATGAGCCGGTGTATGTGGGGGCGGCGCTTGATTATGCTCGCCTCATCCGGCAGGGCGATTGGGTGGGAGTGATCGATTACCCCGGCAATCGCCAGCATCCGGCGCTTGCCAAGCTGGTCTATGCTGGTGGTGCGCTGCTGTTGGGTGAGAACGCCAACCAAACAACCGTTCTCTTGGCGGCGCGCTTGATCTCGGTGCTGTTTGGCACGCTGGCGGTTGCGTTGCTGGCGTTCAGCGCCGGCCCGCTGGCCGCCGGCTTGCTAGCCGTCCATACCCTGACGATCAAATACACCGCGCAGGCGTACCTTGAAGCCTTGCCGTTGGCGCTCGCGGTGGCGGCTATCAGCGCATGGCAACGCGCCGGCCTGCCGGCCACGCACCATCGCCGGAGGTGGTTATGGCTCGGCGCGATCGCATGGGGCTTGGCGACGGCGGCCAAGATGTCGTACGCGATCGTTGCCCTGCCGGCGATGATCGTCCTCGCGCTGGCTGCGTTGCGCGCCGAGGCAACGGCGCAGCCACAAGCGCGCACAGGGTGGGTGTGGTATGCGTGGCGGCTGGCTAGATTGGCTGGCCTTGCGTTGCTGGTCTTCGCGCTCGCGAACCCCACGATCTGGCGCGAGCCGGTGACTCGCCTTGGCGCTATGGCCGGTTTCTGGACGGCCTACACCCACGGGAGCGAGGTGCAGGCCGCCGGTTATCCGTGGTACCAGCCGCTGATTTGGGTCGCAACAGCGCCGGCGGTTGAATGGCACCCCGAAGTCTTCTTCTTCCCCGGCCCTGATCCATGGCTGACCCTACTGGCCCTGATCGGTCTACCCGCCGCGTGGCGCGATCCGCAACGCCGCTATCTGGCCGTCTGGTTTGTAAGCGGGTTGCTGATCTTGCTCTGGTGGCCGGTCAAGTGGCCGCAGTATGCGCTTACCCTAGCCATCCCCATCGTGCTGTTGGCAGCGCCGGTCTTGAGCCGGATCGTCAGGTGGCTGCGCGATCTCAATGAGTATTGGGGGTGGAGCGAGATCATGTTTCTGCGCCCGCCCCGCTATGCGTGGATCGCGCTGGCGCTGTTGGTAGGGTTTATTGCGACGGTCTACGGCACCGCATTGGTGATGGTCACGCTGGGTAGCATTGGCTGGAACACCATCAAGCCGAGTGCTGGCGGGTTGCCGCCGGGAGCGATATACGCGCTGCAACCGTTACGCGATGGGAGAGTGGCTATCGGCAGTGAGACCGGATTGGTGATCTGGCAAGCGCCGGCAGTGAGCGAAGACCCGCCGCGCTGGACGCGCCTGCCACTAGGGCGAGTCTACGCGCTGGCCGAGACAGACGCTGGGTTGTGGGCAGCGAGCAATCGCGGTCTGGCACTCGTCACCAGTGACGGCAATTGGGCATGGCAGACCCCCACGCTTGGCGGGCAGCGTGATCTGCTTGTCCGCACGATGGTCGCTGGGCCAGACGGCACGCTCTGGCTGGGCACGAGCGCCGGCGGCGCAGTGCGCCACCCTGATGGTCGCTGGCAGCCGTTGCCGCAAGCGGCGCGCGGCGGTTTGGTGCTCGCGATGGGGTATGATCCCGCCGGCGCCGTGTGGTTTGGCGGGCTTGGCGTGGTCAGCCGCTACACGCTGGCTACCGGCCTCTGGCAGCACTTTGATCGCGCCGATGGCTTTGGCGGGTCCGGCGTCTCGGCTATTTTGGTTGATCACAACGGCATCGTGTGGGTAGCGACGCTGGGTGAAGGTCTGGCGCGGTGGGATGGCACGCGCTGGGAGTGGTTGACCACCGCTAACCGGCAGTTGCCGGCGCAGACGATCACAACCTTGCTTGAGACCGCTCCCGGCGAACTGTGGGTCGGCGCGGCCCGCCCGCTCACCACCGGCGGCTTTCTGCTCCGCTACGATGGCCGGACATGGCGCAACTTTCTGCCGCGTGATTCGGGTTTTACCGGCGCTGAACCGCTGGCGCTAGCGGTTGATCAACGGCGGGTGCTCTGGATCGGCACCCGCACCGATGGGGTGATCACGTACCAATTAGGACGGTAACATCGCAGTGAATCAAAGGAATAGATTTATGCCTCTCACTCGCCATACGAACATCACCAGCCGCTATGTTTCATCACGTCCGGTTGATGTCTGGCTGCCGGCGGCGATAAGCGATCAACGCCTACCGGTCATCTACATGCACGATGGTCAAAACCTGTTTGATCCCGCCCTCCGGGCCGACGGCGAGGTCTGGGCAGTTGATCAGGCGATTGAGCGATTGCGCGCCGAGCGCGGCTGGCCCGGCGCGATTGTGGTTGGGATTTGGTGTACCGATCAACGCTGGCGCGAATATGCGCCGCAACAACCGTTTGCGGCGCTCCGCCAAACGCGCGGATGGGAAGGCATGATCGAGCGGATAGGCGGCGAGCCGGTGTCGGATGCGTATCTGGCCTATCTGGTGGAAGAGGTCAAGCCGTTTGTCGATGCCCACTACCCTACCTTGCCCGATCAAGCTAACACCTTCATTATAGGGTCGAGTATGGGCGGGTTAGTCTCGCTCTATGGTCTCTGCCGCTACCCGGATGTCTTTCACGGCGCGGGTTGTGTCTCGACCCACTGGCCGGCAGGCGGCAATATCTTGGTTGATGAATTGGCGGCGCTCTTGCCGCCGCCGGGCCGCCACCGCTTCTACTTTGATTACGGCACGGTTGGCCTTGACGCCGAGTATGAGCCGTTCCAACAGCGGATGGACGAATGGATGCGGCGGGCCGGGTATCGGCATGGCCTCGATTGGGTCACGCGCAAGTTTCCCGGCGCGGATCACAACGAGGCGGCATGGCGGGCGCGGGTGGCGGAGGTGATTGCGTTTGTGGTGTTGAGAGAGGCATATAGCGGAACGCCATGACAACCAGCCCGTCTGTCATTGCGAGGGCGCGGAGCGCCCGAAGCAATCTCCTCCTTCAGCGGGAGGAATGCCTGAGCGGGTTGCTGTCGTGCTCGCTGGGGATGGCTTCACCGCGGTAGGGGCAGAGCGCGGCTCTGCCCCTACCGCGCGGCTCGCAATGACAATTGGAGAGCGAGCCGCGGCTTGCCGGGCCGCCCCTATTCCTGCCGTTCAAACAGCGGCATCTGCTCGAGCGGCGCCGGCACGTCGGTCAACTGAGCCGGCCCCTGATGGATCGCACCGCTCCAGTAATCGCGCCAGACGCCTGCCGGCAGGTAGACATCGCGTTGGCGCTGGCCCGGCTGCACCACTGGCGCCACGAGGTAGCGCGCGCCGAGCAGGAATTGGTCGTTGCAGCGCAGCGCTTGCTCATCATTGGGATCGTGCCAGAACAGCGGGCGCACCAATGGCGTGCCGTCGCGCAGGTTTTCGTCGATCAGCTCGGCGAGATACGAGTCGAGTTCTGTGTGCAAGTGGGCATACCGCCGGCAGATGGCGTCAACTTCGGCGCCGTACTGCCACGGGTGAACGCTGAACTGCATGGTGGGCAATAATGCGCTCAATTGCGTCCAACGCACCATGAGTTCGCCGTCGGGCACTTCGTCTTGGTAGGCGTTGCCGCCGATCATGTCGGGCAACACGAATGGGAAACCGCAGACACTCAGAGTCAGCGCCTGCGTCAGCACACTGTGCAAGCCGTTATCAATTCCCCAACGGCTCCACTTGTCCCACTCGCGGAAGAGAATGCCGCGGCGCTGGCTGCGCCAACCGGCGCGCACTTCGGTATAGGCGAAGTGGTCGGCGACAAACTCAGTGTAGCGATCGGCGTAGCGGCGGCGCGGCTCTCGCGCATAGCAGATGGCGTCGGGAGGGATGAAGTTGGCTTCGCCGGCGTCAAACTTGAAGCCGTCAACCCCAGTTTCGGCTTGCAACGCGCGCAGTTCGCTCAGCCACCACGCTACCGCTTCAGGATTGGTCAAGTCAAGCACGCCGCCGTAGCCTTGCCACCAGCGCACGAGGTAGGGCGAGCCATCGGCAGGATGGCGGATCAGGTAGCCGCGCCGGGCAGCGACGGCAAAGGCTGGATCGGCTGGATCGAAGAAGATCGGCGTCCAGAGCGTGACCTTAAACCCAGCCGCGTGCAGCTCATCGACCATCGCGCGCGGATCGGGAAATTTGCGTTGATCGAACACATACGCGCCATAGCCGCGTTGCCAACGGTCATCAATTTCGAGCACCGAGTAGGGGTAGCCGCGGGCAACGATTTGGGTGGCGAATTCGGTCACATCGCGCTGGGTAATGTGCATCTTATAATGCGCCCACGTCGTCCAGATCGGGCGGGCGAAGAGATCGCGCGGCGGAGCGGCGGTCGGGCGGCCAAGCAATGGCAACGCGGCATGGAACGCAGCCGGGGCATTGGCGGCTAGAATAATATGGCTGGCGAGGTTGGGGCCGGGTGCGGCATAACGCTCGTCAAAGCCGAGGTTAGGCGGCGGCGGTGCTTCGCGGCTGGTGATGCGCAACAAACCGTCTCCTGCTCGATCCATCGTCACCGCTAACTCGCCATCGCCTTCCTCAAGCAAGATCGCCGCACCAGCAGCGTTGAGCCAAAAGGGGGTGGCGATATTGAGCGTGCCATCGCGGCCATGGTCGATCGGCTCGAACGGATCGGAAACGACTGGTGCGCTATCGAGCGGCCAATGCTGGAAGATGCGCTCTCCCATGCCATACCATGGCCGGCCCGGCTCGAGCTGCCACTCAACCCTTACCGCGTGGAGATGGGGCGGCCCAGACCAGACCAAGCGAAAGCCGGTCGGGGTTGCTTCGATCTCGACGCGCAACGTGACTTCCGTCCGAGTGGTGGTGTAATGAATGCGGGCATGATGGGCGGTGACGTCGGCGCCGGCGACGCCGGTAATGGGAAAATCAACGCCGTAGGCATGGGCTACTGCGCCGTAGCCACGCAGCGCCTCGCGCCCGTCGTGGAAGAAGACCATCCGGCCAGCGTTATCGATCACAACCGTGCCGGTAGGACTATGCAGTTCGTGTCGCATTGCCGTCTCTCCGTCTGCGTTCCCCAGACGCCAATTGTCTGCGGGTAGCGGCATTGTAGCATGAGCGAGCAGGTGGTAGGATACCTCATAGGCGACACGTGGTGCGGCAGTCAAACTGCCGCACTCCATACCTCCTTGAGTGCGTTAGCTGGCTGCGTGTGCCACAGTACGCCGCGTGTACTGTACGTATTGACTGCCTATGCGTTAAGGATACCGCAATGACTGAAGCTGCCTTTCGTGTGTTGCGCGCGCAAGTCTTTGCGCTCTATAACCAGCATTCGTATGCGGCGGCGCTGGCGCTGATCGAGCAACAAGCACCTCTCTTCCCGCAATACGAAAGCGATCTCTTGTTCTGGCGAGCGTGCCTTGCCAGTACTATGGGCGATCAGGCCGGCGCCATTGGTTGGCTGCAACAAGCCGCCGATCGGGGTCTCTGGTATCACGAGCGGATGCTGCGCGATCCTGATCTCGATAGCGTGCGGGGAACGGAAGCATTCGCGCAGTTGCAAGTTCTGTTTCAGCAGCGATACGCGCAAGCGCAGGCCGTGGCCACCCCACAGCGCCGGGTGTGGGAACCGGCGGGGGCGGTACAGGGGTTGCTCGTTGCGCTGCACGGGGCGAACGGCAGTATCGCGAGCGATGGCGACTACTGGCAGCCGGCGACGGCGTTTGGCTGGCGGGTAGCGATGCTGCAATCGGCCCAGCTTTGGTCGCCTAACCGGTACCATTGGGCTGATCCAGCGCAGGCGTTGGCCGAGCTGCGCCAGCATCTGGCTGAGCTAGTGCCGCCGCCTCTGACGGTGATCGGCGGTTTTTCGATGGGAGCGGCGCTTGCGGTGCGTGCGGTATTGAGCGGGGCCGTTGCCGTGAACCGGTTTCTTGCCGTTGCGCCAGCGATCCGGCCAGAGCAGGTTGAGCCGCTGCTCGCGCATGCTGATCCGCACACGCGGGGGTATGTGGTGATCGGCGACCTCGATAGCCTCTCCCAGCCAGTGCAAGAGTGGGTCGTAACCCTCCAGCAGGCCGGTGTGCCGTGCGAGGTTGAAGTGTGCCGCGGCGTAAACCACGATTATCCGCCGGATTTCACGGCGACGGTGCAGCGCGGCTTGGCCTTTCTCGCCGCTTAATCACCCCACCACCCCGGCTGCGCGCAGCGCGCTGATCTGGTCAGGTTCATAGCCCATTTCGCGTAAAATCGCTTCGGTATCTACGCCAAGCGCAGGCGGCGCACTGCGGATCGTCGCCGGGGTTTCGCTCAGCTTGGGGGCAGGAGCAACCATGCGCACGCCGTCGATACGCTGCACCATCGCTCGCGCTTGCGCCTGCGGACTGTGCAGAGCGGTTGGAATGTCGTTCACCGGCCCGCACGGCACTTCAGCGGCGCGTAGCCGTTCGAGCCAGACGGCAACCGGCTCGCGGGCAATGACCTCTGCAATCAGCGGCACGAGGATGGCGCGGTGGGCAACGCGGGCCGGGTTGGTGGCGAAGCGTTCGTCGGCCACCCATTCCGGGTGTGCAAGCGCAGCGCAGAAGCGGGCGAATTGCTGATCGTTGCCAACCGCGATCATCAGATAGCCGTCGGCGGCGGCAAAGGGCTGGTATGGCACGATCGTGGCGTGACCGTTGCCGTAGCGCCGCGGCGGTTGGTCAGAGACGAGGTAAGCCGAGGCGACATTCGCTAACCAACTGAGCTGCACATCAAAGAGCGCGATGTCGATATACTGGCCTACGCCGCTCTGCGCGCGGTAGTGCAGCGCGGCCAAAATGCTGGCGGCGGCGTACAAGCCGGTGGTGATGTCGGCGACGGCCACGCCAGTCTTCAGCGGCGGGCCATCAGGCTCGCCAGTAATGCTCATCAACCCGCCCTCGGCCTGTATCACCGTATCGTAGCCGGGCCGCAGCGCGTCGGGGCCAGATTGGCCATAACCGGTAATGCTACAGTAGATCAACCCCGGATTCAGCACGCGCAAATCGTCATAACCCAACCCCATCCGCGCCAACGTCCCCGGCAAGAAATTCTCGATCAGCACATCGGCCCGGCGAGCGAGCGCGCGCACGATCGCTTGTCCGTCAGGATGCTTGAGGTTGACGGCAATGCTCTGCTTATTACGGTTCACCGCGATAAAATAGGCGCTCAAGCCATTCTCGGCAAACGGCGGCCCCCACTGGCGGGTTTCATCACCAAGGCCGGGTTGTTCCACCTTAATCACCCGTGCCCCCAGATCGGCCAGCACCATTGTGGCGTAGGGGCCGGCCAACACCCGGCTGAGATCGAGCACCAGCAGATCGGCGAGCGCAGCAGGCATAGCGAATTGATCCCTCCTGTAGAGCCACACGGCGGTGCGGCTCCATAGCCGCACGGCGGCGGTGCGGCTCCAGATATGGCATGATTTGCCCACCGGCAGGTATGATACCATTAGTTGCACCACGCACATAGCAACGAGGAGAATGCTATGACCGAACGGATCGGCTTTATCGGATTGGGCATTATGGGGCGCGGGATGGCGGCCAACATCTTGCGCGCCGGGTTTCCGCTGACGGTCTGGAACCGCACGCCGGGGCGCGCCGATGAGTTGGTGGCCGCCGGCGCGCAGTTGGCTGCGTCGCCGGCTGAGGTGGCTGCGCGCAGTGATATTGTGATCAGTTGCGTGAGCGACACGCCTGATGTCGAGGCAGTGATCTTCGGGCCGCAGGGAGTGATTGAGGGCGCGCAGGTTGGGATGCTGATGATCGACATGAGTACGATCAGTCCGCAGGGAGCGCAGCGATTCGCTGCCCGGCTCGGCGAGAGCGGCATCGGCTTCCTTGACGCGCCGGTCAGTGGCGGCAGCGAAGGCGCAGCGCGCGGCACGCTCAGCATCATGGTGGGTGGGCCGGCAGAGCTGGTCGAGCGGGCGATGCCGGTGTTTCAAGCCATGGGCAAGACCATCACCCATGTCGGCGGGCACGGCGCCGGCCAGACGGTCAAGCTGGTCAATCAGATTCTCGTGGTCGGCACAATGTTGGCGATCAGCGAGGCGCTTGTCTTCGCGCAGGCCAGCGGCGTCGATCTCGAAAAGACACTGACAGCGGTCAGCGGCGGTGCAGCGGGCAGTTGGATGCTCTCGAACCGGGGGCCGCAAGTCATCCGGCGCGATTGGCGGCCCGGCTTCACCATCGACCTGCAACAGAAAGACTTGCGGCTGGTGCTAGCCGCTGCCGACGCCGTCGGCGCCCCGATGCTCACCACCTCAACCGTCTTCCAGCTCTACCGCACGCTGCAAGCCGCCGGCTTGGGCCACGAAGGCAATCACGCGCTGATCAAAGCGATCGAGCGGCTGGCCGGGATTGAAGTAGGGGACAACGAATAATTGAGCGAATAAACGAATGGGGAGGTAGTATCGCTTCCCCATTCGTTCCCCCATTCGTTTATTCGTTATCCTATTCGTTTATTCGTTATCCTATTCGTTTATTCGTTATCCTATTCGTTGTCCCATTCGTTGTCTACCGAATCCGCAAGCGCTCGCCGGTGCGCTGCTCCCAGAGCCAGACCAGCAGGTAGAGGCCACACGTACCCAACATCACGATATTCGCAAAGACAGCCGCGTTGATGATCAAACCGGTCTGGCCAATGATGCGGGCAAGGTTGGCGACGGGCGCCAGAAAGCCGAGCAACCCGACCAGCGCAGCGATCCACTCAAAGCGGCGCGGAGTTGGTGATCGTTCAATCGCCACCCCCAACCCCAGCAAGACGATCCCGAACAAGGCGGGAATGGCCGACGTTGCGGCGCCGGTTGAAAAGACGCCGCCGATGCCAAGCACAAGCAGCAGAATGGCGGTGGCAATGGTGCTATTCATCAGCATACGCTTACTCCTGTGTTGTCGTGCTTCATGGAGAGATACGGAGCAATTGTATGTCTGGATGCCATCCGGCAACAGGGCAGTTTGGCGCATTGCAATGGAGGAGATCGTCGCGGAGTGGCTGGGGAATATGTGATGGCGCTCACAACCCAGAGCAGCACGTGATCAAGCGCCGCTCTGGGTTGTGAAGATCAAGATTACGGTACCTGCCGGATCATCGCGATTTCATCGCACCGATCCTGTTTGAAGCAGGTCGCGCAATCTTGCCAGATTTTGTGCGGCAGGCGCAGTTTTGGTATTTCACGGAAACCGAGCGAACTGAAAAATCCGACCTGCAAGGTGAGCGTGAAGAGGGTGGGAATGCCCAACTCAATCGCCTCGGCGAAGAGCGGTTCGACGAGACGGCGGCCAACGCCGCGGCCCTGAAATGCGGGATGCACGGCGACGCTGACCACTTCGGCCAGATCGGCCCACGTGATATGCAACGCGGCACAGCCGATCACTTCGCCATCGGCTTCGGCCACATTAAAATTGCGCACCCGGTTGTAGAGCTGATCGAGCGTCTTGGGCAGCATGTCGCCGCGGGCAGCATAGTAGTTGATAATCTCATAGAGCCGCGGCACGTCGCTCACTCGCGCGCGGCGGATCGATATGGCGGCGTCGGGCCGGATGTGGAGTACCGGCAGGCTGACTGGCGGTGTGTAGAGCGGGCTGGTCATAGGTTTCGGTGTCTCATAGGGGGCACAGCAGGCTGTACCCTACTCGTCTTCTTCCTCTAAGATTTCGTGCCAGCGAGCGCATTGCTCACGGACTCGTTGCGGCGCGGTGCCGCCGTAGCTGGCTTTTTGGGCGACGCTGTGCGCCATATCGAACACAGCATAGATGCTCGCGTCAAGGCTTGGCTCGACCGCCTGATACTCGCTCAGCGGCAGATGGCGCAGGCTGGTGCCCAGCGCGATCGCGCGCTGCACCAGTTGGCCGGCTTTGCCGTGGGCAACCCGGAATGGCACGCCACGCCGCACCAGTTCGTCGGCCAAGTCGGTGGCCAGCATTGCATCATCGAGCGCGGCGGCCATCCGCTCGCGGCGCACGGTCATGGTGGCAATGGCCGCCGCCGCTACTTGCAAACCGAGATCGAGCGTGTCAAAACTGTCAAAGAGCGGCTCTTTGTCCTCTTGCATGTCTTTGTTGTACGTGAGCGGCAAGCCTTTCAGCACGGTCAGCAGCGCCACCAGATTGCCCAGCAGCCGGCCGCTCTTGCCGCGCAACAATTCCATACTATCAGGATTTTTCTTCTGCGGCATCAGACTTGAGCCGGTACTGTAGGCGTCAGCCAGTTCCACAAAACCAAATTCGCTGCTCGCGTAGAGGATGACATCTTCGGCCAGCCGGCTGAGGTGAATGCCGGTCAGCGCGCACGCGAAGAGCGTCTCGGCCACGAAGTCGCGGTCGCTGACCGCATCGAGCGAGTTGGCGGCCAGCTCATCAAATTCGTCGAGCAATTCGGTCAGCCGCTCGCGTTCAACGCCGAGCGAGTTGCCGGCCAGCGCCCCCGCGCCGAGCGGCAACACGCGCATGCGGGCAATGGCGTCACGCAAGCGGCTGCGGTCGCGGGCAAACATCTCGATGTAGGCCAAGCACCAATGGCCGAACGTGATCGGTTGGGCGCGTTGCAGATGGGTATACCCCGGCATGAGGGTATCGGCATGTTGTTCGGCTTGGGTGAGCAGCGCTAATTGCAGATCGCGCAGCCGCCGGTCGAGCTGGCGAGCAATGCCGATCGTATAGAGGCGCATATCGGTGGCGACCTGATCGTTGCGCGAGCGACCGGTATGCAGTTTGAGCGCGGCGTCGCCGATCAATTCGCGCAACCGGCGTTCGACAGCGGTATGGATGTCTTCGTCACTCTCGATCGCGACGAACGTACCGTTAGCGAATTCGGCCCGCACCAGCTCTAAGCCGCGCACCAGCTCGGCATGCTCGACCTCGCTGATCAGGCCGGCTTGCGCCAAGGCGCTGGCCCACGCGATGCTGCCGGTAATATCAACCTCGGCCAGCCGCCGGTCAAACCGGAACGAGTCATTGAACCGGCGCATCTCGGCTGCCGTTGGTTCGCTAAATCTGCCCCCCCAAAGCCGGTGTTCCATCGACGCTACTCCTCCATTCGGATCACAAAGGTGCGGTTGCTGTGGTCTGATGAGATTCAATGGTCAAACTGCACCGTACCAGCAATTGCCAGTAGTTAGCGACGAGCGTGCCGGCCACCCGCACAATCTCGTCGAGCTGATGCGCATTGAGCAACTCTTCGGCCAGTTGCGGCCAATCGCGCGGCTGCAACGGGAACGAAAAACTTTCCGTGATGCCGGCGAAGCGGCGCTGGGCCGGCCAGCGCCGGTTGATCAAACAGAGCGCAGTGTGCAGCTCGGTAAGCAATGCCGGCGCCAGCAAGACCGCATCGCGCTCGTGGCGGCGCGCGGCAGCGGCGCGGAGTTCTCCGTAAATGCTGAATACTAGTTGCGGCAGATGCGGCAAGATGCTGCGGTAGAAATCGAGTTCGGCCACGGCGCCGGCCTGCGCCAGCCATTCGCTGACCTTGTGACCATCGCCGATCAGCGGCTGCAAGGTCGCCAACCAACCCAGCCACTGCGGCCAGCGTAGGTCAGGTGCGCGCACGACTGCCGTGAGTTCCGCCGCGGCAATGGTATGGATCGTCACCGGCAGATTCTGCACGATGAAGCTGTGCTGGGGGCGCATGACGGCGCTCTCAACCACTGCCAGCACCTCAAGCGGATCGAAATCGGTCAGCGGTGCAGGCGGTTCAATCATCCCCGCCACCACCACGACCGTTCCCGGCTGCGCGGCGAGGCGCTGGCACAGCTCACGGGCAAGTTGTTGGCGCGCAGTGCGATCCATAGCTATCAACCTCTGTCCCGATCCACGGGATGGTCACGTCCGGTATTCGGCATTGATCCGCACGTAATCGTAGCTAAAATCGCACGTCCAGACCGTGGCGCTCCCGTCGCCGAGACCAAGATCGGCGTCAATCGTAATGTCGGGCACATCGAGCAGCTTATGCGCCGCCTTCTCGTCGAACGGCAGCGGCAGACCGTTTTCCAGCACCCGCATGCCGCCGAAGTGCAACACCACCCGGTTGGGGTCAACCGTTACCCCAGAGTAGCCAATCGCGCACAGCACCCTCCCCCAGTTCGGATCGGCCCCGAACAGCGCCGTCTTGACCAGTGGCGAGCGGGCAATCGTCATCGCCGCTTGCTTAGCCTCAGCGTTGTTGACGGCGCCGCGCACTGTGATGGTGACAAACCGAGTCGCACCTTCGCCATCGCGCACAATCGCGTGGGCAAGGTGCTGGCACACCGCAGTGAGGCCGGCTATAAAGGCAGCGCCGGCGGGTGAAGCCAGATCGGTGATCGGCGGCGCACCGCTCACACCGTTGGCCATCACCAGCAACGTGTCGTTGGTGCTGGTGTCGCCATCGATGCTGATACTGTTAAAGCTCACCTCAAGCACCTGCCGCATCGCCGCATCAAGCACATCGCGCGGCACCGCGGCGTCGGTTGTCACCACGGCCAGCATCGTCGCCATATTCGGGTGGATCATCCCCGCGCCCTTCGCCATCCCGCCAATCGTGATCACGTTCCCATCGGGCAACGTCACCGTAACGGCGCAATGCTTAGGCCGGGTATCGGTGGTCATAATCGCGCGCGCCACGGCCAAGCCGTGATCGGGACTGAGGCGGGTCGCTGCCTCGGCGATCCCGCGGGTGATCTTGTCCACTGGCATCGGTACGCCGATGGTTCCAGTTGACATAACAAAAACGCTGTTAGGCGGCAGGTCGAGTGCCTGCTCGACGGCGCGGGCCATCGCCACGGCAGCCGCATCACCATCGACGCCGGTGCAGGCGTTGGCGTTGCCAGCGTTAATCACCACGGCGCGCAAATCACCGCCCTGCGCCATCAACGCCATATCGTACAGCACCGGCGCCGCTTTCACAGCGTTGGTGGTAAAAACCGCCGCTGCTGTGGCTGGATAATCGCTCACCACCAGCGCCAAATCGTCGCGGTTTGCGTACTTGATACCGCATGCGGCCACAGCGGCCCGCCAGCCGCGCGGGCTAGCGACGTGTCCATCGGCGAGAAAGCTGATCATACCGCGCTACTCCTCGGTTGGCACCGGCGAAGCGGGATGCGTGTCTTCCCAACGCACCGACTCGACCGCGCCGATCCCCTGCAAATGAGCGATGTCGTTATAGGCATTGAGCCGCCAGAGCTGCTGGTTCCGCCGTTCCACCCGTTCCCACCACGTGATGCTGGTATTGCGGGTATGAAAGTCGGTTGGCGGCACCACCAGACTCGGCATGCGGAAGAAGTGAATGAACGAGCAGTCAATCACACCGCCGTGACAGACCACCACAATCGTCTTGCCCTCGTGCTCGGCAGTAATGCGTGTGAGCGCGCGGCTCACGCGCAGGGCAAAATCCCCCCAGCTCTCGCCGCCGGGAGCGATCGGGCGCAGCGGGTAACGGTCGAAATCGGGCACCCCAAACAGCGCCCAAGCCTCGTGATTCGGCATGCCATCAGCCTCGCCGACGCGCAGCTCTTGCACCTCATCATCAAAGATGATCGGCAGGCCCAACGCGGGTTGGATAATCTCGGCGGTCTGGCGGGCGCGCGGCAAGGTCGACGAGATCAAGACATCGGCCTTAATCTCGCCGCTGGTAGCAAGGCGATCACGCAACCGTTCGGCCTGCGCAATGCCGCGCGGCGTCAACCCAGCATCGCCGCGCATCCCGGCCACAATCGGCTGAACATTCGCGACGGCTTCCCCGTGACGGATCAGATATAAGTGCGTCATAACTCCCTGCGCTGGCTTGATGCGAATACATAGAAGAAGCCAGCCTGCGCGCTGGCAGTGCTGGCCTGAGAACATCTCGTACAGAAGTGCAGGCGCGGCTAGCCAGATCGCGCAATGGGCTGGCGACGGCAACGACGACGGCGACGATGAACCACCGGGTGGCTGCGGTAGGTGTTGGGCAGAACCATCGTATCCATTGCGATCATCGTCTCCTTGCCTGCAACTATGCTCGCGCAGTATACCACAGCCGGCGCGGGGGCGCAAAGGGTTTCTAGCTGGCATTGTGCGCGGACGGGTCTGTCAGTGCGCGGGTATTCCCTTGTCAGTGCGCGGGCGGGGAGACCCAAAGCAATCTCCCCCTTCAGCGGAAAGGTTCCGCTCGCGTGCTCGCGGGGGATTGCTTCGCTTCGCTGCGCTCCGCTCGCAATGACAACCGGGGTGCGGCGCTTTCCCCAAAAACCTTTGCGCTCTCTGCGTTCTCTGCGCCTTTGCACCCTTTGCGGCGTTGCGTTGGCAGCCCGCGTAGCGGGCCTCGTCATTGTAGCCTGTCCTTCAGGGCCGGGATGGGGAAGCGCCGCGAAGATACCCAAACGACACAAACGATCGCATAGTTTTTGTGGCTTTTTGTGGCTTTTTGTGGCTATTCATCCCGCGCAGCGGGCGATGGCTGCGCCGCTACGCCCCCCTTGCCTTCGCCGCCGGCAACGCGCGCGCCAACGCATCTTGGAGGGTGGCAAAGCTCTGGATACCTTGCAAATCAATATTCACTGCTACAAGTGCTTGGGCCACTTCCGGGCGGATGCCGATGAGGCAGACCTGTGCGCCAAGCAGACGCGCCGCTTGGACGATAGCGATCACGCCTTTGGCAACCGCTTCATCAACAACCGGCACGCCGGTAATATCGATCAACAGCATCTGCGCGCGCCATTGATCGATAGCGTCAAGCGCCTGTTGATTGATGTCTTCAAGCCGTTGGCGATCAAGCTCACCGATGAGCGGCATGACTAAAATATGATCCGTCACCGGCAGAATCGGCACACTTAGGTTGCGGATGACTTCGCGCTGTTGTTCGAGGGCGGCGCGCATCCGTGACTGCTCGTAAAATTGCGCTTCAAGTTTGTTGACCGTCTGGCGCAAATCGTTGGTGCGTTGGGCGACTTGCTGTTCGAGTCCTTGCTTGATCTGCTGCAACTCGGCGTTAGCTTGTTCGCTCTGCTGCAACGCGGTTTCTAAACGGATATAGTTTTGCCACAGGAGCAGCAGAATAATAGCTACTACTAACGTGGTAATGAGAATGGTTGGCAGGCCGATCAGTTCGATAGCAATAGGAGTGAGCGGGCGAAGGTAGACGCCAAGCGAGACAATGATCAAGGTCAACCCGATGGCGCTCATGCTCATGACGCGCGGTACTCGCCGATCAAGGTATGGTTTAGCCAGCGCGATAATCATAATGGGCCCAAAGATGGAGATCACGAGCAGTTCTGGCGTAACGATTGTGATGAGCAGGGCATAGGCAGCAATAATCCCGCACATGAGGTAGACAGCGGTTTTGACTTTTCCCTGCCGGTTGAGCCAAAGTGAACCGAGTTGCGCTGCTAGGAAGACCCCGCCGCCAGCCGCAAGGATAAAGAGTTGTGTCAGTTCAAAGAATGCACCAGCAACAAGAAACACCACAATGGCAATGCTCGTAGCTACGACGGCCCAGATCAGAAATTGGTGCAAGGGTTGGCTGCCGCGCGAAACCGCTCCGAGCCAAACTGTCATAACGATTCCCCCCACTAAAGATCACTCCGCGCTGGTAATTTCATGGGAGCGATCCAGCTTCTACCACAATCAACTCGCGCGGGAAACTGGTCAACGACCGGCTGCCTTCGGCGGTAATCACCACGTCATCTTCGATCCGCACGCCAAACCGGCCCGGCAGGTAGATGCCCGGTTCGACGGTGAAGGTTGTACCCGGTAACAGCGGCGTATCGCTGCCAGCGACGATATTCGGTAATTCGTGGGTTTCGCGGCCAAGCCCATGGCCGGTGCGGTGGACAAACGCCGCGCCGTAGCCGGCGGCCTCGATCACGGTGCGCGCAGCGGCGTCAATCTCCGCGCCGCTGGCGCCGGGGCGGGCCGCAGCGCGGCCAGCGGCATTAGCCGCTAGCACAATCTCGTAGACGTGGCGCGCTGCTGGTTCTGGCTCACCGATAGCAATCGTGCGGGTAATATCAGAGTGATAACCGTGATAGACGGCGCCACAATCGATGATGACCAGATCGCCGGGTTGCAAGAGCCGGTCGCTGTTTTCGTGATGCGGGTTAGCCGCGTTTGGCCCACTCGCTACCATATTGGCAAAGCTTTCGCTGTCGGCTCCTGCCGCTATGATCGCGTCGCTCAGCATCCGCGACAGCGCGCGTTCGCTGAGGCCGGGACGCACCTGCGCGATGAAGGCGTGCAAGGCCTGCTCGACGATCGCGACTGCCCGTTCCATCAACGCCAACTCTTCAGCGTCTTTGACCATGCGCAGCTCGCTCAGCAACGGGTCAACGTCGCCAGTCTGCAAACCGGGGGCGACTGTCTCTAGCGCGCGCAGCTCCATCACCCGCATCACCGTATGCTCAACCGCCAGCGGCTTGGCCAGCGCGCCGGAGCCAAACGCCGCTTCCATGCCCGCGGCGAGTGCCCGCAGCGGCCCTTCAGCATCGCTCCATGCCACATATTGCATCGCAAACGGCGCTGCTGCGCGCACCCGCTCCAATTCAAGCTGCGGCACAACCATCACCGGCTGAGCGCCGCTGGCCGGGATCAGCAGCAGGGTCAATCGCTTGCCGGGGTGAAATTGCAAGCCGGTCAGATAGGCGAGATTGGTGGCCGGCATCAAGGCCGCGCCGGCCCACCCGCCTGCCGCGAGGCGGTCGATCAACCGTTCGAGACGTGCTGGCATCATGGCCTCCCTCGCTCAGAATCGCGGCAACTGGCCGCGGGCCGCCAACTCTTGCGGCAACAAGAGTGCATAGAGCATCTCGTTGACCGGAACCGGCACCCCCACTTCACGGGCCAGCCGTACCAACGCTCCATTCTGGCTCGCCAATTCAGACGGTCTGCCGGCGATGATGTCACGTTGCAGCGACGCGGTGCCTTCGTAAGGCATACTATCGATAAAGGCCATCATATTTGGCACTGCGTCATCAGGCAGCGCGATTCCGCGCGCATGGGCAACATCAACGACCTCTTGCAGGCAGCGCTCAACTAGCGGGCGCGTCTCTGGCAATGACCGCCACACCCCAATCGGGGCGCGCGTTGTGGCACCAAAGCCGCTCCACGCGCAGATTAACATAAATTTCTGCCACATTGCGACATGAATATCAGCGGGCAGGTTGCCGCGAATGCCGGCGCTCTCAAACGCTGCCTTGATACGCAACAAGCGCGGCGTCTGCCGGTTATCGAGTTCGCCAAAATCGATCGAGGTCGGGTTAACGCCGGCGTGAACAATCACCCCCGGCGCTTCGCGATACGCAATGATCCGGCACAGACCGGCCAAGGCGTGTTCACGACCGAGCACTTCGGCCAGCTCGTTAGGCGCGTCAACGCCATTCAGCAGCGGCAGCACCGCCGTGTCAGGGCCAATCAGCGGGCGGATCATTTCAGCCACTTCGCGCACCTGCCAGCCTTTCACCGCGACAATCACCAGATCGACCGGCCCCACCTCAGCCGGATGATCGGTTGCTTTCACTTCGGGCAAGGTAAAATCGCCGGCAATGCTGCGCACGCGCAACCCGTGCTGCTGCATCGCCGCCAAATGCTCGCCGCGGGCAATGAAAAAAACGTCGTGCCCGGCCTGCGCCAAACGTCCGCCGAAATAGCCGCCAACGCCGCCAACGCCGGCAATCGCAATGCGCATAGGTTCAACAGTAGTCATAGGTCTCAGCTATTGCAATTCAACAATGAGCGACAACGTTCCCAGCCGCAATTCCTCGCCGTGCCGCACCGGCTGGGGTTGGCGCGGCAACAGTTTCCGCCCGCCGGCAAAACTGCCGTTCGTGCTATCAAGGTCTTCGTAATAGACCTGCCCCTGCTGGACGAAGAACCGTCCGTGCCGGCGGCCTACGCCGCGTTCGAGGCCGCCGTGTGGAGTCAGGTCGATATCAGGGTAGAAGTTGCTCACCGGATCGGCCCGCCCAATCAGCGCCTGCGCTGCCGCTGGCAAGAGGAGCACAGTGCCATCAGCCAGCCGCAACCGCACCCCAGCCAACGAACTGCGCACCGGTGGCGGTGGTGTTGCTGGCGCTGGCGGTGGCGCCGGACGCGGTGGCGGTGGTGCTGCCGGCGCTGGCGGTGGTGTTGGGCGTGGAGGTGGCGCTGCGGGAATCGCTGCCGGCGGCGGTGTGGCTGGTTGCATCGTCACCGGTTGCGGCGGAGGATAGACCGGCTGCGGCGGCGCGCCGGGGAAGGGGAGATCCGGCGCAGGCGCTGCGGCGACCGGTGATGCTTGAAATAACGGCGCGCCACAATTATCGCAAAAGGCTTCCCCCGGAATCACCCCCGATCCACACTGCGGGCAACTGGTCGGACCGGCGCTCACCGGCCCACTCATCGGCGGGGCCGGTTTGGGTGCAGACGCCGGCGCTGGCGCGCGCGCCGGCACTGGAATCAACTGCGCGCCGCACTGATCGCAAAAGCGAGCGCTATCAGGGTTAGATACTCCACACTGCGGGCAGAATGGCATGGCTCTCCTCCATCTGCTGAGCGACTGTTTGCGAGATATGACTAGTGTTGCGTCACTGAGGTTGCAGTCCTAAATGCATGCCATTCCGATAGCGTTGCTGATGAGAACACTATAGCATAAGATGAGCGATCGTGGTTTGCGCCAACTCCCTGTTGTCCTTGCGAGCCGCGCGGTATGGGCAGAGCGATGCGCTGCCCGCGCGCGGCGACGCAATCCCCCGCGAGCACGGGAACCACCCGCTCAGGCACCCGTCCCGGTGACTCCCTCCCCCAGCGGGGGAGGGCTGGGGTGGGGGCCACATCCCCCCGCGCTCCCTTTCTGTCCTTGCGAGCCGCGCGGTATGGGCAGAGCGATGCGCTGCCCGCGCGCGGCGACGCAATCCCCCGCTTTCCTGTTGTCATTGCGAGCCGCCGGAGGCGGCGAAGCAATCTCCTCCGACAGCGAGATCGGTCGCTCAAGGCATTATGGATGGCTACCCCAGCTCGCTGCGCACCAACCTAACACGCAAAACGTATGGAGTGCGGCAGTCAAACTGCCGCACTCCATACAAGCTGCGGGATCAGTCGCGCAATACTGCTTCCGCAACGGTTTGCTCTTCCGCCCCTACCCCAAAGATCAGCCGCACGCCGCGATCGTAGGTGAAATAGCTATAGGCCCAATTCAACAACACCAATGCCCGGTTGCGAAAGCCGACCAGCGCCATCAAATGCACGAACAGCCAACCGGCCCACGCTGGCCACCCGCTCAGCCGGATGCCAAACGCATCGAGCACCGCGGCGCTGCGCCCGATGGTTGCCATCTGGCCTTTGTCAACGTAGCGAAATGGTTGCATTGGCTGATCGTTGATCTGCGCAATGATATTCCGCGCCGCCTGTTCGCCCATCTGGATCGCTACTGGCGCTACCATCGGGTAGGCTACGCCGGGCCGATAGCCTTCGAGATAGGCCATATCGCCAATCACAAACACCCGCCGATCATCCGGCAAGGTCAGTTCCGGCGTCACCACGACCCGCGCCCCGCGCCCTAGCGCCACACCGAGCGCATCGGCCAGCGGTGCGCCGCGCACTCCCGCTGCCCACACCACGGTCTCGGCGTCTAACCGTGAACCGTCACGGAAGGATAACCCATGCGGATCGGCCCCGGCCACCGGTGTATTCAACCGCACTTCGACTCCCATCTGCTGCAAGCGTTGCAAGGCCGCGCGCTGCAACGATGCAGGGAAGGAGGCAAGAATGTGGCTGGTCGCTTCGATCAACACCACTCTTGCCTGCTGCACATCGAGCATCGGGTAGTCGTGGCGAATCACGTGCCGGATCAGCTCGACAAACGCGCCAGCTAACTCGACCCCGGTCGGCCCGCCGCCGACTACGGCAAAGGTGAGCAGCGCCGCGCGCCGAATCGGATCGCTCTCGGCGGCGGCATGCTCGCAGCACAACAGCACGTGGTTACGCAGCCGCTGCGCTTCGTTCAAATCCTTCATTCCCATCGTATAGCGCGCGATCTGATCGTTACCAAAGAAATTGGTCGTGCTGCCAGCGGCGAGGATGAGATAGTCATAGCTGACAGGGCCGGCACTGGTCTGCACCAGACGCCGCGCGAAATCAACCCCGGTGACTTCGGCCAGCAAGAAGCTGGCATTGCGGTAGCGGCGCAAGATAGCGCGCACCGGATACGCGATCGACTCTGGTTCGAGACCGGCGGTGGCAACTTGATAGAGCAGCGGCCAAAAGCCGTGGTAATTGGTGCGATTGATCAAGAGCACCTCTACCGGCGCTTTGGCGAGCGCTCGTACCGCAGCGAGACCGCCAAAACCCGCGCCGACGATCACAACTCGCGGGCGGGCCGGTTGGGAGGGAGAGGTTGTTAATTGTGGCGAAGCCATTGCCCGCCTCCTTTCTAGTGAAATTATTCACAATATAGCACGGCTGGCATTGGCCGTCAATCGGTCACAAGGTGGAGAGCATCGGTCTCGCTAAACATAACGGAATAGCGGCGCGAGTGGATGTGAGGAGACAATGAGAAACTGGCGCCCCACGCTCTTCGCGCCTTGTGCAGAGGGGCAATCCTAACCGATCACGACCCACCCGCGCCGGTCGCGCCGGGGAAAAGGAATGGCCGGCAGCGGGTAGATACCGGCGAGCCAGATCAACGTGACATAACGATCTTGGGCGTGAAGCGTCCAAAATTGCGGGTCGTCAATGGCTAGCTCAGCGGCGTAAGCCGCACGGAGTTCGTCCATCTCAGTTGGGGTTATCGCCCGGCTGATCGCATCCGTCACCAGCGCTAACCCAGCCAGCGGGCCGCCAGCCCGCTTGAGCAGCACGAGATCGCCGGTCTTCACTTGCCCAAACGGCGCCCGCCGGTCGCGCCCAAACCGGCTCTCGATCCGCTTGCACCCGGCAAGGATGCGGCTCAAGTACGGCTCGCGCAAGATGGCAAGGTGAAGGGTGGCCGCGCTGCGCCCTTCGCGCCACGCTTGCAACCGCTCGTGCCAAGCCGGGTGGGCAATGGTGGCTGAGAGCATGGCTTGCCAGACTGTTGGCGGTATGTTCGTCTTCATGCGCCTTACACTTGAGCGGTTAGGATCATTGCCACAAAAAGACACAAACAAGCACGCAGGAAGCGCCCGCAATGCCTTTCCCGCTCTCGCAACGGCTTCCCCGCTCCCGCCTCACGGCGCGAGCGGGGGCCGGGGGTTGAGGGCCGCCGGCCCGCGCCGCGGGTTGCGTCACTGGATTCCGGCCTCTCTCCCACTGTCATTACGAGCGGAGAGGCAGCGCAACGCGCTGTCCCGCAGCGAAGCAATCCCCCACGAGCGCGAACGGAACTCCGCTCAGGCATCGTTCTCGCTGAGGTGGGAGATTGCTTCGATTGGGCGGCTCCCAGCGTGGCAGGGTGCCGTCACTCCCTCGCAATGACAATCGGCAAGCGGGTTTCGTCACCCTAGCCTCGCCCTTCAGAGTCCGGGTTCCGAATCCCATGTTCCGCCCGTCCTTGCACCTCCCCTTCCCAACCCGCTGCGACCCTGCGCGCCTTTCGCGTCTTGGCGTGTACCGTCGTTGCGCCTTGGCGTGCGTTGCGTCTTTACGGCATCGCCCCCGCTTGCCGGCTGTGGAGTGCGGCAGTCAAACTGCCGCACTCCATAGCTGGCCGCCCCTCAACCCCGGCAGAGAGGGGGGAAGGAATAGCCACAAAGCGACACAAAAGACGCAACATCTTCCTTTTGTGTCTTTTCGTGGCTATTACCCCTCTGCATCCTCAGCGCCCGCTGCGGTCAAAAAACCACCTTCCCGCAACACCAATGCGGCTGCTTCGCGCACTGCCATTCCCACGCGCACCCCACGTACCGCCGCGCTCACATTGCAGGCGCTGATGATACCGTGCTCCCACGTGTCGGCAGCGTCGCCAATGCGGGCCGAGGTATGGGCCACTGCCAGCGCTGGAATGCGCTGGGCATCGAGCATCGCAAGGCCAGCGATACCGGCGTTGTCTTTGCCAATCCCGGCATCGTTAAAGACCACGCCGGCCAGTGGTACCGCCAGCGCATAGCGCGCCGAGCTTGTGCCGCCGTGCGAACCGCTCACCACAAATGCGCCGCGATCGCTCTCGTCTACATACGAAATGGAATCCATTAACACGATCCGGCTCGCGCCGATCTGAAGGATGACCTTGGCCATAGTTCTACTCAGAATGGTTGTGGAATTGATAACGATATTGTACAACGTTTCAAATGAAAGTGCATTGCCGCTGGGGAATGGGTGCGTGTGCTACATAGGGGGAGGGGCATTCGTGCGCAATAAAAAAAGAAGCCTCAGTGAGGCTTCTTGGTGGGGTGCCTGATGGGGCTCGAACCCACAACTTCCTGATCCACAGTCAGGCGCTCTGCCATTGAGCTACAGGCACCGCGCAGCGAGTCTGAATATAGCACAATTATGCCGAATCGTCAAATCGACAGCTCACTGCACCACGCTAAATACGACGATCCCGTATTGCCATTGGGCGCGCAGACGCAGACCGGCGTTCGCAAAGTGCCGGTTCAGTTCAGCAACTGTAGGAAATTGTAGTCCGCCTACCCCCAAGAATTGCTGGAAGGCGCGGCCCGGCGGGTTATCGGCGGCAGCCAGACTCATCATCACCCCCCTGCCCCGCGGCGCTAACAGCCTGCGCCATTCGGTTAATGCCGCCGGAATATCACCAATCTCGTTGAGCGAACCACCCATCGCCAGTACGCTGGCCGTGCCGGCAGCGAACGGCAGCGCCTGCGCACTGGCCCGAATGAAACTGATGCGCAGACCCTCGCGCTGTGCCCGTTGGCGCGCCTCTTTCAGCATCGGCAGGCTGAGGTCGATCCCGACCACCGATCCGCTCGCACCGCTCCGGCGGCGGGCCTGCTCCAGCGCCCGCGCGTACAGGCCATTGCTACAGCCAACATCGATCATCAACCCACCCCGATCGACGCCGGCCAGCTCGGTGATCAACGCCAGCTCGCGTTCGAGCGGAAACTGCTCGCCACTGAGCATACTCAGCGCCAGTGGCCGCCACGTCCGTTCGTAGGCCCATGCCGCCGGTGGCAAGACATTGACGAATTGGGCGATACTGCCCGGCCATTGCTGGCCGAGCAGATCGAGAATGCCTTCGGTAATCGGGTATGCGGTTGCGCATTGCGGGCAGCGCAACCGGCCCGTTTCGATCATCCCGGCCACCTCGCGATCGATCTGGTCTACGGTCAGCACCATCTCGCGGTGGCTCGGGCACGTGATGAGGGGTAATACGTTGTGATCCATACTAAGTATAGTACCCCGAATTTGGCGCTACCGGAAGAGCAATGGCCAATCGCAAAACGCCTGCCCCCTTCTCCCGTACAGTGAGAAGAGGGCAGAGGAATGAGGGCTACGTCTCGATAGCGCGTTAATTCTTGCGGGTGTACCGCTGCGCAATTTTGATCAGGTGCTCGTAATCGATCGGTTTGGGCAAAAACTCATTGCACCCGGCGCGTTTGGCCCGTTCGATGTCGTTGCGCGTCACATGGCCGCTCACCGCAACGACCGGAACATCATGCAGATGGGGATCACGTTTCACATATTCGGTCGCTGTCCAACCATCGAGGCCGGGCATTGACAAATCCATCAAAATCAGGCTTGGCCGGCGCTGCCGGGCAATATCGAGCGCTGTCTGCGCGTCTGATGCTAACTCAACGGCAAAGCCGCTAAAACTGAGCATCTGGCCAATGATGTGACGATTATCGAAATTGTCATCGACAATGAGAATGAAACTCATACAGGGTCTCCTACCACGTGCGGTTCTGGCAATGAAGAATCCGGTTTAACCGCGGGCACCGCCGGAATCCAGACCGTAAAGGTTGAACCGATCCCAGCGTCGCTTTCGACCTCGATCGTGCCGCCGAGGGCTTGCACGATCTGTTTGGTGAGCGCCAACCCAAGACCGGTGCCTTGGTAGCGGCGCGTGACCGATTCGTCAAGTTGGCTGAATGGCTGAAAGAGTTTTGGTTGTTTCTCGCGTGGGATCCCGATCCCGGTATCGATCACGGCAAAGCGAACGCCGTCAACGCCATGGCGTTGTTCAGCCGCCGCTTCCAGCCGGATGACGCCGTCTTCGGTAAACTTGGCGGCATTGCCGAGCAGATTAATCAACACTTGCCGCAACCGGCGGCTGTCCGTTTCGATAGTGCCAAGATCAGGCGGGCAGTGGGCAATAAGCTGATTATGGTTGCGTTGCGCTAATGGCAGCGTCATTGCCACTAACTCATCAACGAGTGCGGGTACCTCAACGTGACTGTATTCGAGATCGAGCGCCCCTTGCTCAATCCGGGCAAAATCGAGCACATCGCTGATCAACGCCAGCAAATGGCGTCCAGAAGCAAGGATTCGATCGACATACACGGCATGGGGTTCAGGAACAGACTTATTGAGATGCAATAACTGGGCATAACCGAGAATAGCATTAAGCGGGGTACGCAATTCGTGGCTCATCGTGGCCACGAAGGTGCTCTTGGCTTGGCTGGCCGCTTCCGCCGCCGCGCGCGCTCGTTCGGCTTCGGCTTCGGCTTGCTTACCGCGAATAACCTCCTCCATCAATTGTTCTTGGCGGATAAGGCTGGCTTGCAACGCGCGATTGCGCTCTTCTAGCTCAGCGCGTTGGGCGCGCAAACTGGCGAGCATCTGATCAAACGCGCGCGCCAAATCACCAATTTCATCACGGGTTCGTTCATTGATCGAGCCAACAAAATCACCCGCCGAAACCCGACCGGCAGCGTGCGCCAACCGCCGCAGCCGGCGCGCAATCCGGGCCGAGAGGAACAGACCGATTGCCGCTGAGATAATGACGGCGACCACGGTATCGATCATAATAAAGGTGCGCGCCGTATCGTAGCTCGCAGCAACCACTTCCAGCGATGCTTGGGCCTGTTGTTGGTTTTCGCGCACCAATTCGGCCATCGCCCGATCAAGTGCGTCGTAGAACGGGTTCATCCGCGAATAAAAGGGTTGCACACTGCCATCACTGGCCAAGCGCACCGCCGGCACGAAGCGTTCGTGGTTCGTGCGTACCACCTCTTGCCATGCCGCCTCAACCGCATCAAGCTTGATCCGTTCGGTGTCTGAACCGACCAGCGGGCGATAAGCACGGAAATAACCGGCCATCTCGGCTTCGATGGCGCGCATCTGATCGAGGATGCGGCTCCGATCGCCATTATTGGTGTAGATCAAAAATTCTAGTTGCCGGGCGCGATAACGGTTAATTGCGGCCGTCATATCGCCAACGGTATCGAGCGAGGGGATCGTATGGCGCTCGATAAAGACGGCACGCTCGTTCATTGTGGCCATTTGGTGAGTGGCAAAAAAGCCAAGCACCATCATCAACAGCAGGTCGATGGCCAGTGTGCCCAACAATTTGGCCCGGATCGGAAAACGCATCGCTAGCGGTCCTCTAGCTGTAACAGTTGCTCGATGGATAGACCTACTTGCGAGCCGCCGGCAAAGACCGAACCGGTGATCCGGCGTTCTACCCGCCGGATAGCCAATTCATACGCTCTGGCCGGCAGTGGGATGTAGCGCGCTTTATTGACGAAGAGTTCGCCATTGCGCAGATACACATCGACGAACGCGCGCACTTCTGGCCGTTCCAGTGCGTCAACCCGCACGTACATAAAAATGGGACGCGAGAGCGGTTGATAACTGCCATCAGCGATCGTGGTTTCCGATGGTGCCACGCAACCGGTGCCGCTATCAATCGCCACTGCCCGCAACTGGCCAGTATACTCGACGTAATAGGCATAGCCAAAGAAGGCTAAACCAAACCGATCGGCTGCGACGTCCTGCGCCAGCAGATAGTCGTCTTCACTGGCCGTATAATCGCCGCGACTCACCCCTTCTTTCCCCACAATCGCTGAGGTAAAGTAGTCGTAGGTGCCCGAATCAGCCCCGGCCCCGTACAGGCGCAGCGGCTGGTCGGGCCACTCAGGGCGAATCTGGTTCCAGCGCGTGATCTGCCCCTCGGCCTCTGGCTCCCACATCCGCTTGAGGTCAGCGACCGTCAGGCACTGCGCCCAGTCATTTTGCGGATGCACCACCACCGATAAGCCGTCAAACGCGACTGGCAATTCGATAAACTGAATCCCGTTCGCAGTACACGCTTCTAGCTCGCGTTGCTTGATTGGACGCGAGGCGTTGGAAATATCGGTCTCGCCGGCGCAAAAGCGGGTAAATCCGCCGCCAGTGCCACTCACGCCGAGCCGGATCGTGACGTCGGGAGCGAGTTCGTTGAACGCAATTGCTACCTGTTCCGTAATCGGGAAGACCGTGCTGGAACCATCGATCTTAATCTCGCCCTTCAGTGCGGCCAGATTGGTATTGGGCAAGGCGAGCGCCGGGGTTGGCGTGAACGGCGGTATCGTCGGTTCCGGCAGCGGGCTTGGTGGGGGTGGCGCCGTAGGTGATGGAACCGGCGTAGGCGACGGCAAGGCGGCGGTGGTTCCACCGCAGGCGACAAGCAGCAGCGCGACAAGGCTGAGAGCGGCAATCCGCCAGATGTTCATATTGGTGCAGCTAGTGAGTGTTTATACCGTGAAGTTCAAGCGACGCTGCCTAACCGTATCTATTATAATCCTCCGACGCAATGTCATTGGTTAAGAATAGATTAAGTGTCTTTGAAGCACTATCTTGGCGTGCTTCATGATCACTTATTACACCACTCTTTATCAATATATTGACAATCTTCGATATATCGCGTATACTGGCGCTATGCCCTTCACGGCAGGAGGCACGATGAACACCCAATCCGAACCACCCACTACTGCTCATACAACCATCCCCGGTTGTTGCGCGCCGGTATTTGATGTAGGGTTAACCGATGGCGAGGCCGCGCAACTGGCCGAGAAACTGTCGTTGCTGGCGCACCCGATCCGTCTGCGCTTGCTCGCGATCCTTGCCCGCAATGGCGGCCATGTTTGCGTGTGTGATCTGGAAGCCGCGTTACCGGTGAAGCAGCCGACCGTCTCGCACCATCTGCGCTTGCTCCGTGATGGCGGTTTGATCGAGGGTGAGCGGCGCGGCCAGTGGATCTATTACGCCGTGCGTCGCGAAGAACTGGCAGCAGTGCAAGCGGCGCTAGCCCAGTTTTTTGCGCGGATATAGCGGGGGGCAGCGCCGCTGCGACCGAATTGATGAACTATTATATCGATGTATTTCAATACATCAATGAAAGGTCATGATCATGCCTCTCCCAATTGCCATCATCGGCGCTGGCCCGGTTGGTTTGGCCGCCGCTGCGCATCTGGCCGAACGCGGCGAGTCCTTTGTGGTCGTTGAATCTGGGGCGCAAGCCGGCGCCGCAGTGCTGCGCTGGGGCCATGTGCAGATGTTTACCCCGTGGCGCTATTGTGTTGATCAAGCGGCTGGCCGGCTCTTGGCCGCCGCCGGTTGGCAGATGCCTCCCGCCGATGCCTTCCCGACCGGCGCTGAGTTGGTTGCACAGTACCTTGCGCCATTAGCAGCATTGCCGGCGATGGCTCCTCATATCCGCTACCGCCAGCGCGTCGTCGCTGTTGCCCGCCGTGGCCACGATCGCCAGCGAGGCCCTGATCGGCAGGCGCTCCCCTTTCAATTGACGCTGGCTGATGACGAGGGGCGCGAGTCGCTACTCTTGGCCCGCGCCGTGATCGATGCCTCTGGCACTTACCTCTCGCCCAACCCGCTCGGTGCGGCGGGGGTGCCGGCGATCGGCGAGCGACACGTTTCTGATCGTATCTTCTACGGCATTCCCGCAGTCTTGGGTCGTGATCGCGCCCGTTACGCCAACCGGCGGGTGTTGGTCGCCGGCAGCGGCCATTCGGCGTTTAACACGATCCTCGATCTGGTGCAACTCCGCGCCACTGCGCCGGCAACAAGCGTGATCTGGGTGGTGCGCCGTGATACCGCGACCCTTGACCGTATCTTTGGCGGCGGCGAGGCCGATGCGCTGGCGGCGCGCGGACGGTTGGGGATGCAGATACGGGAATTGGTTGCGGCTGGTCAGGTAACGCTCGTTACCGGGTGGCATACCGAACGGGTTGATCGTACTGCTGATGGATTGGTTGTGAGTGATGGCCAACGTACCTTGCCGCCGGTCGATGAGATTGTGGTTTGCACCGGCTTGCGCCCCGATCTGAGTTTTCTGCGCGAACTGCGGCTGGCGCTCGATCCAGTGGTGGAAGCGCCGGTAGCGTTAGCGCCGTTGATCGATCCGAATCTGCACAGTTGCGGCACGGTGCCGCCGCACGGTGTTGATGAGCTGCGCCATCCCGAACCCGACTTCTATCTCATTGGGATGAAGAGCTATGGTCGCGCGCCGACCTTCTTGCTGCTGACCGGCTACGAACAGGCCCGTTCGGTGACGGCGGCGCTATGCGGTGATTGGGCCGCGGCCCGCCGGGTCGAACTCGAACTGCCGGAGACGGGGGTGTGCAGCGGGCCACAAGCTGAGGCCGGCGCGTGTTGTGCGCCGTCTGGTTTGATCGCGTTGCACCCCGTATCACGCTCATGCTGCTAAACCGCGTTCGCACCGGTCACCTCTATTACGGTTGGGTGATGCTGTGGGCCGTCTCGCTTACCGAGGTTGTCTCGTGGGGGATTTTGTATTACGCCTACAGCGTCTTTGTAGCGCCGATGGCCCGTGATCTGGCGGTCGATCAACTTGCCATCGCAACCGGCTACGCCATTGCATTGCTAAGCAATGGCGCGGCTGCGCCGCTCGTCGGGTGGTGGCTCGATCGTTACGGCGCGCGCGGTTTGATGACCGCTGGCTCGATCGGCGGTTGTGTCCTCGTGCTATTGTGGTCGCAAGTGACCACGCCGCTCCAGCTCTATCTGGTGATGGCCGGGATTGGCGTGGCCAGCGCGGCGGTGCTCTACGAACCGGCGTTTGCGATTGTCGCCGCGTGGTTTCGTCGCGAGCGCGGACGAGCGCTGCAAATACTCACCTTTTTTGGCGCATGGGCCAGTTTCATCTTCATCCCGCTGGCGGGCTGGCTGGTCGATCAGCTCGGTTGGCGCGCGGCGCTGCTCGCGCTCGCGGCCATACTTGCGCTCACCATTCCACCGCATGCCCTGATCATCCGCCGCCGGCCCGCCGACCTTGGCTTGGCCCCTGATGGCGATCCGCCGGCGACCGCTGCCGTTGCGCCGGCAGAAACGGTGGTGCGTCCACGTGCGGCATTGCGCCAACGCCGCTTCTGGCTGCTCGGCGGCGCGTTTGCCGCTAGCGGTTTTGCGACGGTGGCAATGACCGTCCATCTCATTCCGTACCTGCTCACGCGCGGTGAGAGTCTCACGGTCGCTTCGTCCATCGCCGGTCTGCATGGCATGATGTCGTTGTTAGGCCGGCTGCTGATCGGCCCGCTCGGCGAACGATGGCCGCGCTGGTTGGTGACGGCTGGTCTGTTTGCGATGCAGATCGCCGGTTTGTTGGCGCTGGTCGCATTCTCCCATACCGCTGCCGCGATCGTCTATATTGCCCTCTTTGGCGCCGGCGCCGGCACCCAGACCATTATGCGTGCGGCGCTGATCGCCGAACAGTACGGCTCGGCCAACTACGGCTTGATCAGCGGCTGGCAGAATGTACTGCTCACCGTGGCCCGCACCGCCGCGCCGGTGGGGGCGGGGGCGTTGATCGGCCTCACCGGCTACCACGGCATGCTCTGGTGTCTGATCGGGCTGCTAACTGCGGGGATGGCGCTGTTGGTAATAGTTGGACGGCAGGCGGTATCCTTAAGCGATGGTCATTGATCCAATGTGAATTCGGTTAACCCTAGTTGCTGCGCACCCGTGGGCGCTGGATCTTGTACTAGTGATAATGGGCGGTAATTCAGCACAAGCGCTTCAATCATTGAATTGCGATTTCGCTCACTTGCGCCAACGTGGTAGAAATGCTCTTTTGTATAGACATCAAACAATGCTTGATACCGCTTAATCATCGCGTTTGTGCGATACTTATTGCCATACCATGTTGAAAGAATAAACCTAGCCGGTGTTTGTACAAGTAATTGATACAAGTCCTGTTCATCATGCTCTGTCCAACTATTGAAGTAGTCAGTATGCCGTCCAATATAGGGCGGGTCACAATAGATAACGTCATTCTGCGTCGCTGTTGGGATTGTCGAGCGAAAATCGGCGCACACAAACTGCCAATCGAATTGTTGCATAGCGTTAGCGACATACCGGATTTGATTGACAATTTTAGTAATATATGCCTTGGTGAACCGCTCTGTTTTATGACCAAAAGGAACATTATATTCACCTTTTTGATTAAACCGGATAACACCGTTAAATGAAGATCGGCTTAAGAATAGAAAATCTAGCGGATCGCCAAATCTATTGAATCGAGATCGGATTTCATAAAAATGTTCGGCGCCTTTCGTGGCTAACAGCGCTCCTTCTTGTTCAAGAAATGCTCTGGCGATTGCGGGAGTAATATCTTGTGACTTAATTGCATTGTAAAAATTGATAATATGTGGATTAATATCTGCAAAGATGGCTCGTTTGGGCCGCACGTTGAAACCGACAACGCCAGAACCAATAAACGGTTCTATCCATTGGGTTTGATCGGTCACGTGGACGTAGCTGGCGATCCATGCAACGAGCTTTGTTTTGATGCCTTGACACTTTATTGGTGGAACGAAGATACGCATAACACCATACTCGGTATGAACGTGTGTGAATTCGTTATTCGTTATTCGTTATTGGCTGCGTCGCTCACGGATCATTCGCGTGCGCGGATGAGATGAATCTGATCGGGGTCAATGCCGCGATATGACAAAAATTCAGCTAATCTCGTAATTCGTCTGACTTCTCCATTCTCATCAGGTACTTTAATCTGTCCGTAGTTCATCCAATATTCATCAAAAATCGATTCACCCAAGTTTTTGAAAACACCACTCCCATGCACAAGATCATTAATATTGGTGATACTGCCTATATTAGCTGTGTTACCGCTTCCAGTTGTATCGCTGGCTATTTCCCATTTCTCTCTAACAAAGAATATGAAATTGTTGATTACCGACGCAATGGATTGTAGATCACTTATGCTATGTACTTGTAAGCCATGTTCTTTTGCTTGGACTGTTCGAGAATAGATAACACCTAGACAAAAATGCCCAAGATATTGGTTGTAAGGAAATTGAATGTTTTTCCTGCTATCTCTTGCAGTAAAATAACCTCGATATGATCCTAGCGTAAAGCCACTACAGTACTCAGGATTGTCTGGAAGACGATATGAGGTCTTAATATCCACTGCAAACTTGATAGATTCATTTTCTGCATCAATGAATGACAAATCAGGATAATAATTTTGGTGATCAGGGAGAACGATTTTATAACCTGACTGATCGGCAAACTCAAAAATTTTTGGCAAAAGATGGAGCTCTATAATTTTAGATACTACCTTTGTATCACCTGATATTGTGTAAATATTTTGAAATATGTCAATAAACCCCTTGATAGTCCATTCACCATTACTTGTTGATACGAACTCCCGCAAGGATTCAATAAAAGTCTGGAGTTTCTGCCGAAAGTCATGCTTGAGCTGAGATCGCTGTGCTGGATCCATGAGCTGTCTATTAACGTAAATGCTTCGACGTTTTGATTATACCATAGTCCTCTTCCCACGTAACGTTTAACCCCTTTCCTGCATCTTCCTACTAAGGATACGCAACATCACCACGGAGGATACTGCATGGCGCGACGGGTAGTAGTCATCGGCGGCGGTGCAGCCGGGATGAGCGCGGCGGCGAAGGCTAAGCGCACCGATCCTACGCTTGAAATTGTGGTCTACGAACGTTCCGGCTATGTGAGCTACGGTGCGTGCGGCTTTCCCTACGCAATCAAGGGTGAGATCGCGCGGGTGGAAGATGTCGTTGTGCGCACGCCGGCCCAGTTTGCCAAACAAGGTATTCAGGCCCTGATCCGGCACGAAGTGCTTGAGATTGATCCCGTCCGGCAGACGGTGCGCGTGCGCGATCTAGAGGATGGCCGCGAGTTTGTCGATCACTGGGATGAGTTGGTGCTGACGACCGGCGGCCAGCCTACTCGTCCGCCGTTGCCCGGCCTCGATCTGCCCGGCGTGTTTGCCTTGCGCAGCGTGGAAGAGGCGCTCGCGATCAAGGCGTGGTTGGCCGAGCAGCGCCCGCGCACCGGCGTGATTATTGGCGGCGGCTATATTGGCCTTGAGATGGCTGAAGCGTTGGCCGCGCACGGCGTGGCCTTGACGCTGGTCGAACGGTTGCCGCAGGTGTTGCCGTCGTTTGATCCTGACTTCGCCACCCAAGTGGCTGACGAACTGCGCCGGCAGCAGGTTGATCTGCGCGTAGGTCAGCCAGTGCAAGGCATTGTTGGCGATGAGCGGGTGCGCGGCGTGGTGGTGGATGGCGAGACAATCCCTGCCGAGATCGTGATTCTGGCCGCGGGGGTGCGACCGAGTGCGGCATTAGCCCAAGCTGCTGGGATTGCGCTCGGCCCCACCGGTGCGGTCGCGGTTGACGACCGCCAGCGCACGAATCTGCCCCACGTCTGGGCGGCAGGCGATGTAGCCGAAGCCTTGCACCGTGTCACCGGCAAGCCTGCGTGGATCCCGCTTGGCACGACTGCCAATAAGCAGGGGCGAGTGGCTGGCGAAAACCTCGCCGGCGGCGATGCCCGCTTTGGCGGGATTGCCGGCACCACCGTGGTGAAGGTATTCGATTTGGAAGCGGCGATCAGCGGTCTTTCGCTGGCCCGCGCCCAAGCCGAGGGCTTCAACGCAACCGCTGTCAGCGCCACGGCCTACTCGCGCGCGCACTACATGCCGGGCCACCAGCCGATCACCGTCTCGTTGGTGTTTGATCAAACCACTCGCCGGTTGTTGGGAGGGCAATTGGTTGGCCGCGAAGGCGTGGCGAAGCGGATCGATACCGTCGCCGCCGCTTTGCAAGCTGGCTGGACGGTGGACGAGTTTGCTGAGCTTGATCTGAGCTACGCGCCGCCCTTTGCGCCGGTGTGGGATCCGTTGCTGGTCGCGGCTAATTTGGCGCGACGGTAACTGGAGCTGCAAGCAGGTTCAAGAACGCACACGGCGATCTCAACCGTTCGCAGTGAATAAAGAGCACCGGGGTGGCTTTCTTGCCACCCCGGCGCTTGCTCAGCTTCATCCCCTTAAATCTGATCGAGGTAGTCCTTCAGCAACTTACCCAACCGCGGATGGCGCAATTTGCGCAGGGCCTTGACTTCGATCTGGCGCACCCGCTCACGGGTTACCCCAAACGCCTTGCCCACCTCTTCGAGCGTGCGCGGCTGGCCATCGGCCAAGCCGTAACGCAGCTCTAAGACCCGCCGTTCACGTTCGCTAAGCTGGTCGAGGGCAGCGGCAATCTGCTGGCGCAGCATACCGCTAGCGGCGGCATCGTCAGCATCGAGCGCATGCGGATCAGGGATGAAGTCGGCCAACGTACTATCAGCCTCTTCCCCGACTGGCGTTGCCAACGACACCGGATCCTGCGCCGTCCGCCGTAACTCGCGCAGCTTTTCCTCGCTCATTCCCAGATGATTGGCCAGCTCAGCGTCGGTTGGCTCACGACCGAGCGACTGGGTCAACTGGCGGCGCGCGGCTTGGATCCGGTTCAGGGTTTCGCCGAGATGGACGGGCAAGCGCACCAAGCGCGATTGATCGGCTAACGCGCGCGACAGGGCCTGTTTGATCCACCACGTCGCGTAAGTGCTAAACTTATAGCCCTTGGTGTGATCAAACTTCTCGATCGCGCGCAACAGGCCGAGGCTCCCTTCCTGAATCAGGTCGAGCAGCGGCAAGCCACGATCGCGATAGCGTTTAGCGATGCTCACCACCAACCGCAAATTGGCTGCCGCCATTTGTTGGCGCGCTTCCTCGCCTTGCGCTTTTTGCGCACGCAGGCGCGCCGCTTCCGGACTATCGGGCGGAAGCGTGGCCAATTTTCGTTCAGCGGCTTGGCCGCGCTCGATCAACTGGGCCAGCCGCTTCTCCTGTTCGGCGGTGAGTAGCGGCACCTGCCCAATTTCACGCAGATAGAGCCGCACACTGTCGCTCAGCAACGCATCCGACAGCTCATCATCGAGCTCCAGATCCATTGCAGCCGGCGTCAGCGGCTCATCATCGAGCGCCGGTTCCTCCCCGTCTTGCACGGGGACGCCGGCTTCGGCCAAAGCGGCATAAATACTGTCGATCAGCTCGATCGACTCGTCTGGGTTGGGAACCAGCCGCTGAATATCCTCGAATGTAACAAAGCCTCGCTGCCGTCCCTGCGCGATCAGGGCCTGCAGATCGGCAGCATTGATCGCAGGACTGGCGCGGTCGGTCTCGGGCTGGCTCTGCGTCATACTACTTCCTCGTCTGAGACCAAACGGGCACTGGCTACCGTGCGTACCCTATTGTAGCACAAGCTGTTACCCCCGCAGGCCAAGTACGGAATGAGCAATCACGTTGCGCAAGATTTCCGAGGTGCCTTCGCCGATGGTCAGCAAGCGGGTATCGCGGTAGAGCCGCTCGACCGGATACTCTTGGCTGTAGCCGTAACCGCCGAAGATCTGGATGGCGTCGCGGCAGATCCGTTCCGACGCTTCCGAGGCGAAGAGTTTGGCCATCGCCGCCTCGCGGGTATACGGCTTGCCGGCATCTTTGAGCTTGGCCGCGCCATAGACCAGCGCGCGGGCCGCGGCGAGATCAACGGCCATATTCGCAATCATATTGGCAACCGATTGGTGCGCGCCGATCGGTTTGCCGAACGCGGTGCGCTCGCGCGCATACGCGACCGCGGCCTCGTATGCAGCCTGTGCCAACCCGATCGCCATTGCACCAATCCCGATTCGCCCGCCATCGAGCACTTGCAAGAACTGGATAAACCCGCGCCCGCGTTCGCCAAGCAGGTTCTCGCGCGGCACCCGCACATCGTCGAGCATCACCGCCGTGCTGACCGAGCCACGCAAGCCCATCTTCGGTTCGTGCTTGCCAAAGCTCAGGCCCGGCGTGCCGCGTGGCACGATGATCGCCGAAATCCCCTTCTTCCCCTGTTCGGGATCGGTCACTGCCGTGACAATGATGTGGCCGGCCAGCGGCGCGTTGGTAATCCACATCTTTTGGCCGTTGATCACCCACTCATCACCCACCAAGCGGGCCGTCGTGCGGGTCGCGCCGGCATCCGAACCGGCGTGCGGTTCGGTGAGGCCAAACGCAGCTAGATACTCGCCTTTGGCTGCCGGCGTTAAGAACCGGCGCTTCTGCTCTTCGCTGCCGAACATCGCAATCGGCGCGCTGCCCAAACCGATGTGGGCAGCGTAGGCCAGCGCCGTGCTGCCGCAACAACGCGCCACTTCTTCGATCGCGATCGCCGTGCTGACGCTGTCGGCTCCGGCCCCGCCATATTCTTCGGGAAAGGGCAACCCCATCAAGCCAAGCTGGGCCATCTTCGCAAACGTCTCGTGCGGAAAGGCGCTGTGCTCGTCAACATAGCGCGCCTTGGGGGCGATCTCCTTCTCGGCGAATTCGCGCACCGTCTGGCGAATAAATTCCTGTTCCGGCGTCAGTTCAATCTGCATATCGAGCCTCTTTGCTAAAGCTGCTTATCCGTGCGTCGCTTGCGACTCGGCTTCAAAGGTCATCACCGGCACGCCTTCCATCGTCTCGGCGATCAGATTATCCACCACTGCCTTTAGATCGTTCGTCTCGGCAAAGACGCGCAATTGGCGGTCGGCGCTGGTGCCCTGCTCGACAATGGTGAGCAGGTATTCGACCTCTTTGCGCGAGCCGAGCATATCCACCACATCGTCAACCAACGCGACGATTTCATGCACGAGCGCCTTAGCCTCCACCTCTTTGCGCTTGCCGAAATCGATGAGTTTGCCGTCGAGGCCCCAGCGTTGCGCGCGCCATTTGTTTTCGTTGATCAACGCGCGCCGGTAGACGCGGAAGGTGGTGTTGTCTTCAAACATGGTGTAGAACTTGACGATCAGGGCCTGCATCGTTGCCGCCAACGCCAGACACTCCTCGACCTTGGTGGCGATGTCACAAACCCGGAATTCAAGCGTGCCAAAGAATGGGTGCGGGCGTAGATCCCACCAAATCTTCTTGCCGTTGTCGATACAGCCAGTGTTGACCAGCAACTGAACATACCGCTCAAACTCGCTGGCCGAATGGAACGTCGGCGGGATGCCGGTGCGCGGGAAGGTGCTAAAGATTACGCTGCGATACGATTTGAAACCGGTGTTGCGGCCCATCCAGAACGGCGATGAGGTGCTGAGCGCCAGCAGGTGCGGGCAGATGTAGCGCGCGACATTCATCAATTCAATTGCCACCTCGTTATTCGGCATACCGACGTGGCAATGCATGCCGAAGATGAGCAATTGCAGCGCGGCATCTTGCATCTCGCCCACCACCATGTGGTAGCGTTCGTCGGGTGTGATCTCTTGCTGCATCCACGACGAAAAGGGATGGGTGCCGGCAGCGACGATGCGCAAGTTGTGACGGGCCGCCAACCCGGCGATCGCGCCGCGCAGGCGGGTGATTTCAGCGCGCGCTTCGCTGATGGTGCGGCAAGGGCGAGTGCCGACTTCGACGATACTCTGGTGCATTTCGGGCTTGATCTGCTCGCGCAGGATCGTGCGTCCCGGTTCAAGGATCTGGGTAATGTAGCTGCGTAACTCGCGAGTTTCAGGATCGACGATTTGGTATTCCTCTTCGATCCCGATCGTAAACGCAAAATCGGCATCGTTGGGGTTGTAAACGCTCACCGCACACTCCTCGCTGATGGTTGGGATTGGTTTGTCACCGGTATGTTGTATTATATCGCGTCTTAGCGATGTGTGGGGCAAGTTGAAATATTTAGAGTGCGGCAGTCTCACTGCCGCACTCCATAGCAGGGTTTTTCCCTTAGTGCGCCGTCCGCCGCCGCCAGCGTTCGCGCAGCAAGGCAATGGTATTCCGCTGGTAGTAGAGCCATTCCACCAACAGCACGATCAGCGCCGCCAACGCCAGCCAACGCCAAAGCTCTTGGCGACCGTCGCGTTCGCGGGCAACCGTGCTCTGCGCGCCGCTGAGCTGTGGGATGGCGAGATCGCGTTGCGGTGTGATGCGCGATTCGTTGGGGGCAAAGAGATTGACCGCAAAACGACGACTGGCTATGACTTCGTTGCCGCGCCGCTCTTCGAGCGTGTAGACGCCGGGCAGATCGGTTTCAGTGTAGAAGGTTTGGTTTGCCTGCACCTGCACCTGCCCATCGCGTGAACTCACCACCCGGCCATCAGGCCGGATGACCCGCACCTCTTCGATCGTGCTATCAACCGGCGCCACGATCGGTTGGCCGGTCGTCAGTTGCACGCTGCTCACCGGCAAGAGGTACTCGATCATGTTCGAGAGCAGCAGCGGGAAGGCGATATTGAGCGGTAAATCCGACAGATGCAGATCGAACGCCAGCACGACAATTCGCCGGCCTTCCCGTTCGCCGGCCAACAAGAGCGGGCCGCCGTCGCTATCAACGATCACCCGCGCCCATTGGCCGGGCACGATCCGCGGTGCGCGGAGAATATTGACATCGTTGAGCCGCACATTCCGCAAAAGCGGATCTTCCAGCGCCGCCGGTCGGATCAGCGGAAAGTCGAATTCACCGGTGATTGAGAAGAGCTCGGTGCTGCGCAGTGGGCCGATGAAGAGCAGGTTGCCGGGGGGCAGCTCAGTAGGCACCACCCCATCAAAGATGGTCAGCGGCACTTCGGCGGCGCTTTCGGTAAAGGTCAGCGTCGTGGTCGGCACGCGCGTCACTTCAAGGCCGGGCAACAGCGAGAGACCGGTTTCGAGAAAGCGATTGCCATCGCTTACCAGCCGTACCTTTACCGTCTCGCGTTGCGGACTGACCGCGTAGGCCCGATCGTCCACCGGCAACGCATCACCTTGCCCATCAAGGCGCGCCTCAACGACCGCCACGTTGGCCGGGATTGTCTGGGTTAAGCTTTGTTCGCGGCCCGGATCGAGCGAGATGTCGATCGCGTACGCTAGTACGCCATCAAGATAGAGCGAGAGACGGCGCGTGACAGGACTATCGCCATAGTTCACTGCTTGCACGAACAGGGTCTGCTCGAAGGGGCCGGGTTGGAGCGCAATCGCGTTGATGGCCACATTGTCCGACGATCGTCCAATCGGGAAGTAACGCACCCGTGCCGGCACTCGCAACCCATCGGGCAAGATCACATTGCCATCGGAAATAATCGCCACTTCGCTATCGGGTTCGCGGGCCGCCAATGCCGAAGCCAGCGTCAATGCTTGGGTGAGGTCAGACTGGCCGCTGTAGCTCGGTTGAATGCGCTCGATCACGCGCCGCAGCTCGCGCCGGTCGCTTGAGGACGCAATCGGCGCTTCCATTTGGCCGCCAACGGTGATGATCGTCGCCCGCCCGTTATCCGGCAGTTGATCGATCAGCGCCAGCGCCTGCCGCCGCGCCGCCTCGAGTCGGGTTGGCGGTTCGTCGGTGGCGAGCATACTCGTCGAGCGGTCAAAGATAATGATCAAGTTCGTGCCGCTGATGCCAGTGACGGGCAAGAAGGGCCGGGCCAACGCCAGCACCAACAATAGCATGAGCAGCAGTTGCAAAAAGAGCAGCAAATTACGGCGCAGCTTCTGCCATGGCGCGTTAGCTTCGATATCGCGCACCATGCGCTGCCAGAGAAAGGTTGACGAAACGACTTGCTCTTCGCGGCGCAATTTGAGCAAATACATCGCCACGATGAGCGGGCCGGCAATCGCCGCGCCAAGCAACGCTAAGGGAGCAAGGAATGACATACTCGTCTACCCACCCGGAGGGACAAATTGCCGCTCCGTCCCTACGGCACGTTATCCGTAAATGGTGTTTCGCCACGGGCGATCAGATCACGCAATTCGGCAATCGCCGCGCGCAACGCCGCATCGGTGTCCGGCTCAGCCAGAGCCAACCCACGCGCTTCGTACTCGTCCAGATCGGTTATCTCGACACGCCGGCGGTCGGCGCTCACGATCAAATCAATCTCTAAATCCTCCGTCTCGATCACCGCATCATCGATCCGGGCCGGACGGGCAAGGTTGCAATACCACCCCCGCGTCACCCCATCGGGCCGTTGGGCGCGAAAGATGTTATACCAGCGGTTGGTGTAGAAGGTTTCGATCATCACATCACCCGGCTCGATGCTAAACAGACCGAGATCGACCCGGCCCAACCGCCACTCGGCCCGCACCGTTACACTCTGCGCATCGCGCGCCAGCACCGTTGCCGGGTAGCGGATAAGCTGGCCGCGTCTGGGTTTGATCAAGCGCACTTCGATCATCGGATCACACCAGCCCGGCGCAACTGGCCAAAGACGAAATCTTCGATCGGTTCGGCAGTGTTCACCGGCACGTAGCGCATCCCTCTCCCGCTGCAAAACGCCTCGATCTCGCTTTGCCATGCGCGTAGTGATTCGCGGTAACGTTGTAACACATCCAGATCGGCGCTAATTTCAACCGCCGGCCCGCCCTCGCTATCGATCAAACGAATGTCACCTTCGAGCGGCGGATCGATCTCTTGCGGCGCGAGCACGTGCATCACCGTAATCTCGAACGGGCGCGAGCTCAGGGTGCGCAGGGCATCGCGCCAACCCGGATCAAACAGATCAGAACAGAGCAAAAGCGGGCCGGCGCTGCGCGCGGTCTGGATATAGTTGCGGCAAAATTGGGTCAAGTTCGCGCTGCTGCCGGCCTCAAGCCGCTGCAAAAACTCAAACAGCGCCACTGCGCCGCGTTTGCCGCGAATCCCGCTCACCGCCGCCGGTCTGCCGCCAAACGCCGTCACGTTCACCCGATCAAGGTTGCTGAGCGCGATATAGCCAAACGCCGCGGCAATCTGGCGGGCATAGTGCAATTTTTCCGGCTCGCCCCATGCCATACTGCGACTGGTGTCAACCAGCAGGTGAACGTTGAGTTCCTCTTCAGCCACAAACAGCTTCAGGTAGAACCGTTCAGCGCGGGCGTAGAGATTCCAGTCGATCTGGCGAATATCATCGCCGGCAGTGTAGGGGCGAAAATCGGCAAATTCGACCGACGAGCCGCGTTTGGGACTGCGCCGCTCGCCTTGCAGATCGCCGGCCATCGCGCGCCGGGTTTGCAGCGCCAACCGATCCAGCTTGCGCAGGAACGCGGCGGAGAGCAACGGCTCGGCCATCACTCCTCCTTGACCGCTTCCAGCACGCCTTTGACCACCTCGTCGGCGCTGATCCCTTCAGCCTGCGCTTCAAAGTTGAGCACGACGCGGTGACGCAGTGCCGGCAAGGCCGCCAAGCGAATATCGCCAAACGAGACGTTATAGCGCCCATCCAGTAACGCTAAAATCTTGCCGGCCAAAATCAAGGTCTGCATCCCGCGTGGCGACGCGCCGTACCGCACATACTGCTTGGTTATCGCCGGCGCATCTTTGCCTTCAGGATGGGTGGCCGTGATCAGGCGGGCCGCATACGCCAGCACATGGCTCGCGATTGGCACCGTGCGCGCCAGCTCTTGCATCTGGATAATGGTCGGCCCATCGGCCACATGGCG
Source organism: Chloroflexus islandicus (assembly GCF_001650695.1). GTDB lineage: Bacteria > Chloroflexota > Chloroflexia > Chloroflexales > Chloroflexaceae > Chloroflexus > Chloroflexus islandicus. The sequence continues at coordinate 68,186 of NZ_LWQS01000042.1, forward strand.
CGCTGCCGGCTGGCGAGCGCCGGTCGTGCGTTGGGCAATCTCCACTAGTTCGGCTGCCGTCGGAAAGGCGACGTTGATCTTAAAGAAGAAACGGTCGAGCTGCGCTTCCGGCAGCGGATAGGTTCCCTCCATCTCGAGCGGGTTTTGGGTTGCCAAGACGAAGAAGGGGCGCGGCAGTTGGTGAATCGTCTTGGCGACGGTCACGGTGCGCTCTTGCATCGCTTCGAGCAGAGCCGACTGGGTCTTCGGCGTGGCGCGGTTGATCTCATCTGCCAACACTAAGTTGGCGAAGATCGGCCCCGGCTCAAAGCGGAACGACTTATGGCCATGGGCATCTTCACTGATCAGCGTGGTGCCGACAATATCCGCCGGCATCAAATCGGGCGTAAACTGGATGCGCGAGAATTTACAGTCGATCACATCGGCCAAGGTGCGCACCAGCGTGGTCTTCGCCAAGCCGGGCACACCCTCAAGCAGCGCATTCCCGCCGGCGAGCAGCGTGATGATCACCTGCCGGATCAGTTCGTGCTGGCCGACAATCACTTGCGCGACTTCGGCTTCGATCTGTTGCGCGCGTTGCCGAAACTCTTCCGGCGTCAAGGCGATCGCAGCTTCCGAAGCAGCGGTCATGCTGGTATCCTCCTCAGATATGCAGAGATGCTGTCATGCAGAGCGAAACACTCCGCATTTCTATGGTTCCAGCCGCGAGAAGTATTCGCGGACGAGATCTTGTAAATAAATCGGCACGCTGCCGCGATCGATCGCTTCCGTCGCCGTGCGCTGGTATTCAGGGAACACCTGCTCGTAAGGGATGACCGACGGATTATTCAAACCACCCTGCTGGCCTTGGCCCGGACGCACCTCGCTGCTGCCGCCGCTGCCTTGCTGGCCGGCGATAAAGTCAGGATCACCGGTCTGGCCGGAGGGCCGGAAAGGTTGGTACACGAGGCCATCGTTACGCCCTTGCCCCTGTTGCGAGCTTGGCCGGTTCGGATCGACATTGCCCGGTACGTTACTCTGTTGTTGGCCGAGATTGTCAGCCGTCGAGCCGCCGCCTTGGCCGGGTTGGCCTTGTTGCCCTTGGCCGGGTTGGCCTTGTTGGCCTTGTTGCCCCTGCTGGCCTTGCCCTTGGCCTTGTTGGGCCTGCCCTTGGCCTTGCTGGCCTTGCCCTTGACCTTGTTGGGCCTGTCCTTGGCCTTGTTGGGCCTGCTGGCCTTGGCCGGGTTGGCCGGCCTGCGCAATTTGCTGGCGGGCCGCTTGGGTGTTGCTCAACGCTTGTTGGACGGCGCGCTGGTCAGCGGCGGCAGCTTGGGCATTCTGCACTTGCTGGCCGGCCTGCTGCAAGGCCTCAGCAGCGGCTTGGGTGTCGCCGCGTTCGAGCGCCTGCGCCGCATCTTGCAGGGCCTGCGCGGTGGCGCGATCCGCCGACGCGAGTTGGGCAGCCTGTTGGGCCAGTTCTTGGGCTAAGGCCTCGCGTTCCGCAGCGCTCATCTGATCGAGGCTGGCTGCCAAATTCTCAAGCTGTTGGCGCAACTGATCAAGCGTCGGGCGCGGCGACGTCGGGTTATTCGAGAGCTGTTCCAACCGGCGCGCCAACTGTTCCAGCGCCGCTTGGCGCACGTCCGTTTGCGGATTAAGCTGTTGGCGCAGCCGCATTTCGGCTTGGGCCAGATCGGCCAGCGCCTCTTGGCGATCGCCGGGGTTGCGGGCCAATTCAGCTTGCAACTGGCGCAGAATCGCCTCTAACTCGGCCCGTTGTTCGGGCGTGAGATCATCGCGCGCGGCCAATTCTTGCTCTAATTCGGCCAATTGCTGATTGACCTGTTCGATCATCTCGGCGACAGCGGCGCGCTCGGCCAAGATCTGGTTCATTGGGTTGGGCAGCGTCAGTAACGCAACCGTCACCAGCGCCGGCAGCAGCGCCAGCAGCAATGGCTGGCGCGGCACCACGATCGGGATCTGGCGCGGATGGAGCTGCAACGCCAGCGCACCCGCGTCAGCCTGTTGGTAAGGCGCGAGCGGCGAATCGGCGCCGGTCTCATACAATTCAATCGCGGTCGAGAGCCGTTCGCGCAGGTTGAGGATGCGATCGACCCGCTGCGCGGCCCGGCGCGGCGGCAATGGCCGGAACGCGCTGATACCGGCGATAACCGCCAACCACAGCGCGATCGGCGCCAACACCCACCAGAGCAACTGCGGCACCGGCGTAATCCAACCGATGGCCGCCACCACTGCACTCCCGGTCAGCGCCATCCATAAAGTGCGGCTCGCCAGCACAATACCATCGCTCAGGCGCAGTTTGAGGCTCAGCGGGCGCAACTGCCGGCGCAACATCTGATAGGTTGAAGGGTTTATCGCCTGCGTCATCGCCAGTCCTTCCTGTGTCGGCAGTAAGAGTATCGTACCACACTATGGATGACGCTGCCAGACCCGCGCCGGTTCCGGGGAAGAGTCACGACGACACGCACATCGGGAACAGGTGGCCACCCCGCGCCGCGTTGGAGAGTAGGAAAAACAAACCCTGCGCCGCGGCACAGGGCCAGTATCCTGCACGGTAGCGAGTGCGCTGCGCTGGTGTGCAGCTACTCTTTACGCCAGACATGCCGCTCAACCACCTGCCGCACCAATTCACCGCGTTCCCAAATCTCAACCACGCGCTGGCTGATAATCGTGGTCGTCACCCTGACCGGTTCGACGGCAGGCGTGATCGGGTTCTGGGTAACGGCGGTAATCGGCGCAACCGGCGCTGGCGTACCCATCCGGCGGCGCAGCCATGCCTTGCCCACTTCGACCGCCAGCGTGGCCGCGCCGAGCGCCAGTGCGGCGCCGATCTGGCGCATCTGGGCCGGCGAGAGTGACAAGGTGCGGGGAGCCAAGGCACCCGGTTCGCGGGGAGCCAACGCATCATTGCCGGTGAGCGCTGCGCCGCACGCGCCGCAGTACCGGTTCTCGAGCGGGTTGCCATGGCGACAGGCCGGACAAATCCGTTCCACCATAACGCTCACCTCCAACCATTGATGCTGATAGTTCTATTATAGCAATTTGCTTCCGGTACGGGCACAGTGGTGCTGTGCCCAATGGCGGCACAGCATCGCTGTGCCGCTACGATGCCGCTACGGTGCCTCGACGTTGCGTTTGGCTTTGCGCGGCGCTTGGGCTGACGGTACAAACCGCGCCAATATCACGCCAACCTCGTACAGTAAGTACATCGGCAGCGCCAGCAACATCAGATTCACCGGGTCGCCGGTCGGGGTAATAAACGCGGCGATGATCACTACCGCCACCAGCGCATAACGCCGGTAGCTGGCCAATTGCTTGGCGGTGGTGACATTCAGGTATGCGAGCACATAGATAATGATCGGCAATTCAAACACCACGCCGTTTATCAACAACAACATCGACACAGTTTCAAGAAAATCAGACAATGTCGGTTGGGTTTGGATGAGCGGCGAGTCGGAAAAGCCGATCAGGAACTGAATGGCCACTGGCGTAGTGACAAACCAACCGAAGGCAATTCCGGCAAGGAAGAAAAAGGTCACAAAGGGCAAGGCGCGGAAGATCAGCCGCCGTTCGCTCTCGGTCAGGCCCGGCACAATAAAGGCTAACAGTTGGTAGACGATCACCGGCATCGCCAGAATCACGCCAACCAATAACGCCACCTTCATGTAGCTGGTAAATTGCTCGGTGGTACCGACGGACTGGATCGGGGCGAAGCGGTCGTTGATCGGGGCAAAAGTCAAGATCAGGATATCGATCAGTTTAATCGGGCCTTGTGGCCACACCGCGATGAATCCAAACACCATGCCGATCAAGACGCCAATGCCGGCCTTGACGATCCGGCTACGCAGCTCGATCAAATGCTCGACCAGCGTCATCGACGTCTCATCGGCTTGGCCTGCTGGGGCCGGTTTGGTAGTCATGGCGCGACAGTCTCCTCAGAAACGGGGGCCGGCGCGACGGTCGGTTGCCAGTGTTGATCTAACAAGCCGCGCGCCTGCAACTGAAAGACAATCGACTGGAGTTCAGCCGCCAACCCATTGAGCCGCGCCAGTATTTCGCTCAGCTCGGCTGGCGTGACCGGTTCCGCAGCGCTCTGGGCAGGTGATGGCGTCGCCGGCGCCGCTACATCGGCGAAGAGCATCCGATCTTCATCGGTAATGGGTTGGGCAACACCGGCGTCGTTACTGACCGGCTCGACCGGCATGGCTGCCGGCACCGGCGCTTGGGCCGGCGGGCGGATCATTGGCTTGGCTGGCGGCGGCGTTGCTTCAGGCAACGGTGAGGCCGGCTGAGCGGTTGGCAAGGTCTCGTTCAGCGTGGTTTGCATCTGCTCGCCAACCGCTTTCACCTCATCGACCATCGCTTGCATATCGTTGCGCACATCGAGCTGGTTGCGCGTCTGCACCAATTCATCACGCAATTGGGCGATCTCGCGCTCAAACTCGTTGCGCATCTCGTTAATCATTTGCAGTTCAGGCGACTGTTGCTGCCACGCGAGGAATTTCGCCACCTGCTTGCCGGCGAAACGCCCCAACTCTGGCAACCGTTCCGGGCCAAAGAGCACGAGGGCGAGACCGGCGATGAGGATCAGCTCAGGCAGATGAACGTTAAAGATCTCCATACAACTCCGCAGTGTGCCGGTGATACGATGCTACTACTATCTTACCACAGCGCGCGGTTTGCGCGAAGGGCGCCAGCGCTACTGCTCTGCGGCAATAACCCGTAAACAAACAACGGCGGGTCGTTTCCCCCGCCGCGGATCCTTGCATTGCAATCCGATCAACTTGCCGCTACTCGTTGCTCTGATGGGTTTCGAGGTACTTCAGCGCATCGGCGACGGTCTGGATCTTCTCCGCCTCTTCGTCGGGGATCTCGACGCCGAATTCTTCCTCAATCGACATAATCAGCTCAACTAAATCGAGCGAGTCGGCATTCAGATCCTTGGTAAAAGACGCGCTCGGCACCACTTGCGCCTCATCAACGCCGAGCTGATCGACGATAATCTTGCGCAGGCGCTCCTCCATCTCAGGCGAAGCCATATTGGTTGTGTTCCTTCCTTTCAAAGACGGCTATTCCTCATCGCCGCGCTCAGCAAGGTAGCGAATAACCACCGTGCCAAGCACGCCGTTTACAAACCGGCTGGAATTATCGCTGCCGAACTGTTTGGCCAACTCGACCGCCTCATTAATCACCGCCTTCATCGGCGTCCGCTCAATATCATCAATGAGCAGCTCAAACAGCGCAATCCGCAGCACCGCCTTATCAACGCCGGGCATCTGAGCGACCGGCCAGTTCGGCGCCGCCTCTTCGATAATCCGGTCGAGATACGAGCGGTGCTCCCATGCGCCAAAGACGAGGCGACGCAAAAACTCGGCGCTCTCAGGCGGCATTGGTTCATCGGCGAGCCGGCGTTCGAGCACCTGATCAATTGCGTGATCGGTTTCATCAACTTCAAACAGGATCTGCAAGGCTGCGATCCGCACTCGATGCCGCTGACTGGCCAATCTCGCCCTCCCCATACGCATCCCGCCACCGGCCTACGCCGGATTGAGTGTCTCCTTCCACTGGCGCAGCAACTCGGCCACATACCCAGTGTGGATCCGTCCGGCCCGGAAATCCGGATCATCGATCAACGCCAATTGGAACGGGATGGTTGTTTTGATTCCAGTAATCACACATTCATTAAGTGCCCGCCGCATCCGGTTCAGCGCTTCGTCGCGGGTATCGCCGAACGTAATAATTTTCGCCAGCAACGAGTCATAGTTGCCGGGAGGCGCATACCCTGAGTAAAGGTGCGAGTCAACCCGCACGCCGGGGCCACCGGGTGGCAGATAAAACTCCACTTCGCCGCTGGCCGGCAAAAAGTCACGCTCCGGATCTTCGGCATTAATCCGGCACTCAATCGCGTGCCGCGCTATTGTAATGTCTTCCTGCCGCAGCGTCAAGCGTTCGCCGCTGGCGATCAGCAACTGCCAGCGCACCAAATCGACGCCGGTCACCTGTTCGGTCACTGGGTGCTCGACTTGGATGCGGGTATTCATTTCGATGAAATAGTAATTCCCCTGCTCGTCGAGCAAAAATTCGAGCGTACCGGCATTGACATACCCGATTGACTGAATGCCGCGTACCGCATCGGCGCCCATGCGAGCGCGCAATTCCGGCGTAACGACCGGTGATGGCGCTTCCTCAACAATCTTTTGGTGCCGGCGTTGGGCCGAACAGTCGCGTTCGCCGAGGTGGATCGCGTGGCCGTACTGGTCGGCCAGCACCTGAATTTCGACGTGGCGCACGCGGGTGAGGTACTTTTCCAGCAACAGCGCGCCATTGCCAAAAGCGGCCTCGGCTTCGGCGCGAGCGGTGGGATAGGCGCGTTGCAAATCGGCTTCATCATACGCCACCCGCATGCCACGGCCACCACCGCCGCCTGACGGCTTGAGCAACACCGGATAGCCGATCTGGCGGGCAATATCGATCGCCTCTTCCAGCGAACGCACTTCGCCATCAGAGCCGGGCACCGTCGGGACGCCAGCTTTGCGCATGGTCTCACGCCCAATCGCCTTGTCACCCATCAAGCGGATCGGCTCAGGTGGCGGGCCGATGAAGATCAGGTTGCAATCGGCGCACATCTCGGCGAAATACGGATTTTCCGAGAGGAAGCCGTAGCCGGGATGCACCGCATCACAGCCTGAGATCAGCGCCGCGCTGATCAACGCCGGCGCATTGAGGTACGACTTCGCCGGCGGAGGCGGGCCGATACAGACCGCCTCATCAGCCAGCCGCACCGCCAGCGAGTCGCGATCGGCGGTGCTGTACGCCGCCACGGTACGAATGCCCAACTCCTGACAAGCCCGAATGATACGCACGGCAATTTCGCCGCGGTTGGCCACTAACACTTTGCGAATCATCAGGACATCACCATCCCGCCGTCGATCGTCAGCGTTTGCCCGCTGATATACGCACCGGCATCAGAGGCCAGGAAACAGATTAATCCCGCCACTTCAGCCGGCTGGCCGAACCGGCCGAGGGGGATCGTCGCCAGAATGGCTTTGCGCGTCTCTTCGTTGAGGGCATCGGTCATTTCCGTCTCGATAAAGCCGGGGGCAATGGCATTGACGGTAATGCCACGGCTTGCCATTTCGCGCGCCGTCGATTTGGTAAAGCCGATGATACCGGCCTTAGCCGCCGCATAATTGGCTTGACCGGCATTGCCGATCAACCCAATCACCGACGTGATGTTGATAATCCGGCCAAAGCGCTGCTTGGTCATGGGGCGCAGCACCGCACGGGTACAGAGAAAGACGCCGCGCAGATTGGTTGCGATCACTTCATCGAAATCGCTCTCCTTCATCCGCAAGAGCAGATTATCGCGGGTGATGCCGGCATTGTTGACCAGAATATCGATCCGGCCAAACTGTTCGAGTGTCGTTTTTACCAACTGCTCAACATCAGCCGGTTGGCTCACATCACCCTGCACGGCCAGCGCTTTGCCGCCGGCAGCCGTGATCGCCGCCACGGTCGCCTCGGCTGCCGCGGCATTGCCACGGTAATTGACCACGACCGTTGCCCCGCTGGCTGCCAACCGTTCAGCGGTCGCGCGGCCAATCCCGCGGCTGCCGCCGGTCACAATCGCAACCCGCCCGCTCAGATCAAGCAGCATGCTCTTCTACCCCTCTGCCATCGCAAACAGCGTCGCTCCATCAATAATCAGGACATTACGCCGCCCGCTCGCCGCCTTGACGGTATCGGGTGTGAATTCGGTTGACGTAATGACTAACCCTTTTGGAATACCCATCCGCTTCATATCCTGCAACAGGCTTTCGAGCGTACCGGGCCGCACCTTATCGGCGACCGACAGCCGGAGCAGGTACGTGACGCCTTCGTAGGTCAGTTCGAGATCAAGGTGCTTATCCTTATCGATAAAGCGATAATCCTTGAACTCAAACCCCTTCTTGCGAAAGAGATTCAGCACATACGAGCCAAACTGCGGCAGCGACAACCCCTGCAAATCTTCGAGCGTGCGTACCACGTTGGGTCGTTCGAGGCGGCCACCCCGCTCGGCGATCTCCTTCTGCAACTGGCGGTTGCGCTCTTCGGCCCGGCCCGACATCACGGTACCAAACGCCGGGAAGGGGATCAACGCAAACGCCGAGAAGATAAAGTAGATCGTAATCAGATCGATCAACGTGGCCGGTGCGGCCGGTTGATCGGGATCGAGTTGGATCACCGGCATCGGGGCAATGCCGGCTTGACCGGCCAACCCATACCCAGCCATAATGGCCAACCCGAAGAGAAACGTCACCACACCGAGGGCAAGGCCATTGGCCAGATACTCACCGCGCACCTTGCGGCCCAGATAGATGCCGGCTAGCACCGGCACCACGCCAGCGAGAATCTGTAAAATGTTGTTGGCCAAAAAGAGCGAACACCACGCAATGGCGGTAAGCAGGCCAACCAGCAGCACTTGCACCCATTCAATCGAGCGAACTGAATGGACAATGCGCTGGAGGAATGACGGCTTCGCTGTTGGTTCTGACACCGGCTGCGGTGTCGTCTCGACGCTCATAAAATCCTCTACTATTGTCAGTTATGGGCGGCCATTGCGGTCGCCTTCGCGTTCCAGCAATTCATCAACCGCTTCGCGCAATTTGCCAATGTCGGTAAACGCGCGATAGACCGAAGCAAACCGGATGTAGGCAACTTCATCGAGATCGCGCAACCGGCGCATCACTGCATCACCGATTGCTTGCGAGCTAATCTCTTGCTCGTCGGTTGCCATCACCATCGCCTCGACATCGTTCACCAATTGTTCGATCGCGTCCGCCGAGACGGGACGGCGGTAGCAAGCGGTGCGCACGCCGCGAGCGATCTTCTCGCGGTCGTACGGTTCGCGGGTGCCATCCTTTTTGACCACCATCAGACTGACCGATTCGATCCGCTCGTAGGTGGTGAAGCGACGGCTGCAAGCGCGGCACTTGCGCCGGCGCCGGATCACCTCGCCCTCATAGAGTTTGCGCGTATCGATCACATCGGTCTCTGGAAAGTGGCAAAATGGGCACCGCATGAACGATGTCTACTCCTTCACGTCTCGTTAACACGCATTATAGCACACGCTCATGCGGGCCTGATCTGCACCTCGCGCCCGAAGCTACGGCGCAGGAGGCCACTGCGGCGCGTCGCTTCCCAGATTTCGACGTGGGCATCGCCGTTGGCCACGATATCAATCGTAATCGCTTCGCCGATCTGCACCCGCACATCGCGCACAATCTGGCTCTTGCTGCGTTCGAGATACTCGGCCAAGCGGAGCATCGCGCTAAGGCGGGCAATGCGCGTTTCATCATCCGGGGTGACAATCGCCGCATAGGGAGCCGGGCCGCTCCAGCCTTTGCGGTGGTTGCGCACCAGACCGGCGATAATCACAATTTCGCGGTGGCTAAAGCCAAGCAACGTGGCGTTGTGGATCAGATACTCGCCGTGCTTGTGGTGATCGTAATAGCCAACACTCACGCCTATATCGTGCAAGATGGCGGCATACCCAAGCAATTCCCGCTCCCATTCGCCGTAGCCGTGCAAGGGAGCCAATTGATCAAAAAGCGATTGGCTAAGGTGAGCGACGCGGGCGCAGTGTTCGGGTTCGTAATGCGTGAGCCGGGCCAGATTGAGCACGCTAAACCGGCGAGGATCGGCCAGCAACGGCTGCGGCTGGTCAGCGAGAAAGTGCTGGTAGAAAATGCCTTCGCGCACGCCTTGGCCGCTGACCAGCAAGCTGGAAAAGCCGCCACGATCCATCAAGGTGGCGATAATCACCGCGCCGGCCAGCGTCACATCCACCCGCTCCTCTTTCATCCCCGGAATCTGGAGCCGCTCACGGCGCGGGCGGCGGGCCAGTTCTTCGATCATCCGCTCGAGTGCTTCACGGGTCAGCACATAGCCATGCACCCGTTCGAGCGGGTAGTTGCGCTGCTTTTGGTCAATCCGGGCTAATTGGCGTACCGTACCACCCATGCCGCCCAACTTGCCGTGGCGTAGATCAGGCAGCCAATCGAGCGGGGCGAAGGCCGCGCGAGCAGCTTCGCGCAGCCGGCGCAGGTCGGCGCGATTAATGGGGTCGCTCTGCACAAACTGTTCGGTAAAGCGCACGACGCCGGCTTGCACCGAAAAGCTGCGGGTGAGTGCGCGATCGTGTACCGCCATCACCTGCGTCGAACCGCCGCCGGTATCGAAGAGGGCGCCGGTGGGCAACGGCAAGGCGTTGATCGCGCCCAAATAGCCGAAGTAGGCCTCCTCTTCTGCGGAAATGATGCGGAGATCGAGCGGCGTAGCTGAGCGCAGGGCGGCCCAGAACTCGGCTTGGTTGGCGGCCTCGCGGATGGCGCTGGTACCGACCGCGATCACTTGATCGACCCCGGTCGATAGGCAGAGGGAATAGAACATCCGCAGCGCTTCGACCGCCCGCCGGATCGGCGCCGGCTGGAGCATACGCGACGGGCCGATCCCCTCGGCGAGGCGCACGGTTTCGCTCACCTCATCGGTAAGCCGGAAGCTGTAGCCCGGCTCATATGCCATCACAATCAGGCGTGTGGTATTGGAACCAAGATCGATCACGCCGAGTTTTCTCATAATGGTAGTCCTAGCGTTTGGGTGAGGCCGCGAGTTGCTCGGACGGACAGCTCTCCTATTGAACGCAATGAACCGTTGCGGTTGTTGCATAAGGATTATGGAATGAGGCGGGGATGCTGTCAAATGACAAGCTGAGGATAGTGGCGAACGTTCGGGTCGATCAGCAGTTGTGATCGACCCGAACGTTCTGTCCGATCCCCAACCCTCGTGTGGCCCTCACCCCCAGCCCCTCTCCCACCTGACGGCGGGAGAGGGGAGTGGCGAGCCGGACGTTGAGGCATTGCATAGCGATCAACGGTTGTGATCGATCAAACGTTCTGTCCGTCTCTCAAGCCGGATGGGAGGGGCGGCCCGGTGGCGCTTCCGATGGGGCATGGCGGGAGCCGCACGGTCATTGGTTGGGTGGG
>NZ_LWQS01000043.1 GCF_001650695.1 Chloroflexus islandicus
TTAGGGCCGGGTTCTCGACAGATGTGCTGCCCACCCCTCCCCCAGCGGGGGAGGGGCACGGGGTGGGGGCCAACCCGCAGCCGCCAAGAACGCAACGAGGGTCGGGGCAGAGCCACCAAGAGCCACAAAAGATACCACAAACATCTGTTTGTGCCTCTTGTGTCTTTTCGTGGCTATTCAACCCGCACCGCAGGCCGCATAACCCCTATGACCGCAACCGGCCCTGCTCGACATCATACTTGCCGGCCAAATCGTCTTGCACCGTCTGCGGCGCGCGCTCGACCCCGGTCAGGTAGGCGGCTCGATCCAGCATGTGCGCCGCCACCGGCGCCGTCAACCAAAAGAAGGCGATCAGGGCGATCATCTTCGCTGCCGCGATCAGATCGCCATGATGCACAGCTACGGCCAACAGCACGCCAATAATCCCTAACGTACCGGTCTTGCCGCTAGCGTGGACACGGGTATACAGATCAGGCAGCTTGATAATCCCGATCGACGAGATAAAAATAAATCCTACGCCGATGGCAGCCAGCGCCAAGGTCACGATCTCTTTCAGTTCCATCAGCTTCGCCCCTCTTCGATATAGCGCGCCACGGCCACCGTCCCTAGAAAACCGAGCACCGCGACAATCAAGATCGCATCAACCAACGCCAACTGATCGGTAATCACCACATAGAGCGCCACCAACGCCACCACGTGGTTCATAATCGCGTCAAACGCCATTGCCCGATCAGGAATGCTCGGCCCGATCAGCAAACGGGCCGTCACGATCACCATCGAGATCGCCAGTACACCCATTAAGCCAGCGATCAGCATTTCAAACAACGTCATGATGATTGACCCCTACGGTAACAGTTCCATCACCCGCCGCTCGAAGTTCTGCTTGATGTCATCGCGCACCGCATCGGCGTCTTGCACATCAATACAGTGAATGTAGATCGTGCGTCGATCGGTCGAAATATCGAGCGAGACGGTGCCCGGCGTCAACGTAATCAGATTCGCCAAGACGGTAATCCCGGCATCACTCTTGACATCGAGCGGGATGGCGATAATGCCGGGGCGAATATCGGCGACGCGCCGGAAGAGCACGATCCGCGCCATGTCAATATTCGACTTTACTACACTCCACAGCGCAAACCCAATAAACGCGATCCACTTGAAGGTTAGGCGGGCGTAATTGCGCGTATCCATACGCGGGCGACCGAGCCCGCCATTGACAAAGGGAACGCTCAAAAAGCGGCTCGCCAGTGCGACAATCCCGTAGCTAAGGGCCAAGCCAACGATGAGATCGGGCAAGGTAAAGCTGCTTTGCAGCGCCATCCATGTGAGGGTAAGAATGAGCACTAAGACGATCATACCGCCCCCTTTACTTCAGCGCCGCCCGATACACCGCTTCACAACCATCTGCGCCACAAACGGCGGTAATGTAGACATTGCGGTCAAACGCCTGTTGGCCGGCAATCGTGTTGTAATCCACCAACGGCCCGGCCAGTAAGCCCAGCGCCACGCTGAGGATCACCAGCGCCGCTCCCGGCGCCAACAACCCGAACGATACCCGCGGCAAGCGATTGACATCATCGTACGACTTTTTCCAGAAGACCTCGTTCCAGATTTTGAGCATCGAGAAGAAAGTCAGAATGCTGGTGCCGGCGGCCACGGCGGTGATCAGATACGCCTGCTGGCTGACGCCAACCTGCAAGAGGATCAGCTTGCCGATAAAGCCGCTGAGCGGCGGGATGCCGGCCAGCGACAAAATGCCAAGGAACCAGAACAGCGCCAATAGCGGTTCGCGGCGGGCCAAACCACCCATCTTCTTCAGATCGCCGGTGCCGTAGATCTGCTCGGCGGCGCCGCCAATGAAAAACAGCGCCATTTTGACAATCATCACGTGCGCAGTAAAGACCAAGCCGGCGGCCAAGCCGGCGGCGCTGGCTAAGCCCAACCCCATCACGCTATACCCGATCTGGCTGATGATGTGAAAGCTGAGGATACGGCGCACATTCATCTGCGCCACCGCTCCCAACACGCCAATCACCATCGTCAGACCGGCCAGCAGCGTGAGCCACGGCCCGTAGGTCGCCAGTTCATTCTGGAACATCAACCCAAATGTCCGGTAGAGTGCATAGACGCCAACCTTCGTCATCAACCCGCTAAAGATAGCAGTGACAGCGACCGGCGGGGTGTGATAACTGGTAGGCAGCCAGAAGAAGAGCGGCACAATCGCGGCTTTGCTGCCGAACGCAAACAGAAAAATCCCAGCCAACACGGTCTGCAAGCCGGGGTTGGCGAGGGTCGCCATGCGCTCGGCGATATGGGCCATATTGAGCGTACCGGCGAAGCCGTACATCAAGCCGCAACCAAATAGAAACGCAGTGCTGCCGAGCAGATTGAGCACCAGATACTTCAATCCGCCCTCAAGCTGATCACGGCTGCCGCCGAGCGTGATCAATCCAAACGACGCCACCAACAACACTTCAAACCAGACGTACAGGTTAAAGAGATCACCGGTGAGAAAGGCGCCGCTCACCCCAAGCAGCAAGAGCAGCAACAGCGGATAATAAAAGTGCTGTTCCCGTTGCTCGTCAACCGAAGCGAAGCTATAGAGGATGGTCGTCAGCATCAGCAACGCGGCCAGCATCACCATCAGCGCGCTCATGCCATCGGCCACCAACGAGATGCCAAACGGCGCCAGCCAACCCGACGCTTGCGCCACCAATGGCCCGCTTGCTGGCGCCACGCTCATCAACCACAGACCGTAGCCAAGGTTGATCAAGACGCTGATCAGCGTGATGGCCCGCGCCACGATGCGCTGGCGGTTGAACAAGACGGCCAGCGCCGCCCCGATCAGTGGCGTGATGATCGGAATAAAGAGATGAAACACCATGTCTATATTCCTATGCTACAACCGGTCAGTTGTCGAGAGATCATCCAGATCGTCGCTGCCCACAGCCTGATTCGAGCGATAGGCCAGCGCCATCACAAAGGCGGTAAAACCAAAGCTAATCACAATCGCGGTCAGGATCAGCGCCTGCACCAACGGATCGGCAGAGCCGGGAGGGGGCTGACCAGCGGCATCCACCAGTGGCGACGCCCCGCGGCGCACCCCATCACCCATCGTAAAAATGAGCAGATTGACCCCGTGGCTCAACAAAATCAAGCCAAGAATCAGCTTCACTACCGAACGGCGCAACATCAGATAGGTCGCGCCGGCAAAGAGCGATCCGATCGCAATCGCTAACAAGATAATCATGCCCCCTCCTCTTGCTCGACCGGCGCTGGTTTCATCGCCGGCAACGGGAAGAGTGACGGCTCTTCAACCAGTAACAGCGCGATTTTCGTCGTCACGCCAATGACGGTAAAGTAGACCCCGATATCAAACAGCACCGGCGTGCCGATTTTGCCCACACCGGGGATCGGTTCAGGCAACCAGAACGCCTGCATATAGGGCAGACCGGCAACCATTGCCGGCAACCCCCAAATCGCGCCGAAGAAGACGCCAAACGCCGCCAATAGCAGATAGTTGACTGGCAAGATGCGCCGGGCCGTTTTGGGGCCAAACGCCACCATTTGCAGAATGATCGCGCTGGAAGCCAGCAAGCCGCCGATAAAGCCGCCGCCGGGTAGATTGTGCCCGCGCAGCAGCATATAGATCGAGAGCAGCAACAGCAGCGGCATCATCAGCCGGCTGACCGTGCGCAGGATCAGCGAATCGTACAGCGCACTATCTCTTGGTGTCGACCGGCTCGGCGGCCGGTTCGGCAGTGGTGACTCGTTCCGGTGCAACATCGTTCTTCCCCTGTCGTAAACGGAGCAAGCCGTAGATGCCTAACAGAGCAATAAACAAAACGGTAATTTCGCCCATGGTGTCAAAGCCGCGGAAGTCAACCAATATTACGTTGACCACATTGGCGCCTTTACCCTTCTCAAGACTATTCTCAAGGAAGAAGGGGGCCAAGGGCGCGAACGCATCGTTGGTCGCCGTCGCCAACACCAACCCGGTTATCAAGAGGCCCATGGCCGCCGCCACAATCGCGTCGCGGCGGCGCACCCACGCGGCTGAAAAGCTCTCGAACCGCACCGGCAAGACCGAAAAGACCAACAGCAGGAAGACGGTCGAGAGCACTTCAATCAGCAACTGGGTCAACGCCAGATCGGGGGCCGAGAAGAGCACAAACAGCAGCGACACCATCGCCCCCACCACGCCGGCGGCGATAATCGCCCCCAAGCGCGTGCGGGCCAGAATCGTCGCCAGCACGCCAACCGGGATCAGCGCCACGGCCAGCACTTCGTAGAATTGCAATTGCGGATCGAGATCAAACCGGATCGCGCCGAGGCCGAAGCTGGCAAACGGCACACCAACAAAGAGCAGCATCGCTAGCGCCGTGACCAAGATATAACGGCGCAAGCGACCCTCTTGGATCGTGCGGGTCAGCGCCGTCGCGCCGGCCAGTGTGCGCTCAATCAGGCGATCGAAAATCATATCGCCGCGCGACCATGCCGGCCAGCCACGCATGTTCGCCAACTGCTCGCCAAAGCGGGCTAACCCGACACCAACCGCAATCGCGCCAAGACTGACCAGCAGCGCCGTATTAACGCCATGCCAAAGGGCTAATTCAACCTCAAGCGGCTTGCCGTAGATGGCCGTGCTCGCCGGCCCAATCAAGCCGCTGATTGGCCCTAGCAAGGCCAGCGGAATGATCAGCGACAGCGCCGCCGGCACGCCGGGGCCAATCAGCATGCCCGGCACGGGGTCGGTGACGTGCTGCTGCATCGCCGCCATGCTGCGCTGGCCAAGGAAGGTATTGCTGAATAACCGCCAACCAGTGACCAGATAGGCCGCCGCCGTCACCGCGATCGCCGCCACCGCCAGCACGCTCAGGGTTGCGCCGAGATCGGTTTCGAGCGCCGCTTCCAGCATTAACTCTTTGGCGACGAAGCCGAACATCACCGGAATGCCGCCAAACGAGAGCAAGGCCAACGCGGTAATCACCATCGTCTGCGGCATATAGGCCCGCAACCCGCCCAGCCGGCGCAGATCGCGCGTGCCGCACTCGTGATCGATCACGCCGGCCAGCATAAACAGCGCCGACTTGTACAGGGCGTGGGCCAAGATGTTGGTCGCCACCCCTTCAGCGCCATACTTGCCGCCCAAACCGATCTGCATCGTCAGCGCGCCGAGCATGCTGATCGTGGTGTAGGCTAGCATCGCCTTGAGGTCAAACTGGCGCATCGCCACAATCGCGGCGAAGGTCATCGTGGCGCCGCCGACCACGGCCAGCGTCACATCCCATAGCGCCGTGCCGCCCAACGCCGGGCTCAGCCGCGCCATCAGATACACGCCGGCCTTAACCATGGTCGCCGAGTGGAGAAAGGCGCTGGCCGGGGTGGGAGCTTGCATCGCCCCCGGCAGCCAGAAGTGGAAGGGAATCTGGGCCGATTTGGTGAAACAGCCGAGCAAGATCAAGATTACCGCCGCCGGGTAGAGCGCATGCGCCCGCAAGACATCGCCGGCAGCCAAAATATCGCGCAGCTCGTAGCTGCCGGCGGCCTGCCCCAGCAGCAGCAACCCGACCAACAGCGCCAACCCGCCGCCGCCGGTCACCAACAGTGAGTGCAACGCGCCGCGCCGCGCATCGGCATAGTCGTGCTTGTAGCCGATCAGCAGGTACGACGTAACCGAAGTCAACTCCCAGAAGACGAACATCGTCAGCACGTTGCCGGCCAGCACCAGACCGAGCATCGCGCCCATAAACAGCATCATGTAGGCTAAAAACCGGCCAAGGCCGCTATCAGCGCCGAGGTAATGGCCGGCGTAGCCGACGATCAACGTGCCGATACCGGTGATAATCAGCGTAAAGAGCAGGCTCAAGCCATCGAGGGTAAAACTCAGATCAAGCCCAAGAGCCGGCACCCACGCGATCCGTTCGACGATCTGGCCGCCTTCCCACACTGGCCCGGCCTGCGCCAAGGTCAAGCCAAAGATCGCCAATGGAATGAGGGCCAAGCCCCACGCGATGCGATCACGACCGGGCAAGCGGGCCAACAACGCCAGCGGCGCAGCAGCCAACGCAATCAACACAAGCGGATAGAGCATGCTCCCCTCGACCAACGTGCAGAAACCAATCCAATACCGTGATAGAACACCGGCGCCGGCTCGATCCATCCTCACCGGCGCAATGCAGCAAGTTTCAACGATCGGTAGTGTGTCATTGTGCGAGTTAGGCAGATCATCATCGCCAAGCGCCGCGACCCATTGGTTGCCTATCTCGCCGCATCACTGCTAGCGCCAGATATGATGTTGTAGCCAAACCAGACCTACGATCGCGGTCACAGGCATCGCTGCATGGCTGCCAGATTCATCACTCAACATTCCACAAGGGTTTGGGTCTGCTGCCATTGTACCCGAAAATGGTTGAACTGTCACAAGACGATGCCTCTACCATCACCGCGCCTATTTCTGGTACAGTTATGGCGAAGCGACCGTGATCCATAAGCTGAAGAGTACGATCCCATGAAAACTGCCATCCAATCACGCCTGCACCGGATACTATTCGCCGCCGGCATCATCCTGATCGGATTAGCATTCCTCACTGCTTGCGGCGAGCCATTGCGCGAACGCACGATCGAAGTGACCGCCACCGAGATGCGCTTTGATCCGGATCGGGTCGAAGCCCAAACCGGCGAACAGATTTTTCTCCGGCTGCGCAACCGCGGCCAAGTCGTCCACAGCCTGACCATCGAGCTGCCGAGCGGCGATCGCACCGTTTCGGCTGATCCGGGGGTAGACGCGATTCTGGCCTTCCGCGCCCCCGCCCCCGGCGAATACCGGTTTTATTGCCGCATCCCCGGCCACGAAGCCCAACAAGGGGTACTGGTCGTATTGCCGTAAAACCCCCGGTAGAGCCGCACGGCCGTGCGGCTCCCATAGCCGTGCGGATCACCCCGCGCGGCCTGCGATTACGCCCCCGGCGTCGCCCAATCGCGCCGCCGCACCGCATTGAGCGCCAACACCAGCAACGTAATCGCCGTGATCGGCAACACAAACAGCGCCATCACGCTGCTGAAGGCCGGCAAGGCATCGTGCTGGGTAGCAGCCAAGATCAGGTAGGCGGTATATGCCACATAGTACCCAAGGAAGAGCGCCCCTTCCCAACGATTAATGCTAAGGCCGGTGACAAAGATTGGCAGCGCCGCAAACGCAACCGCGATCATCACCGGCAGGTCGAAGGTAATGATCGAGGGGGCGACCGTCAAGCCGCCGGGTGTCACCAGCGCGGCAAGGCCGAGAATGCCGAGAATATTGAAGACATTGCTGCCGATGACATTCCCGATCGCAATATCACGCTCGCCCTTGAGGGTGGCCACAATCGAAGCAACCACTTCGGGCAGCGAAGTGCCTGCCGCCACGATGGTCAAGCCAATAATCACATCACTCACCCCAAAGGCTCGCGCCAGCGTGGTTGCGCCCTCGACCAGCCAGTTCGAGCCAAGGGCCAGCAAGCCCAACCCGATCACGATAAAACCGATGCTGGTCAGCCATACCTTGGCGCCACCCTGCGCCGGCAACTTCTCCGGACCGAACTCTTGGGCAAATTCAGCCCGCGCCTCGGCGCTCTCTTTCCGGCTGGCGTAGATTGACCACACCGTATAGCCGATCAGCAAGCCAAACAAGAGCACGCCATCCAACAAGCCGACGTTGCCATCGAGCGCAAGGCCGGCCAGCAGCAGCGAAACGGCAATCATAAACGGCACCTCGCGCCGGATGAGCTGCACCGCTACGATCAGCGGGCTAATCACTGCGCACGCACCGAGAATGAAGAGAATGTTGAAAATGTTACTCCCCACCACATTGCCGACCGCAATATCGCTCTTGCCGGCCAAGCCAGCCTGAATGCTGACGGCCAATTCCGGCGAACTGGTGCCAAACGACACCACCGTCAACCCAATCACTAGCGGCGAAATACCGGCCAGCGCCGCCAACTGGCTCGAACCGCGCACTAATAGTTCACCGCCGACCGTGAGCAGCGCCAGCCCGCCAATAAGCAACCCGATTGTGATCACATCCATACGGCATGTCCATTGTTGATTCCTAAACCAATATACACAATTGTTTAGTATATCGATAAAGAACGAACTTGGCGAGGGCGGTTCTTCGCCATCATAGCTACCGCCCACCCGTAGCATGGGTGGGAAATTTTCCCCTATCAGAAACGGCAAAAATACGCTATAGTGCAAACCGTTGGGGAGTAGCCGCCTGCTTCGGGCAGGTTGATGCAATCGTCAAGACGGAATCCTCGCATTCCCGGTTGCATCGAGTACTGGAGTACCAGACTGGCGAGACCGGCGCAGTGGTGAGCTGCCGTCGGCTCGCTTTTTTATTGTGATAAAACGTATCACATGCACAGGGAGAAGCAAAACCATGTTCGATGCAGTATGGGTCTGGGTCGGCTTTAATCTTTTTGTCTTGGCCCTGCTCGCAATTGATTTAGGCGTCTTTCACCGGGAAGCGCACGAAGTTTCCCTGCGCGAAGCAGCCATCTGGAGCGTCGTTTGGGTTTCGTTGGCCTTGCTCTTGAATCTGGGGTTGTACCTCTTCTGGGATACCATCATGCCGAATAGCTCGCTCAGCGCGAGCGATGCCGGGCTGGCCTTCTTAACCGGGTATCTGATCGAGAAAGCGTTAAGCGTTGATAACATTTTCGTCTTTGTGCTGATCTTCTCGTACTTTGCGGTACCGGCTAAATACCAGCATCGGGTGCTCTTCTGGGGCATTCTGGGTGCGCTGATCATGCGCGGTTCGATGATTTTGGCCGGCGCGGCGCTGATCAAGCAATTCCACTGGATTATCTGGATCTTCGGCGCGTTCCTGATCTTTACCGGCATTCGTATGGCCACGGCCCAAGATGAGCAGATCGAGCCGGAGAAGAACCCGGTGGTGCGCCTGTTCCGCCGCTTTATGCCGATTAGCGATCGCTACGACGGCCAGAAGTTTCTGACCCGCCAGAATGGCGTATTGATGGCGACCCCGCTCTTGCTGGTGCTGGTGATGGTCGAAACCACTGACCTCATCTTCGCCATCGACTCGATTCCGGCCATCTTTGCGGTGACGCAAGATCCGTTTATCGTCTACACCTCAAACGTCTGCGCCATTCTGGGGTTGCGCGCGCTCTACTTTGTGCTAGCCGGCGTCGTCCACCTCTTCCACTACCTCAAGCTAGGGCTATCGGTGGTGCTGGCGTTTGTCGGGGTCAAGATGCTGTTGCCTGATCTCAGCGCAGCGATCGTTGGCGTGAGCTGGAAGATCCCGACCGGGGTGTCGTTGGGGGTCGTCGCCACGATTATTGCCGTGTCGATTATTGCCTCATTGGTGCGAGCGCGCGGGGCGGAAGCCGGTGAACATGCCGCCTCATCGTAGCCTCGTCTAGCCGTCTGAATGTTCGTTGCGCCAATCGGCTTCATCATCGTGCCCAGCAGGAACCAGCTCTGCGATCAATTCACCGATCTGGTCAGGGCATTCCTGCTGAGGCATATGGCCGCAACATTCAAGATGGATATACTGCCCGCGCCCTTCGAGCACCACTTCGGTGGCCTCGATACATTCGCCTGCGACGATCATGTCATGATCGCCAGCCATGAGAATAGTCGGCGTCGGACATTCACTGACCAGATCGAGATATTGATCAGCGCGGAAGAGCGCATCAACCGCCAGCCAGCGCAACGCCGAGAGGGTTGCCCGGCGTTGGCGCGCTTGGCACAGCCGCGCCCACACCCGGCGGCGCAGAAACCGCTGCTCGCGCGCCGGCAATTCGTAGAGATTGAAGTAGAATGGGCGCAAGCTCTGGAAGGCCAGCTCACGCGAGCGTCGCATACCGGCCAACATCAACTCGCCCACCCCCGGCAATAAGAGCGGCCACAGCCAGCGGCGTGGAAATTGGCGTTTGATCGGCAAGCAGCCGCTGATCAGAATTTGCTGTTGGATGAGCTGAGGCAAGCCTATGCTCAGACGCTGCGCAATCATTGCCCCCAATGAATGGCCAACTAACGTTACCTGCTGCAAACCGAGCGCCGCCATAAATTCGGCCATCGCGCGGGCAAAGAAGGTTAGGCTGTAACCGCTTTTAGGGCCGGAACTGCGGCCAAAACCGGGTAGATCAGGCGCAATGACGCGATAGCGCTGCGCGAGTGACGGAATGATAGACCGCCATGTATCGGCTTCATCGCCTAACCCGTGAATGAGCAGGAGCGTTGGCGCCTGAGCAGCGCCGGTATCGTAATAAAATAGTTCGAGATCACGAAGAGCAATCCGGCGAGCATACGGCACCAACATGGGGGGGATGTCCATCGTGGGATTTCTCTGCATAGCATTGGCTCATGGGCAAGCAACTTTGCTATATTTTATGCTACCTATTCTGATATGTCAAACATTTTGAGAATTGGGCGCTAAACTACTACAACAAAATTGTTGACCGATTTTAAATAAACCAGACCGCGTGCTGAATAAATCACTCATTATTTCGATTCACAAAAAGTTGTATCTTCTTTAGTAACAAGGCTCATCATACAAAAGAGCCACATTTCACCCGCTACATCACGCTTACGCCATATTTACACATAATATCACTATGGTTTAGCCCTGCGCTGTCACCAAACCCTCTCCTGCTCTATCCTGCTATCACCCCCCTCACTATTCCGTGCTACAATCGGGCATGCCGGAATGACCGGCAACGAATGACTACCAAGAGGAGCCGGCAATGCGCACAACCATTCGTGATATTCAGCAGATGCGCGATCGCGGCGAGCGGATCCCGATGGTGACCGCGTATGACTATACTTCGGCGCAAATCGCCGATCGCGCTGGCATTCCTATGATTTTGGTCGGCGATTCGCTGGGGATGGTGGTCTTAGGCCACGAATCGACGGTGCCGGTGACACTCGACGAGATGTTGCATCACACCCGCGCCGTCGTGCGCGGTGCGCGCAAGGCGTTGGTCGTGGGTGATCTGCCGTTTTTAACCTACGCCTCGCCCGAACAGGCCGTCATCAGCGCCGGGAGGATGCTACAAGAGGCGGGCGCGCAAGCGGTGAAGCTGGAAGGTGGTGTGCATATCGCACCGACGATTGCCCGGCTAGTGCATTTGGGAATTCCGGTGATGGGGCATATTGGCTTTACCCCGCAAGCGGTCAACCAAATTGGGTTGCGGGTGCAAGGTAAACGCGCCGCCGAGGCGCAGCAGTTGCTGGCCGACGCGCTGGCCGTGCAAGAGGCCGGCGCCTTTGCGGTTGTGATCGAGCTGGTGCCTGCCGAACTCGCGCAAGCGATTACCGAACGGCTACGGATTCCGACGATCGGGATCGGGGCCGGCGCCGGCTGTAGCGGGCAGGTGCAGGTCTGGCACGATATGCTCGGCCTGTACAGCGATTTTGTGCCCCGCCATGCGCGCCGTTACGCCAATCTCGCCGCTATCATCGGCGAGGCGCTGGCCCAATACGCCAATGATGTGCGCGCCGGCGCCTTCCCCGGCCCCGAACATAGCAGCCGGATGGATGCAGACGAACTGGCGGCGGCGTTGCGCCAGTTCGACGCCGGCGCACCGTCAGAGGAACCAGTCTGATTGTGCCGCTAGGAAGGGCGTAGCACCTGAGCCGCACTGCGCTGACCGGCTCAATTGCGGGGTCGATCCACAGGCGTAGATGGCGGGCCGCGGATGGGCCGTACTAAGCGGCGACCTAGCGCGCTCTTGCCAGCAATCTCTCGCGCTCAATCAGGCAATTGCCGCACTGCTGGCGGCGACTCGCAATGACATGCGAACCTTATCACATCTGTTCAATGAGGAATCGTATGGAAGTACTACATACTATCGCCGATTTCCGCCGCGCGCGCGCGGCCTTTGGCGAATTAGGCTTTGTACCGACGATGGGCTATCTCCACCAAGGTCACTTGGCGCTCGTCGAGCGGGCGCGCGCTGAATGCCCGGCGGTGGCAGTCAGCATCTTCGTCAACCCAACCCAGTTTGGGCCGCACGAAGATTTTGCCCGTTACCCGCGCGATACCGAGCGCGACTTGGCGTTGCTCGCCGCCGCCGGGGTTGATCTGGTCTTTGTGCCGCCGGTGGAAGAGATGTACCCACCCGGCTTTGGCACGTATGTCATCCAACCCGCCGCCGATGAAGTGCTGGAAGGCGCGGCCCGGCCCGGCCACTTTCGCGGTGTGGCGACGGTAGTGTGCAAGTTGTTTAACATCGTGCAGCCAACCAAGAGCTACTTCGGCCAGAAGGATGCGCAACAGACGGTGGTGATCCGGCAGATGGTACGTGACTTGAATATTCCGGTCGAGATCGTGGTCGCGCCGACGGTGCGCGAACCGGACGGGCTGGCGCTGAGCAGCCGGAATGTGTACCTCACCCCTGCGCAACGCGCTGCCGCGCCGGTGCTTTACCGGGCATTGCGGGCCGCCGCCGAACGCTACGCCGCCGGTGAGCGCAGCGGTGAGGCGTTGCGCGCGTTGATGCGCGAGGTGCTGGCGGCTGAACCGTTGGCGAAGCCGGAGTATGTGAGCGTGGCCCACCCGCTGACCCTGCGCGAGCTGGATCAGATTGGGCTAGAGGGGGCGCTGCTCTCGATGGCGGTGCGATTCGATGGCGTGCGGTTAATCGATAACTGGGTGCTGGAAGGGATGAGGTAGGGGCGTAGCGCGCTGTGCCCACAAGGCACAGCGCGCTGTACTCCTACCGGGTGGCGGCGATGGTGGCCTCGATGGCATCGGCGATGATGGTGACAATTTGGTCGATCTGCTCATAGGTGGTGACCAACGGCGGGGCGAGGCAGATGGTATCGCCGACAACGCGGGTGAAGAGACCACGCGCGGTCATCTCTTTCTGCACCCGCACGCCAACATTGGCGCTGGCTGGGAAGGGCGCTTTGGTGGCGGTATCGGCCACCAGCTCGATGCCGGCCATCATGCCTTTGCCGCGCACGTCGCCGACGTGCGGCAGCGCATACAGCTCTTGCAGCCGGCGCTGCATGTAATCGCCTACTTCGGCGGCGCGCTGCACCAGCCCTTCCCGCTCGATAATGGCGATATTGGCCAACGCCACCGCACAGGCGGTCGGGTGGCCGGAATAGGTAAAGGCGTGCATCCAGCGCTTATCGGGCGGAACCGACTCGATAGCTTCGTAGATGCGGTCACTGACGCCAATGCCGCCGAGCGGAATGTAGCCCGACGTGATCCCCTTGGCAAATTGGGCAATGTCGGGTTCGATGCCGTAGTGCTCTAGCCCAAACCAGCGCCCAGTGCGGCCAAAGCCGGTAATCACCTCGTCGCTGATCAGCAGCACCTCGTAGTAATCGCAAATCTCGCGGATCCGCTTGAAATAGTCGTCTTGGGGCGGAATGACGCCACCGGCGCCTTGCACCGGCTCGGCAATAAAGGCGGCGACGGTTTCCGGTCCTTCACGCAGGATCGCCTCTTCGAGCAGATTGGCGGCGGCCACGCCATCGCTGAGGTGCGGGGTCGGATTGACAAAACGGTAGGGGTAAGGCGACTCGATATGGATAAAACCGGGCACGCGCGGCTCAAACATCGGCCAGTAAGCCGGCAAGCCGGTGGCGCTCATAGCGGCCATCGTCACGCCGTGGTAGCCCTTCATGCGGGAAATGAACTTCACCTTCTCTGGCTTGCCAACCGCCTTCCAGTAGAAACGGGCCGTCTTAAACGAGCTTTCAGTGCTCTCGGCGCCGCCGGAGGTGAAGAAGAAGTGGTTGATGCTGGGGTAAAAGAGTTCGCTCAGTTTCCGCCCCAACTGAATAGCGGGCAGATTGGTCGAACCAACATACGACGAATAATAGGCCAATTGCTTCATCTGCGCGCAAGCGGCTTCGGCCAGCTCTTCGCGCCCATGGCCGACATTCACATTCCACAGCCCGCTCAGGCCATCGATATACTCGCGCCCTTCGGCGTCGATTACAATCGATCCACGGCCAGCCACCCAAATTTTCGGGTTCTGATGCGCCGTCGGATGGGTGAGCGAGTGGATCAGATAGTCATGATCGGCCTGAATCTGTTCCTGCAGGTTGTACACGCGCGCCTCCTCGTGGGAAATACTGGTGCTGATGATTGGATTGTAGCGGAGAAGCGCAGAGACGGCAAGCGAAGCATGGGGCGAAGAGCAAGAACGCAGTACAATAGAGGACAATGAATTCCGATGATGGAGAGCATTATGCGTTGGCGCACACAGATTGAATTGATCCGGCAGGCGCTGGCCGGGCCGCCGCCGCCACTCGAAGAGGTGCTGATCCTGCGCCGGCTTGATGGCGCGCCGTTGCGCCCATTCACGCCGCCACCGGGAGTCACGCCGCGCCAATCGGCGGCGTTGCTACTCCTCTTTCCGCGCGACGATCAATTGCACCTGCCGCTCACGGTGCGTTCGAGCCGCGTCACTACTCATCGCGGCGAGGTTTCGTTGCCGGGAGGCGGGATCGATCCCGGCGATGGCGGCGCTGCCGGCGCGGCGCTGCGCGAGGCGCACGAAGAGATTGGGGTTGATCCGGTGCAGGTGGAAGTGCTCGGCGCGTTGACTACCTTCTACATCCCGCCGAGCAACAACTACCTGACGCCAATCGTGGGGGCGTACCCAACGCCGTTTGAGCCGAACCACGACCCGGAAGAGGTCGAGAGCGTGTTTACGGTGCCGCTAGCTGCGCTGTTTGATCCGGCGACGGTGCGCGAAGAGATTTGGGAACGCAATGGCACGCGCATGCGCGTGCCGTTTTTCGCCCTCAACGGGTACAAGGTGTGGGGGGCCACCGCCCTGCTGCTGAGCGAATTTGTCGCCCGGCTGCAGCGGGCGGGGTGGGGACGGTGAACCGATGGCCATGCGATGGGTGTTGTCACCGATTATGAGGATGTTATCGTAAATTGCTGGGGCGTTCGCCCAACGTCACTGTCACATTCTGTTCTCGGCCGTCACGCAGGATGGTCAATTCGACCGTATCGCCGGGCCGGTACTGCAACAGCAATTGGCGCAGCGAGGTATTGTGATCGAGGCGTTGGCCATTGACGGCGGTGATAATATCACCCTCGCGCAGACCGGCCTGCGCCGCGGCGGTGTTGGGCAAGACAGCGGGCTGGCCGCCGAGGCCGGGATTAATAAACGCGCCGTTCTGTACCGGCAGATTGTACAGGGCTGCCACTTCACCGTCAATCATCAGATAGGTAATGCCGAGGAAGGGATAGCGCACCTGCCCCGTGCGGATGATCTGATCGGCCACGTTTGAGAAGATGCTGCTCGGCACCGCAAAGCCCAAGCCCTCGACCGGCGCGCTCGAACCAAACCCAAGCTCATTGCGCACAACCATCGTGTTAATACCGACCACCTCGCCCTTCAAGTTGATGAGCGGGCCGCCGCTATTGCCGCTATTGATAGCCGCGTCAGTCTGGATCAAGCCCTCCATCCCGCTGCCGGGAACCGAACGGTTCAGCGCGCTGACCACGCCAGCCGTCACCGTGTTACGGAAGTTGCCGAGCGGACTGCCGATCGCCAGCACCGTCTCGCCGGGTTGCAACGCTGCCGAATCGCCAATCACCGCCACGCCGGGCACCTCGCCATCAACCTTCAATACCGCAATGTCGTTGAGTGCATCAGTACCAACCACATTGGCTTGCCGGCGCACGCCATCGGCGAACAACACAAAGTAGCGACGACCGCCATCAACCACGTGATTATTGGTGATGATGTAGCCATCATTGCTGATAATCACACCACTGCCGCTGCCGCGACCGGTGCTGCTCTCAACCGTGACCGTCACCACGGCTGGAGCCACCCGCTTCACCGCTTCCACCATCGCATCCGACAGACTGACGACCACTGCATCGGACACTGCTGGCGATTGGGCAGGCGTAGCGGCGCTATTCGTTGTCGCCGCGACCGGTTGCGTCCGCAGCGATGTTACCGTCGCCGAGACCTGCGCGACGGTTTGGCGCGAAACGAGATAGCCGGCAACGCCGCCAGCGGCGCCGCCGCCGGCGACGCCGATAAAGATGCCAAGCAAAAAGACAAAGATCAATGCCAGCCGATTGACATTCATAATCAAACCTCCTCTGCTTCTGGCGACACCCGTCGCCATCGCTGCGGGTATCATCGCGCGCCAATTTTAATCTTGGGTTAGAAGCAAGTAAGAAGTTGATAAGATTCGATCGGAGTGTCCGCGGTAACGCACAGACGCTGATAGCGAGCGTCTGTGCGCTACAACCTCAACGCGGTATATTAAGCAAATCGCGCAAAGCCGGTTCGAGGGTGGGGAAGCGGAACTGATACCCCAGATCGAGCGCCTTGCGGGGCACGGCGTTTTGGCCATTGACCACCAGATCGGCCATTTCGCCGAGGGCGATACGCAGGCTAAACTCAGGCACCGGCAACCACGACGGCGAACCGAGCACTTTGCCGACCACAGCGGCGAAATCGCGGTTGGCCAGCGCACCGGGAGCGGCGGCGTTGAGCGGGCCGCGCACGCGCTCGTTTTCCAGCGCAAAGCGGATCAAGCCGATCTCATCAGCCGGATGGATCCACGGGTAGACCTGCGTGCCGGGCAAAATCGGGCCGCCGGTGAGCAGCTTGAACGGTAGCATAATCTGCGGCAATGCCCCCGAATCGGGATCGAGCACCAGACCGGTGCGAAGCATCACCGTGCGCACACCCAACGCTTCGGCTTTGGCCGCCTCAGCTTCCCATGCCACGCAGACCTGCGCCAGAAAATCGCGTCCGGGAGGCGAGTTCTCATCGAGGGGCGTGTTATCGCGGTAAAAACCGTAGTAGCCAACCGCTGACGCGCAGACAAACACGGCTGGCCGTTGCTGGGCCGCCGCCA
The DNA here is from genome assembly GCF_001650695.1 of Chloroflexus islandicus. Lineage (GTDB taxonomy): Bacteria > Chloroflexota > Chloroflexia > Chloroflexales > Chloroflexaceae > Chloroflexus > Chloroflexus islandicus. Next base: position 16,864 of record NZ_LWQS01000043.1, read on the forward strand.
TCGCGTTGACGATGCCGCGCGTGCCGATCACCCGGCTGTTGCGAATCTCCGTTTTGTATTCGGGTGTCCACCGCATACCGAGCAAGCCGGATGAAATCGGTGCGCCGGCGAGATGGACGACACCCCATGCACCGTTGATAGCCGCAAACCATGGCCCTTGCTCGGCGGGTTGCCATGCTACATAGTCGGCAGCGCCGGGCAACGACGAACGGGCACGGGCCGGATCACGGCTAAAGATCACAAGCTCGTAATCGTTGCGGAGTTCGGCGACCAATTTGCGACCGATTAAGCCGGTCGCCCCAGTAATGACAATGCGTTTCGTGCTCATATTAGCATCGTACCATGTTCGGCGAGACTGTCAATGATGTTCCGGTTATGGAGTGCGGCAGTTTAACTGCCGTACTCCAAAGCGGGAGATACGCAAAAGGCGCAAACAATAACAACCTTTGCGCTCTTTGCGTCCTTTGCGCCTTTGCGTTCACAATCTCTGCACCTTTGCTTGCTTTGTGCCTTTGCGTTGACTCCCTCACCCCCCAGCCCCGCTCCCCTGCTGGAGGAGGAATGCCCCCACCCCGTGCCCCTCCCCCGCTGGGGGAGGGGTACACTCACCCCCCGGCCCCCGCTCCCACTGGCGCGTTCAAGGGCGGACAGAACCTTTGTCCAGCACCCGGCCCTGAAGGGCCGGGCTAGGCTTACGAAGCCCGCTGCGCGAGCTGCTGACCCTCACCCCCCGGCCCCGCTCCCACCTGACGGCAGGAGCGGGGGAGTCGCTAGGTTGCCGCCGTAGCGCGCCTACTACCCCTGTTTGTGCGGGCCGGCGGCCCGCGCTCCGGTGGGCCGGGTGGCGCTGGCGGGAAAGATTTGCCGCCGCGGGAGCGAGAGGGTGCGGTACTGCGCAAGGTTATGGAATGCGGCAGTTTAACTGCCGCGCTCCATAGCAAGGATTGCCATTGCTGAAGCGGAAGCGTGCTGTGAGGGATATCTTCGCTCGCAATACAAAACGAAAAACAGGTTTGGCAAATCACGACTTCGCTCTTATGATGTAAAGGCAACGCAGATTGGCCGTTCATACTAATGGCAGACCGGATTCTCACGCTGAAATTCTGCGCACCGGCATGGCACAAACCTTGCGCCCCCAACGCCGCTTTTGGTCTACACTCGAAGAGCAGGTGACTGCTCCGAGCGACCAGCGCCGCACCCTCTATCAGAGCCTGCAACGCCGGCTGGCCACCCACCCAGCCGGCGAAGGCGGGGTGTGGAGCATTTTGCGCCAACGCGCCGACCCGGCCCAATACCGGCCTCAGCGGATCGAAGGGGTGATCGAAGAGACGCTGAACGAAGGCGGCCAGCAGGTAACGGTGCTGCGTAGTCCGAGCGGGCATTACCTGCGCCTGAGCGCCGCTGAGCGTGAGATTTGGCAGGCGATGGACGGCAGCCGGACGATTGCCCAATTAGCGACGATGGGCTTTCTGCGCTTTAAGCAATTGTTGCCCATCGCCGATTTAGTCGATTCGTTGCGCACACAGGGATTTCTAACCGACACCCCAACCGGCATCTACCAGCGTCTACGCACCCAGCTCGAACAGCGCACGGCGGAGGGCTTAGGCCAACGCCTCCTTAGCCTCACCCATGGGCGGAGTTTTGCGTTTACCGGCGCTGATGCGCTGTTTGACGGATTGTACCGCTGGATTGGGCGCTGGCTGTTCAACCGCTTCTTTGCCGGATTGCTCGGCATCATCACCGTGATCGGCGTGATCTGCTACTTTTTGCCGGGCGTGAGCGGCAGCGACCTGATCAGTGGCGAACAGTTTGCGCTCGACTTTTTGATGTTGGGCATTGCACTGTTTATCACCCTCACCTTGCACGAAATTGCCCACGGCTTGGCGGTGAAACACTTTGGCCGGCATGTGCCGCGAGCGGGGATTATGCTCTATTTCGGCATGCCGGCAGCGTTTGTCGATACCAGCGACATTTGGCTCGCACCGCGCCATGCGCGCATTCTGGTGTCGCTAGCCGGCCCGCTCTGCGATTTACTGATCGGATCGATTGCCGCGATCATCGCATGGGCCGCGCCTGACACCCTCGCCGGGGTGTGGATGCGCCGGATTGCGACTGCTTCGTACCTGACGGCGCTATTTAACTTCAACCCGTTGCTTGAACTCGATGGCTATTTCATTCTGGTTGACGCTTTGCGCTTGCCGAATCTGCGCAACCGGGCGCTCGCCTTTATCGGCGGCCCGTTCTGGCAAAAACTCCGCACTGGCGCAGCGCTCAACCAAGAAGAGCGCATCTTCGCCGGCTATGGCTTGCTGAGCGCGATCTACACCGGCGTGGCGATCGTGATGGCAACCCTCTTTTGGCAACGCCAATTCGCCAGTATGGTCAGCGAATTGTGGGCCGGGGGCTGGTTCGGGCGGCTGCTGGCGGTGGCGCTGTTTGTGCTGGTCATCGCGCCGTTGGCGGTCGGGGTGGTGTTAGCTGGATGGGGGATGATCCGGGTCGCTGCCGAGTGGCTGGCCCGGCGCGGTTATGGGCGTAACCCGCTGATTGTGGCGAGCGCGTTTGGCGCGCTGGCATTGGCGGTTAGCCTCTTGCCGCTGCGTTTCGGGCTGAGTTGGGGAACCGGCGCTTTGCTGACCACGCTGTGGGTAGTGGCGGTTATTACTCAATGGTACCTGCAACGCGACTACGAAGGGGCGTGGATCGGGCGGGCGCTGGCCAGCTTCTTGCTGATCAGCGTGATCGAAATGGTGGCGCAGGCGGGATATTTGCTCGCCCCTGATGCAGTACGGCTCTGGTCGGGGATGGAGATTGCTGGCTATGCGCTGCTGCTCTTGGCCGGTTTTGTCGCGCTGCTCGATGTGGATTTGCACCAACAGCGCAGCGGTGAATTGATCGCCAGCGCCTTTCTGCTCACCCTCGCCTTCCCCGCCGGCGCAACCGCTGCCGAAATCATCCGCGTGGCGCACCCCGAGTATAGCCCGTTGTGGGCCTTGATCGCTGCTGTGCCGATTTACAGCGGTGTAATCGGGCAAGCGTTGCTCTTGCCGCTGCTCATTAGTTTGCGCGATGCGCGGCTCTTCTGGAGCTGGCTGTTGCTCTGGTTTGGCATTCTGATCCAAATCGGCAGCTATTTGCTGGAATTGTTGCCGGTGTGGCGAAACACGCCACCGGCGTTGGCGCTGCTGGTGTTGGCCGCCGGCTTGTGGGCAGCGGCGTGGGCCACCCACCTCGTTACCTTGCGCAGCATCAGCCTGAGCGGGTTGAGCTGGCCGTTGCAACCGGCGTTGGGTGAGAAGGTGCGGCTGCAAGATGCCTTCCGTCACATGTACATCGGTATGTACCGCCTGTTGCGGGCAAACTACGGCGTGCAGCGCACCAGCGCGCTAGATAACCGGATGGATGTGCTGGCGGCGACGGCCAACTGGGAAATCACCTTTGATCGCGATCAAGTGCGGATCAGTCCGACGGTGCTGGCGATGCCGCTCGATACGCAAGCAGCACGTTATGCCGAGATTCTGCGTTACACCGTCACGACGCTGGAACAACTGGCGGGACGGGCGTTTGCCCGCCGCGCGCTGCTCGCATCGTATGACGCCTTGCCGTGGCCGGAACGCGAGGCGCTTGACCGGCACTGCCTTGCCCAGATGCCGTGGGCTAACGAAATCTCACAGGCGTTTGGCGATGCGCGGGAAGCGCGCCTGCGCTTGCTGCGCCAGATTGAGCTGTTTGCCACCTGCGACGATCGTGAGTTGCACGAGCTAGCGGCGGCCTTTGTGCCGCAACGGGTGGCTGCCGGCGAGATGTTGCTGCGCGCCGGCGAACCGCCGCGCGGGATTTGGGTGATCGAGGCAGGTGAAGTGTTGGAGCGAAATGGCGATGTGGTGCGCGAACTGCACCGTGGCGACTATTTTGGCGAGTTGCAAGGCCAAGGGGTGACGGAGTGCGAATATCGGGCCAGCATTGAGAGTGATCTGCTGTACTTGCCAGCGGGCGAATTGCAACGGATGCTGCGCGAAGCGGCGCCGCATACTGCGGAGGGGGCTGAACTGCTGAACCGCATGCGACTGCTTGAGCGGGTGCCGTTGCTGGCCGATGTACCGCGCGCCCAACTGCGCGAGCTGTCCCGTAACGCCGAACAGATGACGGTTGCCCCGCGGCAGGTGATTATCCGGCAGGGGCGGGCGAGCGGCAAACTCTATATTATTGCGCAAGGTCAGGTTGCGGTGTTGCGGCAGGAAGAGACCGAACAGGGGCCGCGCGGGCCGGCGCGACTGGTGGCGCGGCTCGGCCCGGCGGAATTTTTTGGCGAGATGGAGCTGTTGCGTGGGACATTGCCGATCGCTAGCGTGGTGGCGATCACGCCGCTTGAGCTGATTGCCATTCCGCATCAGGCAGTGGCGCAGTTAATCTTGGGCGGCGACCGGCTCACGCGCAAGCTCGAACAGATCAGCAGCGGGCGATTGCTTGAGCTGAAAGCGCGCGGGGGGAGTTGACCGCGGAGAGCGAAGTTTTTTTACCTTACCACAGAGAGCGCGGAGGGCGCAGAGGGGTTTTTACCGCAGAGAGCGCGGAGGGCGCAGAGAGGGTAAACGCCCCCCACATTCACCCCCTTGCCCCATCACCTTCGCGTGCTTTGCGCCCTCTGCGGCTTTGGCAATGCCCCCACCCCCAACCCCTCCCCCGCTGGGGGAGGGGTGGACAGAACGTTTGGTCGAGTACAACCATTCATCGCGATGTTCTCCACTCCCCTCTCCCGCGCCAGTGAGAGAGGGGCCGGGGGTGAGGGCGAACCAGCGCATCGCAATGCCATCAATTACATCTACGCTCATACGTTCTGTCCGCCCTTGCACCCGCTGGGGGAGGGAGACGCCCTTCTCGCAACGAGCGGGCAAAGCGCTCGCAGCCATCGCCTGTTTGGGCGGACGGCGGATATGCAGACAGCGATCCCGTGCTCGCAGGGGATTGCTTCGCCGCCTCCGGCGGCTCGCAATGACAATAAGGGAGCAGGGGCGTGGCCCCTCCCAGTCCGCTCCCGGCGGGTTAAGGAATGGACAGACATCCGGTCACACACAACCGTTGATCGCTGTGCAATGCCTCAACGCTTAGCTCTGCTCCCCTCTCCCGCGCCAGTGAGAGAGGGGCCGGGGGTGAGGGCGAACCAGCGCATCGCAATGCCATCAATTACATCTACGCTCATACGTTCTGTCCGCCCTTGCACCCGCTGGGGGAGGGAGACGCCCTTCTCGCAACGAGCGGGCAAAGCGCTCGCAGCCATCGCCTGTTTGGGCGGACGGCGGATATGCAGACAGCGATCCCGTGCTCGCAGGGGATTGCTTCGCCGCCTCCGGCGGCTCGCAATGACAATAAGGGAGCAGGGGCGTGGCCCCTCCCAGTCCGCTCCCGGCGGGTTAAGGAATGGACAGACATCCGGTCACACACAACCGTTGATCGCTGTGCAATGCCTCAACGCTTAGCTCTGCTCCCCTCTCCCGCGCCAGTGGGAGAGGGGCTGGGGGTGAGGGCGAACCAGCGCATCGCAATGCCATCAATTACATCTATGCTCATACGTTCTGTCCGCCCTTGCACCCGCTGGGGGAGGGGCGCGGCTAACAGGAGTATGTATTTACGGCGTTTTTTTACCGCAGAGGACGCAGAGGGTTGCATACCGCAGCGGGCGCAGCGGACGCAGCGATCGTTCAACCCGAAAGGTGATTGACTCAGGCCCGATGATCGGCTATACTGGTGCGCAAACGATTGCGCAAACGATTGCGAAACAAATATGACCACGATTCGCGAAGTCGCGTTGCGAGCGGGAGTCTCACCCTCAACGGTCTCGCATATCATCAACAATACGCGCTTTGTCGCGCCGGAAACGCGCGAGCGGGTATTGGCGGCGATGGCCGAGTTGAACTACCGGCCGAACGTGCTCGCGCGTTCGCTGCGGCGGGGGGAAACGCACACGCTCGGCCTGATGTTGCCCGATAGCGCGAACCCGTTCTTTGCCGAAGTGGCGCGTGCGATTGAAGATGCCGCTTTTCGGGCCGGTTATAACGTCATTCTCGGTAATACGGAAAACGATCTGGCCCGTGAGCAAGTATATGTTGATGTGTTTGTGCAAAAGCAGGTTGACGGGTTGATCTTTGTGGCAACCGGTGATCAAAGCCCGTCGCTCGAAGAGTTGCTGCGGCTTGAACTGCCAGTGGTGGTGGTTGATCGGCAACTGCCCGGCCTTCAGGTTGACGCGGTGTTGACCGATAACTTGCAAGGCGGATTGTTGGCCACTCGATACCTCTTGAACCATGGCCATCGCCGGATTGGCTGCATTACCGGCCCGTCGCACCTCACCCCAAGCGCCGAGCGGGTGGTCGGGTACCGGCAAGCGCTGGTCGAAGCGGGCATAGCGATTGATGAAAGGTTGATCCGGCGCGGTGATTTTCACCCGCATTCGGGGTACGCCCTCACCCACGAATTGTTGCGCCTTGACCAACCGCCAACGGCGCTGTTTGTCTGTAACGATATGATGGCGCTCGGCGCGTTGCGCGCGCTGGCCGAAGCCGGTCTGCGCGTGCCGGCTGATTGCGCGGTGGTCGGGTTTGATGACATTGAGCTCGCTTCATACGCCAATCCGCCCCTCACCACGATTCGCCAAGATAAAGCAGCGTTAGCTGCCACTGCGGTGCAGTTTCTACTTGAGCGGATCGCGGATCCGAGCATACCGGCGCGCACGCATATCGTCGCGACCAGTTTGGTCGAACGCCAATCAGGAGGAGCATGCCGATGACCCCAACAATCATTGTGGTGGGTAGTCTGAATATGGATCTGGTCGTGCGCGCGCCGCGCCACCCGCAACCCGGCGAAACGCTGATTGGCAGCGATTTTCAGACCTTTCCGGGGGGCAAAGGGGCGAACCAAGCAGTTGCGGCGGCCCGGCTCGGTGCGCGGGTGCGGATGATCGGGCGGGTAGGGGTGGATGCGTTTGGCGAGGCGTTGCTGGCTGCGGCCCAAAACGATGGCGTTGATACGACCTTTGTCCAGCGCGACCCCGACCACCCGACCGGCGTGGCGTTGATCACCCTCGACGCGCACGGGCAAAACACGATTGTGGTGGCGCCGGGAGCCAATATGCAGGTGCGTGAAGCTGATGTGGAGCGGGCCGAAGCCGTCTTTGCCGGCGCAGATGCGCTGTTGATGCCGCTCGAATGCCCGTTGGAGGCGGTGATGGCGGCAACGCGCCTTGCGCGCAAATATGGGGTGAAGGTCATCCTTAACCCGGCGCCAGCCCGCCCGTTGCCGGCTGAGCTGCTGGCCCAACTCGATTACCTTGCGCCTAACCAGCCGGAGTTGCAAACTCTGGCAGAGGGCGAACCCGATGTAGCGGCAGCGATTGCGAAGCTGCGCCAGCAAGGGGTGCAGAATGTCGTAGTCACGCTGGGAGAAGCCGGCGCGCTGCTGGTGAGCGATGATCAATCGGTGCAGCTACCGGCGTTTCAGGTGCCAGTGGTTGATACGGTGGCCGCCGGCGATGCGTTTGTGGCCGCGTTTTGCGTTGCACTGGCCGAAGGCAAGCCCCCCCGCGAAGCCGTGCGGTGGGGCAATGCCGCCGGCGCGCTAGCCGTGACCCGCGCCGGTGCGCAGCCGTCGTTGCCGTCACGGGTGGAAGTGGTGCGGTTGTTGGAGGTGCAGGTGATATGAAAAAGACCTTGTTACTGAATACAGCGCTCTCGGAACTGATTGCTAGCCTTGGTCACGGCGATATGGTGGTGATTGCCGATGCCGGCCTGCCGATACCACCTGAAACGCGCCGGATTGATCTCGCCCTGTGCCGGGATATGCCCCCGTTTCTTGACACAGTACGCACGGTGTTGAGCGAAATGCAGGTCGAGCGCGCGATCATTGCCGAAGAGACCGGACGCCACAGTCCCCATATCCAGACTGCGCTGGCGCAGATGTTACCGGCAACGCCATTGGAAGAGATCAGCCATGCTTCGCTCAAAGAGCTGTGCCGGCAAGCGCGCGCTGTCGTGCGCACCGGGGAATTTACGCCGTATGCGAATGTGATTTTAGTGGCCGGGGTCGTGTTCTAGCGACACTAGCGAGCAGATAGGGAACCGAGCATGCGATCATTCCCGCTGAGCAGCGATCGCTTCGATCGCCGCACATTTGGCCAACGGTTTGGTCTGGCGCTGATCTTTGTCTTGTTGATGCTGGCGCTGGCGCTCCTCTCTGACCGGTTTTTGACGCCGGCCAATTTGACAAACATTCTGCGCCAAACGGCCATCAACGGCATCATCAGCGCCGGGATGACGTTGGTGATCTTAACAGGCGGGATCGATCTCTCGGTGGGATCAGTGCTGGCCTTATCGGTAACGATCGGCGCGGCGTTGATGAAACAGGGTTGGCCGGTTGAGCTCAGTGTGCTTGCCGCACTGGCGACCGGCGCCGGCCTTGGCTGCATCAATGGCGTACTGATTACACTGGCGCGCATCCCGCCCTTCATTGCCACGCTTGGGATGCTCACGATGGCGCGCGGCTTGACGCTGATGTACACCCAAGGCCAGCCCATTACCGGTTTTCCGGCAGCGTTCCGTTGGCTTGGCGCCGGTGATATTGCCGGCATCCCCGTGCCAATCGCGCTCATGCTGTTGGTCTTCGTGGCCGGCGGATTCTTGCTCTATCGCACCAGCTTCGGCATGCAAATCTATCTGCTCGGCGACAATCCCACGGCTGCGCGCCTGACCGGGGTACCGGTCAACCGGCTGACGGTGCTGGTGTACACCATCTCAGGGTTCTGCGCCGCCTTAGCCGGCTTAATTCTGATTGCCCGGCTCGACTCGGCCCAACCAACCATCGGCCTTGGCTACGAACTCAACGCGATTGCGGCAGTTGTGGTCGGCGGGGCCAGCTTTAGCGGCGGCGAAGGCGGGCTAGTGGGCACGTTACTCGGCGCGCTCTTGATCGAAACGCTCAACAACGGCCTCAACCTGCTCAATGTCTCATCGTTATGGGAGCAGGTGGTGAAAGGGGTGGTGATTGCGCTGGCCCTGCTGCTCTATCGAGCGATTGGCTCGCGCAATAGTCGATAGCTGAACGGAAAGGAGGGCTTATCGCCGCAAAGGCAGCTTGTTTCTCATCGCGCAAACGTTTTCGTACTGATGACATCGAGGAGGATTGAGAGCAATGAAGCACCTGATACGCGCAATCGTCGCACTGGCACTCATCACGCTCGCTGCCTGCACCAACACCGGCCCGGCAGCCTCACCAACCGCAGCGCCGGCGCAGGGCAGCGGCGAGATCACGATCGGGCTCGTCATTTCCACCCTTAACAACCCCTTCTTCGTCACCTTGCGCGACGGCGCGCAGCGCGCCGCCGACGCAGCCGGCGTCAAACTTACGATTGTAGATGCTCAAGATGACTCGGCCAAGATGATCGCCGGGATCGAAGACCTGATTACGAAGAAGGTCAATGCGTTGATCATCAACCCGACCGACTCGGACGCGGTGGTGCCGGCGATTCAGAAAGCGAACGCCGCTGGCATTCCGGTCTTCACGGTTGACCGCGGCGCCAATGGCGGGACGGTGGTGAGCCACATTGCGTCGGACAACGTAGCCGGCGGACGGATGGCGGCAGAATTCCTCTGCAATGCGATTGGCGGCAAGGGCAAAGTGGTGGAATTGCAGGGCATTGCCGGCACCTCGGCGGCCCGCGATCGCGGCCAAGGCTTCAATGAGTATATGTCAACCTCGTGCAAGGGCGTCGAGATTGTCGCCCAACAGACGGCAGACTTCAACCGCGACCGCGGTCTGCGCGTCTTCGAGAACATCTTGCAGGCCCAGCCGGAAATCAATGGCGTCTTCGCCCACAATGACGAGATGATTCTCGGCGCGATTCAGGCGGCGGAAGCGGCAGGCCGCAGCGGCATCGTCTTTGTCGGCTTCGACGCGATCGACGATGCCACCAAAGCGGTGCAAGAGGGCAAATTGGCGGCCACCGTCGCCCAACAACCCGATCTGATGGGCCAGATTGCGGTTGAAACAGCCGTCAAGTACCTGAAGGGTGACAAGGTCGATGCCTCGATCCCGGTGCCGTTGAATCTGGTGACGAAGTAGGCCTTGTAGCTGGGCCGGAAGCAGCGAGAGCTTCCGGCCCGTCCTCTCTCTATGACAAGCGCAACTCCACGGCTCAAATTAATCAACGTTTCCAAGACGTTTCCCGGCGTGCAGGCGGTCAAAAGCGTCAGTCTTGAAGCCTACAGCCAGCAAATTTTGGCCTTAGTAGGTGAAAACGGCGCCGGGAAATCCACCTTGATGAACATCATTAACGGCGTCGTCCAACCCGACAGCGGATCAATCATGCTTGACGGGGTGGAAGTCCGCATCGACTCGCCGCGCCGTGCGCAATCGTTAGGGATCACGATGATTCACCAAGAATTAGCGCTGATCCCTGAACTGACCGTCGGGCAAAATATGTTTCTGGGGCGCGAACCGAGCCGGGGTGGATGGATCGACTGGAATGAACTGTACCGCCAAACGCAACAGGTGCTTGATCGCCTTGGCATTGCGATCTCGGCGCGGGCCAAAATCGCTGAGCTGAGCATCGCCGAACAGCAACTGGTGGAAATTGCTCGCGCGCTCTCGTATCAAGCGCGCCTGATTGCCCTTGACGAACCGACGAGCTCGCTCACCGATCGCGAAACCGAGATTCTGTTTCGCTTGGTGCGCCAACTGCGCGCCGAAGGGGTCGCGTTGATCTACATTTCACACCGCATGGAAGAGATCTTTGCGCTGGCCGACCGGATCGCGGTGATGCGCGATGGCGAACTCATCACCGCCGGCCCGGCGAGCGAGTTTACCCCGCAGCGGGTCGTGCAATTGATGGTTGGGCGCGAACTGCAACCCTCTGCCTCGCAACCGGCCCAACCGCGCGGCGAGCCCATCTTGCGCGCTACCAATCTGGTTGCCGGCAAAGCCGTGCGCGGCGTTTCCCTCACCCTCCATCGCGGTGAAATCGTTGGCATGGCCGGCTTGGTTGGCGCCGGACGCACCAACGTTGCCCGCCTGTTATTCGGCGCCGACCGGCTCGATCAGGGGGAAATCTGGTTTGAGGGCAAGCCGGTATCAATCCGCTCACCCCGCGATGCCATCCGGTTAGGGATTGGGTTAGTGACAGAGGATCGCAAAGCGCAAGGCTTATTTCTCAAACAGAGCGTGCGCAATAATGCCGGCGCCGGCTTGCTCGAACGGCTATCCCGCTTTGGGTTTGTCAATTTCCGCGCGCTCACCCAACAGGTCAGCGACTTAACGACGCGCTTGCGCGTGCGTACCCCCTCGCTCAACCAGCAAGTACGCAATCTGTCGGGAGGCAATCAGCAAAAGGTGATCATTGCCCGCTGGTTAGCGTTGCAACCAAAGGTCTTGATCCTCGATGAGCCGACCCGCGGCGTTGACGTTGGCGCTAAAGCGGATATTCACGCGCTGATTCGCGAATTGGCCGCGCAGGGCATGGCGATTTTGATGATCTCTTCGGAATTGCCGGAAATACTAGCCGTAAGCGACCGGATCTTGGTTATGCGCGAGGGGCGGATTACAGCGGAATTGAACCGCGCCGAGGCGACGCAGGATCGGATCATGCAAGCCGCCGTCGGGCAAGAGTAAGTGTCATGATGCACATCAAAACGCTATCGCTGAACCAGATTGGGACGTATCTGATTTTGCTGGTGATCTTGGCAACGTTTGCACTCTTTTCGCCTCAATTTTTTACTGTTAATAATCTACTGACCCTTGCCCTGCAAACCTCGCTCGTGGCACTGGTGGCGATTGGCATGACCTTCACGATCATTACCGGCGGGATCGATCTATCGGTCGGTTCAACCGCAGCGCTGGCCGGCGCCATCGCTGCCGGGATTGCCGTCCAGCTTGGCACGTATCCGGGATTGCTCGCCGGCATCGCAACTGGGTTGGCGATTGGCGCCCTCAATGGCGCTTTGATCGTATGGGGCCGGCTGCCCCCGTTTGTGGCCACACTGGCTAGTATGGCGACCGCGCGCGGGTTGACGCTGGTCTATACCCAAGGCCGGCCCATTGCCGGTCTTGATCAGGCGTTTACCTTTTGGGGCAGCGAGTCGTGGCTTGGGGTGCCAATGCCGGTCTGGATCTTGTTGATCACGGCGGTGATCGCTCACCTCATCCTGCGCCAAACCCGGCTCGGCTTGCATCTTTACGCGATTGGGGGCGGTGAAGAGACCGCGCGGCTCGCCGGAGTCAATGTTGGACGGATCAAATTCAGCGCCTACCTGATCAGCGGGTTATGCGCCGCGCTCAGCGGGATCATTCTCACTGCGCGCTTGTGGTCGGCGCAACCCAACACCGGCATCGGCCTCGAACTGGACGCCATCGCCGCGGCGGTGTTGGGCGGCAGCAGTCTCGCCGGCGGCGCCGGCGGCATTCCGGGAACGATCGCGGGATCGTTCATCATTGGAATGCTGGCGAATGGTCTCAACCTGCTCGGAGTGCCATCGTACCATCAGCAGGTGATTAAGGGGGCCATCTTCGTGATCGCAGTGGTGCTGACTGGCGGCGTAGGGATTGCAAACAAAAAACGAGCCTAACCAAGTGCCGTTCGCCACCCCTCACGGCAACAAAAAGATCTGGATCTCGCCGTTGCGCGCGTTGCGGGCCGTGATCCGGTAACGGATCTGGCCCTGCTCGTCGCTGCGAATCGGGCCGCTGCGGGTTACTTGCGTCCCCGGACGGCTGGCGAGCGCAAAGGAGACCGCGCCGTCGGGTTGGATGAGGTCGATCTGCACATCCCCCGACTCGACCGCGACCATGACAATCGCTTGAGCCTCGGTGTTGGCCGGCAACGCCGGCACCCGGTATTCGTCGCTGCCCTCGGCGCTGACGAAGGTGGTCAGGATGTTGGCGGCGCTGCCTTGTAAAGAAACAGTGGTCTGCTCGCCGCTGATGAGGAGGCAGCCGGCGAGCAGCACAGCACAGCCGATCAGACAGAGGGTGGCGATCAGCCGCCGATCAACCATACGACTCCGGACGGTAATCGACGGTGTAGGTCTCTTCTTCGGGCACTAGTTCTACGCGCAGCGGCTTGCGCGAGACAAGCCGGATATTGGCGCCGCAGTTACGGTTGGCGCACACCACGAGACCACCAACGGCGACATACGGAAAGATCGCGAGTTTTTGCTTGCACGATGGGCATTTGACAACTTCGACCGACATAGCCCTCTCTCAATATGGGCCCGGCGCTAGTGGGCTGGGCGGCCCACTAGCGCCGGGCCGCTACCGTTACCCCTTCACCGTTTTTGGTTCGGCAAACAGTGCATCAACAAAGGTTTGCGCGTCGAACAGCGCCAGATCGTCGAGCTTCTCGCCGGTGCCGATGTAGCGGATCGGGCGTTCGATGTCTTGAGCGATGGCGAAGGCGATCCCGCCCTTGGCGGTGCCATCCATCTTCGTCACCGCAACATCGGTCACGCCGGCGGCCTTGAGAAAGGCCTTGGCCTGCAACACCCCGTTCTGACCGGTAGTCGCATCGATCACAAGAATCGTCTCGTGGGGCGCGCCGGGCAGTTTGCGGGCAATAATGTTGCGGATCTTCTCCAGCTCTTGCATCAGGTTGTACTTGGCATGCAAGCGACCGGCAGTATCGACGATCAAGATATCGACATCTTGCTCAAGCGCAGCGTCGATCGCCTTATACACCACTGCCGCCGCATCAGCGCCTTGGCCGAGACTCACGCACGGCACGCCGGCCCGCTCGGCCCACGTCTCAAGCTGCTCGGTGGCGGCGGCGCGGAAGGTATCGCCGGCGGCGAGCAGCACTTTTTTGCCGAAGCGGTTCTTGTAGCGGTGCGCCAATTTCGCGATCAGAGTCGTCTTGCCGGCCCCGTTGACGCCGACCACCAAAATCACATACGGCTTGGCGTCAGGGCGCTTCTGGCCGGCATATTCGGCAAACGTGCGCACCATCTCGGCCTTGAGCATATCACGCGCCTCGCGCGCTTTCTTGACCCCGTGGCGATTGACGCGGTCGAGGGTGCGGTTCACCAGATATTGGGTCGTCTCAAGCCCGACATCGGCTTGGAGCAGCGCCTCTTCCAGCTCATCCCACAGTTCATCGGTGATCGGATCGTCGTTCGCAAACAGCTTGGCGATCCGGCCAAAGATGCCCTGTCGCGATTTTTCTAGCGACGCGGCGACCTGCTCCTCTTCGCGGGCAGCTTCTTCTTCGCTCCGCGGCGCGTCTTGGGCGCGCCCAAAAAGACGGCGAAACATACGGTTCCTCGCGGTATTCCCTTCACCCCAACCCTGCTCCAAAGCGGGGGGATGAGCAAGGTAACGGTGCTATGCTCGTGATTTGGCGGCGAGACGTTGCGCTGCAACGTCACTAGATTGATTATAGCCGATCGCGCCGGCTTGTGTCGCAGCATAGGCAACGGCGGCCTGCCACCAGACTGCGACGGTGGCTGGGCTAGAGCCGTACCAGAGCCGGTCGGGACGCGGGTCGTGGCGTAAGCCGGGAATAATGATTTGTAATGAGCCGGGCAACAGACCGTGATGCAGCGGCACCACGCCATCGCCCCATTGCGCGCCTTCGCCGCTGATGAGACGGTAGCTCTGGTAGGCGCCGCGTTCAGGCGGCGGGCCGTTGGGATCACCGAAGATGCTGCGCCCGATCACACTCACATAGTTCACATCCGGCCAATATGCCCCCGGATAATGCTCCTCGGCCCAGCGAATCTGGTTGAGGCCGCCGATGCGGCCTTCGCGTTCGGTGCGCTGCGGCGTACCCAATGTGATCAGCATATCGACACGGTGATGGCCATGGTAAGCGCGCCCGCGGTAGGGCTGGTCGCCGAGGAAGATGCGGGCCAGCACGCCGCCGGCGCTATGGGCAACCAGCGTGATGCGCGAGCTGCCGGTTTGGGCGATGAGATCGTTGACCGTGCGATCAAGCTTGCGCAGCAGCTCGGCGTAACTGTCGGCGAGCGTCACCCATGCCCAGTCGAGCCGGTTGATGGGCGCAATAAAGACGGGCCGTCCGCTCACCTCGGCGAGGTGGGCGCGCAGTGGTTTGTAGAGTTGGGGATCGCTGGCGAAACCGCCAATGATCAAGATTGGTGTGGTATTCATCATGAGTAGTATACTATGAACAGGGATTGCACAGCAATTGTTGGTATTCTACCGCAGCGAGCGGGGGGAGGGAATAGCCACAAAACGACGCAAAATGCACAAAAGTTTTTTGCGCCGCTTGGGTCGCTTTGTGGCTGGCACCGCCCCGCCCCCAGCGGGCAGGTAAAGGGGAATAGCCACAAAACGACGCAAAATACCCAAAAATGTTTTGCGCCTCTTGCGTCTCTTTGTGACTATCACCGCCCCGCCCCCAGCGGGCAGGTAAAGGGGAATAGCCACAAAACGACGCAAAAGACACAAAAGTTTTTTGCGCCTCTTGCGTCTCTTTGTGACTATCACCGCCCCGCCCCCAGCGGGCAGGTAAAGGGGAATAGCCACAAAAAGACGCAAAATGCACAAAAGTTTTTTGCGCTTCTTGGGTCGCTTTGTGGCTGGCACCGCCCCGCCCCCAGCGGGCAGGTAAAGGGGAATAGCCACAAAACGACACAAAAGACACAAAAGTTTTTTGCGCTTCTTGCGTCGCTTTGTGGCTATCACCACCCCGCCCTTAGCGGGTTCAAGGGCGGACAGAACATCTGTCCAGCACCCGGCCCTGAAGGGCCGGGCTAGGGGTACGAAGCCCGCTGCGCGGGCTGCTGGCCCTCACCCCCTGCCCCTCTCCCACTGGCGCGGGAGAGGGGAGTGGAGAATCGAGTGTTGAGGCATTGCATCGCGATGAATGGTTGTACTCGACCAAACGTGCTGTCCACCCCTCCCCCAGCGGGGGAGGGGTTGGGGGTGGGGGCCAATAATGGAGAGGTGCTAGATCTGGAAGTCGCAGACAACACCAAAAGTCGCAAAATACCCAAAAATGTTTTGCGCTTCTTGCGTCTCTTTGCGGCTATCACCGCCCCTCCCCCAGCGGGCAGGTAAAGGGGAATAGCCACAAAAAGACGCAAAAGACACAAAAGTTTTTTGTGCCGCTTGGGTCGCTTTGTGGCTATCACCGCCCCTCCCCCAGCGGGGGAGGGGTTGGGGGTGGGGGCCACTAGCGGCGAGGTACTACATCAAGCAACCGCAGGCAGCACCAAAAGTCACAAAAGACCCAAACAATGGTTTGTGCCTTTTGTGTCTCTTTGTGGCTATTCATATTCGCAGTATCGAGGAGTTTGCATGGAACTGACCATCAACGGCCAACAGTACACCGTCGCCGATGAACCGGCGCGCCCATTACTGTACGTATTGCGCGACGAGTTGGGGCTGACGGGAACAAAGTTTGGGTGCGGCGCGGGGATTTGCGGCGCGTGTACGGTACACGTGAACGGGGTGGCGACGCGCAGTTGCCAGACAATGCTGGCGGCAGTGGCCGGCGCGCAGATTACGACGATTGAAGGATTGGCTGATGGCGAGCGGCTGCACCCGGTGCAACAAGCTTTTCTTGAGCTGCAAACGCCGCAGTGCGGTTGGTGTATGAGCGGGCAGATGATGACAGCAGCGGCGTTGCTGGCTGAAAACCCCAATCCAACCCGCGAGGAGATGATTGCGGCGATGCGCTACAACTACTGCCGCTGCGGGGCATACGCACGGATTGCGCGGGCAGTGATGCGCGCTGCCGAGTTGATGAAGGAGGGCGCAGCATGAAGCGCGACGATCGTCCGCAACGCTGGCGCATGACCCGGCGCGGCTTTTTGATCGGGTTGGGTTTGGTGGGCGGCGGCTTGGCCCTCGGCGCGGCGCTGGGTCTGCCGGCGGCGCGGCTGGCGCTGGCCGACCTGCTTGGTGACGGTACCGGGCCGCCGGCGTCGTTCCCCAAAGAGCCGGCAATCTGGTTTGCCATCCAGCCCGATGGCCGGGTGGTGATGGCTATGCCCAAGGTCGAAATGGGGCAAGGCGTCCATACCGCGCTGGCCCAACTGGCCGCCGAAGAGTTGGGCGTGGCATGGGAGCAGATCAGCGTGACGCAGAGCAGCTCAATCGGGCCGGTGCGCGATCCTGCCGGCACCAGCGCCTCATACTCGGTTATGGGTCTCTTCCCGGTGATTCGCGAGACGGCGGCTACCTTGCGCGAGATGCTGCGCGCCGCCGGAGCCGAGCAGCTTGGGATTGCGCAGGCCGCGATCGAGCAGGGGTTCGTGATTGATCCGGCCAATCCGGCCCGCCGGATCGGGTTTGGCGAGTTGGCGGCGCAACCGCGGGTGTGGCAGGCGCCAGCCGAAGCGGCCCCGTTGACGCCGCCCGACCGGTGGCGAATCATCGGCCAGCCGGCGCCGCGGCTCGATCTGCCGGCGAAAGTGCGCGGTGCGGCGATCTACGGTTACGATGCGCGGGCCGAGGGCATGCTGTACGGCGCCGTGGCTCGCCCGCCCCACCTCGGCGCGAAACTGCGGCGGGCCGCTCCCGGCACGGCGCTGAGCCGGCCCGGTGTGGTGCAGGTGGTGATCCGCGATGGGTTTGCCGGTGTCGTGGCTGAATCGCGCCTCACCGCCTACGCTGCGCTTAACGATCTTGAGCTTGAGTGGGAGCTACCGCCGCCGTTTACCCATCAAGACCTTGCAGAACGGCTGGCGGCACAAGCCGGATCGGGGACACCGATTCAGCAACGCGGCGATGCCGGCGCTGCCCTGCGCGGGACGCAGGTGATTGAGGCGACCTACCGCACTCCGCTCGCTGCCCATGCCAACCTCGAACCGCAAGCAGCGCTGGTTGATGTCCAACCTGACCGGGTACGGGCTTGGGTCAGCACCCAATCGCCGGTGCAGGTAGCCGAGTCGATCGCGGCCACGCTAGGCCGGCCAGCCGATACGGTCGAAGTCACCCCCACCTATCTCGGCGGCGGGTTTGGGCGCAAACTGCTGATCACCGCCGCCAACGAAGCCGCCATCCTCTCGGCAGCGGCAGGCAAGCCAGTCCATGTCGGCTGGACGCGCACCGAAGAGTTTCGCTACAGCTACTTGCGCCCGCCGACCTACGCCGCCTTCCGCGCCACGCTCGACGGCCAAGGCAATATCATCGCCCTTGAACAACGCCACGCCAGCGGCAACGTGCTGTTCGATTTCATTCCAGCGCCGCTACGCTGGCTGCTTGGCAGCGATTTTGGCGCGTGGCGCGGCGCGCGGCTGGTTTACAACATTCCGAACCTGCTGGTCACGTCGCAAACGGTTGAGTTGCCGGTACCGACCGGGCCGTGGCGCGGGCTTGGCTTGCTGGCCAATGTCTTTGCCGTCGAAAGCTTCATCGACGAACTCGCGCACGCCGCCGGCAGCGATCCGCTCGAATTCCGGCTACGCCACCTGCCGGACAGCGATCTCGGCCAGCGCTTCCGCGCAACGCTGCTGGCCGTCGCCGAGATGGCCGGTTGGCGCACACCGGCGCCGGTGGGCCGGGCACGCGGGATTGCGTGCAGCGTGGATATGAACACGGTTGCGGCTCACGTGGCTGAAGTGGGGTACGAAGATGACAAACTGCGGGTCTACCGGGTGTGGGCAGCGGTCGATCCCGGTCTGGCGATTAACCCCGACGGGTTGGCCGCCCAAACTGAAGGCGGGATCATGATGGGCCTGAGCGCCACACTGTTCGAGCAGGTCACGATCAGCGAGGGCCGGATCGACGCCGGCAACTTCGACCGCTACCCGTTGTTGACCATCGCCGACGCGCCAGAGGTAGCGGTGCAGATTCTGCGCAGCGGCGACCAGCCCTTTGGCGGCGGCGAACCGCCGATGGGGCCGATCGCGGCGGCGGTGGCCAATGCCCTTTTTGCGCTGACCGGCGAGCGAAAACGGCAACTACCATTGGGATAAAAAGGCGCAAAGCGAGCAGAGACGCAAAGGATGCTCAACGCAAAGGCGCAAAGAGCGCAGAGGACGCGAAGGTTTTTTAGGTTGGGTAAGAGCGTGCTTGACGCCATCCCTACAAAACCCTCTGCGCCCTTCGCGTCCTTCGCGTCTTTGCGTTAAAGATCTCTGCGCCTTTGCCTCGTGTGCGTCTTCCTAGTCAGCCGCGCCTTGGCTCGCCACCGCCGCCCGGCTCTCGCTCACGCCGGCGATCGGGCGCTTGAGGACGTAGAGCATCCCAGCGGTGACCAACGTACCGGCCAGAATTGCAACGATGTACATCGGCAAATTACCGACCGCGTTGGGGATGGGCAGCACGAAGATCCCGCCGTGCGGCACCGCCAGCGTCGCGCCGAAGACCATCGAGAGCGCGCCGGCCACTGCCGAGCCAACCATAATCGAGGGAATGACGCGGAACGGATCCTTGGCGGCGAAGGGGATTGCGCCTTCGGTGATGAACGAGATGCCGAGCACTGCCGCCGCCTTGCCCGCCTCGCGCTCTTCGGCGGTGAAGCGATCCTTGAACAACAAGCTGGCCAGCGCCAAACCAAGCGGCGGGGTCATACCGGCAGCCATCACCGCCGCCATCGGCGTCGTCACTTGCGACGCCAGCAGACCGGTCGCGAAGGTATAGGCCGCCTTATTGACCGGGCCACCCATATCGAACGCCATCATCGCGCCGAGGATCAGGCCCAGCACCAGCGCGCTGCTCTGCTCCATGCTTTGCAGCCACGCGGTCAGTGCGTTCAACGCCGAGCTAACCGGCTGGCCGATGACGTAGACCATCAGCAACCCGACAAACAGCGAGCTAAGCAAGGGCAGGATCAGCACTGGCTTCAGACCGGCCAGCGTCTTGGGCAGGTTAAGGTTGCGGTTGAGCCACAGCGTAGCGTAGCCGGCGATGAACCCGGCCAAAATGCCGCCGAGGAAGCCCGAACCGGTGGACGAAGCCAGCATCCCGCCAATCATGCCGGGCGCTAGACCGGGCCGGTCAGCGATTGAGAAGGCAATAAAGCCGGCCAGAATTGGCACCATCAGGGCAAAGGCCGACGGGCCGCCGATCTGGAACAAGGCCCACCCCAACGTCCCGCGATTCGCATCCTCGTAGACATAGATGCCGCCAAAGGCAAACGCGAGCGCGATCAACAGACCACCAGCGACCACAAACGGCAGCATATAGCTGACGCCGGTCATCAAGTGCTTGTACGGGCCAGCCACGCCAGCCGCGCGGGCCGCCTTCGCCGCCGCCACTTGATCAACGAGATCGGCGCTAGCCGGTGCCGCAGCCCCCGCCGTCTTCGGCTTCGCCTGCTCGAGCGCCGTCTTCACCACTGCCGCACCGTCGTGAATCGCCGCCTTCGTGCTCGTCTCGTAAATCCGCTTGCCGGCAAACCGGCTCAGATCGACCTTGGTATCAGCCGCGATAATCACCACCTCAGCAGCGGCAATATCCGCCGCGGTCAGGGTGTTTTCTGCGCCGACCGACCCCTGCGTCTCGACCTTAATCGTATGACCGAGACTCTCCGCCCCGCGCTGCAAGCCCTCGGCAGCCATAAAGGTATGGGCAATGCCGGTAGGGCACGACGTGATCGCACAATAAGCGCCATGATGTTCCTCCCTCTGCTCCTTCCATGCGACCTATTGACCAACAGGCGTCACTGGCGTGACAACCGGATCAACCTCAGTAACGACCACCTTCGCCGCCAAGGCCATCAATTCGGCGCGCGGCGGCAGATGCGCGCCGATGGAACCGAGCGCCGCCAGTGAAAAGGCGGTCGCGCGGCGGGCAATCTCAGCCAAGGTCAAACCCTCGACCAAACCGGCAATCGTACCGGCGACCATCGCATCACCTGCGCCGACGGTGCTCTTGACCGTCACCGGCGGCGGCACGGCATGCAACATGGTTGCGCCTTCACTAAAGATCGCACCCTGCGCTCCCATCGAGACAATGACCAGCGGCACTCCCATCTGGTTGATGCGGCGAGCCGCGGCTGCGGCGGCCTCTAGCCCATCGCCGGCCAGCAAATCGATCTGGCGCAGCTCGTCGAGGTTGGGCTTGACCAGCGCCGGCTGGGCCGGCAAACCGGCGGCCAGCGCCGGCCCGCTGACATCGAGCGCCACGGCGCGGTGGAACCGGCGCAAACGCGCCACCAATTCCGGCACAAACTCCACCGGCACGCCGGGAGGCAACTTACCGGCCAAGACAAACCACTCGTGATCGACGGCTAACTCATCAATCACCGCCAGCAGCGCATCGAGCGCGCCGGGAGGCGGCGGCAAACCGGGCAGATTGATGTCGGTAGTCTGCTGGTTAGCCTCATCAACAATCTTGACCCCGATACGAGTCGCGCCCGGCACCCGCACAAAGCGATCGGCAATCCGTTTTGCAGCAAAATGGCGCTCAAAGATGTGCGGATTTTCCGCGCCGAGCAGGCCAGTGGCAGTGACGTTCAGCCCAAAATCGGCCAGAAACGACGCCACATTCACCCCTTTGCCGCCGGCGTCGCGCTGCATCGCCCGCGCCCGGTTCACCGTATTCGGCTGAAAATGATCGACAAAGACCGTCTGATCGATGGCTGGGTTGAGCGTAATCGTAGCAATCTTCATAGCGCGCGCACCTCCGCTGCACTGCGACACGCCAGCGCCCGCCGCGCCAGCTCGCGCAGATCGGCGACGCTGAGGCCGCGCAGATGCGCTTTGATGGTCGCGACACTGGGAATGCTGACGCTCAACTCATGCACACCTAAACCAACCAAAATCGCCGCACCAAGCGGATCGCTGGCGATGCCGCCGCACACCCCTACCCAGCGTCCGGCGCTCGCCGCTCCTTCGACGGTACGGGCAATCGTGCGCAACACCGCCGGATGCAGGCTATCGGCTTGGCGGGCCAATTCGGGATGGAGCCGATCCATCGCCAGCACATACTGGGTCAGATCGTTGGTGCCGATCGAGAAGAAATCGACCTCGGCAGCCAGCACATCGGCCAGCATCGCCGCCGACGGCACCTCAACCATAATCCCGATCTCAACCGGCGGCGCATTGAGCTCGGCCCGGATCCGTTCGGCAATCGCCTTCGCCTGCTGCACCTCCTCGAGCGTCGCCACCATCGGGAACATGATCTTGAGCGGGCCGTGCCGCGCGGCGCGGTAGATCGCGCGCAGTTGCGGCTCGAACAGATCGGGCCGGCGCAGACAGAGCCGCAACCCGCGAATGCCGAGGAACGAATTGTCTTCGCGGGGAATGTTGAGGTACGGCACCTCTTTGTCGCCGCCAATGTCGAGCGTGCGGATGATCAACGGACGGCCAGCCATTGTCTCGACCATCGTCCGGTAGGCTTCGTACTGCTCCTCTTCGTCAGGCGCGCTCTCGCGCTCGATAAAGAGAAACTCGGTACGCATCAAGCCCACGCCGTCGGCTCCGTTTTCGATCGCGCGCGCCGCATCGGCCACCCGATTGACATTGGCCGCTACCTCAATCTGCACCCCATCGCGGGTGATCGCCGGCTGGTGGCGAGTGGCAAACGCCACTGCCTGCGCTTGATCCAAGCCGGCCCGCAACGCGCGCGCCGTCTCGACATCAGCCGCCGAGGGCCGCAGATAGAGCTGGCCGTGAAAACCATCGAGAATCGCCGGGGTGCCATCTTCGATGTCCAGCACCGCCTCGCCGGCGGCGACAATCGCTGGCAAACCGAGCGAACGAGCAATAATCGCGGTGTGTGAAGTTGGGCCGCCCAACGCTGTGCATAACCCCAACACACTATCAGGATCGAGCGTGGCGGTATCGGAAGGAGTCAGATCATCGGCGACCAAAAGCGCCGGCTCGGCCAAGCTGATAAACGGCATCTCGCCAAGGCCGAGCAGATGGCGTAACACGCGCTGGCCAACGTCGCTCAGATCAACTGCCCGCCCGGCCAAGACCGGATCATCAAGCTTCTCAAGCTGGGCCACGCGGGCAGCGATCGTCTGCTGCCAAGCCCACGCTGCGCTATGGCCATCGAAAATCCGGCTGACCGTCTCGCGCACCAGCGCCGGATCGGCCAGCAACTCGGCGTGAGCGCGAAAGATCGCCGCGCGCGACGAACCGAGCCGGCGCGAGACCTCGCCAGCGACCAGCTCTAACTCACTGCGTGCCGCCGCCAGCGCATTCTCAAGCGCCGCCGCCTCGCTCATCCGATCACTAGGGTTATCGGTAATCACAAGCGGCGCGCGGCGATAGTGGCGGATGGGGCCGATCGCCAACCCCTCGGCAGCGCCAATCCCGTTGATCGTCGCCGCGACATGCTGGGGAGTCCAATCGCGATACGCCAACTGCGGACGATGCGCCGTCTCTGGCTCGACCGGCTCTTCACCCATGCCTGACGCCACCAGCGCCTGCAACGCCGCTAACGCAGCCGCCGCATCAGGCCCTTGGGCCGAAATCGTCACCGTTGCGCCTGCACTCACGCCCAACTGCAACAGGCTGAGCAAACTCTTGCCGTCGGCCACCGTCTCGCCGTAGCGCACCCGGATCGCGGATTGAAACCGCTTTGCGGTTTCGACAAACGCAGCCGCCGGACGGGCGTGCAAACCGGTCGGGTTCTGGATCGTCACTGGTACGGCGTGCTCATAATCGGTCGCCGGCGGGGCCGGCGGGGCCGGACGCTCGCCGGTCAGCGCTTCGACAATATCCGCCGGATCGCGGGTTTGGCGCAGTTTGGCGACCAGCGCTGCATCGCCAAGCACACGGGTCAAGCGGCGCAACACATCAATATGCTCATCGGAACGGGCGGCAATGCCGACGATCAAATGCGCCGTCTCGCCGTCATTCCACGGCGTGCCTGCGGGAACTTGCAGCACGGCGATGCCGGTTTCACGGATGAGATCGCGGTCTTCGGGTTTGCCGTGGGGGATAGCGATGCCGTTGCCGAGGAAGGTATTGGCCAGCTTTTCACGGGCTAGCATGCTCTCGATATAAGCGGGCTGGATATTGCCGGCCTGCACCAGCACCTGCCCAACCTGCCGGATCGCATCTTCCTTCGAGGTCGCGACCGCGCCAATGCGGACACTCGCAGCCGTCAGCTTCAACATACAGCACTCCTCTGTGCGCCAGCCTGCGTAGGCTGGGTAGGCCTAGACCGCCGCAACGGTGCGGTCATGCGACAACTCGCCGTGATGAAACGCGACCGGGTAAGGCGAGGTTGCTTGTATGGCCAATGTTCGTTGCCGGGATGTCATCGGTATCGTTTGATGACTTGATCATATCATACATTTTCGTTTTGTCAATAGATGATTTTCGTTTGATTTTGTTTTTCATGTAGAACCGCACAGCCGTGCGGCTCTACAGGCGCCCAACGGTTATGGATCATCCCCTTGACGCTGGTCATGCCGGTACCGTACAATACAAACGCAACCAAACGAAAATCAATCACAACCGGAGATAGATCAATGCAACCGGATGACAACGCGATCGGCGAACGCAGCCCGCTCATGCTCGACCGGCGCAGCCGGATCGCTGAATTGGTGCGGCAACGCGGCTCGGTGCGGGTTAACGAACTGGCCGAGTTTTTTGGCGTGACGCCGGTGACGATCCGCAACGATTTGGCTGCACTCGAACGCGAGGGGGTGCTGATCCGCGATCACGGCGGCGCGGTGGCGTTACCGGCGACCAGCGCGCTGATCGCGTTCGAGCAACGGGCCGGCATCCGGCTCGAAGCCAAGGCCCGCATCGGCGCCGCCGCCGCCCAACTGGTCAATCCCGGCGACACGATCTTGCTTGACGCCGGCACAACCGTGGTCGAGATGGTCAAACACTTACGCCAGCGCACGCCGCTGACCGTCGTCACCAACGCCTTGAACGTGGTGATCGAGCTGCGCCATCTCAGCGACGTGCAGGTCTGGATGCTCGGCGGCGCCGTCAATTACGCCACCTTCGGCACACTGGGGCCGCTGGTCGAGCAGAATCTAGCTCATCTGGTGGTCGAGAAGCTGTTTCTGGCCGCCGAGTCGGTCGACTCAAGCTACGGCGTGACCGACTCGACCAGCGAGATCGCTCAAACCAAGCGCGCGTTGGCCCACGCCGCCCGCCGGATTATTCTGCTGGCCGATTCGAGCAAGTGGCAGCGGCGCGGGTTTATTAAGGTGTTGCCGCTTGAGTCGATCGAAACGGTGATTACCGACACCGACTTGCCCGAGATCGATCTGCGCCGTATGGAAGAGGCCGGCGTGCGGGTTATACTGGTGTAGAAGGCGCAAAGCGAGCAGAGACGCGAAGTGATCTAAACGCAAAGGCGCAAAGAGCGCAGAGGACGCGAAGGTTTTTTAGGTTGGGTAAGAGCGTGCTTGGCGCCATCCCTACAAAACCCTCTGCGCCCTTCGCGCCCTTCGCGTCTTTGCGTTAAAAATCTCTGCGCTCTCTGCGTCCTTTGCGCCTTTGCGTTTATCATCTCTTTGCGTCTTTGCCCCCTCTGCGCCTTTGCCTCGTGTGCGTCTTTGCCCCCTCTGCGCCTTTGCCTCGTGTGCGTCTTTGCTCCCTCTGCGCCTTTGCCTCGTGTGCGTCTTTGCCCCCTCTGCGCCGCTACTGTTAGAGTTTCACTAGAACTTGGCCGCTGCCATTGACACGCTTCGGCGTGCGTTTCACAATACCAATAGTGCGGAATAGTTGTTCCGCTTACCAATCGGGAGACGCGCTATGAGTGACGAGACGCTGCACGACCAACCGAGCGAAGAGACCCCAGAGACGCTGCCGCTGATTCCGCTCGAAGGGGCAGTGGTCTTTCCCTATACTGTGGTCAGTTTGACCCTCGATGAGCTGGGGGCAGCGGCGGCTGAGGCAGCCGCGCGCGAGGGGCGCAAGGTGTTGCTGGCCGCGCGCCGGCCCGATCCGCCGGCTGATGCCCCAATTACCGATCAGCTCTTTCGGGTTGGCGTGGTGGCCCGGATTGAGCAGATCGGCACATTGCCCACCGGTGCGACCGGTGTGGTGGTACGCGGGTTGGTGCGCGCCGAACTGATCGAAGCCACCCAGACCACGCCTTACCTGCGCTTCCGCTTCACCCGCCGGCCCGATGTCTTCGAGCGCACGCCGGAACTTGAACAGTTGATGGTCGAAGTGCATGCCGCCATCGACGCCGTGCTCGAATTGCGCCCCGGCGTCACTCAAGAGATCCGCAATTTCGTGCGCTCGATCGACGATCCCGGCCATCTGGCCGATAATACCGGCTATTCGCCCGATTACACCTTCGCCGAACGGCAAGAGCTGCTCGAAACCTTCGATGTGGTCGAGCGGCTGCGCAAGGTGCGCGAGTTCTACCGCAAGCATTTTGCTGTGCTCGAAGTGCAGGCTCGCCTGCGCCAAGAGGTGCAAGAGAGTGCGGCCAAGCAGCAGCGCGAGTTTTACCTGCGCCAGCAGTTGAAGGCGATTCAAAAGGAGTTGGGGGAAGATAGTAGCGAAGCGGCCGAGCTCGACGATCTGCGCCAGAAGCTGGCCGCTGCCAACCTGCCGGAAGTAGCGCGCAAAGAGGCCGACCGCGAGTTGAACCGGCTGGCCCGGATTAACGCGAGCTCGCCGGAATATCAGATGGTGCGCACCTACCTTGAGTGGTTGGCTGAATTGCCGTGGAATATCTATACCGGCCAGCCGATTGACATCGCCTATGCCCGGCAAGTGCTCGACGAAGACCATCACGGCTTGCAGAAGGTGAAA
This sequence comes from Chloroflexus islandicus, assembly GCF_001650695.1. Taxonomy (GTDB): domain Bacteria; phylum Chloroflexota; class Chloroflexia; order Chloroflexales; family Chloroflexaceae; genus Chloroflexus; species Chloroflexus islandicus. The sequence goes on from NZ_LWQS01000043.1 coordinate 43,500, forward strand.
GAGCGCATCCTCGAATATCTGGCGGTCAAGCAGCGCCGCGCGCTGTTGGGGGAAGAAAACTTGCGCGCTAACCGCGAGCCGATCCTCGCCTTCGTTGGCCCTCCCGGCGTCGGCAAGACCAGCCTCGGCCAGAGCATTGCCCGCGCTTTGGGACGCAGCTTCGTGCGCATGAGTTTAGGCGGCGTGCGCGACGAAGCCGAGCTGCGCGGCTTCCGCCGCACCTATATCGGTTCGCAGCCGGGCCGGATCATCCAAGAGCTGCGCCGCGCCGGTACCGCCGATCCGGTGATTTTGCTCGATGAAATTGACAAACTCGGCATGGATTACCGCGGCGACCCAGCCGCCGCGCTGCTTGAGGTGCTTGACCCGGAACAGAACCACACCTTCACCGATCACTATCTCAATCTGCCGTTCGATCTCTCGCGGGTGCTGTTCCTTGCCACCGCCAACACGTGGGATACGGTGCCGCCGGCGTTGCGCGACCGCATGGAGGTAATCGAACTGTCGGGGTACATCGAAGACGAGAAGGTGCAGATCGCGCAGAGCCATCTCGTGCCGCGCCAGTTGCGCGCCAACGGTTTGCGCCCCGAAGAGGCGACGGTGAGTGAAGAAGCGCTACGCTGCATTATCAACGAATACACCCGCGAAGCCGGCGTGCGCAACCTCGAACGGTCGATTGGCGCGGTGCTGCGCAAAGTTGCCCGCCGCCTCAGCGAAGGCGAGATCGACCCGGCCAGCTTGCCGTTCGTGGTTGATGCCGCCTTCGTGCGCACGGCCTTAGGCCGGCCCCGCTTCACCAACGAAACCCGCGAGCGGATCGACCAACCCGGCGTGGCGATTGGGTTGGTCTGGACGCCGGTCGGCGGTGATATTATCTTTGTTGAGGCGAGTGCGGTGGAAGGGAAGAAGGAGCTGCGGATCACCGGCCAGCTCGGCGATGTCATGCGCGAGAGCGCCGAAGCTGCGCTGACCTACGTCCGTTCGCGCGCCCGCTCGCTCGGCATCGAACCGGATTTCTTCGAGACCCACGCCATCCATATTCACGTGCCGGCGGGAGCCGTGCCCAAAGACGGCCCCTCGGCGGGGATTACGATGGCGACGGCGTTGGCTTCAGCCGCCACTGGCCGGCTGGTGCGTGACGACATCGCCATGACCGGCGAAATTTCGCTGCGGGGGAGGGTGCTGCCCATCGGCGGCATCAAAGAGAAGGCGCTCGGCGCGCACCGGGCCGGGATTCGCACCATCATTCTGCCCAAGCGCAACATGCTCGACCTCGACGACCTGCCGTCCGCCGTCAGCGCCGAGATGACCTTCATCCCGGTCGAAACCCTCGACGAGGTGTTGAGCGTTGCCCTGCTGCCGCCGGGTGAAACTGCCCCAACCATCACGGTAACGCAACCGGCGGGAGAGGTGCCGGTGGGGTGATATGGCATCGATAGGAGCCGCACCGCCGTGCGGCTCTACAATTGCATCTATCCAGTACAAACATTGGAGCCGCACCGCCGTGCGGCTCTACAATTGCATCTATCCGGTACAAACATTGGAGCCGCACCGCCGTGCGGCTCTACAAATTGCATCTATATCTGTACAAACATGGGAGCCGCACCACCGTGCGGCTCTACAATTGCATCTATCCGGTACAAACATTGGAGCCGCACCGCCGTGCGGCTCTACAAATTGCATCTATATCTGTACAAACATGGGAGCCGCACCACCGTGCGGCTCCAATGACTGCATCAGGTGATGTTACACCGCCTGCCAGCGCAACCCGCCGGCGTATTGGTGCGTCACCTTGCCATTTTCACCGATCGCAAACAGGTAGAGCCAGCCGTTGTCGAGCAATTGGCGCACCTGTTCGTGCTTGGCGATGATCGCGGTCATCGCATCGATCGGCGCTTCAATCAGCACGTGCAAGCGCATTGGTTCGTGGACGTACTTCTCGCCGTCGTGAACCGACTGCCACGGCAGCCCGACCCGCAGGTCGCCAGCGTTGCCCTCAAGCACGCCGAGCGTACCGACCACGTTGTGCAGCGTCTTGTTGCCGCTGCCGAAGACCCGGTTATCAACCGTTGAGCCGTAGTATTGCAGGTTGATCCAGCTCGCCACGATCATCGGTGCGGTAATGATCAGCTCCAGCACACCGAAACCATCGTCCTGCCGCCAATCGTAGTTGTGCAGGAACGAGCGCCCGTCCAGCTTCACCCCAGCGGTGCGCTCGCGGGGAGCGGCGATGAACGCGGCGCAGCCGGCCAAGCCCCACTCTGGCCGCACCTGTGACCAGTCTTTGCTGCGCTGGCGCACCGCTTGATCGATGTTATCATCCGCCCCAATCTTCAGCAATGCGGCCCGCTCGGCCCGCGCCAACCGTCCGGCAGCGGCCAGATCGGCTTCCAACTGCTTGAGATCATCGGCGTGGCTGGCCGGCACATCGCCTTTGTCGAAGATGGTCACATCGTCGGTGGTGGTGTCGTGCAAACCGGCCACGAACACCGTATCGGCCGGAATGTCGATCCCGCGCTGGCGCAGACCGGCCCGCACCGCCGGATCGTTGAGGATCTGCACCGCCACCCGCACGTTCGCTTCGCCGGTGTGGCCGCCGCACGCGCCACAATCAAGGCCAGTGGCGTGCGGGTTGTTGACAGTGGTTGAACCGTGGCCGGCCAGCAACACGATGCGGGCAAAGTTGCTGGTCATTGACATCGCCTTGAGCGCACCCTCGGCGGCGGCAATCCGCTGCTCCAGCGCCATACCAGTCACGCGACCATTGATCGGGCGCGGTTCGAGGCTCGGCTTGACCCGCGCGCGGGTATCGGCATCGAGGCCGAACGTCGCCGGATGCGGCACCGGCCGGGTGATGCCGAGCGTGTCGAGCAGTAGCTTGCGCAGATAGGCCAAGCCGACCGGCCCGACGAAGCCGAAGCACGAGACCGGGCCAAACTTGAACATCCGCCACGCCTTGGCCACGCGCTGGTTCATCGTCCGCTTGGCGATAGCGGCTTCGACATCGGCGCTGGCCTTGCCATCAACCGACTCGGCGATCACGAACTGCGGCGTCAACAAGACCGGACACTGCGCACCACCTTGCGTCTCGGCCAGCGGGATGTACTCGATCGGGAAGCCGAAGAACCCGGCAAAGCCAATCGTCTCGATCTCGCCGGTCACAGTTTCGAGCGCGCGGCGGAAGATCTCTGAGCGCACGTCGATGCAGAACGCGGCTTGCGCGCGCTTGCGGGTTGCGGCAGCCGCCGGCGCCGGCGCGCCGAGGCTGGCGAACAACTGGCGCTGGTAGGCCTTCTCGAAGGCGCGTTGCAGCAAGAGATCGCCGCCGAGCGCCCGCTTGGCCGCTTCGTCCACCTGATCATTGCCCAATTCTCCCTTGCGCTGCTGCCACGCTTCGGCCAAGCCGGTGCGGGCAAAGCTGCGCCACAACGCCACTTCCCACACCAGCCGGATCGCCAGCAGATCGGTCAAGGTTTGGTCTTGACCGCCGTAGAGTTCGGCATTCCAGCGCAGGTAGCGGGCATACCCGGCCCAGCCTTGGATCGACAGCAAGAGGCGGTGGAAGTAGGGCTCAAGACCATTGGCCGGGATCTGCAACAGCTCAACAGCGGCCACGATCGCCTCTGGCGCGGTCTTGGGCATTTCCTGCAACACGCGCTGGAAGGCGCGCGCGCCACGCACCTGCGGCGTGCGGTCGAAGGCGGCTTCGGCCCGCCACGCTGCGAAAGCCGGCAGATTGGCCCACGGCGAGCGCCAATAGGACTGGCCCAGATCGAAGTAGGCGCCGGCCCAGTTCGAGATTGAGTCGGTGACAATATCGGCCCACGGCGTGCCGGTCAGCTTGGCCGCGACATCGGCCACGGTAGGCAGCGTCTTGATCACCGGTTCCGGAGTGCGGCTGAGGGCAAACGCCTTCAGCGCCGCCACCGTCGCCGGCGAGCCGGGGAACGGCGCCCCCGCCGCAATCGCCGCCGCCAGATCGTCATCGGTAATGCGCCCGCTCTGAATGGCCTCAGCATAGAACGTGCGCGGCGCAGTCATCTTGGCGCCGGCCCGCCGCGCCAGCAGTTGGGCCGCCTGCGCAAACGAGTGATCGATCAGGCCCAAGTAGGGGTTCACGGCGACGAACGTGCGCAACGGCCACAACGGCGCAATCTGGTGCTCGGCCCGCTTGGCCGCCGCGATAACCGCTTCCGCGGTCAGCTCCCGGATCGGCGCAGCGATAACTGGCAGCGATTGGATATTGGTCTCAACCAGAGTCATTGGCGCATCCTCCATACGTGATATTGCAATCTCTTATCAGTCAGGGTCTATGCGTGTGGATCCGTGCCCCATTCCATCACCGCGCCAACCGGAGCGTATCGAGCACCCGGTCAAACAGCGCATTAGCGTAGAAGCCGTGCTTGAGATGGACATAGAACGCGCGCCACGCCGGCAGATTGGCGAGCGCCGGCAAAAAGGCGCTGAACGCCATCACCGCAACGAAGATGACCACCGCCGCGATCATCGCGACCATCACCGGCATGCTCAGCGCCGGATAAACCGCCACCGCCCCGCCGAGCAAGGCCTCAGCGGCCACTTCGAGCGCGAAGAAGGCAAGCGTCACCAAGACTGCCATCCCCATTGTGCGCGCGATAACGTAGAGGGGCGCTTTGCCGGTCGTACCCTTAACCAATAGGTAAGCGACAGCCGCCATAAAGATCGTGACCATCGCCGTCTCACCGGGCCGCTTGGTAATATCGATCCCGATCGCAGTCGCCACCGCGACAAACATCGCCACCGCCACCGCCATATTCGCCAGCAACGCCAGCGGGTTCGGCGCCTTATCCAGCTTCTGCGCGCCAGTATTGCGCACGTACTCGATAATGCTGCCCGACGAGAGGAAGGCGTGGGCCTTGTAGCACGAGTGGGCAATCAGGTGCATAATCGCCACCGTGTGCGCGCCAAAACCGCACAGCATCAACATAAAGCCCATGTGCGCCGCGCTGGAGTAAGCCAGCGACACCTTGACGCTGCTCTGGGTAATCATCGATGACGAGGCGAAGATGGCGGTAAAGCCACCGAGCACGATCAGTAAGATAAGCGCCGGCGTCGACAAGAAGACCAGCTCGCCAAACCGCACCACCAAGAAGATGCCAGCGTTAAGCAGACCAGCGTGCAGCAGAGCTGACACCGGCGTCGGCGTCTCCATCACCTCGAGCAACCAGCCATGGAAGGGGAACATTGCCGACTTCAGCGCCGCCGCGATCACAATCAAGATGGCGGCGGTTGCAGCGCCAGCCGGGATCACACCCGACGCCAACGCCGCACTGGTCGCGTCACGGAGCTGGCCCAAATCGGTCGTACCGAAGGTTTGCGCCAGCAGCACCGCTGCGCTAATCAGCGCCACATCGCCAACGCGGGCCACGATAAACTTCTTGCCCGCTGCCCGGATCGCGCGTGGCCGATCGGGGTAAAACACCAGCAGCTCGTGCAGAGCAAGGCTCATCGCAATCCACGCTGCCACCAACTGCCAGAGATTGCCGGCCATCACCATCAACAGCACGGCGCTGACCGTCAGGTACAAACGGATGAAAAAGAGCTTCTGGCGCGGATCACCATCGAGATAGTTCCGGCTAAACTGGATCAACAACGCGCCCAGCAGCGTCACCAACCACGACATCATCACACTGAGCGCATCGAGGCGCAGCGACAGCCCCACCTCGCCAATCCCGATCAACGGGCTGACCTGCGGGCCAGTGGTCAAGACCACGATCCCCAATGTGAGCATCAAGCCAAACGCGCCAATGCTCACCGCCCGCCCAACCTGAAACACCAGCTCAACCGAACGCAACAGGTTGAGCGCCGCCAACAGCGCCACAACCGCCAACGATAGCGGCGCAAGATATCCCAGAAGCGCCAACATCCCATCCATACCGTCGTTACCTCCCTGTGTATCAATGGTCGATAGTTGGATAGTATCATGCGGCTATCAATCAGTAAAATATATGTTTTTGCAAAATACGTTCGTTTTGATAGAATATTTAACGAGGGGTCATTGCAGCAGCGCATGCAATCTGGCATACTGGTGGTGGATGGGGCGCACGGCATCTATCCCACCGCAGGATGCAAGGGCGGACAGAACCTGTGATCGCAAATGCGGTTGATGGCGTTGGGATGCGGTGGTTTGCCCCCACCCCCAGCCCCTCCCCCGCTGGGTTCAAGAGCGGACAGAACAGATGAGCATAGATGCGGTTGATGGCGTTGGGATGCGGTGGTTTGCCCCCACCCCCAGCCCCTCCCTCGCTGGGGGAGGGGTGATGGGGAGTGCAGCACGGGGCTTTACGGTATCGCACAGCGATCCACGGTTGCAATCGATCACATGGTCTGCCCGCTCCTCAACTCACTGGTGCGGGAGAGGGGAGCGTAGAACCGAGCGTTGAGGCATCGCACAGCGATCGACAGTTCCATGTTCTGTCCGCACCTCAACAACGCAGGGCAGGAACCGCACAGCCGTGCGGTATTACGGTAGGCATATCAAAAATTATGTTGAATTATCATCATTTGCGGTATTTCTGGATCGTGGCCCACGAAGGCAACCTCACCCGGGCCGCGCGCAAGCACAACATCGCCCAATCGGCGCTGTCGATGCAGATCAGCGCGCTCGAAGATTATCTGGGCCAACCACTGTTCGAGCGAGTGGGTCGCCGGTTGGTGCTGACCGAAGCCGGCCATATTGCACTCGACTTTGCCGATGCGATCTTCGCCAAAGGCGATGAACTGCTCGGCACCTTTGGCCGCTTGGCCGAGACCCAGCAAAAGGTATTGCGCGTCGGCGCGCTGTCTACCCTCTCGCGCAATTTTCAGGTGCGCTTTCTGCGCCCGCTGCTGATCGATCTCGATATCAAGGTCATCATTCGCTCTGGCGCGCTCGATGACCTGCTCAACAGCCTCAAGCTGTACGATCTCGATGTGGTGCTGTCGGATGTGGCGCCTCCCCGCGATCAGTCCTCGCCGTGGATCATTCACGTGATCGACACGCAGCCGGTGGGCTTGATCGGCCATCCCCGCGCTGACCGGTATCAGAAACCAATTGACGAATTATTACGCACCGAGCCGCTCGTCGTGCCTTCGCCCGAATCGACGGTACGCGCCGGCTTCGACGCTCTGATGCACCGTTTAGGCATTGAACCGTGGATCGTGGCCGAAGCTGACGACATGGCCATGCTGCGGTTGATGGCGCGCGAACACAGCGGCTTGTCGGTGATGCCGCCAATCGTGGTCAAAGATGAACTCGACAACGGGATGCTGGTCGAGTATGCCGATTTGCCCGATCTCGCCGAGACCTTTTGCGCGATTACCCTTGTCCGGCGCTTCCCCAACCCGTTGTTAAGTCTTGTGTTGCCGAAACCGGCAGCGCCGGAATAGATGATGGCAACTATGACACCTACCCTTTTGATCAGCAAGATCATCCCACCGCGGCCCGCGCCTTCCACGATCGCGCGCCCGCACTTGGTGGCGCGCCTGAACGAAGGGCTGGCTGAGCAGCGCCGGCTGAGTCTGATCGCCGCCCCCGCCGGCTATGGCAAGACCACGCTCGCCGCCGCGTGGGCCGCGCAATGTTCCTGCCCCATCGCGTGGCTGGCGCTCGACGAAACTGACGACGACCCAATCCGGTTTGGCCTCTATTTCGTGGCGGCGCTGCAACGAGTCTACCCGCAGCTTGGAAATGACTTGCTGCCCATCTTGCGCGCCGGCCAATTCCCGCCCCCCGCAATCTTCGCGGCCACGATCCTCAACGAGCTTGCCACCCTCAACGAGGTTCTGGTCTGCGTGCTCGACGACTTCCACCTGATCCACGATCCGGCGATCTTGACGCTGGCCGAGCAGGTGTTAGCCCACGCGACGCCATCGTTCCACCTGATGCTCGTCACCCGCGAAGATCCGGCTATGCCGTTGGCCCGCTGGCGCGCGCGCAACCAGCTCACCGAGGTGCGCGCAGCCGATTTACGGTTTGACCGCGCCGAAACGATCGCCCTTCTCTGCGAACGGATGCGGTTGGCGTTAGATGACGCCGCTCTCGATCAGGTGCTCGAACGCACTGAGGGATGGCCGGCAGGGGTGCAACTCGCCGGATTATCATTGCAAGGGTCGCCCGATCCGGCCCGGTTGGTGGCGGAACTGAGCGGTTCACATCGGTTCATGCTCGGTTATCTTACTGAAGAGGTGCTGGCCCGCCAGCCGCCCGCTGTGCAAGAGTTTCTCTTGCAAACCTCCATCCTCGACCGGTTCACCAGCGAGTTGTGCGATGCCGTCACTGGCCGGACAGACAGCGCCGCGCTGATTGACTATCTCGTAGCCGCCAACCTGTTCCTCGTGCCGCAAGACCATACCGGCACGTGGCACCGCTATCACCGCCTGTTCGCCGAACTCTTGCAGACGCACCTGCGGCGCCGCTATCCCTCGCTCATTGCTCGGCTGCATCAACGCGCCAGTCATTGGCACGAAACGCAAGGCAGGCCGGTTGAGGCGATCGATCACGCGCTGGCCGCCAACGAGCAAGAACGGGTCATTGCGCTGCTCGAACGCCATGGCTGGGTATTGTTGAATGCCGGCTATACTCACGCCCTTGAACGTTGGTTGCACGCTTTGCCGGACGGCTGCCTTCAAACCAGCCCGCGCCTCTGCCTCGACTTCGGCTGGATGCGGCTCTTGCGCGGCCAGCTTGAACAGGTGGAGCCACTGCTCATACAGGCAGAAACCGCCTTCGCTGCCCAACCGCCTGCCAATGACGCGGCGCTACGGGCAGAGAGCTTGGCCTTGCGCGCCAATCTGAACCAAACGGTTGGGCGAATCACAGAAGCCATTACGGCGGCTGAGGCGAGTTTGGCAGCCAACCCCACCGGCAACGAACGAGTCGCCGGATTGGCGGCGCTGGCATTAGGTGGGGCCTACCGCCAGTTGCCCGACTTTACCAACGCCGTCGCCGCATTGCAACGCGCAGCGCAATCGGCGCGCACCGCCGGCGATCCCGTTACCGAAATGCTGGCGGTGGCGCACCTCACGCTGCTCGCAACGCAATACGGGCATTTGCGCCTCGCGGCGGCCACCGCCACCGCAGCGATCCAGCATCTAGAGCACAGCCAAACTGCGCCGCCGCCGATCTTTGGCGCAGTCTACGGCGCATTGGGGCTAGTGTTGTACGAATGGAACGATCTTCCCCGCAGCCGTGCATACCTTGAGCAAAGCATTCATTTGGGGACGTTAGCGGCGCACAATGCTTCGGTGATCTACAGCCAATGCACGCTTGCCCGCCTCTTGCAATCTGAAGGCGATCTGGCTGGAGCTGCCCACATCCTAGCCACTGCTGAAACATTGCTTGGACAAGGTGCGCCAGCGTGGGTGCGGCCCGAACTGCTTGCGCAACAGGTTGCACTAGCGCTGGCCACCGGCGACCTCGCCACCGCGACGGCGCACCTCCGGCGCTGCGGCATCACGCCTGATGAACCGGCCACCCATCGTACCCTGCTCATCCATCTAAGCTGGTTGCGTCTGCTGCTGGCGCAACGCGATCCGCGCGCCGCCGATGTAGCCCAACACCTGATCAGTGTCGCCGAGACGACCGGACGGTACGATATCTTACTGCGCACCCTTATCCTGAGCGCGCAATGCCGCCAGCACGACCAGCCAACCGCGACGCGCCTGCTCAACCGCGCGCTCGCGATTGCCGAAGCGGAAGGCTATGTCCGCATCTTCCTTGAAGCCGGCGAGGCGATCAGCAATCTGCTGCGCCAGATTGATTGCCCGCCATGGCTGGCGATCCATCTGCCGTCACCGGCGCCAGCAGCGCCCCGCCAGATAACCGCCGCCGGCTTTGAACCGCTGAGCGAACGCGAAGCGACCGTGCTGCGCTTATTGGCGCAAGGTCTGACCTATGCCGCGATCGCCGAGCACTTGGTTATCAGCGTCAACACCGTGCGCTTCCACGTCAAGACCATCTACGGCAAACTGGCGGCCAACAACCGCACCCACGCCGTGGCGCGCGCGCGTGAGCTTGGCTGGCTGTAGCGCACAACTACATCATTTCCGCCGCACGGACTACATCTTCGTGTAGTCCGTTTTGTTTGGCCCAGAGATACACTGGAGCCAACACGAAAGGAAGCGCGCAATGAACAGCCACCCCACCATTGCTGATCAGCAACCGTACTGCCTCATCCTGCGCGGACGGATTGACGAAGAGTTTGTGATCGCCTGTTGCCCGCCGGGAGCTGTCTTGAGCTACGCCGGCGCGACCAGCCGTATCGCGCCGATCCAGACCGATCAGGCCGGCATCCTCGGTCTCTTGCGCCACCTGCACAATCTGGGATACGTGATACTAGCCTTCACGCACGAAGAAGGAGCATCATTATGCCGGCCCAACCCATCTCCCGCCGCCGCTTCCTCACAGTCGCCGGTCTGAGCGTTGCCGGCGCGACGCTGGCCGGCGCCGGATTAACGGTTGCCGCAACCCAAACGCCAGTGATTGACCACCCTACCGTCACCTTAGAAGGAGCAACTCCGATGAGCAAACGCATTCTCGTGACGTATGCCACCCGCGCCGGTTCGACTGCCGAAATTGCCGCCGCGATCGGTGAAAGCCTTGCTGCGCGCGGCTATGCCGTCGATGTCAAACCGGTGAACGAGCAACCGGCGTTGGCAGGCTATACCACGGTGATTATCGGCAGCGCGATTCGCATTGGCAACTGGTTGCCTGAGGCGATCGAGTTCGTGAAGAGACATCAGGCCACCCTGAGCGGGCTACCGGTCGCGCTCTTCACCGTTCACCTGCGCAACACCGGCGATGATGAAGCTAGCCAAACCGCCCGCACCGCCTATCTCAACGCCGTGCAACCGTTCGTGCCACACGCCGAAACGGTCTATTTCAGCGGCAAGATGGACTTCAGCCGCCTGTCGTGGCTTGACCGGATGATTGCCAAGATGGTTGGCGCGGTCGAGACCGATGAACGCGATTGGAACCAGATCCGCGGCTGGTTGCCGGTAGGATTGTGACCTGAGGAGACGATCATGCCTACGCAACGCATCTTGAACTGGCTGGTGCCGATTATTGGCGGGTTAGCGGCGGTCGCTGCGCTGGCCGGCCTCTGGCCCGCCAGCGGCACACCGTACCCACTGACAACCTTCCGTGGCGAGCAGGTAATGATCAACGCCCGTGGCCTCTACTACTGGGACACGGTTAGCTCGGCAGCGCAGATGCAAGCCAACGATGCGGTGATGCTGGCATTGGGTGTGCCGTTGTTGGCTGTCTCACATGCGCTCAGCCGGCGCGGTTCGTTGCGCGCTCGCTTGCTATTGGCCGGCACGCTCGGCTTCATCCTCTACACGTACCTCACGATGTGCGTTGGCGCACAATACAACCCGCTCTTCCTTGTTTACACCGCTCTCTTCAGCCTTAGTCTCTTCGCCTTGATCATCGTGATCAGCTCGTTTGATCTTGCCACGCTGCCCAGCCACTTCGCTGACAACCTGCCCCATGGCCCGATCGCCGTCCTACTCTTTCTCACCGCCGCTTTTCTGACCGTCGCATGGCTAGGCCGGATCGCGGCCAGTTTCGGGCCAGACGCCATTCCCGTCTTAGAAAACACCACCAGTATGTTCATCCAAGCGCTCGATCTGGCCATCATCGCACCGTTGGGAGTGCTTGGCGGCAGCTTGCTCTTGCGCCGGCACGCGGTGGGATACCTGCTAACCGCGATCGGGTTGGCCAAGTTTCTCACCCTCGGTACCGCAGTGAGCTTGATGGCATGGAACATGGCCCGCGTGGGAGTGGCCATCAGTCCAGCCGAACTGGTCATCTTCCCGGCGCTGACGCTAGCAGGGATGCGTATGACCGCCATCTTGCTCACGCACGTGAAAGAGTAAGCTATGAAAACGCCATTCTGGCGCACCAGCAGCGTGATCGGCGGCCTCGCGCTAGGCTTGCTGATCCTTACCCGCCTGATCAGCGAACTATCGTTCTGGCTGGCGGAACCGCTATATTACCAATGGCGCCAGCTTGATCCGGACAACAGCTTTCTCATGATCACGTTGCATCATCTCTGGCAAGGGAGCATCGCGCTGCTGGTGATTATCGTTATTGCGCGCAACATACGCTTGCTCACATCAATATCGCATTCAACCCGCTGCGGATCACGCATTGCAACCTCTTGCAACAGCTCACCTGCCTGATCTTTGGCGTTGGCTGTTCACGCGCACCGGCAACCTGCTGGGACAATCCTCGCCCATCATTTGGCGTGATCATCACCACCGGCACTGGTCTCTTCCTGCCGTTTGCAACGCAACCGGCGCCTGTCAGCCGGCAACCATTGCAGTGGTACGATTAGGGCAATGGTTGCCGGTATGTTACGTGCCAAGGTATCGTATGCGCCAGCTAACGTCCCCTCTCATCCTACTTGCCACCCTGTTCGTGCTCATTGGCGGGCGCGCGCTACTCACAACCGCGTTTCCCGTTCCGCGCACATTTGATCTGCTCGACACCGTGATCGTGACGGTCGCGTTGTGGGTCATCTCTCGCAACGTCCAGACGCTCCAACGGCGCGATTGGGCGCTGGCGATCGGGGCAGGGCTGCTCGTGGGCGGGACAATGCCGTTGACCACGCTCTTTTCACCATACCCGTTCTTCGGCCTGATCGACGGCGCAGCGGCGCAAGGCCTGTTGCGCGGCCTCTTCACGACGATCGCTCTGCTCGGCGGGCTAGCGGTGATGCGCCAAGGCGGGCCAGTACCGTGCCGCCTCGCCGCCGGCGATTGGCGCCAAACCAGCCAGAGCATCGGGCTGGGACTCGCAATCGGGTTGCCGTTCGCGGCGGTGAATATAGTTGGGTTACAATTAACCCAGCATCAGCCGATCCAGTGGCAATCGCCAATTGCCGCGATCATTGACGCGCTCCAGCCAGCCATCGTCGAAGAGACGCTCTACCGGTTTGCGCTGTGGGGCTGGCTCTGGCAGCGACTGCGCACACAACCGCCGGCGCAAGCCGTCTGGTTGGCCGGTCTCCTCGCAACGTTGGCCCACGCTTATGCTCACGTTGATGATCTCTGGTTAAGCGCGCCGCTGATAGGGTTCGTCATAGGAGGCGCGCTCGCGCTCGTATGGGGCGTACCGGCGTTGCTGCTGGCCCGCCGCTATGGTCTTGAGGCTGCCATCGCCTTCCACTGGATGCAGGATGCCGTCCGTTTTATCGCTGGGTTCTGAATCGTTGCTGTAGGATGGAGTAGGGGTATGAAATACTGGCTTTTCTTGATGATCGCTATCGTATCTGAGGTGATAGCAACCTCGGCATTAAAAGCGAGCGCCGGCTTTACCCGCCTCTTGCCATCGGTGATTGTGGTCGTTGGCTACGCGATCTCGTTTTACGCGATGTCGCTCGCATTAGAAGCGATTCCCGTCGGGATTGCTTACGCGATCTGGTCAGGGATTGGAATCATCTTAATCACCGCCATTGCGTGGATGCTGTACGGTCAAGAACTCGATCTATGGGCAATTATCGGCATTGGTTTCATCATTATTGGGGTGGTGATTCTCAATGCCCTATCAAAAGTTGAAGTGTAATCAACACAATGACTGTTTTGTCATTGACTCGGGTGATGCGCAATGATACAATCACGCTGTGATTTATCCCGCAAAACCCGGCACTATGATGAAACAAGCGATCCTGCGGCAATCGATCCAGCTTGCTGCGCTGATGCGGATGTTTCCGACAAATCTTACCCCGCTTGAACAGTTACGCGGGTTGATCCAACAGCTTCATCCGCTGGCGCCACCCACCCCCTTTATCCGAATCGGCCCGCACGGCGACGGCGGCTACCTTGTACCCGACGATCTTGCTGGTATTGTCGCCTGTTTCTCTCCCGGCGTCGGCCCCATTTCTGAATTTGAACGCGCATGCGCCGAGCGCGGCATGCGCGTCTTTATGGCTGACGCCTCGGTTGATGGGCCGGCTACCCCGCATCCGGCATTTCAGTTTAGTAAGTTGTTTGTTGGTGCGCTCAATACTGATCAGTTCATCACATTGGAGGAGTGGGTCCACCAATCGCTGCCTGACGAGCCAGCCGCCGATCTGCTCTTGCAAATGGACATCGAGGGATCAGAATACGAGGTGCTGTTGGCGACGCCGCCGGCCCTACTCAACCGCTTCCGGATCATTGTCGCCGAGTTTCACCATCTTGACCAGTTGTTCAACAAGTGGTTCTTCCACACCGCTGGCCGCGCGCTCGAGAAGCTGCTCCAAACCCATGCCTGCATTCATATTCACCCCAATAACCGGCGCGGGATAGTGCAGCTAGGCGATATTACAATCCCGCCGACGATGGAGTTCACCTTTCTGCGCCGCGACCGGCTGCGCGGCGCGCAATTTCGGCGCGACTTTCCGCACCCGCTCGACAGCGACAACACCGGCAGAGGAAGCATCCCCCTGCCAGCGTGCTGGTACCGGGCCGGTTAGCGCCGGCGCATTACCCATACTGCGCCAAAAAGCCACTGAGCAAGCCCCGGAAGGGACGCACTGCTTCGATATGGGGAAAGTGGCCACACTGCGGGATCACAACTAATTGCGCACCGGGAATTTCACGGCGGGCAGTTTCGGCGTTGTGCAGGGAAAAGACCCGATCCTGCGTCCCCCAGATGAGCAAGGTCGGCGCGCGAACCTCATGCAACCGTACACGCAAGCCAGTCAAGGTGAGATCGGTCGCCGCATACCGCCGGCTTAGCGCCGTCAACGCGCGCCGGTTAGCCGCGCCGCTAATCGCCTCGCGCCCGCGTTCGATCAGTTCGGCATTCACATGCGGCGCCGGGTTATGGAAAGCAGCCGACAAGAACGCGCGCACCACCGCCGGGTGCGCCGACAGCCAGAGGATCGTCTCGCCGATCACTGGCCAGCCGCCAATAATTGTCAGCGGCGATGGCTCGACAAAGCCATCGGTCGCGACTAACGCCAGCCGCGTCACCCGATCGGGATGGCGGATAGCCGTCGCCAGCGCGTATTTGCCACCCATAGAATGGGCAACGAAGGTAGCCCGTTCGATACCGAGAGCTGCCAGCAGCCCGGCGTAGAGATCGCTCTGCAACACCAAGCCATACGGCGCGTTAGCCGGCTTCTCAGAGCGGCCAAAGCCCAACGCATCAACCGCCAGCGCCCGGTAGCCGTGTTCGGCCAACCACGCTACGGTCGGCGCCCAATCGGCGCACGAGCCGGCAAACCCGTGCAAGAGGAGTACTGCTGGCCCATGCCCGGCTTCGATCCAGTGCAACTGGTACCCGTTGACTCGCAACCAGCGTGAACGCATTGCCTCACCTCAATGTATCGATGGAACCGGCAGGAGTATACCACGCTCCCGGCGTGTCAGTGCGCACCGCTGCTAGCGACGCCATTCCCCGCGAGGGCGGGAGGGGTATCTGAGCGGGTTGGTTTCGCTGAAGCGGGAGATTGCTTCGGGGGCTGCGCCCCCTCGCAATGACAAACAGCCCCCACCCGGCGACGCCTTCCCCGCCGAGCCCGGGAGAGATGCCTAAACAGGTTAGTTCCGCTCAAGCGGGAGATTGCTTCGGTCGGGCCACCCGCCTGCGCCGGCTACCGCCGCTCCCTCGCAATGACAAACAGCCCCCGCCCGGCGACGCCATCCCCGCCGAGCACGGGAGAGATGCCTAAACAGGTTAGTTCCGCTCAAGCGGGAGATTGCTTCGGTCGGGCCACCCGCCTGCGCCGGGTGCCGCCGCTCCCTCGCAATGACAAACAGCCCCCGCGCGCCTCTGTGAAACAGGAATGCATAATATGTTTGGCAAAAGACCCAAACATGGAGTTTACAGACCACCAAGGAACCGGTAAAGTACATTATCATACCTTACAGCCACCTCCGAGCTCACGCGAGGGTAAGCAGGCGAGGGCAGGGCCGGGTTGGAAGTGATGAACGCTTGATAACACCTTGCGAGCAGGATAGGCCCGGTGATCCTATGCGGGTGGCGGGAACGAGGTCATACCGGCAACGTTATGAGCGATCTGATCGACATCTTGCAAACGCTGGCTGAACGATCCGGGCGATCGCCATCGCCGCTCATCGCGCTGCGCCGGATTCCCGCCGCCGGCGGCGCGCGCATTAGCCACTTGCCGGTCGATCAGGCGCTGAACGAGGCATGGGTGCGCGCGATTGGCACCCCGTTTTTTCAAGCCCAATCGATCGCACTGGCCGCCCTCCGGCGCGGCGCGCCGTTTGCGATCACCGGCAGCGGCTTGCTCAGCCGGGCTAGTTTGCATCTGTTGGCGCTTGATCTGCTGCGCAACGAAGCGAACTCTACCGCGCTATTGATTACACCCGACGCCGATCAAGCATTGCTGCACGAGCGCGAAGCGACGGCGCTCGCGCGCTTTTGCCAGCCGGCACTTGCCATCGCAGCGACCAACGGCGCGAAGCGCCGCGCTGCGCCGGCGGCCCGGCTGGTCGTCACAACGCTGCCCGAAGTGCATGGCGTGCTGCTCCGCTTTCACGACCGCGCATGGCGCTACTTCTGGCGCCAGTTGCGTTTGGTGGCGGTTGCCGATCTCCATACCTATTACGGCATCGCCGCCAGCCACCTCAGTATGATCCTGCTCCGTGCCAGCCGGCTCACGCCGCACCCCCTCGCACTCGGCGGCTCGGTCGCGCCGGTCAGCGGCGCTGAAGCGGCGCTGCATCTGCTCAGCGGGCGCGAATGGCGGGTCACGTCAGCGAACGATTTGCCCCATCCGGCCACCACGCTGGCTCTCTGGCAGAGCGACGGCGAGCGCCACAGCGAGATCACGCGGCTGGCTGAAACCTTCCTTGCGGCTGGCGCCAGCGTGCATGTGGTCGCTTCCCCCTATGAAATCGGCCACGTGCGGACAGCCGTCGCCGCTGAGCGGTTTAGTGCCGGAACCAGCCCGCTCCCGGCCCACGTGCAGATCGTAACCGGCGCTCAGACCGGTGCTGCGCTGCAGGCTGCACTCGACAGCGGAGCCGCGCTCGTGATTCTGCTGTTGGGGCGCGGGGTCAGCGAACCGGCCCTGCAACGGCTGGCCGTGACCGATATGGCCATGTGGCCGTTGCTGCAACCACCGGTATGGCCGCCAGCGCCGCTGAACCCGTTTGTCGCCGCGCTCCATCTGGTCTGCGCTGCTAGCGAGCAACCGTTGCGCGACGAGGAGATCCAGCAGTGGCAACTCACGGCGATTGTCGAACGGCTCGCAGCGCAGCAGCATCTCTATCGCCTGCCCGATCGGACGCCGATCTGGTTGCCGGGAACCCAAAGCGACCCGTATATTCCCCTCGCGCTGCATGCCGCCGGCATGGAACCGCTCCATCTGCTTGATGAACAAGGGCGCGAGACCGGGATGGTCGATCCATCCATTGCCGGTCGTTGGGTGCATCCGGCTGCCGCGCTGCCGCCATTATGCGGCGGGCAACAGGTCATCGCACGTGACGACGAGCACGGCACGGTGACGCTGGCCGCCCGCGCTGGCCGGCGCACCCTGCCGCTGCGCCGTTGTCAGGTACGGATTCGGGATGAATGGGCGCAGCGCGAATTGCGTCGCGCACGCGGCGGCAGAGGGCCGCAGGTAGGATGGGGACGGGTCACGATTGAAGAGACGACGTATGCCTACCGCGAGCAGGTTGGGCGGAACCCGGCCCAAGAACGCGCGCTGGCGGAACCGCTCACCCAACAATGGAATAGTCCGGCGATCTGGGTACGTCTCACCCAGCCGCTGCATGTGACCGGCCAATTGGCCGGATGGTCGTGTGTCGCCGCCATTGCGCTGCGCACGCTGGCCCGGCTGGAAGATTGCGTGACCGCGTATGATCCGGCCACCCAGCATCTGTACTTTGTTGATGCCCAACCGAACGGCAACGGCTTGGCGGAATGGCTGTACGAGCAGATCGAGAGTATTCTGCCGCTGGCTTATGATATTGCCCTCGATCAACGCACCGATCCGCTGTTCGAGCCGCTGGCCCGCACCGATATGGATTGGCTGCTGGCGGTGTTGGGTGGTGAAGCGGAAGTAGCGATTCCAATGCCGTCATTGCCGCCGGCCAAGGCCAGCCGCGCGCCAGAGCCGCCTGCTCGCACCGAACCGCCTGCCCGCGCTGAGCCGCCTACTCGTGCGTCAGAACCCCCTGCCCGTGTGCCAGAGCCGCCTGCTCGTGCGTCAGAACCCCCTGCCCGCGCGCCAGAGCCGCCTGCTCGCACCGAACCGCCTGCCCGCGCTGAGCCGCCTACTCGTGCGTCAGAACCCCCTACCCGTGCGCCAGAGCCGCCTGCCCGCGCGCCTGAGCCGCCCGCCCGCGCTGAACCACCTGCCCGTGCGCCTGAGCCTTCCCCTCGCGCTGAGCCGCCCGCCCGTGCGCCTGAGCCGCCTGCCCGCGCTGAGCCGCCTGCCCGCGCGCCTGAGCCTTCCCCTCGCGCTGAGCCGCCTCCTCGTACTGCCCGTGCCAGCGGCAACCCGCGCAACCGGTACAGCCGGCCACCCGAACGGACGCCGGTGCGCAATCAACCTGATCGCTCACCGCCGGCGCAGCCAGCCACCCCGCCGCCAGCCGAAGAGCCAACCATGCCCGACGCCGAAGCGATACTGGCCCGTCTGCGCCAACGCCGCGCTCGCGCCGAACCCGCCGCACCGGCTACGCCGCAACCAGCCGCTAGCGTCCCGTCGCCCGAACCGCGCTTCCAGCCCGGTGACCGGATCATCTGTATGCCGTATGGAGCCGGGAAAGTCCGCTTCAGCATGTTCAGCGGCGATCGCGAAATCCTCTTGGTTGAATTTGATGAGCACGGTGAACTCCGCATCGATCCCTCGGTCAACATTGTCCGCCGTCTCCCGCCAGAGGAGCCTGATCAAGATGAGTAGCAGCTATGTCCAATCCTGTCACGCTTTACCTGCCACTCTTGACCCATACCGACCCGCTGGTGCGCCGGCAAGCCACCACGATTCTGCTTACCCACTATGGCAACCGCGCCCTTACCTACTTGCGCCGCTTACTCGACGATCCGGCGCTGAGTGAACAAGCGCGGACAGCCTTAACCAACATCGGTGACATCACCGGCCTGCGGGTCGAACTCCGTCCATTCCGTGGCGTCTACGTGCGCTGTCTTGGCGACTTCCAAGTCTTTATTGACAGCCGCCCGATTGAGCCGGACGAATGGGGGCAAAGCGATGGCGGGAAGGCCGGCGGGCGCAAGGTACAAGGCATCTTTGCCTATCTAGTGCATTGCGGCTCCAGCGGAGCCACGCGCAGCGAGATTGCGGCGGCAATTTGGGGCGGCGCAGCCAGCGCCAGCAGCATTGCCCGCACCCTGACTGCCTTGCGGCAAGTGCTACACCACTGCGGCGGCAGTGATCTCGCGACACACCTGCTGCGTACCGACCGGCAACGCTGCACGCTCAACACTGACCTGTACCGCAGTGATGCTGATCTGCTCGAACGGACATTCGATCTCGCCGCCAAGACTGCCGACGAACAGGGCCTTGAGGCAGCGATCTCGTCCTACCAATACGTACTCGATTTGTACGACGGGCCGTACATGGAAGGGATTGCCGGCGCGCAGCAGTGGGCCGCCGAACGGCGAGCGAGCCTGCTCAGCAAGACGGTGCTGGCCGGCGAACGGCTGGCTGCCCACGCCTATAACGTCGGCAACGACCAGCAATGCTTGCACTATTGCCAGCGCGTCTTAAGCCTCGAACCACGCGCAGCCGCTGTGGTGAACTGGCACTTACGCGCCAGCCACCGGCTCGGTTTGCCGGTAGAGATGCAGCGCATCTACCAGCGCTACCTCGCCGCCGCCGGCATCAACCCGCGCCGCAAACGCGATGATCCGGTCGTGCAGCTCTACCACGAATTAGCGGAGTAGAGCGATGAAGCGCTGCGTCGCCGCTACGATTCGCCTAGCCCACCCTGTAGCTCGGCGACGCGAGCGCGAAACTCATCGCTCACCGGCACACTGCGCCCGGCAGCGTAATCGTAGGCCACCAACACCGACTGCGCTGTCGCGATCAGCGCGCCATCGCCAAGCCGGGCAATCGCGTACTCCATGGTAAAACTCTTGCCGCCGATCCGGCTGACCCGCACGCCAACCAGCAACTCATCACCAAAATGGGCCGGCGCTTTGTAGCGAATCGTCAGTTCAGCCAGAATGATCCCCAACCGGTCGAGCGAGCCGCCCACCAGCCGCTGGTAATAGGCGATCCGGGCCGATTCGAGATACGTCGCATAGACCGAATTGTTGACATGGCCAAGCGCATCAAGATCGCGAAAGCGGACTTCAATCGGATAATGAAACGGATATTCGGCCAGCACTGCCGGCACCGGACGAGTCATGCCCTTACTCCTCGTATCACTCTTCATTTCCCAACAACTACCCAGTTACTCTCTGGTATAATGGCGCACAACAAACGCCGACCTGCTCATGTCCATCCCAACCCATTCCAAAACCATGACTGGCAAGGAAACAGATATGTCAGCAAATAAAGGCACCATCTTCATCATCGACGATGATCTCGGCCTCCAGAGTATTTTGTCATTCGCCCTGCGCAACGCTGGCTACGAGGTGGTGTTGGCCCGCGACGGCCTCGAAGGGTTGCGAATGCTCGAAAACCTCTCGCCTAGCCTCGTCTTGAGCGATATTATGATGCCCAACATGGATGGCGTCGAGACATTCCAGCGCATCAAAGAGCGCCTGCAAGACGATGGCATTCCCATCATTCTGATGACGGCGCTCAGCCGCAAGCCGTGGTTTGCCGATCTTGAGGCTGAAGGCGCCGTGATTATTCAGAAGCCGTTCGAGATATCGCATCTCGTCGATCTTATTGAGCGGACGTTGAGTTAAGCGCGGCAAAATGCGGGTGCAGCCGCGCATACGTTTCATCCAGCGCTTCAGGGATCAGCTTCGTGCCGCCAATCACTGGCATAAAATTGTTGTCGCCGTTCCAGCGCGGCACGATGTGCATGTGCAGATGATCGGCGATCCCGGCGCCGGCCACACGCCCCAAATTCATGCCAACGTTGAAGCCGTGGGGCGCATACTCACCCTGAATGATCGCAACGCACTGTTGCGTCAATGCAAACAATTCCCCAGCAACATTACTATCAAGCGTCGTAAGATCGGCAACGTGCAGATACGGCACCACCATCAAGTGGGCCGTATTGTAGGGGTAGAGGTTCATCACCACGAAACAGTGCCGCCCCCGGTAGAGCACCAACCGTTCGGCATCACTTGCGCTTTCAGCAGCGGCAATCGCGCAAAATACGCATCCCTCGTCAGGTTCACCACGCTTGATATACCGCATGCGCCACGGCGTGTACTTAATCTCCATCACGACTCCTGCACGTTTGCGCGCAAAAAGGCTTCGATAAACGGATCAATATCACCATCGAGCACGGCTTGGACGTTGCTCGTCTCATAATCGGTGCGATGGTCTTTGACCAGCGTCGAGGGGTGGAGGTAATAGGTACGCATCTGGTTGCCGAACGCCGCCTCGCGATACTCGCCGCGCAGCCGAGCCCGCTCTTCGGCTTGCCGCTGCAATTCACGTTCGAGCAAGCGGGCGCGCAAAACGCGCAGCGCCGTTTCGCGGTTCTGAATCTGCGAGCGCTCGTTTTGGCACGTCACCACAATCCCGGTCGGCAGGTGGGTAATGCGCACCGCCGAGTCGGTCGTATTGACCCCCTGCCCGCCATGGCCGCCGCTGCGAAAGACATCAATCCGCAGATCTTCCGGCTTGATCTCCACCTCCGGCGCATCGTCCACTTCCGGCATCACCTCGACGCGGGCAAAGCTGGTTTGGCGGGTATGGGCCGCGTTAAAGGGCGAGAGCCGGATCAAGCGATGCACGCCGGCTTCGGCGCGGGCATAGCCGTAGGCATACGGGCCACGAATCTCGATCGTCGCACTCTTGATCCCCGCCTCTTCGCCTTCGCTTAGATCAATCAGATTGACGGTATAACCGCGCCGCTCGGCCCAACGGGTGTACATGCGCAAGAGCATCGCGGCCCAATCTTGGGCATCGGTGCCACCCATGCCGGCCTGTATCGAAAGAAAGGCGTCGCGATCGTCGTAAGGGCCGCTGAGTAGCACCTCTAGCTCACGCTGTTCGACCTCGTGCTGGATGGCGCGCAATTCGGCGGCCAGATCGCCAGCCAGCGACTCGTCACCTTCCAGCTCGGCCAGCTCGATCAGCTCGGCGAGACTCGTGATCCGGCGCTCAAGATCGTTCCACAGCGTGACCTCTTCTTTCAGCCGGGTCAGCCGCTGCATAATCTCTTGCGCGGTGCGTGGCGCATTCCACAGATCGGGATCGGCAGCGCGGGCTTCGAGCTGCTCGATCTCGGATTGCTTAGCCGCTAAGTCAAAGATGCCCCCGCAAATTGGCAAACCGTTCGCGGACTGTTTCGAGTTCGTCGTGCAATTCGGCTAGCATAGTCGCTCCTTAGACGGATGATTCGCATCACGTGCGGGCATAGCAGGCTATGCCCCATAGGCACAGCAGCGCTGTGCCCCTCCTGCTTTCCCTATGGTACCACAGCTTCGCCTACCGTATAATAAGCGTAGGATTCGCACTGAAGAAAGCGGTGCAACGATGCGGTATCTCGCATTGATAGCCGGAGTGCTGCTGGCGCTGTGGGGCGCGCCGCTACACGCGCAGAGCAACGCGCTCTATTTTGTCGCCACCGGCCAACGGCTCGACGATACCTACGGGTTTCTCAGCGTCTGGCGGGCGAGCGAAGGGCCGCTCACGCTTGGCCAGCCGATCAGCGCCCCCTTCCGCGACGGCGAGTTGACGGTGCAATATTTCGAGCGCGGCAGGCTGGAACTGCATCCGGCCCATAACAACGCTGTGCTGCGCGGAAGGGTTGGCGCCGAGTACGCCGCCGCGTTGGGCCGGTCGTTCCCGCTCCCAACCTCCGCCGCGCGCGAATCCCCCACGCGCCGCTTCTTCGCCGAGACCGGCTACACCCTTGGGCCGCCCTTCCTTGCCTTTTGGGAAGCGCATGGCGCAATCGATGTCTTTGGCCTGCCGATCAGCGAACCACGCTGGGAATACGTTGGCGGCGCGTTGCGGCAAGTGCAATACTTTGAACGGGCCCGGCTCGAAGTCGATCCGCGACCCGCTGATCCGGCCAACGCGGTGCGGATCAGCGACCTTGGCCGCGATCTGGCCCGCCTGCGCGGAATCGATCTGAGCCCGGTCGCCGCTGGCAATGCGCTACCGGTTGATGCCAACGGCCAACCCCAAGCGGCGCCGCCGGCGCCACCCCCAACCGCCGCACCTACCCCGGCGCCGGCAGCGAAACCACCGGCACCCAAGCCTGCCCAACCGGTCATCCGCTCGACCGGCGACAAGCTGATCATCGTCGATCTAAGCGACCAATGGCTCTACGCGCTCGACGGTGACCGCATCATCTTCGACGCGCCCGTCTCAACCGGACGCGATGGCTTTAACACGCCGGTCGGCTCGTTCAGCATCTACGCCAAAGTGCGCGAACAAACCATGCGCGGCTGCGCTGGCGGCGAATGCTGGGTCGTCCCCCGCGTCCCCCATGCAATGTACATCGTCGGCGGCGTCGCACTGCACGGCACCTACTGGCACAACCAGTTTGGCACCGGTGTGCGCCGCAGCCACGGCTGCATCAACCTGCCGCTCAAAGCGGCGGCATGGCTCTACGAATGGGCGCCGGTGGGGACGCCGGTAGTGGTGCGGCGGTAGAAACATTTGCCCCTCTCCCGCCGTGCGAGAGAGGGGGGTTGAATAGCCACAAAAAGCCACAAAAGGCACAAAACTCTGAGGTTGCTGGTTCGTTGTGGTTATTCCCCACACCGCGTTGCGCGCTCTGCGGAACCGGCGCTACAGCGGCTTGGCGTTTGTTCCCGCTGCGGCTTCGGGTTGGCCCCCACCCCTTGCCCCTCCCCCGCTGGGGGAGGGGAGTTGCCCTCACCCCCGGCTTCCCCTCCTACCTGACGGCGGGAGAGGGGGAGCCGCTGCGCGCTGGCGCAGCCAATCGCTTGATCGAACACGATGATCGCCCTTCGCCCGCAGCACGGTCGAGGGGCCAAGGGTGAGGGCTATTCCACCACGATGGTCATCATCGTCTGCCACGAACCCACATTGCCGGCGTTATCGAGCGGCTTTACCCGCAACCAGTACGTACCGGGAGCCAACGGCGGCGCCGTCACGCTTGGCTCGGTCACAAACCACTCGCTCTCACCCGCTGGATCGGGACCAAGATAGAGCCGGTAGCCGGACACTCCCGACAGCGGGTCGCTCGCCGCGGGCCACACCAGCGTGATTGCTTGCTCGCGGGCCAGCGTCAGCGTTTGCGGCGTCGCTACCAATACCGGCGGCGAAATGTCGTAACCGACCGGCCCGTAGCTGGCCAATGTCTGCCGGCCATCAGGCCCCCACGCCCGCACGTAGAGCGTATGCCAGCCCTCACCCATATCAGCTAGGCGGGCATAGCCGTCGTAAGCGCCGGGGAACATCGGAGTATCAGCCGGCGGCTCAGCATTCCAAGCTTGGCTGAGGCCACCACCACCCCACGCCACGCTAAAATCGATCTGGTGATCGACGTTATACCACCCGGACGGCAGTGCTGCGCTGGTAAACGTCACCGCCGGATCTTGCAGTGACATCGCCGTCAACACCTTGCCTCCGTGCTGATTGCAGCCACCGATTTCTGGCAAATCGTAGCCCTCGGCAAACTTCAGCGGCAGCGACTGGCGACTGCTCCAGCCATTCGCGCCGGCAGTATAGGCCATAAAGTGCAGATGGGGAATACCGGGCGAACCACGATCACCCGCATACCCCAGCACATCGCCGGCTGCGAACGCATAACCGCGCTCGGTCGTCACCGGACGGCTGAGATGGGTATACATCGTAAAGAAGTTATTGCCGTGGGAAAGGATAATCGTGCCGCTGCGCGCCTCCCAGTGCCAAAGCGTACCGGAGGCAGCCGCCCGAATCGGAGCGTTGTAGGTCGGGCCATTCACTTGGGCCAAATCGAGCGCGTAGCGATCCCAGCCAGTATGGGTGCCACAAGCGTATCCCTGAATAATTCGCCATGGTTCGCCGGGGGGAGTGGGGAGGACGAGGGTGGGAGCGGCGGCGACAGGCACTGGTCGAGCGACGAGCGAGAGCATTACGGCGAACAGCCAGCCGAGCGCGAACAGAGCGCGACGGCGGCGCGTCGAATGCGTCACCATGCAAATGTTCCCTCCGGGCGTTGCCACACACGGGGCCAACGCCATTCAACACGGAATCACGTCGTCGCACCGCAGTGCGACGATGGAACAGGACGAACATGGTCCTGTCGCGGAGCGCTGTGTCATATACAACAAGGTATATGACAAATATTGCCAGTATCATCGTCGATATGGCACGTCGGCAAGATACCATGAGTCGGCGATATGGTCAAACGGAGGGAAGGATTGCCACAAAAATGCACAAAAAGCGCAAGATAAGCGAGGTTTTGACTATTGTAACGGGGTACGCGCCCTTCTGTCATGGTGCAGGGGCACACCCTTCTGTCATTACGAGGGAACGGCGGTACCCGGCGCAGCCGGGCGCCGCCCGACCGAAGCAAGCTCCCCCTTTGGCGGAACCACCCTGCGCAGGCATCCCTCCCGCCCTCGCGGGGGATTGCTTCGCCGCCTACGGCGGCTCGCAATGACATTGGGAAAGTGGCGCGAGGCGCACCCCTCTGTCATTGCGAGGGAGCGGCGGTACCCGGCGCAGCCGGGCGCCGCCCGACCGAAGCAATCTCCCGCTTTGGCGGCATAGATGCCTGAGCGCACATCTTCCGCTCTCGCGGGGGATTGCTTCGCCGCCTACGGCGGCTCGCAATGACATTGGGAAAGTGGCGCGAGGCGCACCCCTCTGTCATTGCGAGGGAGCGGCGGTACGATACATCTTCAAACCAACCGCCCTAGCCGTGGTACAATGCGGGTAAGATCGTGACCAGCAAAACGCGCATCACGCACCTATGTCGCCCACCACCCAATCCATCCTCATCGTCGGCGCTGCCGACACCGGGAGAGCGCCGATCGCTGCGGCCCTGCTACGCCGGATGGCGCAGGCCCGCGGCTACTCGTGGCAGATCGCCTCGGCTGGCGTTGTCGGTCACGATGACGACCCGTTGCAACCAGCGGCGCGCGATGCGCTGGCGGTGCTTGGCCTTGTACTTGAAGACCACATCGCTCGCTCGCTGACCAATGAGCTGGCGGCGGCAGCCAACGTGCTGATTGCCGTCGATAGCGGGATTGCCCGCGTACTGCGCAGTCGCTACCCGCAAGCGACGATCGCTTCACTCGGTGAATTGGCCGGACGGGCGCGAGATATTCCTGACCCCGCCGGGATGCAGGTCGGCGCGTGGCTACAATACAGTCGCGAAATGGAACAGTTGCTGCGCGAGGGGTTTGCCCGCATTGTCGCTCTGCTCAGCGGCGAAACTGCACCGGCGCCGCCGCAACCGGCAGCAGCGCCGCCAGCCCCACCGGAACCGCCTGCTGAACGGCAAGCGATCTGTGCCCGCGCCATTCGCCTGCTCGACGCGATCCAGGCGATGCCCGACGTGATCGACTGGCCGGCAGCGCGTGGCCGCATCCAAACCACACTGGCCGAACTCATACCGCTGGCAGCCGCACCCACTGACCTGATCGCGCTGTATGTCGAAGCGATCAATCTTTGGCTCGCGCGCCAGACCACTGTCCCTGCCGCTGACCGGCTCGAACGCCTGCGCGCCGCGATCGAACGCGCTCACCAGCCGGTTGGGCAGGCCGAGGTAGCGGAGGTTATGCGGTGGGTGGATTGATCCTGCGTACACAGCCGCAGGGCTGTGCGGCTCCAGAATGATGCGCTGCGTGAATGATTCTTACTATCCCGTAATGACGGTTTCAAACGCCACCTGCAACCGGCTAGACGGCTGCGCGAGCACATTCAACTTCTCAAACCCGATCACGCGCCCATTGCGATCCTTCATCAGGATCACTTCATCACCGGTCTCTTCGCAAATATATTCATCTTGCGGCTCGCCAAACCAGACGGTCAGGGTATTACCGGCCTGATCATAGAAAACCTTTACGTTGGCCATTGCTGAATCTCCCGTTTGCTGGTTTGCATGGTACACCGTGCAATGATAGCGGCTGGTTGGTTGCAATATATCATGTGGAGCCGCACAGCCGTGCGGCTCTACTGGGGTCATTACACGATGTTACATCACCCCGCCAACCCGCCAATCACGGCCCACCCTACCACCACCGCCCATGGCGGCGCCCGCCATACGTGCAGCGCCGCAAATGCGCTCAACGCCAACGCCACATCTACCGGCCCGCGAATGGCGCTGGTGATGACCGGCTGGTACAACGCCGCCAGCAAGATTCCCACCACCGCTGCATTGATCCCCGCCAGCGCCGCCTGCGCTGCCGGCTGCGCGCGCAATGCGGCCCAGAACGGCAAGGCGGCCCACACCAGCAAAAACGACGGCAAAAAGATCGCAACCAGCGCCAGCGTGCCGCCAAGCCACCCGCCGGGAGGCGCTGCCGCCACCGCGCCAAGGTAGGCGCTGAAGGTGAACAACGGCCCCGGCACCGCTTGCGCCGCGCCATAGCCGGCAATGAAGGTGTCGGCGTTCATCAAGCCTGCACCGACCGTTACCGTTTCGAGCAAGGGCAACACGACGTGTCCGCCGCCGAACACTAACGACCCGCTGCGCACCATGCCGGCCAGTAACGTCAACGTCGCATCATTGCTCAGCGTTGCTAGCAGCGAGCCGCCGAGCAGCACGGCAAAGAGGGCCGCGAAGCCAATCCCGGCGCGCGGCGTGATCGGCGAGGGGAAGATCGCCCCATTGGTGCTGGCAACCTTCAGCAACCGCCACCCGGCCAACCCGCCTAGCCCGATCACCAGCAGTTGCACCAGCGCGTCCGGCCAGATCAGCAAGATGATCGCCGCCGCAATCGCAAGGGTGGCGCGCAGCCGATCCGGGCACAGGCGCTGGGCCATCTGCCAGACCGCCTGCGCGACCACCGCCACCACTACCACCTTGAGGCCACGCAACCACCCGCTGGCCGGATCGCCCAATACCGTCACGCCATACGCCACGCCGATCATGAGTAACGCTGACGGCAGCGTAAAGCCGAGCCACGCCGCCAACCCGCCCAGAAAACCGGCCCGGATCGTCCCAATCGCAATTCCCACTTGGCTGCTGGCCGGGCCGGGCAAAAATTGGCAGAGCGCGATCAGATCGGCGTAGGCCGCTTCATCCAGCCACCGCCGCCGCTCGACAAACTCGGTGCGAAAATAGCCCAAATGCGCCACCGGCCCGCCGAACGAGGTCAATCCCAAGCGCAAAAACACCAAAAATATCGTCAGCGGCGACATCATATCCCATCCCGGTCTCGATACCACTTACACACCGCGCGCAACGGGCAACCGTCATGGCGATCCAAAAAACTATTGCGGCCCGGCTGGCGTGAATAGACCCGCCGCGCCGGCGGGCCATCGCAGCGGGGCCGCACCAAACAATAACGCACGGCCAACTCGTTCAACTGAGCATGGAAATCGGCCAGCAACACCGGATCAGCCGGCAGTTCGCCGGCAATCGCCTGTTGCACCTGCGCATAGCTCACCCGCTCCCACGCCAGCCGCTCTGGCGCGACGCGGGCAAAGATCCGGCGGGTGTAGGCATCAACCACAAACAGCGGATGCTGCCCGGCGTAGAGCAAAATCACATCCGCCGTCTCTGGCCCGATCCGCGGCAACTGCAACAACTCGGCCCGCAGTGTCACCGTCGGGCGGCTCAGCATCGTCGCCAGATCGCCGTACCTTTCCTGAATGGCGCGGGCCAGCGCGATCAAACCGCTCGCCTTTTGCCGGTAAAACGCGCAAGGGTAAATCAACGCCGCCAACTGCCCGGCCTCTGCCTCTGCCAGCGCCGCCAGATCAAGCAAACCGGCGGCGTGCATACGCATCACCGCCGCTTCCACCGTCTCCCAGCGCGTCTGCTGCACCAGTACCGCGCCGATGACCATCTCAAGCTGAGGGTTATCACTCACGATCGGCCACCATGGACTCGTCGCTTGGGGGCCGTGCAACGGGCCAAAGTGGGCAACCAGCCGGTGGTAGATATCGATGATGTGCAGGCTGTCAGAGTTGGTTTGGCTCATCATAACGCAAAAAACGCAAAGACGCGAAGAGAACGCGAACTGAACCCTCAAATCTCTTCCCGTCTTTGCGTTGAAGTGCTTACACCGTGGGCATTGCGCCTTGCACCGCTACCGGCATATACATGTCGCGCAGGTAGTCGGCCAGCATCCGGCGCGTGCTAAAGATTGGCGCTACCGTCGCAACCGCCTCTTTGCAAATCTGCACCCACTCCACCGGAATGCCGTTGGCGTCACGGTTGTCGTAATAGCGCGGCACAATCTCGTGCTCCAGCAAGTGGTAGAGCGACATGGCATCGTTCCAATCCTGCTCTTCCTGATTGGCATACTCGCGCTCTTCGCCAATCGCCCACCCATTGCGCCCGTTGTACGCTTCCGGCCACCAGCCATCGAGCACCGAACAGTTCGGCGCGCCGTTTAAGCTCGCCTTCATCCCGCTGGTACCGCTGGCTTCATACGGCCGGCGCGGATTGTTGAGCCAGACATCGACCCCCTGCACCAACGCCCGCCCGACGGCAATATCGTACTCTTCAAGAAAGATGATCCGGCCAGCCAACCCCGGTTGCATCGCCAACCGGTAGACATCTTGAATGAACTGCTTGCCGGGGTCGTCGCGGGGATGGGCCTTGCCAGAAAAGATAATCTGCACTGGCTTGCCCGGCCGGTTGAGAATGGCCTTCAGCCGCTCAATATCTTTAAAGAGCAGCGTCGCCCGCTTATATGTTGCAAACCGGCGGGCAAAACCGATGGTGAGAATGTTCTCTTCGAGCACCGGCCAGACCGGCGCCGGAATGCCGAGCCGCATGTAGTGTTGTTGCAGGCGCTGGCGGCTGAACGCAATCAGATCGCTCTTGAGCTTTTGGCGGGTGCGCCAGAAGGTCTCGTCCGGAATCTGGTACACCTTCCGCCAGAGCTGCGGGTCGTCAAGGTTGTCTTCCCAATTCTTGCCAAGGTACGAATTGTAGAGCGTGCGCATTTCCGGCGCTAACCACGTTGCTGTATGCACGCCATTGGTAATCGACGTAATCGGCACTTCGTCTTGGGTACGGCCGGGGTAGAGCCATTGCCACATCCCGCGCGCCACGTGACCGTGCAGCTTGCTCACACCATTGTGGTAAGCCGAAAAGCGCAGCGCCAGCGCCGTCATGGCAAAGGTCGGCCCCCAGTGCTGCTCTTGCAGGGCCAGATTCATAAACTCATCGCGGGTGAGGTTAAGCTGCGGCCAGAAGCTCCAGAAGAACTTCTCGATCATCGGCAGCGGAAAGGCGTCGTTGCCCGCCGGCACCGGCGTGTGGGTAGTAAAGACGCAGTGGGCCTTGACCTGCTCCATCGCCTCTTCAAAGCTATAGCCCTGCGCGACCAGCTCGCGGCACAGCTCAAGCACGAGGAAGGCCGAGTGGCCTTCGTTCATGTGCCAGACGGTCGGCTTGTAGCCGAGCCGGCGCAGCGCGCGCACGCCGCCAATCCCCAACACCAGCTCTTGCGAGATGCGCATCTCTTGGTCGCCGCCGTACAGCCGCGCCGACAGTTCGCGATCTTGCGGACTGTTCGGGTGGATGTCGGTATCCATCAACAGCAGCTCGGTGCGACCCACCTGAAACTTGTAAACCTTAGCGTAGATCGTGCGACCGGGCAGCTCGACTTCAACGACCACCTCGCGACCTTCGGGATCGAGCGCGGGCAACGCTGGCACATCGGCAAAGTTGAGCTTGTTGTACTCGGCGTGTTGCCAACCGCTCTGGTCAAGCCGCTGCCGGAAGTACCCTTGCGGGTAGATGAAGCCAACGCCGACCAGCGGAATCCCCATATCGCTGGCTTCTTTGATGTGATCGCCCGACAAGATGCCCAAACCGCCCGAATAGATCGGCAAACTCTCGTGCAAGCCAAACTCGGCGCTAAAGTACGCGATCAGCGTGTCTTTCGATTCAGGGTAATGCTTGCTAAACCACGTCTTCTTGGCGCTCATGTAGCTGTCAAAACTCTTGAGCACCGCGTCATACCGCTTCAAATAGGCCGGATCGTTCGCCGCCGCTTCTAGCTTGCGCTGGCGCACGTCACGCAGAAACTCAACCGGATTGTGATACACCAACTCCCATAATTCCGGGTCGATCGAGCGATACAAGTCTTGCGCTTCGGGATGCCACGTCCACCAGAGATTGTAGGCAAGCTCACGGAGCCGAGCAATCCGTTCCGGACAGGGCGTGAACAGGATCTCGTGTTCAAACCGTAGCATGGTTTCCTCACATCATCATCTGATGCTAACCGCCGGCGATACCGGCATGATAACAGGAATCTTGCGTGCAACCGCCACTCATGATCGCATGCGAATTCGAGCGTAGCAAACGGCGGCTTGCCTGCATTGTAGCCGCTGACGGCGAATTTGTCCACTATGCAACTAATTTTCTCGCTGGCCCGGCTCGATCCGTGTCTCATGCACTCCACTTACTGCTATAATAGCCGCGGAACACACCAAGTACCTTGCACCGGCTCAACACATGGCATGAACCATCTGCTCACCAGCCACTGGTCGATCGAGCTAGCGAGCGACCAGCCCACGGCCCAGTTTGCCGCTCACGAGTTGCGCCGCGCCCTCCAGCGCATGGGGGGGCCGGTGTTGCCAATCACTGCTGCTGCCGCCGGTCCACGCATTGCGTTGCGCCACGGCCCCGCCGGCGATGGCTTTGTGCGCATGGCCGATGAGCGCGGGCTGGTGCTGATCGGCGAAGGGCCGCGCGGCTTGCTCTATGCAGTCTATAGCTTGCTGGAAGCGTTGGGATGGCGTTGGGCCGGCCCCGGCCCGGCAGATGAGCATGTGCCGCGCTGGACCCAGATTCGCTTGCCTGCCGCAACGGTCGCCGAGCAGCCGGCATTCGCCCGCCGCGGCTTGGTGATCGGGCACGACCTCTTTCTCGCGCAGGCCGAAGCGTGGATCGCGTGGGCGGGGCGGGCGCGGCTCAACACCATCTTCATCCATACCATCGGCCCCAGCGGGATGCCGCTTGGCGCCTGCCGCTGGCGCTACTGGCAGCAACGCCGCTCCCGGCTGTGGCCGCTGATCGCCGAACGCGGCTTGCGGCTCGAAATCGGCGGCCACCATCTGCGCGACGCCGTGCCGCGCCGGCTCTTTCGCCAGCAACCCGATCTCTTCCGCCACGACGGTCGCCGGCGGGTGGCCAATGGCAACCCTTGCCCGACCAACCCGGCCACGCAAGCCTTGGTGCGCGATTGGGCGCGCAGGTTGTTCGCCGCCGAACCCAACGCGAGCGTGTATCACCTCTGGCCGGAAGACCGGCTCGGCGGCGGGTGGTGCGCCTGCCCGCACTGCCGCTCCTTATCGCCCTCTGACCAGTCGCTGCTCCTTGCCAATACAATGGCGGCTGTCTTAGCCGAACACAACCCCGCGGCCCGCATTGCCTACCTCGCCTACCACGACACCTTCGCCCCGCCGCAGCACATCGCGCCGGCAGCTAATGTCGAGGTGGTGATTGCGCCGCGCCAACGCTCGTATGCCACCGGCATCGGCGACTCCGCCAACCCGGTCAACGGGCCGCTGGCCGGACAGATCGCCGCCTTGCGCGCTGCCTTCCCCGCCGGCGCCAGCGTGTTTGAATACTACCTTGACGGGATTTTGTTCAAATCGGCCTTGCCGCCGCTCGGCCCAACCATCGCCGCCGACCTG
The DNA here is from genome assembly GCF_001650695.1 of Chloroflexus islandicus. Classification (GTDB taxonomy): domain Bacteria; phylum Chloroflexota; class Chloroflexia; order Chloroflexales; family Chloroflexaceae; genus Chloroflexus; species Chloroflexus islandicus. Next base: position 76,373 of record NZ_LWQS01000043.1, read on the forward strand.
CGCGCCTACCACGAATGGGGACTTGACGGCGTTCACGTCCTGCTGACCGGCGACCGGCCATGGTTAGCGGTTGGCCCCAACCCGCACAGCTTTGCGGCGCTGGCGTGGCACTCGCAACGCGACCCCACGGCGCTGCGCGGCGCATACGTCGCCACCCGCGCCCTCGCCACGGCGGCGCTGCTCGACACGGCCTACGCCGCGCTCGAGACGGCGTGGCGGCATGCCCTCGCTATCACGCCCGCCGACCTGCGCCAGCAACACGACGGCCACCGGCGCGATCCGGTCACACACCCGCCGCGCGACATCCTCGACGGCTATGACGCGCCGCCGCCCCACTGCGAACAGCGCCTAGCAGCGCTGCACGAAGCGCTGGATGCGCTGCCCGCCGGGGAAGCGGCGCTGGCTGCCGCGCAACACACCGCCGTCGCCGAGCAAGCCGCGCTTGCCGCCGACGCCGCCGAATGGTCAGCGAGCGCGCTGCTGCTCCGCTTTTTCGCCGCCCGCCAAGAAGCGGCGGTCCTGCAAACCC
>NZ_LWQS01000044.1 GCF_001650695.1 Chloroflexus islandicus
GACGTGCCGGGATGGTTACGAGCGGAGGAGCCAGCGGCGGCGAGCGACGTGCCGGCGTGGTTGCAAGCCGAGGAGCCCGCCGCAGCGAGCGACGTGCCAGCGTGGTTGCAAGCCGAGGAGCCCGCCGCAGCGAGCGACGTGCCGGCGTGGTTGCAAGCCGAGGAGCCCGCCGCAGCGAGCGACGTGCCGGCGTGGTTGCAGGCGGAAGAGCCAGCGGCGGCGAGCGAGGTGCCGGGATGGTTGCGGGCGGACGAGCCCGCCGGGCCAAGCGACGTGCCGGCGTGGTTGCAAGACGCCTCAGCAGGTCACATTGAAACCCCTGACTGGTTGACCGTAGAAGCGTCATCAGATGCGATGCCGTGGCTGCAAGCCGAATTAGCGGGCTTGCCGGCAGCCGCTGAACCTCCGCCGACGACAAGCTCAACGAGTGACGAATTCTTTAGCGGTGCAGAACTACCGCCATGGTTGCGCGCCTCTCCTGAACGAGTGGTTGAAACGTCCGCCTCTCCTTCCATCACGTGGTTGGAGCGTTTGCGCAATCGTGAAGCGGACGTTGAAGAGGAGACAGTTGCAGCTCCAGAGATTGCGGTCATTAAGCCACCCTTGCCGGCTCCTGCGTCACGCACGGCTGATCAGGTTGCAGCGATGGCCTTACTCGAACGGCTGATCCAGTCGCCATTGCCAATGCCGGCGCCGGTGGAACAACCGGCTGTTGTACGCCGCCGGTTGCCGTCGATAGAGCAGGTGCTCGCATTGGCACTGCTGATCGTCGTTCTGGCGGGCACGTTATTGCCGAATCTGATGGGGCCGTTGGTGCAACAGGCGCAACCCTCGCCAGCAGCGATTGCGCTCAGTGAACGGTTAGCTGCTTTGGGCAGCGATGATGTTGTATTAGTCGCGTATGAATGGGGTGCGCAGCGGGTGGCTGAATTACGCCCGCTTGAGCAGGCGTTGCTCGATCAATTAATCGTTGATCGCACCAAGTTGATCATCGTCAGTACCGATCTGCAAGGGTCGTTGCTCTCGTTCGATCTGATCGGCCCGCTCCGCGCGGCTGGGTATAACAACGAAAATGGCGTCACCTTCGGCGGGCGCGATTACGTGTTACTGGGATACCGTCCGGGTGGCGAGTTGGCGTTGCGTAGCATGGCGATCGATCTGCGCGCGCAGTTGCGCCGTGATTATACCGGTCAAGATGCGACTGCTGGGTTGCTGGCAACCCGACCTGATGGTTCGCCGCGCGTGCAAACGCTGGCCGATCTGGCGTTGATCGTCGTGATGGCCGATCAGGTGCAAGATGTGCAAGCTTGGATGGAGCAGATCCATAGCGCAGCGCCAGAAGTGCCGATTGCCTTCTTGTTGCCGCAAGAGGTTTACCCGCAAGTCTTGCCATATCTGCGCTTGCCAAACGTCTATGCGGTGGCCGGCCAGCGTGGTGCGAGTGATCTGCTAGCTGCTGGCGTCGCCGATGAAGCGGCAACCACGATGCTCGCAGTGCAGACATGGGCGACGATTGCGTTTGTCGTCGTGCTAGCGTTGGGCGGTCTCGTTGTGGTTATTGGCCGGTTACGGCCCGCAGCGCGAGGGAAAGCTTGATGGATGTTGCGATGACGCTGATTCCGGTGTTGCTGACCCTCTTGGTCTTTAGCCGTTTAGTGGGTGATACACCGGCGTTTCGTTTTGTCCAGTATCTCTTTGTTGGCGTGGCGCTAGGCTATGCGGTAGTGGTTATCTACCATCAGGTGCTGCGTCCGGCGGTGATCGATGTGCTGGCAGTGAGCGGCCAGCCGGTATTGGCGACGTTGCGTTTGATCCCGTTTGTGTTGGCGGCGTTGTTGCTCACCCGCGTCAGCGGCCAACAGACCGCTTCGTGGCTGGCAAATATCCCGCTGGCGCTGGTGTTTGGCGTTGGCGCCGCGTTGGTGGTCGGCGGCGCGTTGATCGGGACGATTCTGCCGCAAGTGCTCGATGCCACCCGCCAAGATATGTCCTCTCCGGCTGCTGTGCTGGGTAGCGTGGTGTTATTGATCGGATCGATCGTAACGCTGCTCTCGTTTACGCTGACCCGTTCGCCTGATCCCAACCGCCAGCGCTGGATTGAGAGCGCGGCGCGGGTGGGGCGATGGGTGCTGTTGCTGGCCTTTGGCTTCTTTTTAGCCGGCAGTGTCAGTTCGTACCTCGCCGCGTTGAACGAACGGTTGCTGTTTATTGTGGAATGGGTGCGGGCCGTGTTGGGTGCATAGGCCGTAAAGGATAACGAGCATGGTTGAGGTTGTGCGCGCGGTGCTGGTGGTGGAAATTGGCAGCGTCACCACGCGCGTGTCGCTGATCGATCTCGTTGATGGCGAGAGCCGGTTGATTGGTCAGGCCGAGACGCTTACCAGCCGCGAGTTGCCGTATCACAATATCTTTTTTGCTGTGCAAGAAGCGACGGCGCAGTTGGCTGATCTTACCAGCCGCCAGTTGCTGCGCGATGGCCGCTTGCTGATTCCGCAAACCAGCGCCGGCGATGGGATCGATGCGGTGGTGGTGATGGCATCAGCATTAGAACCGTTGCGGGTGGTCGTGACGGCAGTTGCCTCTGATGTCTCGGCCCGCAGCGCCTTGCACGCCGTGCGTGGCGTGCCAAGCGTCACGTTAGCCGTCTTGACGCTCGATGATACGCTGGGCCGTCCGCCAGTGTCTGATGACCAATCGTGGATCGAACGCCAACTCGAAACGCTACTGCCACTCGTGCCCGATGTGATTGTCGTGACCGGCGGGGTTGAGGGTGGCGCTGTTGAAGCGATGAGCCGGCTAGCCCATCTGGTCAACCTCAAACTCTTGTTTAACGAAACCGTTCGCGAACCGTTGCCTACTGTCATCTATGCCGGTAATACCGCGGCGCAAGCGCAGGTGCAGATGGCGTTGCGTGAACGCAATGCCGATGTATTGGCCGTGGCCAATGTGCGCCCGGCGCTTGACCGCGAAGCGCTATCGCCGTTGCGGCAGGCGTTGCTGGCCCGGTATGCGCGCCAATTAGCCGATTTGCCCGGCCTCAACCAGTTCGATCGTGACCATCTCACGCTCTGCACGGTAGTTGAGGCGCAGTATGCAATGACCCGGTTTCTGGCCGAGCGGCGGCAACAACCGGTCTTGGCCGTTGACGTGGGGGCAACGGTGACTACTTTGATGGCGGCCGCACCCGGTGAGATCTATGCAGCGATCCACGGCGTTCGTGGTACGGCCTATGGTGTTGCCAATCTGCTGAACGAAGTCGGGCCAGCCGCAATAAGCCGCTGGTTGCCGTTTGCAATTGATGAATCAGAGCTGGTGGAACGGCTGCTCAACCGGGTGTTGCGCCCGCAGACAATGCCAGCGACGCGCGAGGAATGTTATCTCGATCTGGCGCTTACCCGTGAGGCGTTGGCGCTGGGGATGGCTGACCTGCGCGATGAAGCGCCTGACCTTGAGTATAGCCGGTTATTTGCCAGCGGTGGGCCGTTTGTTCATGCTCCGCATCCCGGTATGGCGTTGCTGGCTTTGCTCGATGGCTTGCAACCCGGCAACGATCTACCCGGCTTGCTGTTGCATGTGCATCTTGATACGCTCAGCCTGTTGGCAGTGTGCGGCGCATTGGCTGCCATCAGCGCCGAGGCTGCCCTGTCGGTGTGTGACCATGATCTGCTGGCGAATACGCCGCTGGCCACGTGTATTGTGTTGCAAGGCGGCAGCCGGCTCGGTGAGCCGGTGGCTGAGGTGGAGCTGATTACGGTTGGCGGCGGTAGCGAGACGGTACAGGTACGTTACGGTGAGATAGTGCGCCTGCCGCTATCACCGGGCCGCTACGCGCAGGTGAAGGTGAAGCCGGTGGCCGGAGTGCGGGTTGGCCGCGATGCTCCCGGTGAGCCGGTCGAGAGTGATCCGGCTGAGGTGCCGGGCAGCCTGCTCGGACTGATCATCGATGCGCGCGGGCGTCCGCTCGTGTTGCCTGACAATGGCGCCGAGCGGCGCCGGTTGCTGTGGTCGTGGCTGCGCGTGCTTGGCGCCGAACGCAGCGATAGCCCCTATCCTGAACCGGAAGCGGTGTTGCCGCCGGCGCCTGCGGTGCCTGAGGCGACCCCGCCGCCGGCAGCGGCGAAGCCGCGACAAGGGTGGTTTGGGCGCAAGAAGGCTGCTGGGCCGGAGACCGAAGCGACCCCACCGCCGGCAGCGGCGAAGCCGCGGCAAGGGTGGTTTGGGCGCAAGAAGGCTGCTGGGCCGGAGGCAGAAGCAGCGCCGCCGGCAGCGGCGAAGCCGCGGCAAGGGTGGTTTGGGCGCAAGAAAACGTCTGGCTCAGAGGTTGAAGAATCGCCGCCAGCGTTGCCAAAGCCGTAAGGGCGGGTTGGAAACCCGCCCTCACCGCATCTTCAAGGGCGGACAGAACATCTGATCCAGAACCCGGCCCTGAAGGGCCGGGCTATCCTTACGAAGCCCGCTGCGCGGGCTGATAGCCCTCACTCTTGCCCCCGCTCCAGCAACGCGGGAGAGGGACGTGCAGAGCTGCACACTAAGATATCGCACAGCGGTCAACGGTTGTGCTCGGCCAAATGTTCTGTCCGTCCCTCAACACCGCATGACGGGCAGGTTTCCGATCTGCTCCCGTCGCATCATGAGCGGGTTGCTAAACCGCTCCCACCGCATCATAGGCGAGTTAGCAATCCGCTCCTGCCCTCCTACTCGCCCGCCAGCTCGGCCATCACCGCCGCAAACGCTGCCCGGCTGGGGCGCAAACGTTCCTCTGGCAATGCCGCGATAGGTGTCCGCCCAATACCGAGCGTCTCGGCCAGCGTGGGCCGGCGCTCGTTCAGGTAGATCAATCCAGTCACAAACTCGTTGGCCGCGCGCGCCTCTTCGAGCAGCGCCAGCGCCGCCATCCGGTCGGTAGGATCGTGATCGCGGTGCAGCTTGCGCAGCCGGATCACCGGCCCATCGTGCAGTTGCACATCGCGCGCTTCACCCGGTTCGTAATCGATCGTTACCTCTTCGTAGTGCGGAATGAAGCTAATGTCGTGGATCGGCGATTCGTGAGTTTTGCCGTAGGTGTAGCTCTTGGTCGAGCGGTCGTGGTTGTTGAAGGTGACACATGGGCTAATCACATCGATCACCGCCGCGCCGTGGAAGTTGAAGGCGGCTTTAATCAGCTCGCGCACCTGCTTGGCATCGCCGGCAAACGAGCGGGCCACGAAGCCGCAGCCGGCCAAGATCGCTTCGGCGCATACGTCAATCGGCGGCAAGTGATTGACGCCAGCATGCTTCAGCTCTTGCCCCTCGTCGGCGGTGGCCGAAAATTGGCCTTTGGTCAGGCCATACACCCCGTTGTTTTCGACAATATAGACTATTGGCACATTCCGCCGCAGCAAGTGAATAAACTGGCCGAGACCGATGCTGGCGGTGTCACCGTCGCCGCTGACCGCCAGCGGGCGCAGAGTATGGTTGGCAAGATGCGCGCCGGTTGTAACCGAGGGCATCCGTCCGTGCAGCGAATTGAAGCCGTGCGAGCGGCCAAGGAAGTACGCCGCCGACTTGCTCGAACAGCCGATGCCGCTCATACGGATGACGGTATGGGGTTGTAACGAGAGTTCAAACGCGGCGGCGATGATCTGGCTGGCGACCGAGTCATGGCCGCAACCGGCGCAGAGGGTCGAAGGCGCGCCGCGGTAGTCGTTTTTGGTCAAGCCAATCGCATTCACAGGTGCTTGGGTCATCGTTGTCCCTCGTTTACTTGCTCGTCACCAGCGCCAGCTCACGCATCTGTTCCAACACCGCTAGCACCTGATCGCGCACAAACGGCGCAGTGAGCGGCAAGCCATCGCACCACGCCACCGAACCGAGCCGGGTGGCGTAGGCTGGGCAATGGAGCTGGAGCAACTGGCGCAATTGGCCATCGTGATTCTGCTCGATCACCACGCAGTATTGGTGGCGGGCGATAAAATCGGTCACTTCCGGGCCAAGCGGCAACGCGCGCACCCGCATGCTGCTGGTGGCAATCCCGGCGGCGGCCAGCAGGTCGCGCGCTTCAGCAATTGCCGGCGCGGTCGAGCCAAACCCGATCAAGCCCACGGTCGCCTGCGGATGGAGATCAACCACCGGGCGCGGTACCATGCGGCGGGCCGTTTCGTGCTTGCGCCAGAGCCGGGCCATATTGCGCTGCCAATCGTCGGGCCGCTCGCTATAGACGTTGCGTTCGTTGTGGCCGGTGCCGCGGCTGAGTGTCGCCGCCAACGGGTGCGGGTTGCCGGGCAGCGTGCGGTAGCCGATGCCGTCGCCGTCAACATCGGCAAAGCGGGCATACGAGGTGAGTTTAGCCAAGTCTTCGGCACTGAGCACCTTGCCGCGTTGCAGCGGTTGCTCTGGGTAGGTGAAGGGCCGGCTCATCCAGATATTCATCCCCAGATCAAGATCGCTCAGCACAAAGACCGGCGTTTGCAGATATTCGGCTAGATCGAAGGCCAGTTGGGCATCGCTGTAGCACTCTTCCATTGTGCCCGGCAGCAAGACAACGTGGCGCGTGTCGCCGTGGCCCAGATAGTAGACCGAGAGCAAATCACTCTGGGCAGTACGGGTCGGCAGGCCGGTCGAAGGGCCAACCCGCTGCACATCCCAAATCACTGCTGGCGTCTCGGCGAAGAAGCCGAGCCCGGCGAACTCGGTCATCAGCGAGATACCCGGCCCAGAGGTCGCGGTCATCGCCCGCGCACCGGCCCAGCCGGCCCCGATCACGATCCCCAGCGCGGCGATCTCGTCTTCGGCTTGGACAACGGCGCAGGTCGCGCCATCGTCAGCCGGACGCAGGCGGGGGAGATAGCTCTCAAGCGACTCAATCAAGCTGCTAGAGGGGGTGATCGGGTACCACGCCACCACGCCGACGCCGCCGGTAATCGCGCCAATCGCAGCGGCGGTATTGCCGTCGATCAGCATCATGCCGGTCGTGGCCTGCATCCGGGCCACCCGGAACCGGTGATGGGCCGGCGAGGGGTTGTTAGCGGCCCACGCCTGCGCGGCCCGGATCACAGCCAGATTCAGCTCAACTGCCGATGATTTGCCGCGGAACTGGTGTTGCACGGCTTTGACCAAAGCGGCATCCTCGATTTCCAACAACGCTGCCAACGCGCCGACGTAGACCATATTGGCGGCATAGGGACGCAGACGTTGGCCTACTCCCACCTGATCGAGGATCTGGCGCACAGGGAGCGCAAGCGGGATGATGTCAGCGCGCTGTGGTTGCCATGGCCCATCAGCCGGGTAGAGACAGATCCCGCCCGCTGGTAACTGGGAGAGGTCTTCATTGGCCGTGCGCGGGTTAAACGCCACCAAAATTGGCGTCTCGGCGGGGCGAGCGGTATAGCCGGCTTGGCTCACCCGCAGCGTATACCACGTCGGTTCACCTTGGATGTTGGAAGGAAAGAGGTTCTTGCCAGAGACGGGAATGCCCATCTGGAAGATGGCCCGCATCAGCACCATATTCGCCGTCTGGCTGCCGGAACCGTTCACCGTAGCGGCAGTGATGGCGAACTCGTTGACGATCGGTTGGGGGGATTGCATAGCCTCCTCGCAGCGCAAGCTCGACATTGAGCGATAGACCCTATTATACGCGGGAGAAGCGGGTTGTGGCAAGGAGCGACGTTGCTTGGCAACGCCGCTCCGGTAGAGGCGTGATGATGGTTGCGTTTCGCTATGACTCGGTAATCGTAATCCCCAGAATCGTCTCACCCGGCCTCGTCAGATCGGCAGGGTTGCTCGGATCGCGCAACGGAATACCGTCAACGATCTCTTGGCCCTGAATCACGCGGCCAAAGATCGTGTACTGCTCGTTGAGCCACGGGGCCGGCGCAGTGGTGATGAAGAATTGCGAGCCAGCGCTGTTGGGATCCGACGAGCGGGCCATAGCGACGATGCCGGGTTGGTCGAAGAGAATTTTATCGGTGAATTCAGCCGGGATTGAGTAGCCGGGGCCACCGGTGCCGTCGCCGCTCGGATCGCCGCCTTGGGCCATAAAGTTCGGCAGCACGCGATGCCATGTCAACCCGTTGTAGAAATTCTGGCGAGCAAGGAAAACGAAATTATTGACCGTCTGCGGGGCGATATCGGGCAACAACTCGATCACAATCTCGCCGCGGGGCGTGTAGATGGTCGCTGTGTACTTCTTGGCCGGATCGATCGTCATCGGCGGTGGGCTGCTGTACTGGTAGGTGGTGGCCGTCGGCATGATCGGCATCGTGCTCGTCGCTGGCGTTGGCGCCGTGGTCGGTGCTGCGACGGTGGGGAGCGGCGGTGTGGTTGGCGCGGGTGCGGCAGCCGGCGGTGCAGCGCGGCTGATTAACAAACCGGCGACCAACCCAAGAATGACTAACAGAATCGCGATGGCCACAATGCCGGCCAGCGGGTTTGCAGCGGAAGATGGACGTTGTGAGCTCACGGTACACCTCAATGCAATCTGAATCTGCCGCAGGCATTATACCGGCGAGCGGGCAGGCGTGACAAGTGCCGTAATCGCTTGCGGCAAGACTTCTATGTCCGTCGCAAGGGCAAAGTGGACAAAGACGATCAACGCAAAGGCGCGAAGGGGGCAAAGGCGCAGAGTGATTAGGAAAGGTGATCTTCCTCGGCGACCTCGGCGGTATTATGCCCCCACCCCAACCCTCCCCCGCTGGGGGAGGGAGCCGGATCGCCTTTCCCCAGCGGGGGCGCAAACGGACGTCTATCTCAGACGCAAAGGGGGCAAAGACGCAGAGGAAGATCAACGCAAAGGCGTGAAGGACGCTAAGGGGCGCAGAGGATGATCAACGCAAAGGCGCGAAGGGGGCAAAGGCGCAGAGTGATTAGGAAAGGTGATCTTCCTCGGCGACCTCGGCGGTATTATGCCCCCACCCCAACCCTCCCCCGCTGGGGGAGGGAGCCGGATCGCCTTTCCCCAGCGGGGGCGCAAACGGACGTCTATCTCAGGTGCAAAGGGGGCAAAGACGCAGAGGAAGATCAACGCAAAGGCGCGAAGGACGCTAAGGGACGCAGAGGGGGCAAAGGGGTGGAAAGCAAGTGGAGGGAGGATCCTCCTTCGCCCCATGCCCTATTCCCCACTCCCCCTCTCCCGCCGCGTTGAGGGGCGGACAGAATGATTGCTTGCAACGGTTGATCGCTGTGTGATGCCTCAAAGGCCGGTTCTGCGCGCCCCTCTCCTACTGGCACGGGAGAGAGGTTGGGGGTAAGGGCCAGTAGCCCGCGCAGCGGGCTTCGTAACCCTAGCCCGGCCCTTTAGGGCGGGTTCTGGACGGATGTGCTGTCCGCCTGTGAACCCGCCGTGAGGTGGGAGAGGGGGCTGGGGGGTGAGGGCCATCAGCCCGCTGCGCTGGTTTGGTAATGGTTCTCTTCTGGATTGTCCACCTCTCAACTCCGCTGGGTCGTGAGCAGAAAGACGTTCACCCCACCCGCTCGGCCCAATCCGGCGCGGCGTGCATGAGGTCGTGGCGCAAGCGCAGCAACGCCAGATCGCCGGCTTTGGCTTCGAGCATCAGATCGAATGGCGGCAAGCCACGGCTGGCCGCGAGCAGATCGATGGCATCGCGGGCCACGATAAAATCGGCATGCTGGCCGGATCGAGGCGGCAGCACCCGCGTCGTGCCGTTGCGTCCCGGCAAGAGATGGGCTTCGCTGCGTTGGCTGCTCAGATGCACTTCGGGACGCACATTGCGCGGCCAGGTGGCGAGGCAAAGCCCCAATGCGACCGGCAAGCTCCACTGGTCAGGGTTGTGCAACTGGAAGTGGAGGTAGTCAAACACGATGGGCGCGCCGGTGCGGGTAGCGAGCCCAAGTAAGGCGCGTAACGAGGGGCCAGCGGTGGTGTGTTCAATGGCGGTGCGCCGGCGGGCATTAGCCGAAAGGGCCGGCCAACGGCGGGCAAAGCGTTCGAGGGCAGCATCATCGCCGGCGCCGGTATGGATCACGAGGGTGTGGTTCGTTGCGTTGGGTTGATCGAGTACCGCCAAGAGCTGCGCCGCGCCTTCGATCATTGCGATGACCTCGGCAGCCGTGGCGTCATCGGGATGGCTGAGGCTCAGCGCCGGATCAAGGTGGACGCCGAGTCGCAGATTGAGCGCCGCGATCCGGTGACCGAGCAGCTCGATCTGCGCATGGCAATCGACCAGATCGGCGGGGGTGATGTGGCGCGGCAGGGCAAACCGGTAGAACCGGATGGCATGGCGTGCGAGGTAGCCGATCACATCGCTCAGGTGTGTGAGCGCGATGCTGAGGTGGGGCGGCGAACCGCCGGCAAGGCCGGGTTGGTGGACGGTACGGACAGCAAAGCCAAGCCGGATCATAGGTGTGCTGGTTCAATACACGGTGACGCTGCCGGCGGCAGTGGTCGTGATAGGCGTCATGTCGCGGCATTTCGCCGCGTCATGGCGACCCCGCACTGCTCTGATCGTGATCTCTTGCACCAGTGACGCTGCCGGCGGCGGTAGCCGTGATGCGTGTCATGTCGCGATATTTCGTCTTGTCATAAGGAACATGATGCCGCTATCAACGTGCGCTCTCACACCGATGACGAAGCCTGCTGCGGTGGCCGTGATGTGCAGCATACCGTGACATTTCGCCTCGTCATAACGAACCCGATGCCGCTACCAGCGTGATCTGTCGCACCGGTGACGAAGCCTGCTGCAGTGGCCGTGATATGCGTCATATCGCAACATTTCGCCTCGTTAGGGCGAACCCCACGCCGCTATGATTGCGACACATCGGCAAGCGGTTATGATGTGTCAGCCTGTGGGCATGCTCTAGCGAAGGCGTGATGTGCCCGTAGTAATCCCCTCTACCTTCAGAAATCATCTTTAAATTATGGGCTGCTCTTCTCTGCCCAGCCATGCGTGCGCATTCCATCGGATACCTGAGTAAAAGTATAGATCATTTGTTCTATAATGTCAAGGGCGGTTTGACGGGGTTGTGTGGGGGCTAACCCAGCTTGGCGGTGGATGCCAGAGGTTTGTTGTGCTGAGCTGGCCGTCGAACCCTGCGCCGAGCGCGTTCTTGCCGCCTACAACAAGCCATTGATCGCCAACCGGCGGTGGTGGCGGGTGTAATAACGGATTTGGCGCGGCAGGTTGTCTTCGCCCGGTAGCGATTGCACGTGGTGTACCAGCCGTCCGGCAATCTGCTGAATCAGGGTGGTCTGCTCTGATGGCGGCAGGCGGGATAGTTCAGTTTCCCACGGCACGGTGCATTTGCCTTCCACCACCACGCCAACGATTTCAGGCAACAATTTGCTCTGCCGTGTCCAGTTGAGCGCGAGGCAGAAGCCGGGGCCGGGGGCGGGCAGCCGTTCGCGGGTGATGGTGAAGAGATCAGCGGAATGGCCCACTGCAATCGCAATCAGAATCGGTGCGGTTGTTTCGGGCAGATGGTGGAGGTTGAGCAGCGGAATGTCGAGCAAGGCAGCCAGCGCCGCGGCGAGCGGTTTGCTGGTGATGTCGGGTGCGGTGACGCCTCCCAAACGCCAGTTACTGCTCCGGGCTAAGGCAATGAAACGGTACAGGGTGCGGGCAACATCGTGCTCACTCAGGTGATGATCGGCCAACGGCGCAATCGTGATCCCGTCGTCGGTTGCCGAACCAAGGCAAATGACTCCCTCTTGCACGTAGAGGTCATCTTTGAGACCGGTAGTCGCATGAAACTCGCGCCGCCGTTCGATGCTCTGCAAACTGGCCAGCAATTCAAACTGGGCGTCGGACGCCGGAGCGAGCGCCAACGCTTGTTGCCACGCTTGTTGCGCTTCATCATAGCGCTGCAATTGAAACAGACAGCGGCCCAGCAGGTGGAAGACGGCCCAATCGTCGTAGTAACGTTGGCGTGGCGTTTCGAGCAGGGCCAGTGCTGTCGCGTACTCGCCGCGCGCCGCATGAATGTAAGCCAGTTCGAGTTGGGCGGCGGCGTCGCCGGGGTCAAGTTCGAGGCAGCGGCGAAATTCGCGCTCGGCTTCGTCGTAGCGTTCAAGCTCGATCAAGACGTAGCCGAGGTTGAAATGGGCAAAATAGTCGTCAGCCAGATTGGCGACAGCGGCAAATTCTTCGGCGGCTTTTGCCAGTAAGCCTTGCTGCTGGTAGTGGAACGCCAGCGCATTGTGCGCATCACGCAGGTTCGGGTCGGCGGCAATTGCCATACGAAAATGATCAACTGCCGCCAATGGGCGCTGGGTGCGCTCAAAAGCCAATCCGTAGCGTAAGTGGCGACGACTGGCGACGCGCTTGGTCTCGTCGGTCATCCTGAGCCTCCTCGCCCGTTGTGGCGGGCGACTGTTGCGAGCCATCACGTCGCAGGCAACATGCAGTTACGGTTCTGAGTTGCGGCTCACAGTATTGTTGGGCAAAACGCTGGCCAGTGCCGCGGCTTGAGCGGCGAGAATCTGGCGGATACCGCGTTCGGCCAGATCAAGGAGCGCATCGAGTTGGCTACGACTAGCCGGTGCGCCTTCCGCAGTGGCCTGCACTTCGATAAATGCGCCCTCGGCATTCATCACGATATTGCAGTCGAGGTCGGCTTGGCTATCTTCCTCATAACACAGATCGAGCAGCATCACGTTTTGGAAGATGCCGGCGCTGACCGCAGCCACTGGGGTGAGGGCTGGCATGCTCTCGACGGCGCCGCTGCGTGCGAGATACTCAACCGCGAGCGCCAGCGCCACGTAGCCGCCGCTGATCGATGCGGTGCGGGTGCCGCCGTCGGCTTGCAAGACATCGCAGTCAATCGTGATGGTGCGTTCGCCGAGGGCGCTGAGATCGACCGCTGCCCGTAACGAGCGCCCAATTAAGCGTTGTATCTCTTGGGTGCGCCCGCTAGGGCCGTTGCGTTCGCGGCGGGTGCGCTGCAACGTCGCTCGGGGCAGCATGGCGTACTCAGCCGTAACCCAACCGCTCTGCTGGCCGCGCATCCACGCCGGCACACCGTCTTCGATCGTAGCCGTGCAGAGCACGCGGGTGTTGCCATACGCAATCAGCGCCGATCCTTCCGCATACGGGGCGGCGCCAACCTCAATTGAGATGGGGCGCAGTTGATCTGGCGCCCGGCCATCGCTTCGCATCATACGCAACCGTTTCACTCCTTCTTATTCAGCATCATACCATACGCAACTACATCATACAACGGGCAATTGCTTAACTTTGCCGGATAACGCGCCGGGTTTGCCAGAGATACCAGCAGGCGACGCTGCGGTACGGTCGCCAGCGTTCACCAAGCGCAAGCAGCTCACGGGATGATGGTAGCCGCGGCAACGCATAGACTAACCGCGCGGCGTCGCGCAGGCCAAGATCGGCGGCGGGCAGTACGTCAAGCCGTCCGAGCGCAAACATCAAGTAGATTTCCGCTGTCCACCGGCCAATCCCTTTCACTGCCGTCAGTTGGCTAATAATCGTCTCATCATCGAGCATCGGAAAGCGGGCGAGTTCAAGGTGCCCGCTCGCAATCCGCCCGGCAAGGTCGCGCAGATAGGCGCTCTTTTGCGCCGAGAGACCGGCGGCGCGCAAGGTGCTTTCTTCAGCGGCAAGGATGGCTGCCGGGGTGAGTTCGCCAAGCGCCGTTTCCAGCCGGTTGCGGATGGCGCGGGCGGCGGCGAGCGAGATTTGCTGGCTGATGATGGCGTAGGCCAGCGTCACGAAGCCGTGCGGCTGCACTTGGAGCGCAAACGGCCCGATCTGTTCGATCCACGGTGCGAGCTGCGGATCAGCGGTGCAGAGATGTTGGCGCGCGTGTTCCATAACGGTGGTGTTTTTAGGCCCTCACCCCAAATTCTAGCACAGCCGCCCCCTTTGCGCCCTCGGCGTGCTTTGAGCCTTTGCGTTAAACGTCTTTGCGTCCTCTGCGTGCTTTGCGCCTTTGCGTTTGACCCCTTTGCGGCTTTGCCCGCTTTGCGGCTTGGCAGTGTACTTTCACCCCAGTAAGTACGGCATTGCTGTCGCGGCACGCAGCAGCGCCTCGCTCCCGCACCAGCGGGTTGAGGGGCGGACAGAGCGTTTGATCGAGTACAACTATCGATCGCTATGCGATGCCGTAAAGACCCGTGCTGCGCTCCTTATCACCCCTCCCCCAGCGGGGGAGGGGCAAGGGGTGGGGGCATCGGCTCCCGCACCGCGGGAGAGGGGCAGGGGGTGAGGGTGAAACGCAACGGCAAAGGTTACGCTCTCGGCCTGCCGCTCGCGTGATTTTCACCGTACAATATGATCAGCGCCATGGTCATCGATCTTGCGAGGATGGATCGCCAATGTTTGTTATCGGCACTGCCGGCCACGTCGATCACGGCAAATCAACCTTGGTCAAGGCCTTGACGGGCATCGACCCCGATCGGCTGGTGGAAGAGCAGCAGCGTGAAATGACGATCGATCTGGGGTTTGCGTGGCTCACTTTGCCGAGCGGGCGGGAAGTGAGTCTGATCGATGTGCCCGGCCATGAACGGTTTATCAAGAATATGCTGGCCGGCGTCGGCGGGATCGACGCGGTGTTGTTGGTGATCGCCGCCGACGAGGCGGTGATGCCGCAGACCCGCGAGCATCTGGCGATTATCGACCTGCTTGGCATCCGTCACGGGATCGTTGTCTTAAGTAAGGTCGATCTGGTTGATGCCGAGTGGTTGGCGCTGGTGCGCGATGAGGTGCGGGCAACCTTAGCTGAAAGCGTGCTGGCAACCGCGCCGGTGGTACCGGTCTCGGCCCGCACCGGCGCCGGGTTGGCCGAGTTGGCGCAAACGCTGGATCGTCTGCTTGACACACTACCGCCGCGCAATCGGGCCAATGGCGCACCGCGCTTGGCGATTGACCGCAGTTTTGCGGTGGCTGGCTTTGGCACCGTAGTGACGGGCGTGCTGCGTGACGGCCCGCTGAGCATTGGCCAAGAGGTTGAAATTGTGCCGCAAGGGTTGCGAGCGCGGATTCGCGGCCTCCAGAGCCACCAGCGTCCGATCGAACAGGCGCTGCCCGGCACGCGGGTGGCGGTGAATCTGGCCGGCGTTCACTACCGCGACGTTGGCCGCGGCGATGTGCTGGCCGTGCCGGGGACATTGACCCCAACCACGTTGCTCGATGCGCAGGTGCGGGTGGTGCGGGATGCGCCGCCGCTGCGCCACAATATGGCGCTCGATCTCTTTATCGGTAGTAGTGAAGCGCCGGGCCGGTTGGCGTTGCTGGCCGCCGACGAGCTGGCCCCCGGCGAGGCGGGATGGGCGCAGATCCGGCTGGCGAAACCGGTGGCGGCAGTTGCCGGCGATCGCTTCATCTTGCGCATTCCGTCACCGAGCCAGACGGTAGCCGGTGGGGTTGTGGTCGATCCGCATCCGCCGCGCCATCGCCGGTTTCGCGCGGATGTGATTGCGGCGCTGGCCCTCCGCATGCAGGGTAGTCCTGCCGAGCGCATCGGGCAGGCGCTGGCCGATGGCCGGCCCCGTCTCCGGGCCGAGGTGATGGCCGCTGCCGGCGTGACCGAGACTGAAGCGGCGGCGGCCTTGCCGCCGTTGCTGGCGAACGGGCAGATCATCGCGCTCGGCAATGACGGGTTGATCAGCGCCGCTGGCTGGGAGGCGCTGCGCGCAACATTACGCGCGACACTGGCGTCATACCACCAACGGTTTCCGCTCCGGCGCGGGATGCCGCGCGAAGAGGCGCGACAGCGGCTGCAAGCGCCGGCCCGGCTCTGGCCGGCGATACTGGCGACGGCGCTGGCTGAGGAATGGATCAAGGCTGACGAGACCACGGTGCGGTTGGCCGATGTTACGCCGCAACCCACCGCCGGGCAACGGCGGCAACTCGATCAGCAACTGGCGGCGATGGCCCGTACCCCGTATGCACCGCCAACCCCTGATCTCGATGGCGAGCTGCTGGCGTGGGCGCTTGACCAAGGGTTGCTGGTGAAGATTGCGCCCGATCTCTACCTGTTGCCTGCCGCTTACAGCGAGATGGTGGCGTGGGTGCGGGCCGCGATCGAGACGCAAGGCAGCCTCACCGTCGCCCAACTGCGCGACCATTTCGGCATCTCGCGCCGCTATGCCGTTGCCCTGCTTGAACATCTCGACGAACGGCGGATCACTCGCCGCCGAGGTGATGAGCGGGTGTTGGCGTAGGAAATGGGGCAGTTGTCTATGGAACAGTGGACAAATGCCCATGAAGCGTGATAGACTCTGAGGAGTTATCCCAACTCATTGCAGCATCCATTGGAAAGGAGCTGGCATTGGCAAGCAATCAAAACGATTTCCGCCGGTTTGGCGCTGCCCTCTTGTTAGGCATGGCCGCCGGTTTAGCGGCGCGCTACTATTTCGAGGCGCGCGCGCGCAACGATAATCGGGTGCAGACCGGCCTGATCGACTGGGAACAGGCCCGCCAAGCGGCGTTGCGTATCTCGCAATGGGAACAGGCGCCGGTTGATAATCGCGCCTTTCGCCGCGAACAGTATGCGCGTATGGTGGCAATCAGCGAGCCGCTGATCGCGGATTATCTCGGCGTGCGCTTGCCTGAACCGGTCAGCCGCATCTTCGTCTTCGACCGGCGCGAATGGCTGGAAGCGAATATCATCTCGTTTAGCCAGCTCTTCCGCCCGATCGAAGAGATGTACGAGAAGAACGGCGGCGGGCGCGGCGCGCTGGGCATGATCATGAATGATGTGAGCAGCAAGCTGCTCGGCGTGCAGATTGGCGGCTTGTTGGGCTACTTAGCCCAGCGCGTGCTCGGCCAGTACGATCTGAGCCTGCTCTCGGCGGAAGCGACTGGTGGCGCGCTCTATTTTGTCGAGCCGAATATTGCCCGCGTGCAGCAGCAACTCGGTCTCAGCGACGAGGATTTCCGGCTCTGGATCACGTTGCACGAAATGACCCATGCCTTCGAGTTCGAGGCGTATCCGTGGGTGCGCAGCTACTTCCGCGAACTGCTCGAACAGAATTTTGCCCTTATCAGCGGGCAAATGCTGAGCAGCGGCAACAGTCTGGTCGATATGCTCACGCGGCTGCTGCAAGGGATCGGCAGCGGCCAGCACTGGATCGAGACGGTGCTGACGCCTGAGCAGCGGGCGGTCTTTGACCGGATTCAGGCCCTGATGTCGATTATCGAGGGTTACGGCAACCACGTGATGAACGCGGTTGGGCGCCGGCTTTTGCCCAGCTTTAGCCAGATCGAACACCAGATCGGCCAACGCCAGCGCCAGCGCACCCTGCTTGATCAGATGGTCTTCCGCCTCACCGGGCTCGATCTCAAACTGGCGCAATACCAGCAAGGCGAAGCTTTCGTCAACGCCATCGTCGCCGCTCGCGGCATTGGTTTCGCCAGCCGGGTGTGGGAGCGGCCAGAGAATCTGCCGACCCTCGACGAGATCCGCAATCCGGCCCAGTGGATGATCCGGATGGATCGGCAAGGCGGGTGGTAGAGGCGTAGTAGTAGTAGAGTGTAAGGGCGGGTTTCAAACCCGCCCTAACATTAGCATCATCTCTCTCCAATCAACGCCAGCAACCCGGCCTCATCGAGCACCGGGATGCCGAGCTGCTGCGCTTTGGCCAGCTTGCTGCCGGCATTAGCTCCCGCGACCACATAGCTCGTCTTTTTGCTTACGCTATCGGTCACTTTACCGCCATGGGAAATAATCAACTCGCTGGCCTGCTCGCGGGTCAGCGAAGGGAGGGTGCCGGTGAGCACAAACGTCTTGCCGGCGAGCGCATCGCTCTGGCGTTCGCGTTGGGTTCCGCCATCCATCTGTACCCCAGCGGCGCGCAACTTCTCGATCAAGGCTCGATTCTCTGGCCGGGCAAAGAAATCGACAATACTCGCCGCCACCACTGGGCCAATGCCGGGAATCTGCTCAAGTTCCTCTTGGCGTGCATTCATGATCGCATCGAGTGAGCCAAGCGCGTTCACCAAGGCTTGCGCGGCCACCGTGCCCACATAGCGAATCCCCAACCCGACAATCAGCCGGTCGAGCGGGCGGTGGCGGGCGGCGTCAATGGCGGCGAGCAGATTAGCGATCCGCTTAGGGCCAAAACCTTCCAGCCCTTCAAGCTGTTCCGGCTTGAGGTAAAACAGATCGGCCACATCGCGCACCAGACCGAGCTGCACAAAGAGTTCGGCCTGCTTTTCGCCCATCCCTACAATATCGAGCGCCCCCCGGCTGACGAAATGTTCCACCCGGCGCACCAGTTGGGCTGGGCAGATGCTGAAGTTATTGCAGCGCCACGCCGCCTCGCCGGGTTCGCGTTCGAGCGGCGAGCCGCAGGCTGGGCAATGGGTCGGGAATTGCCAAGGCCGTTCGCTGCCATCGCGACGGGCAACCACCGGCCCGACCACATACGGGATCACATCGCCGGCCCGCTTCACAATCACGTAATCGCCAATGCGAATATCGCGCTGAGCGATATAATCGGCGTTGTGCAAACTCGCGTTGCGCACCGTCACCCCGCCGATCTGCACCGGTTCTAATTCAGCATTCGGCGTCACCACGCCGGTGCGGCCCACATTGACGGTAATATCGAGCAAGCGCGTCATCGCCTCGCGGGCCGGGAACTTTAACGCAATAGCCCAGCGCGGATCGCGCCCAACCACGCCGAGTTCGTTCTGTTGGGCAACATCATCGATCTTAATCACCATCCCGTCGGCTTCGTAAGGCAACGTATCGCGCCGGGCCATCCATTCTTCACAATAGGCCAGCACCTCGGCAAAATCAGTAAACCGGCGCACGTCTTGATTGACCGGAAAACCGAGCGCGCGCAGGTAGCGCAGCGTCTGCCACTGGCTAGTCAGCGTCACCCCCTCGACCGGGCCAACGCCATAGGCAAAAAAGCGGAGCGGGCGGGCGGCGGTGATCGAGGGATCCTTCTGGCGAAGCGAACCGGCGGCAGCGTTGCGCGGGTTGGCGAAAATCCGCTCGCCAGCGGCAGCGAGCCGGTTATTCAGGGCCTCGAAATCGGCGGTGCGTATGTAAATCTCGCCGCGCACCTCGATCAGGGCCGGCAACTCCGCTGGTAGATCAGGATCGTGTATGCCATCGAGCGGGTGCAGTGTCAGCGGAATGCTGCCGATCGTGCGCAGATTAGCGGTGACATCCTCGCCAACCTCGCCATCGCCGCGAGTGGCGCCTTGCACAAAACGGCCATCGCGATAGGTCAGCGCAATCGCCAAGCCATCGATCTTGGGCTCGACCACATACGCGATCGTGGCATCGTTGCCGAGCAACCGCAGCACCCGGTCGCGCCATGCCAGCAAGTCAGCGGTAGTAAAGGCATTGCCAAGCGATAACATCGGCTGGGGATGTTGCACTTTGGCGAACTGGCTGGCCGGCGTGCCACTCACGCGCTGCGTCGGCGAATCGGGCGTGATCAGTTCAGGATGGGCCGCTTCGAGCGCGCGCAATTCGGCCATCAGCGCATCGTACTCGGCATCGCTCACAATCGGATCATCGAGGACGTAATAGTGGTAATCGTAGCGGCGAATCAACGCGCGCAGCTCAGCAATGCGCTGCGCTACATCTGGTTGGCTCATCGGCAGCTCCATGGTCATAAGAGAAATCCGCCAAAGGTACTACTCAAAACACGGGAAAGGTAGTACCGTTGGGGGGTTGCGGGAAGGTAAAAGAACGGTTACAATACAAGTACCCCCCCCCACACGAGACCCACTGGCAGTTGCCAGGGGGTTTCGTGTTTCTGGCGATTGCATCATGCGAACATCCGTGCATTATTCTAACACAACTTGGCCGGGTTCGGTGCGAGCAGCGCGTATCCGCGCGCAATGAACCGAATCTCCATGCTTCCTGTCCTCTCTGCTGTCATATCACCTTACATCAGTGTGCAGCCCGTTGTCATGCTGTAACGCCGGGCTACCAGACTGATAGTTAACAGATCTCAACCAAGAAAACCGCATCACAGCGCCCTAAAACCCGTTTCGGTGTCGAAACGTTCATTGTTGGGATGGCAGGCGCATGGTATAATTCCGCCAGTGTCATTCTCGTGAAAGAATCCACGAAATATCATTGGTTGAGGATTACAATGTTCGCATGGTTCATCTTCTGGGTAACAGCAATCATTGCAGTCGGCGGGCAAATTCCCCTGATCGTGGCAGCATGGCGCTTGTATCGCCAACCTTCGGCAGCGCCGGCCAATGTGCCGCGCAGCGATGGCCGGGCCGATCTCGGCTGGACGCTGGTAACGGCGGTGGGGACGCTCGCGTTGTTCGTGGCGGCGTATGCGGCGTTGCCGTAGCGTGCATTTCAACAAAGCAAAACGGAATCATCCCTTGCAGTATTCTCTGATGTGAGCAGAGCGAGGATTAGTATGGCGGCTCGTCATCTCGCGCGAATCTTGTTAATTGGATTACTCCTAACCTTGGCGACAATCATTTCCGGCGCGCTGGTCACGATTTCGGCCAGCGCAACGGCCTGCCCGTCATGGCCGTTGTGCCTTGACGCCCTCAACGGCGAGGCGAATCCGCTGGTGTGGATTTCGCTCGGCCACCGCTTCATTGTCGCACTTGCGTTGCTGGCGGTGATTAGCAGTGCGTGGATGGTGTGGCGCGCACCGGAAACGAAGGGCGCGCCGCGGTGGACGGCGTTGGGCGCAGTGGCGCTCTTCTTGTTGCAGGCGCTGGCCGGCGCGCTGCTGGTCTGGGGCATGCCGGCGATGGTGGCCGATGTCTGGCATCTTACCGGCGCGCTGCTGGCATTCGGCGCGCAGACGCTCACTTTCTTGCTGGTGGTTGTGCCGGCCCAGCCGGCGACGGAGCGGCTGGCCGGAAGGGCGGCGCAAACCCAACGCCGGTTGCGCGGACTAGCGTCGTGGGGTGCGGCGGCGGCTGGCGTAGCAGCGTTGGCAATTGGCGCGCGCAGCGTGGCGCCAGAGATTGAGATGGCGGTGGCGTTGCCGGCCAATAGCGTGGGCGCGTTGGGCTTTGCGGCGGCGCTGACCGGGTGGATGGCGGTTGAAGCGCGCCGGCGGCTGCAGCCGGCTGCCCAAACCTCGGCGGCGGCACTGGCCTTGCCGCGCTATAGCCCGCTCTTGCCGGCGCTGGCCCTCGTGGCGCTGGCCGGTTTGTTCCTGCCTGCTGGCGGCCATCTGCTCAGCCTGACCGCAGCGGCGCTGCTCTGGGCCGGTGCGCTGGCGGCAATTGTCGTGTTGCAGCGCGCGCCGCTGACCTTCACGACCACCACTGATGTTGCTCGTCCCACCCCGAAATGGCGCGAGGTGGTGGCCGATTACATCAGCCTGACCAAGCCCAAGGTGATCTCGCTGTTGCTGGTGACGACGCTGACCACGATGTTTATCACCGAGGCCGGACTGCCATCGTGGTGGCTGGTGCTGTGGACGATGATCGGCGGTTATTTGGCGGCAGGCGGGGCCGGTGCGATCAACTGCGCCTTCGATAGCGACATCGACGTGAATATGGGCCGCACCAGCCGCCGGCCAGTGCCGAGCGGGCGGATCTCAGCGCGGGCCGCATTCATCTTCGGCGCCATTCTCAGCGTGTTGTCGCTCATCGTGCTCTGGGTCTTTGCGACGCCGTTAGCCGCTTTCTTTGCCTTCCTCGGCATCATCTACTACGCCTACTTCTACACCAGCGTGCTCAAGCGCAGCACGTGGCAGAATATCATCATCGGCGGAGGGGCCGGCGCCATTCCGCCTCTCGTGGGTTGGACGGCGGTGACCGGTTCGGTGAGCCTGATGGCGGTGGTGTTGTTTGCGATCATCTTCTACTGGACGCCGCCGCACTTTTGGGCTTTGGCGCTGGTGAAGCAGAAGGATTACGCTCGCGCCGGGGTGCCGATGTTGCCGGTGGTGGCCGGCGAGGCTGAAACGCGCTGGCAGATTTTGGTCTATTCGGCGATTATGCTGGCGGTGTCGCTGCTGCCGGTGGCGATCGGCGCCATGAGCTGGATCTACCTCGCTGGGGCGCTGCTGTTCGGTCTGCGCTTTATGCGCGATGCGTGGGCAGTGTGGAAGGTGGGCGATCAGGCGGCGATTTGGGGCTTGTACAAGTATTCGCTGCTCTATCTGGCGCTGCTGTTCGCAGTGATGGTGGCTGACCGGTTGATCCTTGGGTAAGGAACCGGTTTACGAAAGCTGCGGCTAGCAATTTGCGCCGACATGGTGTATACTTCATCTATCGAAGGAGAAGGCCGCTCTGGCGGCTGCGTAGTACGGTCAAGGAGTTCGTCCATGACGATGATTGGTGTCAATCAGATTGGTGTGCAATCGGCCACCCCGCAACCGCTGTTGATGATCAGCGAAGCGGCTTCCACTCGCCTGCTCAAGATGATGCAGGAAAAACAACTTGAGGGTTATGCCCTGCGCGTGTTCGTCGCCGGTGGCGGCTGTTCGGGCCTCCAGTACGGCATGACCTTCGATGATGAAGTGCGCGAGGGTGACAACGAGTTCTACGCCGGCGACCTGCGCGTGCTGGTCGATCCGATTAGCGCCAACTATTTGATGGGTGCGTCGATCGATTTTGTCGATACGCTGATGGGTGGCGGCTTCAAGATTGATAACCCGAACGCGGTGTCGTCGTGCGGTTGCGGCCATTCGTTCCGCGCCCGCGATACCGATTACAGCGAGGATGACGACGACGCGCCGGTTGGCGGCGGCTGCGGCACCTGCGGGTATTGATGCCATCCGTTCCATGTAGAGCCGCACGGCCGTGCGGCTTTACCAATGACTCGCGAGGTGATGTGTGATGTTGGCCCGTTACGCATGCCTTCGCGGGTTTTGCTGTGGAGCCGCACGGCCGTGCGGCTCTACATATTGATCGCCCGCGCAGGTGCGGCATCATGGAGCCGCACAGCCGTGCGGCTTTACGTGTTATCGGCGGTGTAATATCGATCGCCTGCGCAGGTGCGGCATACCGTTTGCCCGTCACGCATGACCTCGCGGGCATTGATGATCTCTTCGCCACAACGATCGCATACGGTGCGGATGCCGTTGCGGCTAATGATTGCCTTCAGGTCAACGGTCAAGGTGACGGGTTGGGCCACGAGCAGATCGGTCACCGGCATCAGTTGGTAGGCGATCAGATAGGAATGCCAGCGGCTGCGCGCGTCGGGTGCGTACCGCCGCGCCCGTTCGCGTGAGTCGGGCCGGGGGGCGATCCGGATCGCCCGTCCGGTCTGGCTGTCAACGAACGTGGCCGCGACTTTGCCTTCATCAACGAGGCGCATCGTGCGCCGGCCTAGCCAGCACCCCGTTGCGACACTGACCCCGTCGGCAAAACAGCCATCTGTCTCAACAAAGACGTACAGCCGTTTGTTGGTTTGCGGCAGCGCCAAGCCCAACAACTCGCCGGCGTACATGCCCATCCGTGCCCCCAACACCTGCCGCGGGCAGAGGTGGCGGTGCATCGCCGATGAACGCTGCAACAATTCGCCCAACGGATCGGGGGCGATCAGCCATTGCAGTGAAGCGGTGTCAAACTGCTCGTTAACCGTCACGATTGTCCTCCGTCCCTCACCCCTCCCTTTCCCCCCATTGGCGAAGAGAGAGTCGCTGCCGTGGGTGAGGTGTGTTATCCGGTTGCGTTGTTTTGTAATATGAGTGTTATGATAGCAGATACAGGCTGGCTCTTCTATACCAAATCATCATCATGGCTATCACTCCGCTCGAACGCTACCAAGCCCTGATCTACCTGATCGCGATCGCTGCCGGTCTGGTGGTTGGCCAGCAATGGCCGACGATCGGGCCAATCGCCGACCAAGTCCTCTGGCCGTTGCTGGCGCTGCTGCTCACCGTCACCTTCCTCCAGATTCCGCTGCTGCATCTGCGCGAAGCGTTGGTTGACCGCCAACTAGTGACGCTGTTATTTATCGGTAATTTCGTGGTGATTCCAGTGGTGGTCTGGCTCTTGCTGCACTGGCTGCCGCCGGAAGCGGCGCTGCGGCTAGGGGTGGCGCTGGTGTTGCTGGTTCCCTGTACCGATTGGTTCATCGCCTTTTGCCATCTCGGCGGCGGCGATACGGCGCGGGCCTTGGCGGTGACGCCGCTGTTGCTGATCGTCCAAGGCGCGTTGTTGCCGCTCTACCTCTGGCTGATGCTCGACGCGGCGACGCTCGATCTGGTGGCCGGTTTGAATCTCTGGCCGGCGCTGCTGATTATTTTTGTCCCGCTGGTGGTGGCGCTGCTCGGCGAGCGTTGGCTCGAAGCGCGGCCCGAACGGCAGGTTTGGCGGCAACGCAGCGCCGCGCTGACCGTGCCGCTGTTGGCGCTGGTGGTCGGCGCGATTGCGACCGCGCAGGCGCCGGCAGCGTTAGCGGCACTGGCCGTCTTGCCGGTGGTGACGCCGGTGTTTTTCGCCTTTCTGCTGTTCGCGGCGGCGCTGGCCCGCCTGCTGGCCGGGTTGGGCCGCTTGCCGGCGCGGCGCGGTAGGGTGTTGCTGTTTAGTTTCAGCACCCGCAACTCGTTTGTGGTGCTGCCGCTGGCGCTTAGCTTGCCGCCGGGGTGGGAGGCGACGGCGCTGGTGATTGTGGTGCAGGCGCTGGTCGAGCTGATCGGCATGGCGGTGATGGTGTGGGCCGGGCCGCGCTGGGTGATGCGCGCAGGGTGAGGGGGGCTACCATGCGGACTGCCGCCGAGGACGCCGAGGACGCAGGGGGGAGTTCTTACCGCCAAGGACGCAGAGGGCGCAGGGGGAATTTCTTACCGCAGAGGACGCAGGGGTAGGTCAGTCATCAGAATGGCTTTCTAACCTTGTGCTGCTTTTCCCCACCCCGCTGCTGTCACCGCTTGCTGAACATCTCGCTCGAGCGCTTGAAAGGCCGGCAATCTGCGTAATGGCGAGAAGTCATCGATCAATTCAGCTACGCGCTGTACGCGCTCGTGTACTGGGAACTGGGCGAGACGGCGGCCATGTAATCCGCTGGCTTGTTTAAGACAATCGTGCAAGATCTGTTTTGGGTCGGGTATGTCTTCAAGCGTAGACAGTTGCGGTAGCTGCAGCCGTGCGCGTGATTGCCGATTGCCGGCTGCCTGCTTAATGGCGGCTTCATCGAATAGCAGCCACGCCTCGGTCATTCGTACCGGTACCACACAAATTTCTTTTGGCGTTCGTAGATCTGGAGGTATACGCGCTAGTGCGCGCTGGATCTCGTCGATGCGTCGTTGGCGTGGTTCGCGTTCGGCATCACGGTGAATGAAGAGTATGTCGCAAGGATAAAGCGCTAGCGCCTTCTGCAACCGATCGGCCAGCGAGGGGTGGCGTGGCAGTCTCACCCGGCTGAGATCGGCCCATTGCGGTTGCACTTCGGTAACGCCATGGTTGCCGAGAAGCCATGTAAGAATCGGAATCAACGCGGCATCTGAACTGCCATCGCTGACGAGCGTAACTCTGATCATGTTGCTTCAAATAGTGGCAGGTAAGGTTGCAAATCCGAACGCTCGGTTATGCGTACACGGCGCACCGTGGGATGGCTCGCATCGCTAGCGGGCGTTACGCTGATCGGGTTGAGATAGGCGAGCAAGTCGCCACGCACTACTGGTTCTATTGTTGGATTGGCCTCGTTGCGCCATGTATCTGGCAGTCCGCGAAATTGGGCAATGCGAGTCACTACGCCATTGTGCGATCGATTGTACAGCGCAGCGACCAGCAGCTCATCATCGTACATCTGGCTAACAACAACCGGCGAATGGGTGTTGATGATTACTTGGCGGAGCGGATTGTCGATGCCCGCTTCGTAATGAGGATCAACGGCTATATCGCGCAGCAACCGCAACATCGCCGGGATGCGCGCAGGATGAATGCCGTTTTCCGGCTCTTCGAGGCAAATTAGGCCGGTTTCGCGCGGATCGAGCGCGAGGACGGCAAGCGCCAAAAAGCGCAGCGTGCCATCGGAAAGGGCGCGTGCTGGCAGGGTTGTACCGCTGTGATCGGTCACTTCTAAGGTCAACAATTGGCGCTGCTCGTCGCGATCGATCCGGATCGATCGCACGTGCTCAACCAATTCAGACAATCGGTTGGCTAGCTCATCAAGGATTGCTTCACCGGAATGAGTGCTCGGAGGTGGGGCATATGCCAAGTAGTTCAGCGTAGCCGGAATATGCGCACCGTTCATGCTGAGCCGCGCTGGAGCGGTGATTTCGTCAGGCCGGCGTAATGCAGATGGTTCGAGTTGGAGGAGGCGCCATGACTGCATTTCGCGGCGGGCGAGCAGCGTCGTTGGGCTTTCGGTTGCATTCGCCGATGAAAGAACCGTGCGGGGCAGGGTTTCCGCCAGATATTCGCGTGGTCTTCCGGCAGCGCCTTCCTGATGCAATTTGATCAGCCGTTTACCATCTTTTTCCTGCGTTGAAATAAACTGCCCTGTGCGCCGGCCTTTAACAACCGAACGTCGCCATGCCGGTGAGTGGGGGAAATGCAGATGTTTGGCTGCATCACCAATGTTAATGTGGGATAATTCCTCGGCTAGAATTTCGAGCCCTTCGATGGCAGTACGGCTCTCCGATCGCCGGTAGCCAAGGACTAATCGGTAACGTAGAAAGGTGATCGATGCTCTTGCCGGTTGGCCGAGGTCGTCAGTGCCTTCAGGCGGGATGATCATTTCCGCCTCAAAGGTCATCTGCTCGGCGAAACGGTTGCCAGCGCGGTGAAAAAGGTGGCGTACATCGGTGGCTCGACCGCCTTCTGCACGCACAGCCATTGCGGCATCAAGCAACGTGTGGTCAGCCAGTTTGCTCAGAAACTGGATCGCGTCAAACAGGTTCGACTTGCCGGCACCGTTAGCCCCAGCGATACAGGTAAAGGGGCCAAACGACACATCAACATCGACGAGATTTTTGAACCCCGATACTTTAAGGCGTGTAAGCATCGGTATACTTCCGTTGTGAGACCTTGCCGTGATGACTTTCATTGTAGCACGAGAGATGCTACCGTGTTGGAATGACACTCCGCCCTTGGCAGCGACGAGGTGTCGCAAGGGGGCAAGGGTGGGATAACCTCTCTGCGCCCTCTTGAGGGGCGGACAGCACGCATGAGCGCAGATGTGGTTGATAGCTTTGAGATGCTCTGTTTCGCCCTCACCCCCAGCCCCTCTCCCACTAGCGCGGGAGAGGGGAGTATAGAGCCGGACTTTGAGGCATCGCACAGCGATCAACGGTTGTGCTCGGTCACATATTCTGTCCGTCCCTCAACACTGGCGCGGGAGAGGGGAGCGCAGCGCCGGGCTTTGAGGCATCGTACAGCGATCAACGGTTGCACTCGGTCAAATGTTTTGTCCGTCCCTCAACTTCGCTCTCCGCACCCTCTGCGGTAAAAAACCTCTGCGTTCTTGGAGATCAGCCCATTCGCACTGTCGAACACGCGGAGGACGCACAGGCAGGTAAAACCCTCGGCGCCCTCCGCGGTAACAAACCTCTGCGTCCTCTTGGCGGGGAGCCGCACGGCCGTGCGGCTCTACAGCGCCCTCCGCGCTCTCTGCGGTAAAAAACCTTCGTCTTCTGCGGTAAACAAACCTCTGCGGTCAGCAGGCTACTCTCCCGCGACTTTCCACGCGCCAGTCACGACCCGCGCCGGCGCCGGCAGCCGGATCGAGAGCAACCCGGCCAGCACGACGAACACCGCCGATGCCCAAAGGCAGGCGATCAGGCCGTCGTAGCGGCCAAGCTGCATCCCCCATTGGTAGAGCGCGCCTGATAAGACGGTGCCGGCGAGCCGGCCCAGCGCATTAGCCATGTAGTAAAAGCCAACGTTCATCGCGACTTTGGCGTCATCAGCGTAGGCGAGAATGAGGTAGCTATGCACCGCCGAGTTGAGCGCAAACACAACGCCAAAGGCGAGCAGGCCGCCGGCCACCGCGAGCGTGGGGGCAAGTCCGGCGCTCAGCGCCAGCGCGATGCCTGCCGGAAAGGCAGCCAGCGCAAAGGCCAGCCACATCGCGGTGCGTCCGTCAGGCGCGCGCGCCCCCGCCACTCGCCGCCGGATGAGCGCCGGAGTGGCGGCTTGCACAAAACCATAGCCGATCGTCCACGCGGCCATAAAGCCGCCGGCCAGCCAGAAATCCCAGCCGAGCACGGTGATGAAAAAGACCGGCAAGCCAACCACAAACCAGACATCACGCGCACCAAAGAGGAAGATGCGCGCCGCGGCCAGCAGGTTCACCGCCCGGTTGGGTGAAAACATCTGCTTAAACTTCGCCTTCTTATCGGCAGTTCCCAGATCACCGCTGATCGCGCTGACCGCACCGATCAGCGCCGCCAGCACCAGCGCCGCCAGAATCAGCAGCGCCGTCTGAAAGCCGAGCAGGCTGAGCAGCAGCGCACCCACAAAGAAGCCCAACCCCTTCATCGCGTTCTTCGATCCGGTCAGCACACTCACCCAACGGTAGAGCTGGCCTTCGCCCTCGCCCGCCACCAGTTTCACCGCGCTCTTCGACGACATCTTGGTCAGGTCCTTGGCGATGCCCGACAACGCTTGCGCCGCCATCACGTAAGGCACGACCAGCAACGACGGCGGCGCGAAGGCCAGCATGCTTAGCGCGACCAACTGGGTGGCCAAACCGAGAAAGAGCGTCGTCTTCAGGCCGAAGCGCGCGCCGAGGTAGCCGCCAAACAGATTGGTGATCACGCCAAAGATTTCGTAGAACAGAAAGAGCGATGCGACCGCAAACGGCGAATAGCCAAGCTGGGCAAAATAGAACAGCACCAGCATCCGGATCGCGCCGTCGGTGAGGGTATCGGCCCAGTAGGCCGCTGTCACCAACAGATAATTGCGCCGGTCAGCGCGCCGCTGTTCGGCGGTGACGGCCACGCTCGCAGATTGGACTGGTTTCATAGCGCCATTGCCACCTTTCGCGCTAGTTCCACATACCGGTTCGCGTAGCCCCACTCATTGTCGTACCACGCATAAATCTTCACCTGCGTGCCATCAGTCACCATCGTACACAGCGAATCGACAATCGCCGAATGGGGATCGGTGACAAAATCGATCGACACCAGCGGGCGCGTCTCGTAGGCCAAAATGCCCTTCAGCGGGCCTTCGGCGGCGGCGCGCAGCAAGCCATTCACTTCGGCGACAGTGGTAGGCCGCGCCATCTCAAACACACAATCGGTCAGTGAAGCGTTGAGCAACGGCACGCGCACGGCCTGCCCATCAAGCTTGCCCTGCAATTCAGGGAAAATCAGCCCAATCGCCGTAGCCGAACCGGTCGTCGTCGGTACCAGCGATAAGCTCGATGCCCGCGCCCGCCGTAAATCTTTGTGCGGCTGGTCATGCACGCTCTGGGTATTGGTCGAGCTATGGATCGTGGTGATCATACCGTGGCGGATGCCGATCCCCTCGTGGATCACCTTCACGATTGGCGCCAAACAATTGGTTGTACACGAAGCCGCCGTCAACAGATGGTGGCGGGCCGGATCGTACCAATGATCGTTCACGCCCATCACAATATTCAGCGCCTCACCCTTCACCGGCGCTGCCACAATCACCTTCTTGACGCCAGCGGCGAAATAGGCCGCCAACTGCTCAGGGGTGCGAAACTTCCCCGTCGCTTCGAGCACAATCTCGACCCCGGCGGCGGCCCACGGCACTGCGCCGGGGTCTTTGATCTGGCTATAGCCGACCGGTTTGCCGTCAATCACCAACTGCGCGCCCTCACCATGCGCCTCGTGCGGCCAACGCCCATGCACCGAGTCAAAGGTGAGCAAATGCGCCGCTACCGCCGCATCACCGCCGATCTCATTGATATGGGCAAACTCCAATTCCGGCCACCCCCACGCCGCCCGCAATGCCAACCGCCCGATCCGGCCAAACCCGTTGATCCCAACCCGCACCGCCATAGCACCCTCCTGATTTATATCAATCGCCATTGATATTATACTCGATGCGAAGCGAAAAAGGAACCCTGCCGGGTAGTGCGAGGGGAAGGTGGCGCTATTGATCCAACGGTGCAGTTTTTGCCTCAGTACAATGTGCTTACACCCAAGCACACCCGCTGCGATCTGCTGCGTGCAGGGGGAAGTATGCAGTTTAAGGTATGGGAGATTGCTTCGCCGCCGATATTGGCTCGCAATGACTGCTTACCCTGCATAGATAACCTGCTCTTCGCGCAGGATCGTCTCACGCAGCAACGACTTCACACCACTGCGCGGCACGAGATCAACAGGTCTGCCGATCAGGCCTGCCAATTCGCGTGCCATCTGGCTGAGGGTAAGGAAGCCTACCGCTGCATCCGGCTCGAATTCGACCAGCAGATCGATATCGCTATCTGGCCAGAAATCTGCGCGGAGCGCCGAGCCAAAGAGCGACAGCCAGCGTACCTGATTGCGGCGACAGAAAGCAGCGAGTTCGGTTTGGGGAAACGTTATCTGGTTCAGCATCATCATTGCCTGTTATGGAAGATTGTCCGCTTATAGTAGCATTATCCATGACCACTCCTTTCCTCTCTGCGCTCTGTAAGCAAAATCCCCGCCAAAGAGCGCGACAACACGCGCTAGCTATGCTATAATTTCTCACAATCATACGTTCTATATTGGTAGTATGGCCATGAGCGACTTGATCACGATAAAAGGCAGCCGCGACGGGCTACGGCTTCGTTTAGACGCCAACGCTGCATGGCCGGAATTGCTCAGCCGGCTGGATCATCATCTAGGCGAACGGCGCGGCTTTTTTCACGGCGCCAGCTTGGTGATCGATCTGGGTGAGCGTGAGGTGTCGCCGGCGCAGCTCGATGAGATGTTAGCGCTCATTCGCCAGCATGGGGTGCAGGCCACCGCGATCGATTCGTCAGAGCGGGCTACGCGGGCGGCGGCGCGAGCGGTGGGGTTGGCGGCGCGCCCGTTGCCGCGCTACCCCGAACCGATGCCAACGGTTGAGGCCGAAGCGCTGATGGTCATGCGCACGTTGCGTTCGGGGCAGGTGCTGCGCCATACCGGCCATATTACCTTGATTGGCGATGTCAATCCGGGGGCCGAAGTGATTGCCGGCGGGAGCGTGGTCGTTTGGGGCCGGTTGCGCGGCTTGGTGCATGCCGGCGCGCTCGGTGATCAGAGCGCCATTATCTGCGCGCTCGAATTGACGCCGACCCAGTTACGGATTGCCGATCTGATTGCGCGCGCGCCTGATCGCGATAAGGTGAGCCGTCCAGAGTTTGCGCGGGTGGTGGCCGGCGAGATCGTGGTTGATGGATGGGAATCGTTCAAGCGTTAGCGGGGTGCTATGGGGCGAGTCATTACCGTCACTTCGGGCAAAGGGGGCGTTGGCAAGACGACGACCACTGCAAATCTAGGCACGGCGCTGGCGATGCGCGGGGCGCGCGTCGCGGTGGTAGATGCCGATATTGGCCTGCGAAACCTTGACGTAGTGATGGGGCTCGAAAACCGCATCGTCTACGATCTGGTGGATGTGGTCGAGGGCCGGGCACGGTTGCGGCAGGCGTTGATTAAAGATAAGCGGTTGCCTGAGTTGTGCCTGTTGCCCGCCGCGCAGACGCGGGATAAAGACGCGGTGAACGCGCAGCAGATGATCGATCTGACCAACCAACTGCGCCATGATTTTGATTTTGTACTGATCGATAGCCCGGCGGGGATCGAGTCCGGTTTTCGCAATGCGATCGCCGGCGCCGATGAGGTGATTATCGTCACCACGCCTGAAGTGTCGGCGGTGCGCGATGCCGACCGGATTGTCGGGCTGGTGGAAGCGGCTGAGAAAGGCCCGCCTTCATTGGTGATTAACCGGATCAAGCCGCGCCTCGTCAGCCGGGGCGAGATGTTGTCGGTGGAAGATGTGCTGGAATTGTTGGCCATCTCGCTGCTCGGCATCGTTCCTGAAGACGAGACGATTGTGATTGCGACCAACCGCGGCGAGGCGGCGGTCTACGATACCAATTCGCTCGCTGGGCGTGCCTATATCAATATCGCCCAACGCTTAGCCGGCGAAGATGTGCCGGTGATGGCGATCCCTGATCAGCAGGGGATGCTTGAACGGCTGCTCGGCTTGTTCGGGCGGCGGCGGACATAGCGGAAAGGAGAGCCTGTGTCGTTTCTGAACGGCCTTTTCGGTCGAAAACGCGACTCGAGCGCCGAACTGGCCAAGCAACGGCTGTTGACGGTGCTGATCGACGACCGCTATAAATTAACGCCTGAAATGATGGCGCAGATGAAAGCCGATCTGGCGGAAGTGTTGAAGCGCTATTTGCCGGCGATCGATGCCGAACAGATCGAGGTGACGCTCAGCCGGGGCGAAGCTCACGATCTGCTCAAGGCCGATGTGCCGCTCCGCCGCGCGCCCGATAGCCATCCAAACCGCTAGGCGTCGTTCGCTGTTACCGTTATAATGAAGGGCGACGAATCACAGCATCTGTGATTCGTTCGCCCGTTTCATGTCGTAGGCGGGTGCTGCTATATCCGTGCAGTGTTGCATCGTCTAGGAAATCGCCATGGATGCCGAATCTCGCCCAATCCGGTTTTCGTACCAAGCGAAATGGATCAGCAGCGCCATCGTGGTGGCGCTGGCAATGTTGTTGTTGATGGGAGTAACCCATATTTTGCCGCCGTTTATCGGCGCGATTATTACCGCGTATTTGTTTAATCCGCTGATTGGCTGGTTGCATCGCCGCACCCGGATTGGGCGCGCAATCTGGATTGTTGTGCTGTATATTGTGGCCGGGTTTGCGCTCTACAGCCTGTTTACCGCGCTGTGGCCGCGCATTGTGCAGCAGAGCCGCGATTTGGCCGCGAATGCGCCGGCGATTGTTCGTGAGTTGACGATTTTCTTTGAGCAGAATCAGTCGGTGAACGTTGGTGATTTTGTGATTAGCCTCGCTCCGCTTGAGGCGCAAGTGATTAGTTTAGTGCGCGATGTGGCCGGTTGGTTGAGCGGCAATGTGCCCAAGATTGTCTTTTCGGCCCTCGAAAGTGTGATTTATCTGTTGGTGTATTTGATTATTACGTTTTATTTGTTGTTGCAAGCGCCGCAATTGAAAGCATGGGCGCGCAATTTGATTCCGGCGCCGTACCGGCGCGAGATTGGCCACCTCGGCTATCAGATCGATCGGGTGTTCAGCGCCTATATTCGCGGCCAATTGATTTTGATCGTGATTATGTCGGTGCTGCTCTACATCCCGCTCTCGATTTTGCAGGTGCCGTATGCGCTGGTGATTGCGGTCGCTTCGGGTGTGCTCGAAATTTTGCCGATTATCGGGCCGTGGTCGGCGGCTGGGATTGCCATGACGGTGGCGCTCTTCCAGCCGGTGACGCCGTTTGGCCTCTCGAATGTGGCGCTGGCGGTGTTGCTTGGTATCATCTATTTCGTCTTGCGCCAGATCGAAGACCATTTCATCATTCCCAATGTCATGGGGCCGCTGGTGCGCCTGCATCCGGGAGTGGTGATTTTTGCCATTTTGGCTGGCGGCGCGCTGGCCGGTGCGTTTGGTCTGTTTATCTCGATCCCGATTGCGGCTGTGATCCGGATTTTGCTCAGTTATATCTACCGGAAGTTGACCGATCAGCCCGAACCGCCATGTGACGCCGATCATCCGCTGGTAACGGCCCAACCCGAACCGGCGACCGGCGAAGTGGCGCTCGGTTCACAAGGATGACGCGATGAAGTATTGTTCGCTTGATAACGACGCCGGCACGCTCTACTTCTACTTTCTCGATCTGGAAGCGGGACAGGTGGCGGGGATGATGGAATACCCCGCTCACCTGCTGCTCGATGCGCAGGGGGCAATCTTCGGCTGCCGGATCGATCTTGACGATGAGGTTATTCTCAGCCAGCTTGAGCTGGCGCTGGACGGGCCGTACAATTGGCTCGATGGCCAATACGGCCACCTCTATATCCGCATGGCCGATGAAGAGCCGGCTGAGGTGGTAGATCTGGACGAAACGGCGGTGCTCGATCTCGACGCCGGTGATCTGGTGGTCGGCGTCGAGCTGATGTTGCCTGAGGAATGGCGCACGCCGGAACGCTTGGCCCGGCTGGCCCCGCTGTTGGTGCCGTTCGACGATGAGCCGGTGGCTGGCGAAGGGCCGGTGGTGTTTGGGCCGCCGGCGATAGTGGATGAGGCTGCAGCCGAGGAAGCCGTCCCGCCGGAGCTGGCTGCCATCCCGCCTGAGCAGTGGCGTTCCGGCTTCGTTGCGCTAGTCGGTAAGCCGAATGTCGGTAAGAGCACCCTGCTCAATGCGTTGCTGGGGGAAAAAGTCGCGATAGTCTCACCCCGTCCGCAAACGACGCGAGTGCCGGTGCGCGGCATCCTCACCCGGCCGGGTGAGCAGATTATCTTCATCGACACGCCCGGCATTCACGAGCCGGATCACCGGCTGGGCAAGCTGATGGTCGAATTGGCCGAGCGCACCTTGCCCAATGCCGATGTGATCTGCTTTATGGTTGACATCAGCCAGCCGCCGAGCAAGCTCGACCGTATGATTGCGCAGCAGGTGCAGCGCGCGCGCGGGCATAAGCTGCTGGTGCTCAACAAAGTCGACCAGAAGCCGCGCCAACCCGGCGCTGATTATTTGCCTGCTTACCGCGAACTGGGTGAGTGGGACATGGAGATTGCGATCTCGGCTTACCGCCGGCTGGGGTTGGCTGCGTTGCTGAGCGAGATTAGCGCGCGCTTACCAGCAGGCCCGCCGCTCTACCCGCTCGACCAGATCACCGACCAAAACGAGCAGCAACTGGCCGCCGAGTTTGTGCGCGAAAAGGCGCTCTTCTACCTGCAACAAGAGGTGCCGCACGCGATCGCGATTGAGGTCGAGGAGTGGATCGAGAAGGAGACGGCTACCTATATCCGCATGACGATTAATGTCGAAAAAGAGAGCCAAAAGGGCATCCTGATCGGCGCCGGTGGTGGTATGCTGAAGAAGATTGGCAGCGCTGCCCGTTCCTCGATTGAGCGGATGCTGGGCCGGCCCGTCTTTCTCGATTTGTGGGTCAAGGTGCGCCCGAACTGGCGCGATGATCCGTCGGCGTTAGGATGGTTGGGGTATCGAGCGAAGAATTTTCTGTAGTTGGGTGCAACCGAGAGTGGGTGTCTTGACGAGTGTTCGTTGCCGGCGCACGCAAGTGTGGCTTGGCTCATCGCCTGCGAAGGTATGCTACGATAAGCGTGAGTACGGTTGGACACGTTGCGCTGATTGGCTGTGCGTTGGCGGCAGCGAATCCTATGAGATATGGAGTGTGGCAGTTTGACTGCCGCACTCCACAATGGCCTATCGGAGATGAAAGGCGGCAGTGTGACTGCCACACTCCACAAGCGCCTATGAGAGATGGCATGCGGCAATTGACTGCCGCACTGCAAAAAAGAGGCTATCTCGCCCTCGCGTAGTGATGCTCACTTGGTCGCCGCACGCTGCAATGATGCGGGATCAGCACACCATGCAACTTTGCCGCCGGCAATTGCGTATGATCGGTTAGATTGGCGAAAGATTGTACCGCAAGGCACACTGCACCCATGGCAACCCGCCGCTCGCCCGCTGCTACAACCCGGAGTGATATGGCTGAGGTGACTGAAATCCTCTGCCCAATCTGCCATAAGCCCAACCTGCGGCGGGCCCGGTTTTGCCAGCACTGCGGCCACGATGTGGTGCTGAACAACGATCAGCCTACCGATCATCGCCGCTATGTGATTACCCGGATCATCAAGCGCGGCGGGCAGGGGGCAGTCTACGAGGGCATCGATCAAGACGGCAACGTCTATGCGATCAAAGAGATGCTCGACCGCTTCGCCGACCCCAACGAGCGGGCCGAAGCAGTGGCCCGGTTTAATGCCGAGGCGGAGTTGTTGCAGCAGTTGCGCCACCCGCGCATTCCCCGCGTCTACAGCCACTTCACCGATGAGGGCCGCCACTATCTGACGATGGATTTCATTCGCGGCGAGGATCTTGAACAGATCATCGAGCGCGAAGGTCGCATCGACGAGCAGCGGGTATTGCGCTGGGCCGATGAGATTTGCGACGTGTTGGGCTATCTGCACGGCAAAGGGCTGATCTACCGCGATATGAAGCCCTCGAACGTGATGATCGAGCCGAGCGGCGATGTCAAGTTGATCGACTTCGGGATTGCCAAGGTGTTTAAGCCCACCGAACGCGGCACGCAGATCGGCACGCCGGGGTACGCGCCGCCTGAGCAGTATCAGGGGTTGGCGACGCCGCAGTCGGACATTTATGCCTTGGCGGCGACGTTGCACCACCTGCTGACCGGGCGCGATCCGACCAAAGAGATGCCGTTTTCGTTTCCGCCGGCCCGCGCGCTGGTGCCGGGGATCTCTGAGCGCACCAGCGCCGCGCTGGAAAAGGCGTTGCAAAAAGTAGCCAACGATCGCTTCACCACAATGGCGGAGTTTCGAGCAGCGTTGATCCCGCGCGCGCAGCCGCAACCGGCCCAAGTGCGGGTGGCCCCGCCAGCGGCAGCGCCTGCGCCGGCGCGACCAGCCGCGCCGGCGCCACCGCCAGCGACACGACCGGCAACGCCAGCGCCACCGCCAGCGACGCGACCGGTTACGCCACCCGCACCGCCGCCTACACGACCGGCAACGCCGCCGCCAGCGATACCGTCAATGCCGGTTGCTTCCCCCAAGCCGGTTCACCGCCCGATTGGGCAGATGATCGCGGCGCTCTTCTTGCTGGGGTTGATTGCGCTTACCTTGTTGAGCGCGTATGTGGTGGCAACCCGGCCAGCTTGGGCCGAGCCGTTCATTGCGCCGATCCTCGACGGCGGCAGCCAGCCGGCGCCGTTGACCGGCCAACTGCAAACGATTGAATATGATCTTGAAGTGACCGTCCCGGCGGGGAGTGATGAGCAAGCGGTGCGCGAGGCGTTCCGGCAAGCGTATCGCGAACAGGTGCAACGCGAGTACGGTGTGAATGCGCAGATTAATCCAAACGCACCGATCAGCTACGTTGGCCAACCGCTACAAGTGGGTGAAGCGAACGGGCAAGTCACGTACCGGGCGCGGTTGACGGGGCGGGTGTGGGTGCCGGGGCCGTAACGGTTGGGGTGACGTATGATGGCGGGGGCGGCGTATGCGCCGCCCCCGCTACGTTTCCGGTGTTTATTCCTCGAGGGTTGACACGTCGCCTTCGGGCAGGCCCAACGCGCGCGCCTTCAGCACGCGGCGCATAATCTTGCCCGACCGCGTCTTGGGCAGCGAGGTCACGAAGGTGATCGAGTCGGGGCGGGCAATCGGGCCAAGCTCGTGGCCGACATGCGCGCGCAGCTTCTCTTCCAGCTCGTGGCTCGGCTCGTGGCCGGCGCGCAGGATCACGAAGGCGTGGATCGCGTTGCCCTTCACCTCGTGCGGTAAGCCGATCGCCGCCGCCTCGGCCACGGCCGGGTGGCTGACCAGCGCGCTCTCGACCTCGGCGGTGCCCAGCCGGTAGCCCGACACCTTGATCACGTCGTCGAGGCGGCCAATCACCCAGATGTAGCCATCTTTGTCTTTGCGCGCGCTATCGCCAGCGGCGTAGTACGGCGGCACCTTCTGCCAGTAACCCTCCACATAGCGCTGCGGATCGTTCAACACCGTGCGCATCATGCCCGGCCACGGATTCTTAATCACCAACAGACCGTCCTCATCGGGGGCGCAGGGGGTGCCATCTTCATGCACCACATCAACATCAATCCCGAGGAACGGGCGGGTGGCCGAACCGGGCTTGAGCGGCACCGCCGGAGTCGGCGTAATCATAAAGTGGCCGGTCTCGGTCTGCCACCACGTATCCATAATTGGGCAGCGGCTCCCGCCAATCTTCTCGTAGAACCACTTCCACGCTTCGGGGTTAATCGGCTCGCCGACCGAACCGAGCAAGCGCAGTGTGCTGAGGTCGTGGCGCGAGGGCCAGAGGTCGCCAAAGCGCATCAGACCACGGATTGCGGTGGGGGCAGTGTAGAGGATGGTAATGCCGTGCTTGGCAACCATGCTCCACCAGCGATCGGGGTAGGGATAGTTGGGAGCGCCCTCGTACATAAACGAGGTAGCGCCATTGATCAGCGGCGCGTAGACGATAAACGAGTGGCCGGTGATCCAACCGGGGTCGGCGGCGCACCAGTAGCGATCTTCGTCTTTGATATCAAAGACGTACTTCAGTGCTGTATAAGTGCCGACCATATAGCCGCCGTGGGTATGCACCACACCCTTGGGCTTGCCGGTCGTGCCCGAGGTGTAGAGGATAAACAGCATATCCTCGGCATCCATCTGTTCGGTGGGGCAATAGCCGTTGGCGATCGGCAGCCCAAGCAGATCGTGCATCCAGAAGTCGCGGCCCTGTTCCATCGGCGCGCCGTGGTTGGTGTGGCGGAAGACAAGACAGGTCTGCACGGTGGGAGTGCGCGACAGCGCCTCGTTGACGATCTTCTTCAGCTCGACCACCTTGCCGCGCATATAGCCGCCGTCGGCGGTGATCAGCACCTTGCTCTTGGCGTCGGCCAAGCGGTCGGCGAGGGCCGCTTCCGAAAAGCCGCCGTAAACCACGCTGTGGGCCGCGCCGATCTTGGCGCAGGCCAGCATGCTGAACATCAGCTCAGGGATGCGGGGCATATAAATGGTGACAATATCGCCCTTCTTCACCCCCATGCTCTTCAGCACGTTGGCAATCCGCGACACTTCGTAGTTAAGCTGGTAATAGGAATAGGTGCGCTGGCTGCCATCTTCGCCTTCCCAAATCAGCGCCAGCTTATTCTTGCGCCATGTCTTGAGGTGACGGTCGATCGCGTTGTGAACAATATTGGTCTTGGCGCCAACAAACCACTTGTAGAAGGGCTTGTTGCTATCGTCAAGCACCTTCTCCCACGGCTGGAACCACTCCAGTTGGTTGGCCATATCGGCCCAGAACTCCTCGCGGTTCGCGATCGTCCACTGGTACAGCTCGTCGTAAGAGCTGAAGCCCTTGCTGCGGGCATAGGCCATCACGTTCGATTGCTCAACCAGCGCCGGATCGGGATAGTACATCTCGCTGGTGTCGGGCAGCGCCACATCGCGGGTCTCGGTCATGAGTCGAACCTCCTTGTTGCGTGTCTGCGCGGCAATGCGTTATCACAGCGGATACAACGATTATAGGCGGGGCCGCGCCGGCATGTCAAACCAATGCTATGTGGATATTTTCACGATAGCGAACAATTGTGAGCAGAGATTAAAGATCCGGTAAAGTTTTGCACAACCATCGTGCAGGCGCGCCACGCAACGCGATGCTGGGTGGCGCGCCGGAGCGACTAGAGATCGCCGCGCAGCATTTCGATCGCCTCGCGCACCATATCGACGGTGGCGTCGTCTTCGATTGTGCTCAGGTCGCCGATATTGTCGCCTTGGTACACGGCCCGGATAACGCGGCGCATAATCTTGCCCGACCGCGTCTTAGGCAGCATACTGACGAAGTGGACGGCTTTCGGCGTCGCGATTGGGCCGATCCGCTCGCGCACCAATTGCCGGATCTCGTTGGCGATGTCGTCTTGCATTTGCGGCGTGATGTGCTGCTTGAGCACCGCGACGACCAGCACATCTTCACCCTTCAGCTCATCGCGCACGCCGATCACACTCGCCTCAGCCACGGCTGGGTGGGCCGAGACCACCTCTTCGATCTCGCGGGTGCCGAGGCGGTGACCACTCACGTTGAGCACCTCATCGGCGCGGCCCAGCATGAACAGGTAGCCGTCCTCGTCTTCGATGGCGTAGTCGCCGGTCATATAGAGCAGCTTGTCTTTGAAATAGCCCCAATAGCCCTTCACAAACCGCTCATCGTCGTTCCACAAGGTGAGCAGGGTGCCGGGAGGCAACGGGCCGTGTTCGACGAGGAACCCCTTCTCGC
Organism: Chloroflexus islandicus; assembly: GCF_001650695.1. Taxonomy (GTDB): domain Bacteria; phylum Chloroflexota; class Chloroflexia; order Chloroflexales; family Chloroflexaceae; genus Chloroflexus; species Chloroflexus islandicus. Next base: position 39,725 of record NZ_LWQS01000044.1, read on the forward strand.
CGGGTGGCACCCGGTTGCCGTCCGCGTCAACCACTTCGAGGCGATGGCCGAAGGCCGGCTTGGTCGGCGAACCGGGTTTAATCGGCAGCAGCTCGACGCCGACCGGGTTGGTCACCATCGGCCAGCCGCTTTCGGTCTGCCAGTAGTGGTCGATCACCGGTACACCGAGGGCTTGCGTTGCCCACTCGTAGGTCGGCGCATCGAGCGGTTCACCGGCGGCGTACAGAATCTTGAGCGAGCTAATGTCGGCGTCGCGCATCCACTGCTCGGGGAACTTGCGCAGCGCGCGCAGCGCCGTCGGCGCGGTGAAGACGTGGGTGACGCCGTACTTCTCGATCACCCGCCACCAGATGCCGGGATCGGGGTGATCAGGGCGGCCTTCGTAGACCACGGTGGGCACGCCTTTGAGCAACGGTGCGTAGACGATGTAGGAGTGGCCGACCACCCAACCGATGTCGCTCGTGCTCCAGAAGACATCGCCGTCGCCGCAGTTGTAGATGGTGCTCATGCTGGCGTAGAGCGCCACCATATAGCCGCCGGTATCGCGCACCACACCCTTGGGCTTGCCAGTGGTGCCAGAGGTGTACAGGATGTACGAAGGATCGGTGCTGGCCATGCGGGCCGGCTCAACGTACCGCTCGCCGCGCTTGGCGAGTTGCTCGTACCAATCGAGATCGCGTCCCTTCTTCAACTCGACCGGGATAATTCCGCGGTTGAGCACGAGCACATCACGCACGCTATCGACATTCGCTTCGTCGAGCGCCTTATCGACCACCTCTTTCAGCGGCACCGGCTGGCCCTTGCGCATCCCGGCATCGGCGGTGACGATCAACACCGGTTCGGCGTCATCGATGCGCGAAGCGAGCGATGTGACCGAGAAGCCGCCGAAGACCACCGAGTGGATGGCGCCAATGCGCACGCAGGCGAGCATCGCAAAGATCGCTTCGGGTACCATTGGCATGTAAATGATTACCCGATCGCCTTTACGCACGCCAAGGTTGTGGAACAGACCGGCCAGCCGGTTGACTTCGCGGTACAGCTCGAAGTAGGTGAGGGTGCGCGATTGTCCGGTCTCGGCGCTTTCCCAGATGATGGCGGCCTGCCCGCGCTTGCCGCCGAAGGCGTGGCGATCCACTGCGTTGTAGCAGAGATTCGTCTCGCCGCCGACAAACCAGCGCGTAAAGGGAGCGTTGCTGTTGTCGAGTACCTTATCCCATGGCTTATACCAGTGCAATTCAGCGGCGAATTCGGCCCAATATCCTTCGGGGTCTTCGATCGATCGGCGATAGACGGCTTCGTAGCCCACAGCGATCCTCCTCTGCGAGTGTACGCATCGTATGCGAGGGAGACAAATGGTTGCCTTATTATACCATCGCCGAGTCACAGACGGGTGACGCCAAAAACGTATTGGGTGCAATTGCTCATTGAGAAACCACAACGATGGTTGTTGGGGTGATACAACCTCTTAATAGTCTAGGAAATACCGTTGTTGTTTTTATGACCCTTTTCCCAACCCTACCCGCTGAGGTTCTCGTCCTTGCGCCGGGCAGTTTGATGCGATGGGTTAGATCACGAGCACCGGAATCGGGCAGCGATCGATCAAATCGCGAGTCACGTCTTGCAACGACAAGCGCTGGAGCAGGCCTAGCCAGCTTCCTGCCGGCGTAGTTGGCGCGAGGGAGGCCTGATGGCTGCCGATCACCAGCAGGTCGTACTGGTGGCATGCGGCCAGTATGGTCTCTTCAACCAGTCCATACACCACCTCTAAGCGCGCAGTCGCCCCTTGGTCGTTGATGGCGGCCACCAAGCGTTGTAAGGTGGCTGCTGTGGTTTCGTCGCGGGGCGGCGCTTCGGTGAACCCATCGAAATAGACCACTTCCTGCGACGTCACGTGCAGTACCGTCACCTCGGCTTGGCACGCGCGCGCCAATTGGCTGACCAGCGGCACGCAGCGTAGCGACTGCTCGCCGCCGGCGCTGGCGGCCACGATCCGGCGGATGGGCGTGACCCGGCCATACACACGCAAAAACGGGATGGGGAGCGAACCGAGCAGGCTGAACTCGAGTTGCCGCCGGCGCCAGCTCATGGGGGTGGTGTGGGCAGCGAAGGCCGGTACGAGCAGCAGATCAGGTCGCTCGTTGGCAATCGCAGTGAGGATGGCAGCGGCGAAGTTGTCACCCTGACACCAACGGCGCAACTGGATCGCTGGTGCGGGTTGGATCTGCGCGATAGCGTCATCGATCGTCGTTGCTTCGCTCACCGGCGCGATGAGGGTCAAGCGTTCAGCTAACGCGGTGATGAGCGGTGCGGCAAAGCTGAGCAGCTCGGCGCGCTGCAAGCTGGTTCCGGCGTAGAGCGCAAGGTGCATAGGCATTCTCTATCGTGGGAAGGCGGGAACGCGGCGCTTGGCGACTCCCTGCTTCCCTATCTCACAAACAACAGCAAGAGCGGTACGATCAACATGACTCCTAAAAAACCGATCAGGCGCGGCGTAGAGTTGACAATCCATTCTTGCAAGCCGAGCAACGCGCGCGCGAACGGGCGATAGAACAAGAGCAAGGCCAGCAGGGAAAAGAAGGCAACGCAGAGCATTTCAACCAGCACAATCGTAAATGCGGCGGCGCCGCCAACGATGAGTGCAGCGACTAGCGTATCAATAAAAGTGGTGATGTTTGCTCCCATAATGTAGGGCAACGCATTCTCGCGCCGGATGATGCCGCGCACCGTGAGCGGCACCAGCATTGACAGCGACACTGATACCGAGAGGGTGAACGAGGTGATGGCAGCGCCGAGCAGAAACATGGCCCATGGCCGGTAGAGCAATTGGCCAGCTTTGCCAAAGACCGTCTGCCCGCCGGGTATGTTGGGAATCGCGCGGTCGAGCAGGCTAAAGGCGCCGAGCAACGCTAGTGCGCCTACAATCAACAACGACCATTCCGGCAAGATGCTGGCCAAGATCGCCACGATTGGGTCAACCACCAGATCGATCACCGAGCTGAGCGGGCTCTCGGCACTGGCTGAAATGATTCCCACCCATTGCGAACTGAGCAGCCAGTACCCCAAAGCCAGCGCCGGCAGATAGATGGCTGCCGGCGTCAGCAGCGCCAGCACGCCAATCGAGACGCTGGCGGCGCGCCGGTGGCCGCGCAGATGGTACAGAAAGCCGACGAAGAGGACAATGAACGAAGCCCCCAGCCGCGAACCGGTGATCATCGTAAAGGTTTGCAGCCCGTCGATCGTGCCTGAAGCAAAAAACGCGACCGCGACCGCGGCCACCGGCGAACCGCTGAGAAAGATATAGGCGAGCAACCAGCCAAAGCCGAGCGCACTGGCAGTTGAAGAGATATCAAGCCATGCGATTAGCGTTCTGCCGTAGCCGGCAGCGCCGCGCTTGAGTAATTCGAGCGCCAGTACAAAGACCAATAACCCCATGAGGGCAAAGACGGCTCGTTGGGTTACGGCCCGCCAACGCGGTTGAGCCATGGCCGGATCGGCTTCGCGGAGTTCCAGCGGGCTGGCAGCCGTTGGCTCGGTGAGCGCGGTGGCGGTTGGCGGAGTTGGTTTACGAGGTGGCGAAGGTTCCATACAAGTGTTTCCTTAGCCGGCAAACGGTTGGCGTGGAATAGCGTTGGTAATCTGGTATGATAGCCGATAGTCATCTGTTTGAGAAGAGGTGAATGCCATGACATCAGCCAACGTGCAGGGTCGAGTCGTGCAGATTAACGTCAATCCCAACGGGGGCGTGCCCAAGCATCCGGTGCCTGCCGCCGAAATCACGATCGATGGCGTGCGCGGCGATCGCCAGCGTGATCGCGAGCACCATGGCGGCCCGCGGCGCGCCGTCTCGCTCTATTCCGCCGAGCGGATTGCGGCGCTGCAAGCCGAAGGCCATCCCATCGCGCCGGGCACAACCGGCGAAAATCTGACCATTAGCGGTCTCGATTGGGATCAACTGGCGATCGGTGACCGCTTGCTGATCGGTTCGTGGGTTGAACTCGAAATTACCGACTACACCACGCCATGCAACACGATCGCCGGTTCGTTTCAACGCGGCTGGTTCAGCCGGATCAGCCAGCGTCTCTACCCCGGCTGGAGCCGGCTCTATGCGCGGGTGATCAGCGAAGGCGAGGTGCGGGTGGGTGATCCGGTGATCCACCTGCGTGCCAGATGATACGGGGGGCATACGGCGTATGCCCCTACCGTATGCCCTTGCGGATACGTCGCAGCAGGCGCCTACGGGCGCACGGCCAACACTGGGATCGGGCTGGCGCGAATGACCTTGTCGGCGGTGCTGCCGACCATGATTCGTTGCCAACCACCTTGCCCGCGGGTCGCCAATGCAATCGCATCGACCTGCAACTCACGGCTGAGGGTGAGCAACGCGCGCGCCGGTTGTTCGGCAGCGCCAACCGCAATATCGGCAGGAACGCCTTGCGCTTCAAGCCGGTTGGCGATCTCTTGCAAATACGCCTCGATCTGCTGTTTCTGCTCGGCATCGCTCGGCTCATCACTGCGCCGGCGACGTGCCATTACCCGCGCTAGGATGAGCCGTGCTCCATCGAGCGATGCTAACGCTTGGGCATGCGGCAACACCTGCTCAGAGAGCGCAGAGCCATCGAGCGGCACGAGGATGCGGCGCAGTGGTTGGGCGGCTCGTTGGGCCGGTTCACCCGGTCGCATCAACCAGAGCGGCGTATGCGTCATCCGCAGGAGTGATTCGGCCACGCTGCCGAGCCAAAAGTGTTCAAACCCGCTCCAGCCATGGGTCGTCATCACGATCAGGTTGGCCTGAATCGCTTGGGCGTGCGCGGCTAAGGTCTCGGCGATCTCGCCTTCGAGCAGGGTCGTTACCGTATGAATGCCCTGCATCACCGGCGCGGCGGCAATCTGTTCGAGGTAAAACTGCTCGTGCTGGGTAGCCAGCGATTGCAATTCGGCATCAATGATCGGCAACGTCTCGATCACGATTGGCGTCAGGGAATTGGGGTAATGGACATGCACCAGATGCACGGTTGCATGCACCGCGCGCGCCAGCCGGGCAGCGGCGGCCAAGGCCTGCTCGCCAACCGGCGAGCCGTCAAGCGGAACGAGAATGGTACGAAACATGGCGCGCCTCCTTATGCCGGTAATCTTAGCGAAAATCGATCCGGATCAATCGCCATTGGTCGTTCTCTTTTTGCAATCGGGCCGAAAACGCTTGGGTCGAACCATCAGCGTAGTTCAACTGGCCGGCAATCTCAGCGGTTGTGCCTTCGACATCGCTCTTGATATTGAAACTTCTGAGTGAAACGCTGCTGACTTCGCGGAAGAGTTGGCGGTTGCCAAACAACCGTTCCAAATCGTTACGTGAAACGACGCTCTGCGCGGAGTCGGCGAAGAGGGCGAGCGCCGCATCGGTATCGTTGCGCCTGCCGGTCTCCATAAACTGCGTGATCACCTGCTCGATCGCCTGCGTTTCTCCCATCACCCCAGTGAAGAGGCGCCAGCCGCCGAAGACAAACAGGCCGCAACAGAGCGTGATGGTGAGCACGATGATCGCCACGCCGATCAATACCCAACGTTTCCATCCGGTCGATTGCGGTTGGGTGGGGGAGGGATAGACCGTCATGCCAGACTCCTGCATCCACGCGATCGTTAATTGTATGATAGCAAACCGCTGGCAGCCGTCTAGAGCATGTTCACGAATTGTTAGGCGGCAATTCACAACCTATCATCGGCAATCAGTGCGCGTTGCGCGATTGCCCGCTTGGGTTTACAATCGATAGCGCAGCCGGATCTTAGCAATGTTACGGGAGGCGTATGCGCATTGTAGCGATGATTATGGCAGGCGGCGAAGGCACGCGCCTCAGTGTGCTCTCAGAAAAGCGCGCGAAACCATCAGTGCCCTTCGCCGGTAAGTTTCGCATTATCGATTTTACCCTCTCGAATTGCGTCAATTCCGGCATTTTTGATGTTGCAGTATTGACGCAATACCGGCCCCATTCGCTCAATGAACATATCGGGATTGGCAAGCCGTGGGATCTTGACCGGGCGCGGGGCGGCGTACGGTTGCTGCAACCCTACCAAGGCCGGCGCGATGAGTCGTGGTATCGGGGCACGGCTGATGCGATCTACCAAAATCTGAATTACATCCAAGAACGCCGCGCCGATCTGGTGCTGATCCTTTCCGGTGATCATATCTACAAGATGAACTACAACGACATCATCGACACCCATCTGCGCAAGCGCGCTGATTTGACGGTGGCGGTGATGGAGGTGCCGATCGAAGAAACCGATCGGTTCGGGATTATGACGACCGATGAACACGATCGGGTGATCGAGTTCACCGAGAAGCCGAAGGCGCGCGATAAGGGCAATCTGGCTTCGATGGGGATCTACGTCTTCAATGCCGATATCTTGATCCGGCGGCTGTCGGAAGGCGGCCCGGAGAAGCCGCGGATCGATTTCGGCAAAGATGTTATTCCGGCGATGGTTGCCGAGGATCGCGTCTTTGCCCACCGGTTCACGGGCTATTGGGTTGATGTCGGCACCATCCAATCGTATTGGGAAACGAGCATGCAACTGCTCGACCCCTCGCTCGAATTCGATCTGTTCGACCCGAATTGGCTTATCCGCACGCGCAGCGAAGAGCGCCCGCCGGCCAAGATTGGGCCGCAGGCGCGGGTGACGCAGTCGATCATCTGCAACGGCTGCACCATTCGCGGTACGGTGGTGCATTCGGTGCTGTCGCCGGGAGTGTATGTCTCGCCGGGGGCGATTGTGCGCGATAGCGTGGTGATGAACGATACGTGGATCGGCCCCGGCGCGGTGCTTGATCGGGTGATCGTTGATAAGAAGGTGGTGGTCGGCGCCGGCGCCCGCCTCGGTTTTGGCGATGATCTGACCGTGCCGAACCGCAAGCAGCCCGATAAGATTAACACGGGGATTACGGTGGTCGGCAAAGCGGCCCACATTCCGGCCGGCATTACGATCGGGCGCAATGTGGTGATCAATGCTGACCGTGACGCCGAGGATTTTCCGGCCGGTGATGTGCCTTCCGGCGAGACGATTTGATGTGCGGGCAGCGCACGCTATGCCCATACAGGGGAGTTGGTATGTTGCGTACGTTGGTGATGATATTGGCTGGCGGTGACTCACCGGCGTTGAGTGTGCTGACCGCGGAACGCACTGAGGCGGCGGTGCCGTTTGGCGGGAAGTACCGGATTATCGATTTCGCGCTCTCGAATTGTGTCAATTCGGGATTGTACAATGTGGCGGTGCTCACCCAGTATCGCCCACGCTCGCTGCACGCGCACCTCGGCGTTGGCCGTCCGTGGGATCTCGACCGCGCGCAGGGTGGCTTGCGCCTGCTCCATCCCTCGCCAACGCCCGACGGGGGTGGCTGGCAGCGCGGCACGGCTGATGCGGTGCGCTACAATCTCGATGTGGTTGAGGATCAGCCGGTTGATGCCGTGCTGTTGTTGGCCGGCGATCACATTTATAAAATGGATTATCGCCCGCTGCTCGAATGGCATGAAGAACGCGCGGCCGATCTGACCATGGCGGTGCGCAGCGTGAGCCCGCACGACGCTCATCGCTATGGGATCGTCTCGGTCGGCAGCGATGGCCGGGTTGATCGGTTTGTCGAAAAGCCGCGCCGGGCCGACTCGAATCTGGCCTCGATGGGGATTTACGTCTTTCGCAAGCAATATTTGATCGACTTGCTTCGCTCGACCGATGCGGTCGATTTTGGCCGCCATCTGCTGCCCAAGATCGTCACGAGTGCTCGCGCCTTTGCCTACAATTTCCAAGGCTACTGGGCCGATGTCGGCACGGTGCAGGCCTATTACGAGGCCAATCTGGCCCTGTTGGCCGAAACGCCGGCGCTCGATCTGTACGATCCGGAGTGGGTTATCCATACCGTCAGTTCTGACCGGCCGGGAGCTGAGATTGGCGAACAGGCGCGGGTTGAGAATAGCTTGCTGAGCGATGGCTGCCGGGTATATGGCACCGTGATCGGGTCGGTGTTGTCGCCGGGGGTGGTGGTGGCGCCGGGGGCCGTGGTGCGCGATTCGGTGGTGCTCGGCGATGCGGTGATCGAGGCGGGTGCTGTCCTCGACCGTTGTATCGTCGATGAAGGGGTGCGGATCGACGCGGGGGCGCGGGTTGGCGATGGTGATGATAATACGCCCAACGCCGAAGCTCCAGAGCGGCTCAATACCGGGCTGACGATTGTTGGCCTGAAAGCGCATATTCCTGCCGGTGTGCGGATTGGGCGGAATGTGGCGATCCGGCCACGCACGCAGCCGGCTGCCTTCCCTGCCGATGGCTGCGTGCCGAGCGGGGCGACGATTTAGCTCTGAAAAAGCGGCGTATTGTCATTGCGAGGGGGCGTAGCCCCCGAAGCAATCCCCCGCTTTAGCGAGAGCGAACGCACAGCGGGGCGCTCCCGTGCTCGGGGGAGATTGCTTCGCTGCGCTCGCAATGACAACCGGAGAACCCCTGTCATTGCGAGGGCGCGGAGCGCCCGAAGCAATCCCCCGCTTGAGCGGGAAGCATGGCTGAGCGGGGCGCTCCCGCTGTCGAGGGAGATTGCTTCGCTTCGCTCGCAATGACAAGCGGGGAGCCACTGTCATTGCGAGGGCGCGGAGCGCCCGAAGCAATCTCCCGCTTGAGCGGGAAGCATGGCTGAGGGGGTCGCTCCCGCTGTCGAGGGAGATTGCTTCGCCGCTCGGGTCAGCGCATCGCGCTGCCCCGAGCGGCTCGCAATGACAAGCGGTGAGGGGGAGATTGCTTCGCTTCGCTCGCAATGATAGAAGGGGAATGAACCGAACGTCGCCCTTCCCACCTTGTATAAAAGTGACTTGGTATCTTTACACTGGTTCTTTATGCCATCACTTGCCGACATCACGATTGATCCCGCTATTCGCACCCGGCTGCAACAAGGCCATCCGTGGGTCTACCGCAACCATCTGATCGGAGCGGAACGGTTGCGTTCCGGGCAGTGGGTGCGCGCCCGCTGCGGCGGGTTGACCGTCTATGGTCTGTACGACGAACAAAGCCCGATCGGGTTGCGGATCTTTAGCCGGAATGGCCCACCCGATCAGGCGTGGTTCCGCGAACGGGTTTGGGAGGCATGGGAGTTGCGCGCGCCGCTCCGCGATAGCGGGCAGACGACCGCTTACCGTTGGATCTACGGCGAGGGCGATGGCCTGCCCGGGATCGTGGTTGATCGCTACGGCGATTACGCCGTTATCCAGACCTACGCCGAAAGTGTGCAGACCTTGGCGCCAGCCATTGCTGCGGCCCTGCGCGCTGTCGATCCCGACCTGCGCGGCGTGGTGCAGCGTCCCCGCCTTCACGACGACAATGAGAGCGAAGCGCAGCCGGTGTTGTTGTGGGGCGAAGCGCCGCCGCGCGATTTGGTGGTGCAAGAGCATGGTCTCTTCTTTCAGGTTGATATGCTCTATGGCCAAAAGACCGGCCTCTTTCTCGATCAACGCGAGAACCGGCGCACCGTCGAGGGGTTGGTGGCCGGCGCGAGCGTGCTCAACTGTTTTGCCTACACTGGCGGATTTTCACTCTATGCACTGCGAGGCGATGCGGCTGAGGTGGTGAGTTGCGATGTGGGACGTGGGTTAGCCGAAGCGACCACTGCCAATATCGCGCTCAACCGGCTGCCGGCGGAACGCCACCGATTCGAGACGGAAGATTGTTTTGCGTTGCTCGATCGGTACGCTAAAGACGGGCGCACCTTCGACGTGGTGATTCTCGATCCGCCGAGTTTTGCCCGCGCGCGGACGAGCCAGCACGCGGCGTTGCGGGCCTACGTGCGCCTCAATGCGCTCGGTATGCGCTGCGTCACCCCCGGCGGCTTGCTAGTGAGCGCTAGTTGCACGGCCCAGATCGGCCCCGAACAGTTTCGCGCCTTGCTCGGCGACGCGGCAGCGCAAGCGCACCGCCGCCTGCAAATGATTCACGAGGCCGGCCAGCCGTTGGATCATCCGGTGCCGGCTGGTTTTCCCGAAGGGCGCTATTTGAAATTCATTGTTGCGCGCGTACAGGCGTTGGTGTAAGGCGCTGCCGGTTACGCCTCGGCTATGCTATAATTTCGACCATGCACATACTTCAGATTTCGTGGGAATACCCTCCTCATATTGTGGGCGGTTTGGGCCGGCATGTTGCCGATCTTGCGCCGGCGCTCATCGACCACGAAGTAACCGTCACCGTCATGACCCCGCAATTACGTGGCGGTGAGACGTTCGAGCGCCAGCACAACCTCACGATCTGCCGGGTTGCGATCCCGCCGTTCGATACCGATGATTTCCCTAGCTTTGTCCGTCACGCCGGCCGTCACCTTGAACACGCCGCGCATGCACTCTTTCCCGGCGGTAGACCCGATCTCATTCACGTCCACGATTGGTTAACGGCTGAAGTAGGGATTGCGCTCAAACACCATTGGCGGGTGCCGTTAATTGCGACTATTCACGCAACCGAGCGGGGGCGGGGCCGCGGTGATCTCAACGGCCATCAATCACAGCAGATTAACGATCTCGAGTGGCGGCTCACCTATGAAGCGTGGCGGGTGATTGTCTGTTCGCACTTTATGGCCCGCCAAATCCGTGAGTACTTTGCCACCCCGCCTGATAAGATCGATGTTATCTCGAATGGCGTCCACATTCCGCCGCAACCCTTCGCCACGCCGGCTGACTGGGTGGCGTTTCGGCGTCGCTTTGCCGCCGACAATGAGGCGCTGGTGATCTTTGTCGGGCGGTTAGTGTATGAAAAGGGCGTCCATATTCTGCTCGAAGCGTGGCCGCGGGTGGTAGCGGAACTGCCGGCCCGGCTGGTGATCGCCGGCGCTGGCAGTGCCTCCGATGACCTTAGGCTGCGCGCCGCCGAATTGGGGGTCTCGGTCGAGTTTCTCGGCTTTATTAGCGATGAAGATCGCAATCGTTTGTACGCCGTCGGTGATGTCGCCGTCTTTCCCTCGCTCTACGAGCCGTTTGGGATTGTGGCGCTCGAGGCGTTCGCCGCCGGCTGCCCGGTGATCGTTTCAGATGCCGGCGGCTTGGCCGAGGTGGTGCAACACGAGCTGAATGGGTTGGTGGTGCCGGCTGGCGATGCGGTGGCGCTTGCTAATGCGCTGTTAGCCAGCTTGCATGCCCCCGCCGAGTCGCGCCTGCGCGCTGCGCGGGGGGCGGCGCTGGCCCGCGCATATTACACGTGGAACCGGATTGCCGGCGAGGTCAAAGCGGTGTACGATCGGGTGTGGACGGAGTGGAAGGCTGGCGCGTGGGGCAAAGAGATCATGCGCCGGGCGTAAGGCAACGCAAAGGCGTTGCAGTGTATGTGGCGGAGTCGACAGATGCCCGGAAATAGTTTTGGTCATGTGTTTCGGTTAACGACATGGGGCGAGTCGCACGGCCCGGCGGTTGGTTGCACCGTTGACGGTTGCCCGGCCGGTTTGCCGCTCGATGTGGCTGATATTCAACGCGAACTCGATCGCCGCCGGGTTGGCCAGAGCCGGGTCAGCTCGCAGCGGCGCGAAGCCGATGAAGTGCAGATTCTGTCTGGCGTGTTCGAGGGCCGCACGACCGGTACGCCGATTACGATGGTGGTCTACAACACCGACGCGAAGTCGCACCATTACGAGAATATCAAAGACAGCTACCGGCCCGGTCACGCCGATTATACGTGGGACGTGAAATACGGTTTTCGCGATTGGCGCGGCGGCGGCCGTTCGTCGGCGCGCGAGACGATTGGGCGGGTGGCCGGCGGCGCGATTGCCCGGAAATTGCTGGCGACCGTAGGGGTGAAGATTGTCGGCTACACCCTGCAACTGGCCGATCTGCGCGCCGAGGTCTTCGATGAAGAGGAGATCGAGCGCAATATCATGCGCTGCCCTGATGCGCGGGTAGCGGCGTTGATGGTTGAGCGGGTCGATCAGGCTCGGCGCGAGCTCGACTCGCTGGGTGGGATCGTTGAAGTGCGGGCGCGCGGGGTGCCTCCCGGTCTCGGCGAGCCGGTCTTCGACAAGTTGCAAGCTGATATTGGCAAGGCGATGTTCTCAATCCCCGCGATCAAAGGCGTCGAAATCGGCGAAGGATTTGGCGTAGCAATGCTGCGCGGCTCGCAGAATAACGATCCGTTTATTCGCCGTGACGATGGCACGATCGGCACGGCTTCCAACCATCACGGCGGCATCCTCGGCGGCATCTCCACCGGTGAAGAGATTGTGGTGCGGCTGGCCGCCAAACCGCCGGCCAGCATTGCCCGCCCGCAACAGACGGTGGATCGCGACGGCAATCCGGTGACGATCGAAGTGCATGGCCGCCATGACCCGACCGTGTTGCCGCGGTTGGTGCCGGTGGCCGAAGCCATGCTGGCGCTGGTGCTGGCCGATCATCTGCTGCGCCAGCGCCTTGCCCGTGTGGCATGGCCGGAGCAGAGCAATGGCTGAACACGAGCCGGTTGAGTCGCCAACGCGCTGGTTGCCGGCGCTCGGTCTGCTGGCAGGGTTGAGTTGGGCGCTCGTGATAGGGATGGTCATCGGCGTCGATCTGGCGCGCGGGCCAAACTTGTTGTCGCCAATCCACTTGGTCTTCCACGCGCTGGCGCTCATTACCGGCATCCTGACCTTCTGGCCACTGGAAAAGTGGCTGGGTCTGGCTGGCCTCACGGTGGAAGGGACGCTCGGGGTCTGGTTATTGTTCACCGCCATCGCGATCATACCGGCCCCAACCGGCACCCTGCTCGACCCGCCGGATACGCCGGTCTATGCGTTGATGTTGTTTGCCGTCTTTCTCAGCGTGGCCGCGCTCGTGCGTCCGGTGATCGCGGTGCTGAGCCGGCGCTGGCTGGCGCTCAAGGCATGGGCGCGCGACAACCGGCGCGTGCGGCGCGAGTCGTATGAGGCTGGCATCTTGGTCGCGGCAGCGCTGGCCTTAGCCGCGCTCCGCACGCTCGATCCGATCAAGCTGATTGCATTGGCGGTGATAGTTGTGTTGGTTGAGATTATCTTGTTGTCGTTGATCGGCGTCGAACCGGCGGGTTAGGAGAAGAGGAAACCCATGATCCGGATTGCTATCATTGGTCTCGGCTTAATCGGCGCGTCGCTCGGCATGGCGCTGCGCAACGCCGACCCCAAAGAGTCGCCGCTCGGCGCGGTCGAGGTGATCGGGTTCGACCGCGAGCCGCGCGTGATCCGCGAGGCGCGGGGAAGGTTGGCGATCGACCGCGAAGCGCGCACGCTGGCCGAAGCGGTGCGGGAGGCGCAGATGGTGGTGGTGGCGACGCCGGTGCGTGCGATGCAAGAGGTATTTCGTGAATTGGCCACCCTCTTGCCCGCCGGGGTCGTGGTGACGGATGTCGCTAGTACCAAAGCGCAGGTTTGCCGGTGGGCCGCCGAACTCCTCCCGCGCACAGTAAGCTTTGTCGGCGGGCACCCCATGGCCGGGCGCGAGAAGTCAGGGCCGGCTGCCGCCGATCCCGATCTCTTTCGCGAGGCGATCTACTGCCTGACGGCGACCGGCGATACCGCGCCGCAGGCGATAGAAGCGGTTGAGGCGCTGGTGCGCGCGGTCGGTGCGAAACCGTACTACATTGACCCCGAAGAGCACGATGCGTATGTGGCCGGCATCTCGCACCTGCCGCTGCTGCTCTCGGTCGGCTTGGTGACGGCCACCGGCAACAGTCCGGCGTGGAAAGAGATGGCGCCGCTGGCTGCAACCGGATTCCGCGATGTCTCGCGCCTCGCCTCCGGCGATCCGCAGATGCAGCGTGACATCTTGCTCACCAACCCGCACGGCCTCACCCGCTGGATCGACGAGCTGATCCGCTTCCTCGTCACCGCGCGCGAACAGATCAATGCCGGCGATGCCGCGGCCATCGAGCAGATGCTGCACCAAGCCAAAGCCACCCGCGACGCATGGCTGGAGAGCAAACCGCACCTGCGCCCCGGCGAAGCCGATTTTACTGCCATGCCCACGGTCGAACGGCCCAGCCTGCTTGGCTTCCGCTTGCCGAAGCGGGAGAAGTGAGCGAGTTGGGATAGTTGCACGGTATTGCTGGTTGAGCAACGTTGCAAGACGGTAGCTACCTTCATCCGCCCTTGGCTATGTGCAGTCGCAGGCGGATGAAGGTGTGCTGATCCGTGTTAGCGAGATACGTTGGTTGATCGCGACACGTTACTCTTGTATTTCTTGAACTCTCCTCAGGTATCGCCAGCTAGATAGTGCTCATCGTGTCACCAACGGGATGTAGAGCATACTATCCGGTGAACCCCAAAACCCGCCGGACAACGTATAGCCGCCGCCACTGGCCACACCTGCGTCAGCTTGGCCGATAGTGCTGCCGAGAGTATAGCCGCCGCCGGCGCTGAAGGTAGCGCCGCCGCCATCCATCGTATACCACCCAATGCTGTACCCGCTCTGCGCGGCAACGACTCCGATCACCAAACTGATCAGAAGGGCCAACATCCCAAGTTGTATCCATCGCTTCATCGTTGATCCTCCGCCGGATACAGCGGCAATGGTGAATCGGGGGTTTGGTTACTGCTCAGAGAGAGAGGCAAGCCATACGCTTCTGGCGCAAGATACAAACCGCGTTCAGGCACTGGTTTGACCGCTTCCGCCGTCACCGGATGCGCGCGCAGATAGGGATCGTTGCGAGTGGCAGTGACTTCCCATGACACCTGTGCGCCGGCGACACCGCCAGCGATGCGGAACAGATTGCCGGTGATGGGCTGCGCTACGTGCAAATTGGGCATTGCTGCGCCGACCGGGGTGAGTTGGTAAAGAAACGGCTCAGCATTGATCGCGGCAAAGTAGTCGGGGAGCGTGACGATGGCGGCGCCGGCAGAGTCGAGGGTGACGATGCCATTATACACATTCTGAATGATCGGTCCTTCTTGGGCGAAGTGGTAGAGATACTTGTTGGCCGGATCGAGCGGATGATCGATGACAAATGTCTTCACGCCAGTAGCCTGCAAATTACCGATCACCCGCACGCCCTGCCCGCCCTCAAAATAGCCGGCATAGCCGTTGGGACTGGTAACCTCACCGCGAACGCCATAGGTTGCACCGCTGGTCGCGGTTGCTGTTCCCAAGACACCGGTGCCGCTTGAACTTGCCGTTGTACCGCGTACGCCATAGGTTGGACCGCTGGTCGCGGTTGCTGTTCCCAAGACACCGGTGCCGCCACCATAAGGATTCTCACCCCACACCCCAATTGAGAAACCAATCGTATTGGACAGTACCTTCCCATAGACGCCCACCCCGCGCACTGATGTGCCGTAGACACCAACTCCGCCAGAGGTGTGTTCGCCCCATACGCCGAAGCCAGCCGCACTGCTATTGCGATTAATGCCCCGCACACCGGTTGATAGGGCAGTGGCCGGTGTAGCTTCACCGAGCACACCGGCGGCATCTGTGCTAGCCGATCGCGTTACGCCATACACGCCAATTGCTGGGCCGCTCGTCGCCCAAGCCTCGCCGGTGACGCCGCTGCCGTTGCTGCTTGCGGTAAGGCCAAAGACCCCTACAGCGTCACCGCTGCTGGCGCTCGCAAATCCGGCGACGCCGCGACCGTTTGGACTGTCGCTGCGCCCATACATGCCATACGAAAGGCCGCTCGTAATGGTATTGTACGCGAATAGGCTGCTGTCGCCGCTGACGTCGCCTACGACCTGCGCCCCCGGTCGCAAGCTAAGCGCATAGGGCGCTGCGGTTAAGGGTTGTCGTGGGGTCAGGCTTGTGTACGAACCGCTGCCGGCAGGACAGCGTACAGCGACGTCGAGCCAGCGCGCTTGTCCGATAAAGGCATTGCTGCCGAAATCCAACGCCGGGATAGTAAACAACCCGCCGGTGACGGTTACGGCACTGACCGGCGTCGTTCCCAATGCGGTTCCCCCACTCGCGCTATCCCACAGCGTAAATTGAAAGTCACACACGCCTTGGACTGGTGCGCCATCTTTGCTCAGGCGACCTTGATAGGTAAATGCCGTGCCGGCATTTGCTGCCAGTATCGCCCCGCCGGAAACACCCGGTTGCGCTTGCGCGATAGTGACCGCCAACGCAGCTACCAGACCGATAATGATAATATTCGACCACTGCCGTTGCATACGCTCCTCACCTCAATTGAAATCCGAATGCTATGAAACCAACGCTTGACCGTCTCAACGGATGCGAGCCATGCTTTACCATTGCTTGTGTGGAACGTAAGCGAAACGGCAGGCTCGGCTCGATCATCCTTAGCCGGATAGCTGAGGGAGAGCTAGCGTATGCCATTGCGATTGATTCGTGACAAGCGCAGAGAAAGCACCTGTCATGATACTGACGCAACCCCGGCAGTGCAAGGATGTCGCTCGTCCTCATTTGACAAGTGGGCCATCATTTCGTATAATAACGGGGCGTTGAGCGCCCAGGTGGCGGAATTGGCAGACGCGCTAGGTTGAGGGCCTAGTGAGCTAACCACGCTCGTAAGGGTTCAAGTCCCTTCCTGGGCACCATACGTCGGGGGCGATTAGCTCAGCGGTAGAGCACCTCGCTTACACCGAGGGTGTCGGCGGTTCGAACCCGTCATCGCCCACCATTGTCAACGGTGGCGGGCCAAGATAGCTCAGTTGGTAGAGCATCGCACTGAAAATGCGAGGGTCGCCGGTTCAAGTCCGGCTCTTGGCACCACAATACGTAACACCCGCTCTGCATCGCAGAGCGGGTGTTGTGGTTTTGTAAGTCAACGTCACTATATGGCGTGCGGCAGTGCAACTGCCGCGGTATGGCGACGCACGGGCATCAGGAACGGTAGCGCCCCTACTATGGAGTGCGGCAGTGCAACTGCGTGTTGCGGCAGTTTAACTGCCGCATTCCATACAAGATGGCAGCACCTCTATATGGAGTGCGGTAGTACAACTGCCGCGCCTCGTCGGTAGTGGTTGGGCAGGGGCATTGGGTACGGCAGCGCCTCTATATGGAGTGCGGCAGTGCAACTGCCGCGCCTCGTCGGTAGTGGTTGGGCAGGGGCATTGGGTACGGCAGCGCCCCTATGATGGCGTGCGGCAGTGCAACTGCGTGTTGCGGCAGTTTAACTGCCGCATTCCATGCAAGATAGCAGCGCCCCTATGATGGCGTGCGGCAGTGCAACTGCCGCGGTATGGCGACGCACGAGCATCAGGAACGGCAGCGCCTCTATTATGGAGTGCGGCAGTATCACTGCCGCACTCGGTGCCTCTGCTGTTATCTTGCATTCGCAACTAGATATTGTGCCGTTTTCCACACCTCTCCACAAAATGTGGATAGGGATCGTTATCGGCAGGTTAAACAGCGGTGAAGGGAGTGCGAATACGGTTTGATCCCTCCTCCCTATCCATCATCCACGCGCCAGCGCCGGAATGATGAAGATATCGGCCACCATCGCCACAATGCTCAGGCCGTGCAACCACACTGCGGCCCAAACGTTGCGCGTGCGCAGCACCAGATAGCCGCCGATCACGCCAATCGGCAGCGCCATGCCCACCATCAGCCAGCGCTCGAACATCGGCACCGGCGCGACGAAGAGATGGTTGAGCGCGTAGAGCAAGGTGGTGATGGCAACTGTCAGATGCGAGTTGAAGCCGGCGTCGCGCAGGCCGAGCAGCAACACGCCGCGCCAGAGCAGTTCTTCGGCCAGCACCAGCACCGGGAAGAGGTAGAGCAACCCCATCCCGACCAGTATCGTCTCCATCGCCTCCATCGGTGCCCCGCCGCTGCGGTAGTAGAAGAAGGTGTTGACCCAGTCGAGCAGCATTAACGCCGCGCCGATCCCGCCACCCCAGATCGTGGCGGCACGCAGGTTGGCGCGCGTGACCCCAATCGAGGCCCAGCCGCCGGCGGCTCTTCCGAGCCAGATCGCGACCCCTAGCCCGCCTAACACATAGAGGAACAAGGCTGGCCATTCGGTGAACCCGCTCAGCCCGCCGATCAAGCCCAAGACCCAGACTGCTG
The DNA here is from genome assembly GCF_001650695.1 of Chloroflexus islandicus. Classification (GTDB taxonomy): domain Bacteria; phylum Chloroflexota; class Chloroflexia; order Chloroflexales; family Chloroflexaceae; genus Chloroflexus; species Chloroflexus islandicus. The sequence goes on from NZ_LWQS01000044.1 coordinate 57,688, forward strand.
CTACTAGCCCGAACCCCCAGCGCAGGCGTGGATCTCGCAGCAACGCTCCTGATGATGATGGCGTCAATGCCGGTGCGCGCATACCATACCTCCTTGCAGGCGTTTCTCAGTCGTTTCGCTGACCTCTCGCCATTGTACGCTGTTGGCATCAGGTTGCGGCAAAACATCGCGCAACCAAGGTTGCAGTCTGCTTACCACGTTGCGCAAGCGGGCCAGCTATGCTACACTAATGGCGCCGAATGGCCCGGTAGCTCAATGGATAGAGCAACGGTCTTCGGAACCGTTGGTTGGGGGTTCGAGTCCCTCCCGGGTCGCCAGCTCGCCCGGCGCCGCTGCGTCGGGCGAATCTTTATCAGAACGACACCGCGGCACAAGGAGGTGTGCGATGCCGTTTTACCAGCGTCTCGGCCACGTTCCCCACAAGCGCCATACCCAGTTCCGTAAGCCTGATGGCAAGCTCTACCGCGAAGAGGTGATGGGCCTTGAAGGCTTTCACGGCATTCAGTCCATCCTCTACCACCACTTCTTGCCGCCACGGGTGCTACGCGCCGAACTGGTCGGTTCCGCCAAGCCGGAATACGTCGAATTCGGCCCGATCCGCCACCGTGCGTTTGCCACCGCGAACGTGCCTGCCGGCGGCGATCCGGTGAGTGCCCGGATTACCTTGCTCGGTAATAATGATGTGACGATCGGCGTGAGCCGGCCCACCGAGAGCATGACCGGCTTTTACCGCAACGGCCAAGCCTACGAGGTGTGGTTTGTACATGAAGGCAGCGGCGATCTGCTCTCGCAGTTTGGCCGTTTGCCGTTTAGCGCCGGTGATTACGTCGTTATCCCGTTTGGTGTGACATGGCAGATGCGGCTCGCTGGCCCGGCCCGCTTTTTGGTGATTGAAGCGACCAGCCAGATCGCGCCCCCTAAACGCTACCGCAACCAGTTTGGCCAGTTGCTCGAGCACGCGCCCTATTGCGAGCGGGATATTCGCGGCCCCAGCGAACTGCTCACGTTCACCGATACTGGCGAGTTTGAGGTGTTGGTCAAGGTGCGCGACCAGCTTACCCGCCATATCCTCGACCATCACCCCTTTGATGTCGTCGGCTGGGATGGCTACCTCTATCCGTGGGCCTTTTCCATTCACGACTTCGAGCCGATTACTGGCCGCATCCACCAGCCGCCGCCGGTGCATCAAACCTTCGAGGGCCATAACTTTGTGATCTGTTCATTCGTGCCGCGTCTGTTCGATTACCATCCCGAAGCGATTCCGGCGCCGTACAACCACTCGAATGTCAATTCCGACGAGGTAATTTATTACTGTGACGGTAACTTCATGTCGCGTCGCGGAATCGAACGCTGCGACATCACGCTCCACCCCGCCGGTTTGCCGCACGGCCCGCAGCCGGGCAGCACCGAGGCCAGCATCGGCGTGAAAGAGACTCGCGAGCTGGCGGTGATGATTGATACATTCTACCCGCTGCACCTGACGACTGCCGCCCTTGAACTGGAGAAGACGGGGTATATGGATTCGTGGAGTGTGGGCGGGCCGGAGGGGTAGCCGATGGGGTGATCCTACCTCCTTACTGCCGGCATTGGGAGTAGGGAGGTAGGGAAGAGGGATTAGAGAGTTGATGAAGCCGCTTGCATAACAAACCCTATGCCACTGCAAAGCTTTCTGCCAATCGCACCTGAGAGTGATTTTCCGCTCGAGAATCTGCCCTACGGCGTCTTCCGTCCGCGTCGTGGCGGGCCAGCCCGCGTTGGGGTTGCGATCGGCGAGTATGTGCTCGATCTGGCAGCGCTCGACGAGGCCGGTCTGTTGGCGAACACCCCGGTTGGCGGGCAAGGTCTCTTTGCCCGCGATGCGCTCAATGCCTTTATGGCCGCTGGGCCGGCGGCATGGCAAGCGGTGCGCAACACGCTGCAACGGCTGCTCGCCGCCGATGAGCCAACGTTGCGCGATCACCAGCCGCTGCGTGACGCCGCGCTGATCCGGCAAGACGCGGTTGAGCTGCTGCTGCCGGTGCAGATCGGCGATTTCACCGATTTCTACTCATCGCTATACCATGCCACCAACACCGGCAAGATGCTGCGGCCCGACAGCCCTCCGCTCTTCCCCAACTGGCGGCACATGCCGGTCGCCTACCATGGCCGTGCCAGTACCGTGGTGGTCAGCGGCACTCCCATTCCCCGCCCGCACGGCCAGATCAAGCCGTCGAGCAGTCCCGCACCGTTCTTTTCGCCGTCGCGGGCGCTCGATTTCGAGGTCGAATTGGCGATGGTGATTGGCGTGGGCAGCGAGTTTGGGGCGCCGGTGCCGGTTGCCCAAGCCGAAGAGCGGATCTTTGGTTTGGTGATTCTCAACGACTGGAGCGCGCGTGATATTCAGGGGTGGGAGTACCAGCCGCTCGGCCCGTTTTTGTCGAAGAATTTCGCTACCACCATTAGCCCGTGGGTGGTGCCGCTCGCCGCGCTCGAACCGTTCCGCTGCGCCGGCGAGCCGCAAGATCCGCCGCCGTTGCCCTATCTGCACGCTCCCGGCCTTGGCCATTTCGACATCACGCTGGAGGTTTGGCTCAACGATACCCGCATCTGCCAGACCAATGCCCGCCACCTGTACTGGAGCTTTGCCCAGCAGCTTGCCCACCATACGGTAAATGGCTGCCGGCTGCGGCCCGGCGATCTGATGGGGTCGGGCACGATCAGCGGCCCCACCAAGGAGTCGCGAGGGTGTCTGTTTGAATTGACGTGGCGCGGCACCGAGCCGCTGCAACTGCCTGACGGCTCGACGCGGCGCTGGCTGGAGGACGGTGATACGGTGACGATGCGGGCGTGGGCGCAGGGCGAGGGCTACCGGATTGGGTTCGGCGCGGCGACAGGGACAATTGTGCCCGGTGTGGCGGTGAGCGGCTAGCCAAGCAGCGCAAAGCGAGCAAAGGTGATCAACGCAAAGGCGCGAAGGGGGCAAAGGCGCAGAGGATGATCAACCCAAAGGCGCGAAGGACGCAGAGGATGTGAACGCAAAGGTGCGAAGGACGCAGAGGGCGCGAAGTGGTTTGGAATAGTTGGCAATCGCTGCCTTAATACGGTTCCCCTCCCCCAGCGGGGGAGGGGCAGGGGGTGGGGGCTGATCACCTCCAGCGGGGGAGGGGCAAGAATATGAGCATAGCCGCAAAAAGACGCAAAAAGCACAAAACCTCTTTGTGCTATTTGTGTTTTTTCGTGGCTATTCCCTACCCGCCCGCGGCTCCCCCTCTCCCGCCGTGAGGTGGGAGAGGGGGCGGGGGGTGAGGGCCAGCAGCCCGCGTAGCGGGCTTCGTAACCCTAGCCCGGCCCTTTAGGGCCGGGGCGCAGCATCGCCACCACCAGCCGCAAAAAGCACAAACATGTTGTGCTATTTGTGTCTTTTCGTGGCTATTCCCTACCCTCCCTCACCCCCAGCCCCTCTCCCACTGGCGCGGGAGAGGGGCGCTGCTGTCTTCCGCTTGAGCAATGGCTAGGTCAGCCATCGCGCGGCTCCCCCCCGCTCGCTTCGCCACAGCCTTCTCCTTCCGGGAGATGATTCCGGCTCCCCTCCCCCAGCGGGGGAGGGGCAGGAGGTGAGGGCCAACAGCCCGCGCAGCGGGCTTCGTAACCCTAGCCCGGCCCTTTAGGGCCGGGGCGCAGCATCGCCACCACCAGCCGCAAAAAGCACAAACATGTTGTGCTATTTGTGTCTTTTCGTGGCTATTCCCTACCCTCCCTCACCCCCAGCCCCTCTCCCACTGGCGCGGGAGAGGGGCGCTGCTGTCTTCCGCTTGAGCAATGGCTAGGTCAGCCATCGCGCGGCTCCCCCCCGCTCGCTTCGCCACAGCCTTCTCCTTCCGGGAGATGATTCCGGCTCCCCTCCCCCAGCGGGGGAGGGGCAGGAGGTGAGGGCCAACAGCCCGCGCAGCGGGCTTCGTAACCCTAGCCCGGCCCTTTAGGGCCGGGGCGCAGCATCGCCACCACTAGCCGCAAAAAGCACAAAAATTTTTGTGCTATTTGTGTCTTTTCGTGGCTATTCCTCAAAACAACTCATCCAACAGCCGGTAATACGCAATCTTGTTCAGATCAACCTGCTTGATCCCGTATGAGGCAAAAAAGAGCGGTTCATATTCCTCACCCAGATTGTAGCGAATGCTGCGCGACGCAAGCGCCAGATCGTGGTAGCGGTCGGCAATCCCGGCCCGGCCCCAATCGACAAACCCGCTCAGCGCGCCAGCTTGCACGATCACGTTGGGCAAGCAATAGTCGCCGTGGGTAAAGACCAGATCATCTTCCGGCGGCTGGTCGCGCTCGACCGCTGCCAGCACCTCTCGCGCTGTCATCACCCCGCGCCGCTCGTCGTCAAAATCATCTTCATCAACTAGATCATGCTCGACGTTGTAGCTTGCATGCGCCAAGCGGCGAACGAGCCGGGCATCGAAGGGGCAGTTTGTCACGTCAATGGCGTGGATCATGCGCAACCCTTGCGCCAGTATCCGCACAATCACTTCGGGCGCTAATTCATATTGGGCGGCAACGCAATTCACGCCGGCCACTTCCGTAAGCACTAGATACTCGTGCCGCTCATCGCACTCGTAATGCACGACCGCCGGCGCCGGCAGTTTGCCTTGCAACCACCGCAACACCTGCACTTCCGGCAGCAGCGAAGCGTGCGGCGTCACCGGCTGCAACTTGAGGTAGAGGGTGCGTTCGGCTTGAACCAGTTGGTAGACGCTGGCCGGCGAGCAGCCGATCGTCACTTCGCTGACGATGCTGCCGGCAAGCAGGGTTTGGATGGCTGGCGGTAGGTGGAGGTAGGTCATATTCCGCGATCTGCCTAATACAAAATCCGGCCTGATCGTAACATGGCGTATCAGGCCGGATAGCAAGCTGGTGACGGACTGTTCTTCTATTTTACGGCAGTTTCCCAATCGGGCGAATCTTGCCGCCAGCAATATGCTTTGCTGCGACGTAACCAAATGTCATCGCTGGGCCGATGGTGCTGCCGGGGCCGGGATAGGTGTTTCCCATCACCGAGGCCGAACTGTTGCCGATGGCGTACAAACCCGGAATCGGTGCGCCATCGGCGCGCAAGACGCGGGCGCACTCGTCGATGACCAACCCGCCTTTTGTGCCAAGATCACCCGGTACCATCGGCACTGCATAAAACGGTGGTTGCTCGATCGGCGCAAGGCACGGGTTGGGTTTCACCGTCGGATCGCCATAGTAGCGGTCGTAGGCGCTATCGCCGCGATGAAAATCTTCATCGACGCCGCGGCGAGCAAAGGCATTGAAACGTTCGATCGTCTCAACCAGATTGTCCGGATCGATCCCGCATTGCTGGGCTAATCCGGCAATGGTATCGGCCTTGCGGAAATAACCGCGCTCAAAATAGACTGGCGGGATCGGTTGGCCGGGGAAGAGTGTGCCAAAGATGTACTTGCTCCGGTAGCGCTGATCCATAATGAAAAAGGCCGGAATATGCGGAACTGCGGCAGAGTGCTTTTCGTACATCGCATGTACCACATCGACATACGAGGCCGATTCGTTCGTAAATCGTTTGCCAGCCGCATTGACCATAATCCCGCCGGGGTACGAGCGCTCGCCGACGTGGAACATCACCGGTTGGTTGGGTGGTACGCTCGACGGCCCCCACCAAGCGTCGTCCATCAGATCGAGCTTGGCCCCAATCTTCATGCCGGCCTGAATCGCATCGCCGGTATTGCCCGGACTGCCCGAACTCCATTCGTGATTGACCGGCGGTTGTTGGAATGCCTCGCGCATGGCTTGATTGTGCTCGAAGCCGCCAGCGCCGAGAATGACGCCTTTGCGCGCCGCAATCCGCACCGTCCGGCCCTCGTGTTCAGCTACTACTCCTACGACCGCGCCGTCTTCCAATACCAGATCCTTAAGTGGCGTGTTGAGCCAGATCGGGACGTTTTCCTCTTTCAGCGAGAGGCGGAGGCGGGCAATCAGGGCTTGGCCTAGCGTTAAGTAGCGTACCCCAGCGATGATGTTAAATACGGTGCGCACACCCACTTTCAGCGCCACCCACTTGCCGGCCCACGTCGAGGTGATCATACCGAGCTTGTTGTACTCGCTGGCGGTAAAGGCCAACCCTGCCGGCACTTTGATGCTCATCGGGCGGAGTTGGGCCAAGTCAGGCCCCAATTTCTTGCCATTGAACGGCGATGCCTCCAACGCGCGGCCATCGACCATCCCGCCGGGCCGTTCGGGGTAGTAGTCGGCATAACCTACCGAACGGTGAAAGCGGACGTGCGAGTTGCTGACGAGGTATTTCACCATTTCGGGGGCATGCACCAGATACGACTCTTGCAGCGCCGGTGGCGTGCGATCGCCAACGGTATGTTTGAGATAGGTGCGCGCCTTCTCGAACGAGTCCTCCAAACCGTCGCGTTGCAGCAGATAGTTGTTGGGAATCCACAACCCGCCGCCAGAGATGGCCGTCGAGCCGCCATAGTACTCCGTCTTCTCGATCATGATCACATCAAGACCGGCCTGCTTCGCCACCAGCGCCGCCGTCATTGCCCCGCCGCCTGTACCGACGACAACCACATCGGTGGTGTGATCCCAGTGGGCCATCGCTTCCTCCTTGAAGCTAGGAATGGTTTTTTGAGCGAGGAACTATTTGTTCGTTGAATGGCTGAATAGTCAGATATGTATCATGGCGCGAGACATTTGTCAAGAATGGCCGGCATGCGTCGCTTTTCTAGCGGGGCAGCAGTTTGAGCGTCGTTGTGCGCACTTCAGGCGCTACCATCGCCCCCGCATAGGGCGAGTGACCGTATTTCGCGCCATACGCCGCGTCAATCTGGTCATTAATGACCGGATCGGTCTCGGCGACAAAGGCGACATCTCTAGCTTCATCGCCGGCCCAGATCCGGCCCTGCCCGCTGGCCTGCGCAGCGCGGAACCATGCTCCGGCGTGGCCACGGTACGAGCGCACATAGAGGTTGTCGTTGACCCGCACCACCCAAACTGGAACCGGTTTGGTAAGCTGGCCGCTCGCATGCACCGCTACCTCGATCTCGTCCGTATCGCCAATCAGCGCAAGGTCGTCGGTCTTCCAGCCCTCCATGCCATCGCTCCCTTCTATCCGCGGGCAGGTTTGCGAGCGGCTAGGTGATTCCGCACGGCATCCCCAACCATCACCGCTGCCGCAACAGCCGCGCCGAATTGGCGAGAATACCGAGATCGGGCAACGATTGCGCTGCGGCAGCAAGAGTGGGTGGCAGCAACCCAACCGCGGCGAGCGTAAGCCCAACCAGATTGTAGACGGCGGTAAATCCGATATTGAGCTTGACCACTCCCATCGTGCGCCGGGCAATGCGCAAAACCTGCGGCACCAGCATCCAATCGTCGCGCATCAGCGCGATATGGGCGGCTTCGATCGCGATGTCGGTTCCGGCAGCACCCATCGCGATGCCGATATCAGCCTGCGCCAGCGCCGGCGCGTCGTTCACCCCGTCGCCGACCATCACCACGGTATGGCCGCGCGCCTGATAATCCTTCACCACCGCGATTTTATCTTCCGGCAGCAATTGCGCCCGGTACTGCACCCCAAGCTGGCCAGCCAAGGTGGCAGCCGTGCGTTCGTTGTCGCCGGTGAGCAATTCGATGTGGTTGATGCCCAGCGCGCGTAGTTCGGCAATGGCCGCCGGCGTTTCGGGGCGGAGCGTATCGGCGGCGGCAAGGAGCGCAATCGGTTCGTCGTTGCGTGCCACGACCAAGAGGGTTTTGCCTTCGGCTTCGAGGTGGGCGGCCAGCGGCAACGATGCCGCCGCCGGGATCAACCGGCGATTGCCGACGGTAATCGTAGCGCCTTGTACCGTGGCCCGCACCCCCATACCGGGGATGGCCGTAAAGTGCTCTGGCTCGGCGAGGGTGAGGTTCTGCGCTTGCGCCAACTCTCGCACTGCCGCGGCCAGCGGATGCTCCGAATACCGTTCAGCCGTGGCGGCAAGCTGCACTGCTTCTGGCGCGGGCACCCCGTTGAGTGCGATCACATCAGTGATGCGGGGCCGGCCCAGCGTCAGCGTGCCGGTTTTATCGATCAGCACCACATCAGCTTTCGCCAACGCTTCCAGATATTTGCCGCCTTTGATCAACAGGCCGCGCTTAGCGCTCGCGCCGATCGCGGCCAGCATCGCGACTGGGGTAGCCAATGCGAACGAGCACGAACAGGCGACCACCAGCACAGCGGCGGTTGCCAGCGGGTTGCGGCTGATCACAAAGGTCAAGGCGGCAATCCCGGCCACCACCGGCAGATAGTAGGCGCTAAACCGGTCGGCCAGCCGTTGCACCTCGCCCCGATGCGCCTCGGCCTCTTCCACCAGCTTGATCACGCGGCCAAACGTGGTATCGGCCCCCACCCGCAAGGCCTTGATCCGCAGACTGCCCAGCTTGGCAATCGTCGCCGCAAACACATGCGAACCGGCGCTCACTTCCACCGGCATCGACTCGCCGGTGATCGCAGCTTGATCAATGGTGGCATAGCCGGCAATCACCTCGCCATCGACCGGAATCTGCTCACCGGGCCGCACGATCACGGTATCGCCGGGTTGCACCTCTGCCACCGGCACTTCCACTTCTTCGCCGGCCCGCTCGACCCGCGCCGTTTGCGGTGCCAGTGCGGTCAGTTCCTTCACCGCCCGGCGGGCATTCTCAGCGGTAAATCGCTCGACATAATCACCGACGCGCATGAAAATGACCACAATCGCCGCCGCCACCCATTCACCCACGATCAACGCAGCCATCACACCGAGCGTCATCAGGGTATGCGAGGTGATCTGGCGGCGGAGGGTCGCTCGCGCCACGTTACGGAAGACCGGCCAGCCACCCGCCACCACTAGCACGATGCCAATAGGCAAAGGGATCAATTCGTTGAGGTGATCAAACAAACCGAGCCACTCACCAGCGACCACAATCCCCAGCACAATCGCAAACACCACCGCCAGCAGGATCGTCATCCGGCGCGAGAATTGGTTGATCGAGGCATTGGCCGGCGTTGCCGTGTCAGGGACGGTATAACCCGCGCTTTCAACCGCCTGCCGGATGGCAGATAGATCGACCCGGCCCGGATCGAGCCGGATCACAGCCTTCTCGGCAGCTAACAAGACATCAACCGACTCGACGCCGTGTAATTTGGCGATAGCCTGTTGCACATGCTGGGCGCATTCAGCGCAATCCATGCCTTTAACCGGCACCTCAAGCACATGGGAGTCACTCATCGCTCGTATCCTCGGCTTGGTAGCGCGTACATTCGTACACCCCTTTGGCGACATCGGCCAGCAATTCGTCGGCCAACCTCAGCAACTGCTCCACCCGCCGGTCGCTCAATTCGTAGTAAACGAAACGACCTTGGGGTGAAGCCGTCACCAACCCGCAATCGCGCAAGCAACTCAGATGGTTCGAGACATTGGGTTGCGAGAGTCCGGTGGCTTGCACAATATCGCTCACGCTGCGCGCGCCGTTCCGCAGCGCGATCAAGATGGCAAGGCGCGAAGGATCGGCAAACCCGCGAAAGAGCTTGGCTTGGAGCGCCAGCGTCGTTGGATTGGCGACCGTGAGCATGGGATGCTTCCTCATAAACATATCATTATTTGATAATATGATAGGCGGCGTAGCGATAGTTGTCAAGCGTCGTAGCTAGGGGAATAGCCACAAAGAGACGCAAAAGGCACAAAAAAGGTTTGTGTTTCTGTGTCTTTTCGTGGCAATCCCCTCTTCCCCATCTCCCCTCCCCCAACGGGGGAGGGGGTTGGGTGTGGGGGCACAATGCTCCCCCAGCGGGGGAGGGGCTGGGGGTGGGGGCATCAGCCCGCGCAGCGGGCTTCGTAACCCTAGCCCGGCCCTTCAGGGCCGGGTCGCAGCATAGCCACCAAGAGACGCAAAAGGCACAAAAAAGGTTTGGGTGTTTTGTGTCTTTTCGTGGCTATTCCCTCCCTGCCGTGCGGCGGGGATCGGGCGCACAGCCCGCGCAGCGGGCTTCGTAACGCTAGCCCGGCCCTCTGGAGCGGAACGGATGCCTGCTAGGATGTCATTGCGAGGGAGCGGCGGCGCTAGCGCGCCGCCCGACCGAAGCAATCTCCTGCTTCAGCGAAACCAGCCCGCTCAGGTATCGCTCCCGTGCTCGTGGGAGATTGCTTCGCCGCGCGGTGGGCAGAGCGCGGCTCTGCCCCTACCGCGCGGCTCGCAATGACAGGCGGGGACACGCTTCCCGCATCCTTCCCTGCCCCTGCTCCCTCCGTAAGGTGGGAGCAGGGGAGCTCCGGGTAAGCGGGACAGGCCCTGCGCAAGCGGAACGCAGCAGCGCCCCGCTCCCGCGCCAGTGGGAGCGGGGCAGGGGGTGAGGGCAATTAGTTCATGGCGCGGGCTTCGTAACGCTAGCCCGGCCCTTCAGGGCCGGGCCGCAGCATAGCCACAAAGAGACGCAAAAGGCACAAAAAAGGTTTGTGTTGTTTGTGTCATTTCGTGGTTATTCCCTCTCCCCCATTTCCCCTCCTAGCAGGCGGATCTAGGGATCGGGCGCACAGCCCGCGCAGCGGGCTTCGTAACTCTAGCCCGGCCCTTCAGGGCCGGGCCGAAGCATAGCCACAAAGAGACGCAAAAGGCACAAAAACGTTTTGGTGTTGTTTGTGTCATTTCGTGGCTATTCCCTCTCCCCCATTTCCCCTCCTAGCAGGTGGATCTGGGGATCGGACGCACAGCCCGCGCAGCGGGCTTCGTAACGCTAGCCCGGCCCTTCAGGGCCGGGCCGCAGCATCACCCAAAAAAGTTTTTGTGTTATTTGTGTCTTTTTGTGGCTATTCCCCGTCCCTGCCGTGCGGCGGGGATCGGGCGCACAGCCCGCGCAGCGGGCTTCGTAACTCTAGCCCGGCCCTTCAGGGCCGGGCCGAAGCATTGCCCAAAAAAGTTTTGCGTTTTTTGCGTCTTTTCGTGGCTATTCCTACACCTCACTCAACAACGCGCACAGCAGCGCAGTGCGGTCGATCAACCCCTGCCGGCTAATCTGCTCGTGATCGGCGTGCGCACCGGCGCCGGGGCATCCCAACCCGTCGAGGGTGGGAATGCCGAGCGCAGCCGTGAAATTGCCGTCGCTGCCGCCGCCGGTGCTGCCTTCGCGGATGTCTAACCCCAACGCTGCCCCCAGCTCTTGGGCGCGGGCAAAGAGCGCGGCACTAGCCGGAGTGCGTTCCATCGGCGGACGGCGCACACTACCGCTGACCGCCACGTGCGTTCCCGGCGTCACCGGCTGTAGCGCCGCCATACCCGCCTCGATCCGCGCCGCTTCGGCCTGCGTCCACACCCGCACATCAACCTCCATCCACGCTTCGGCGGGCACCACGTTGGGCCGGGTGCCGCCGCCAATCACCCCAACATTGACCGTCGTGCCGATCGCAGGGTTGGCTAGCGCATTCACCGCCAAAATCTGGTGCGCTAGTTCGGTGATCGCACTGGCCCCCTTCTCCGGTTCGACTCCGGCGTGGGCCGCCTTGCCGGTAATTGTCACCCGAAACGCGCCGCCGCCCTTGCGCGCCGTCTTCAGCGCGCCATCTGGTTCGGTTGGCGGCTCGATCACCAGTACGTGCGCCGCCTGCGCCGCCGTCGCCTCGATCAGCGCCCGCGAAGTCGGGCTGCCGATCTCTTCATCAGAGGTCAACAGCACAATGACCGGACGGCGCAGCCGCGGCGCTGGCTGACCAAACCCGCCGAGAGCGGCGTACACCATCGCAATGCTAGCCTTCATATCATACGCCCCCGGCCCGAAGGCGCGGTCGGCGGTAACGGTAAATGGCCGCTGCGCCACGGTGCCTGCCGGCCATACCGTATCGTAATGGCAGAGCACCAGCGCCGGCGGTAACGCTGGCTCGGCGACATCAGTCACCGTGATACGCAAATGGTCACCGCCGGCATGGTTGGCAATGCGCTCCACTTGACCAATGCCGGTAAAGAGCGCGGCCAATTCATTAGCGCAGGCATCAAGCAGGGCTTTATCCGTGCTCGGCGATTCGAGGTGGACGAGGCGGGCGATCAGATCGAGCAACTTGGCTTCGTGGACGGCAATCGTTGCGCGGTCGAGCATAGCAGTCTCTCCAGACAGATCAAACAGTTGTGCGCGGTAGTATAGCGCATATCTGGTTAGTTTGGTTTGGAAACGCTTGCGAAATAAGGTATCATACGAGTGTTTCCCGTCAATGGCGTGAAGGAGGGCAATGATGCTGAGCGAAACCATCCAACAGGCCTTAAACCGGCAAATCACCTACGAATATGCTGCATCGTACACCTATTTGGCAATGGCCGCCTACTTCGAGTCACTCTCGCTAACCGGCTTTGCCCACTGGTTCCGCATCCAGAGCGAAGAAGAGCGCGAGCACGCGCTCCGCTTTTTCGATTACGTGAACGATCGGGGCGGGCGGGTGATGCTAGGGGCGATTGACGAACCGCAGAACGAGTTTGCCTCGCCGCTTGACGCCTTCGAGCGGGCATTGGCCCACGAGCAGCGGGTGACTGCTGCGATCCACGCTATCTACTCGTTAGCGGCTCAAGAGAACGATTATGCTACGATGAGCATGTTGAAGTGGTTTATCGACGAACAAGTCGAAGAGGAAAAGAGCGCCGAGGAGATTATCCAGCATCTCAAGCTAATCGGCAACGATGGGGTTGGCTTGTTGATGCTCGATCGCAAGCTCGCTGAGCGTGAAGGTGAAGAATAGCCATTCGTCGCTAAACGCATGGAGTGCGGCAGTTTGACTGCCGCACTCCATGGATCGCGGCAACCGCATGCCCTCGCAATGACAAATGGGAAGTGACGCTTCCCAAGCACCCTTTGCGTCCTCTGCGTGCTTCGCGCCTTGGCGTTACACCCTCTGCGTCTTTGCCCCCTTAGCGGCTTTGCGTTGACACCCTCACCCCCAACCCCCTCTCCCACCGTCAGGTGGGAGAGGGGGAGCCACGTGGTGGACAGGAACGGCATCGTCGAACGAGTGACAGCAGCGCCCCTCTCCCGCACCAGCGGGAGAGGGGCTGGGGGTGAGGGCCAACAGCCCGCGCGGCGGGCTTCGTAACCCAAGCCCGGCCCTTCAGGGCCGGGCCAAAGGATAGCGTATCCTCTGCGTCTTTGCCCCCTTA
>NZ_LWQS01000045.1 GCF_001650695.1 Chloroflexus islandicus
CAACTTCTATCTCGAAGACAGTCAATGCTCCGAAAGACCAGTTTCAATCCGCGATGCGGATTTTTTTGTTTTTCAACTTGATAGCACTCTGAGATTGCTCTCATTATAATATTATCGGTTTCAATCCGCGATGCGGATTTTTTTGTTTTTCAACTTGATAGCACTCTGAGATTGCTCTCATTATAATATTATCGGTTTCAATCCGCGATGCGGATTTTTTTGTTTTTCAACACGTGTCACCTCCTAGACTTTATGTGTTTATTATAATGGTTTCAATCCGCGATGCGGATTTTTTTGTTTTTCAACTGAAACGTCTCTTCCGTCTGAACGGAGTTGTCACGTGTTTCAATCCGCGATGCGGATTTTTTTGTTTTTCAACAGATTCTCAGGAATCAGAGGTACCCTTACGAGAGGAAGTTTCAATCCGCGATGCGGATTTTTTTGTTTTTCAACTCTCCGGCGGAGCAGGAGAAGTATAAGGAGCTCTTGTTTCAATCCGCGATGCGGATTTTTTTGTTTTTCAACACAATTATATTGCAAATCTGATTGTAACACATAACTCGTTTCAATCCGCGATGCGGATTTTTTTGTTTTTCAACTCGAATTGACGACAGATGCGAAATCAGTAGTGTTAGGGTTTCAATCCGCGATGCGGATTTTTTTGTTTTTCAACCTGGACGCAGTCGTCCGGATCAACAACGTCAAGAAGGCGTTTCAATCCGCGATGCGGATTTTTTTGTTTTTCAACCTTATTTTAGATTTATAGATATAGATATATAGAAACAGTTTCAATCCGCGATGCGGATTTTTTTGTTTTTCAACCAGAACCTATCGCAGAGAATGCAGACAGGTTCTGAAGTTTCAATCCGCGATGCGGATTTTTTTGTTTTTCAACGGTTTATAAGCCTCTATGCCCCTCGGAACTTTTTCTCTCGTTTCAATCCGCGATGCGGATTTTTTTGTTTTTCAACAGGTCACCGACGACAGAGACTCTAGTGGCAAGATCATGTTTCAATCCGCGATGCGGATTTTTTTGTTTTTCAACTGGATTTTTCCTCGTCTGGGCTTAGCAAATGATAAGCGTTTCAATCCGCGATGCGGATTTTTTTGTTTTTCAACTCGAGACTCAGGGGTCTGTTTACCGCGAGTGGGTTCAGGTTTCAATCCGCGATGCGGATTTTTTTGTTTTTCAACGTTGACCGCCGAACTCAGAACCCTCGTGAAGATAGGGTTTCAATCCGCGATGCGGATTTTTTTGTTTTTCAACGCGTTGACATTATTCACATCACTTTCAACAGTCAGTAGTTTCAATCCGCGATGCGGATTTTTTTGTTTTTCAACCGGTCTTCACTGCTTGCATGAACCTATCTGAAACCGGTTTCAATCCGCGATGCGGATTTTTTTGTTTTTCAACTTTTTCATAAAATTTTTGAAAAATTTTTATGAAAAGGTTTCAATCCGCGATGCGGATTTTTTTGTTTTTCAACCGGTCTTCACTGCTTGCATGAACCTATCTGAAACCGGTTTCAATCCGCGATGCGGATTTTTTTGTTTTTCAACCTAGATATTCAGTGTAGGAGTAGGTGGATCTAATATGGGTTTCAATCCGCGATGCGGATTTTTTTGTTTTTCAACGGAACTTCTCAAACTCATCTACAGCTTGAATTACTAGTTTCAATCCGCGATGCGGATTTTTTTGTTTTTCAACCATATCCACCAACGTGCTGTACCTCAAACCTGGTTGTGTTTCAATCCGCGATGCGGATTTTTTTGTTTTTCAACCTTTTACTTCCTGACCGGTACACCGATGATGAACAAGGTTTCAATCCGCGATGCGGATTTTTTTGTTTTTCAACGTACCGAAGCATTTTTACATCACCTCCTCCGAAGAAGCGTTTCAATCCGCGATGCGGATTTTTTTGTTTTTCAACTTAGTCGCGAAAGTTGCGCGCGCGCTGGGCGCGCGTTTCAATCCGCGATGCGGATTTTTTTGTTTTTCAACCTGTACCACTCGTTAAACAGTGCCGGATTCAATAGCGCCGTTTCAATCCGCGATGCGGATTTTTTTGTTTTTCAACTGTTCCGTCGGCCATCTCAATCATCGTTTCTTTGGCAACGGTTTCAATCCGCGATGCGGATTTTTTTGTTTTTCAACTGAGGTACAGCACGTTGGTGGATATGTTGTGTTTCAGGTTTCAATCCGCGATGCGGATTTTTTTGTTTTTCAACTGTGACATCGCTGAAGACTACTTCGGACGGAAGATTGTCGGGTTTCAATCCGCGATGCGGATTTTTTTGTTTTTCAACACGATCAACTCCAACAAGCTCCTTCAGTCATTGATTTCCTGTTTCAATCCGCGATGCGGATTTTTTTGTTTTTCAACCAGTGTTCGCCAACTGACCAGCGTTTAACCCGCTCCCGTTTCAATCCGCGATGCGGATTTTTTTGTTTTTCAACTCGAGCGGCTGGCTGACGGCGTCAGACGAACGCATCAAGTTTCAATCCGCGATGCGGATTTTTTTGTTTTTCAACCACGCGCTGACTAAGAGAGCGACGATGCCGCTGACGTTTCAATCCGCGATGCGGATTTTTTTGTTTTTCAACTAGGGTTGACGAGATAATGCCCCTCCACGCTGACCTTGTTTCAATCCGCGATGCGGATTTTTTTGTTTTTCAACAGGCGCGTTGGGTGATATACAGGTCTACCGGTACGTCTGTTTCAATCCGCGATGCGGATTTTTTTGTTTTTCAACCGAATACTCAGCCGTGCGTTTCGGTTTGAGAGACCGTTTCAATCCGCGATGCGGATTTTTTTGTTTTTCAACCTTTCAAAGTCCGAACCAGTTGCGCCGGACATCGCGCGGTTTCAATCCGCGATGCGGATTTTTTTGTTTTTCAACTCGACTAATTAGTAAAAATGAGGGTCGTATGATCACGAGTTTCAATCCGCGATGCGGATTTTTTTGTTTTTCAACCGGCAGACGCGGATTTGCTCATTCAATCGTTTCATCAAGTTTCAATCCGCGATGCGGATTTTTTTGTTTTTCAACTTCCTCGCGCAGCGTCCGCAATCGTTGCCAGAGATGTTTCAATCCGCGATGCGGATTTTTTTGTTTTTCAACGCGCAAGTTAACGAAATGAAGGGGACAATCCGCGACAGGTTTCAATCCGCGATGCGGATTTTTTTGTTTTTCAACGAGAAGTGCGGCAAATTGTGTTGGATTACGTGAACAAGGTTTCAATCCGCGATGCGGATTTTTTTGTTTTTCAACCGCCGATCATTTGATCGAGCCACTCCAATCCGGTACGCGTTTCAATCCGCGATGCGGATTTTTTTGTTTTTCAACATTTCGCGATTTCTTGCAGCATGCGATACATATCGAGGTTTCAATCCGCGATGCGGATTTTTTTGTTTTTCAACCGCAAGCTGTGAGATGTGAAGAGAGCGGTGATTACAAGTTTCAATCCGCGATGCGGATTTTTTTGTTTTTCAACTTCTTCCTATTTTTCTGGTGGCTACTATTCGGATATAGTTTCAATCCGCGATGCGGATTTTTTTGTTTTTCAACCGATAATCGCGTCTTCGACCTTGTCCAACTCGTAGTGTTTCAATCCGCGATGCGGATTTTTTTGTTTTTCAACCGATTGGTCGCGAAGCAAGCAACGCGCCAATTCAAGGTTTCAATCCGCGATGCGGATTTTTTTGTTTTTCAACACTTGCATCGCCGGGGTACCGATGCAAGAACGCCATGTTTCAATCCGCGATGCGGATTTTTTTGTTTTTCAACTTGATGCGCCACGCTGGGTCTATGCTGGTGACACCTAGTTTCAATCCGCGATGCGGATTTTTTTGTTTTTCAACCGGCATGCCAGCGGCGGTGCGGGCCGCGCTTCAGGATGTTTCAATCCGCGATGCGGATTTTTTTGTTTTTCAACCCTTGACGGCCATCAGCGAGCATCAGCCATGCGGTGGTTTCAATCCGCGATGCGGATTTTTTTGTTTTTCAACGTGCTCGCGCAACGATTGCAACGTTGCAACGACACATGTTTCAATCCGCGATGCGGATTTTTTTGTTTTTCAACTCCCGGAGGCGGTCAGCCGCTGCGCCTTGTCAGGAGAGTTTCAATCCGCGATGCGGATTTTTTTGTTTTTCAACCCGAGCGGTACGGGCCGCCGGCGGAGAAGCCGAAGCGTTTCAATCCGCGATGCGGATTTTTTTGTTTTTCAACCAAGTGGTTGGAGTTCCACCACGCCGGCCAGCGCCGGTTTCAATCCGCGATGCGGATTTTTTTGTTTTTCAACATCTTTGAGCGGATACGAGGCGGGCCGGCTGAGCGCAGTTTCAATCCGCGATGCGGATTTTTTTGTTTTTCAACTGCCATTGCTTACCGTTGGTGCAGTGCATTGCGTTTGGTTTCAATCCGCGATGCGGATTTTTTTGTTTTTCAACTCGAGGGGATCCGCGAAGGCCGGATTCGCCCGCAGGCGTTTCAATCCGCGATGCGGATTTTTTTGTTTTTCAACTACGAATGTTCGCGACGAGCCATCGCCTACAGTCTGGTTTCAATCCGCGATGCGGATTTTTTTGTTTTTCAACTAAGAAAGCGTTTACTGCGCCAATCATGGTGCTCCGGTTTCAATCCGCGATGCGGATTTTTTTGTTTTTCAACGGTTGAACCAAAAACATTTGATGTGTTTCTCGTTGTCGTTTCAATCCGCGATGCGGATTTTTTTGTTTTTCAACATCAGAACGGGCAATGGTAAGAGTTACTGAACTTGCAGTTTCAATCCGCGATGCGGATTTTTTTGTTTTTCAACATATGGAATGCCGCCCCAACAATTGCCGACGTCGGTGAGTTTCAATCCGCGATGCGGATTTTTTTGTTTTTCAACCGTCGCGGAAAGTACGACCAACGCTGTATCATATGGGGTTTCAATCCGCGATGCGGATTTTTTTGTTTTTCAACAAGGCGGCGCATTATGCAATTGAGCAATTTTATAAAGTTTCAATCCGCGATGCGGATTTTTTTGTTTTTCAACCCCCCCCTCTCTCGCTGGCGCTGATAATCCACAATAGGTTTCAATCCGCGATGCGGATTTTTTTGTTTTTCAACCGCACCCGTCTCTGCTACGTTGTGATGCGGTGTAAGGGCTTTGATTCGAGCCTGTGACATCGCCAACCGCTTTTTTGATATTGTAGCTTAGCTGGGATAGCGGTGCAAGAGGCTTTTTGGGCATCTCGGTGCCTCATATCGTTGTTGCGAGCAACCTCCGGGTTTTGACTCTGGGCTGAGCTGCTCGACTCAGGCGATGTAGGTGATCGCTGGCGCCGGTTTGGCGCTTCCCACCGTGATCACTTTGCTTTGGCACGCGCCACAAATTGCATAGAAGCGCACGCTGTCGGTTTCGGCATCGATATGGCGCGCTAGTTTGGCCTGTAGCTCGATCAGTTGTTGCCGGGTGAGCCAGCACTCAAAGAGTGAGTATTGCGTCCACGTTCCGTATCCGCTCAGAAGGTTATGAATTTTGGTGCGTCGCCGGTCGTTGGGAATGTCGTAGGCAATCACGTACAGCGTTGATTCATTGCGTTGCATAGACGTTGCTTTCAGCGAACAGTAAAGGGCACGTAGCGTTCGATTTCGCCTTGAGCGTATTTGGCAAAGAGCCGGATCTGCAATTCGATGCAGCGCCGGTAGCTGACCCGGTAGCCAAAGATGGGATGTTGAATCTGCTCTGCAAGCCGCGCTTCGTAGCGTTCGAGAAAGGTTTTGCGCGGTTTGTCTTTAAGCCGGTAGGCGCTAAATTCTTGGCTGAAGTCGTCTGGGCCAATTTGGCCGGTGTTGATCAGTGTGAGCACGACCGAATCGACAATCAGCGGGCGAAAGGCTTCGACGAGATCGAGCGCCAGCGCCGGTTTGCCGAAACCGGGTTGGTGTAGTACGCCAAGGCCGGGATCGAGGCCAACTGCGTGAATGAGAGAGACGACTTGGTTGGTGAGCAGGCTGTAACCAAACGAGAGCATCGCGTTAATGGGGTCGGTTGGCGGACGTTTGACCCGACCAGTAAAGTTCCATTCGCCTTTGAGCAGATGACCAAAGACGCTAAAGTATGCATTGCTGCCGCTCCCTTCCAGTCCAAACAGTGGGCCGAGACCGTGCATCCGGTCATCGTTCCGCTCCGGCATGGCAAGGTCACGGAGTTCGCGGATGCAGCGCCGGATGTGTTGCGCGGCGGTATTGAGCGGTTCGGCGTCATCACGCTCGCGGGCGTATCGCACAAGCATGGTGCGCATGTTGTGGAGTTTACCGAGGATGCATTGGCGGGCAACGTCGAAACTGCGCTCACGATGGTGGTAGAGCGCGTATTGCGCGATCCGGGCTAAACTGTTTTTGCCCCAATCGGCGAGCACCGAACCATACGATGCACCCCATGCGCTGAGGTAATGGATGGGAATGCGCCGTTTCATCAGTTCGTGCATGACGGCGGTCGAGAGGGTGATGTCGCCGAGTACCATCACTTGTTCGATCTGGTTGAGCGGAATGCGCACGGGGTTGCCGTTGCGCTCGCCTGATTTTTGCAAGCGGAGAGTTTCGCCTTCGAGCCGCACAAAGCTATACTGTTCAGTGAGGTAGAGGGTGGCCATAAGCAGTTCAACGCCTTCACTGATGAGCATATTTGCCATAGGTGATTACCATTCATCCATTCGCACCGTCTGAAGCCGTTCGGTTTCGATGGGCAAGCAGAGCGGTTGCAGCGAGCAATCGCGACATCGCGCGCGCTGGGGTGTCGGCGGCGGCAGCGCGCCGATGGCCGCTAGCCGGTGCGCTTCGGCGGCAGTGGCAATTGTCAACTGGCGTAATTCAGCCGTGAAGATGACCTCTTCGCGCCGGCGAGCGCTAAAGTAGAAGATGTACCCGCGCTCGATGCGCTCGCCGGTGCGCTCTTCAAGACAAAGCGCTTGCCCGCAGAGCTGGATGCGATCGTTATCCCACTGCCCCGGACGGCCTTTTTTGTATTCGACCGGATAACGTTGGCTGTCGCGTGTTTCGACGATGTCGCAAAACCCGGCGATACGCAGCCGATCGCTCCAGACATAGACCCGCCGTTGTTGCACGCTGTCGTTCAACCATTTCATGCCGTGTATATCAATGCCCTGATGGCGCAATTGGCCTTCAACGACGTGTTCGTTGTACAGCATTTCGGCATAGATGAATTCGTAGCCGAAGCGCCGTGGGCAATAGGCGAGCGCGTTGAGCATTGCCAATGGAATGTAGTCAGGCGGCGCTTGGTAAGCATTCATCGCCCCACCTCACTGCGTTGCCGGCAGAGACCCATGCCGCGCGCGGTTTTGATTCCGACACCGGTGAAGAAGACGGCGCTGGCCAAGAGGCTGATCAGGCGGGCTAGCGCTGGATCGGGCGGCAGTTCGTAGATGCACCGGCCAGTAAACCCTTTTTGCGGGCCACGTCCTAAATTAATCTCTACTGACTCGGCGTGATACCGGCTGAGCAGGGTTTCGTTGGCGGCTGCCCGCACTGCTTCGAGATCAAGCCGGCACTCCGGCGGCGCCAGTTCGTTCCAACGTTTGGCAATGCTGGGAAAGATGAGTTCAGGATCGGGCAGGATTGCTAACCGTGGCTTACCATCGGGACGGGTGCCTTGCCCGATTGCGGTGGCGGTCGCGAATTCGAGTTCGATGGTTGCAGTGGCTGTTGCTGCTTGGGCAAGGCCGGTAAAGCTATGGTAGCCGGCCCATGGATGACCATTGGGTGGCGGCGTGCCGATAATATCGCCGAGGCGATAAGTGGTCTTGCCTAGTTGTAACGTCGCTTGGCGGGCAGGTTGGCGCAGCAGCGCCTGCACGAACGTGCGAAAGATATCGGTGCGCAAAAGGCTGATGCGCAGCCAGACTTGCCCGTTTCGCGCCGGCGTGGGCAAGATCGCTACCGTGTAGGGTTTGCCCGGCGCATCGGCATGCAGCGCAGCCGCCAGTGCCGGATCGATCTGGCGCACGAGGTCGAGAAAGAGTGCCTGTACGCCATGACCGAGCGGGCGGGAAGCGGGGTGGATCTCGGTTGGGTAGAGCTGAATGACAAAAGCGTACAGATCAGGATCGGCGACGGTCATAGACGTTCCCTGACGATAGCTGAGCAGTTGTGATAAGCGGCGCTGCTGCCAAAGAATATTGCCAGCAGCGCCTCGGTGATGGGTTCATTACCGTTTGCGACTGGCTTGGCTAAAGGCCATATCGATCGGTAGGCCAAACCCATCCTCTAACCGGTAGTGACGGCCTTGGCAGCGCGCATTGGCAACCAGACTGGCTGGCGGCATCGTGATGATATCGAAAGCGACCAAGTCGTCACGAGCAAGATCGAGCGGGTTGAGCGGGCAAGCGGCGCGATAGAACCCGTCCCCCTCACGCACCGGCACTTCCTTGCTCTCTACCAGCGCTTTGCTATGCCATTTGCCCAGCCTAATCCAGCGCGGAATGCGCACCGGATCGCGACTAATGACGTAGAACTGGAAGGTCGAACCGGCGCGCAACTCTTTGGCGCGACCAAACGAGGGCGTGTTGCGGGTCGCTTGCGCCATCTCGACGTGCAGCACCTCTTCGCCATATTTGAAGGTGGCGAGTTGGAAATCCACCGCCACCGGCTCGGCCGGCGTCACGTAGATCCGATCGCGCAGTGTGACGAGATCGGTGGCGTAGTTTGGTACCTGCTCGCGGTTGAACCACGGCGCTACGACAAAGCCGAGCGCGTAGGCGAGGGCGTAGTTGTGCAAGTACCGGCCGGTTTCGTAGAGCCGTCCGATCTCGCGGGTGGCGAAGAAGAGCGGTTCGTGCAATGTAAGTTGGCACCGATAGAGGGTTGTCATCACGATTTACCCTTTGCGCTCTTCAACACGTGGGCATTTGCGTATTGCTTGCTATCGCTGTACGCCGCCTTGAGCAATGTTTGCATCGCAGCCTCATCAGCAGCGAAGATCTCGGTAAGAAATTGATCTAGTTCTGCGCCGCTCAGCCACTGACTCACCACCACCCGATCCTCAGCCAAAAGCTCTGGAACGAGCTTGGCGGCTACCGCCAGTGCGCTATGCGCATTCACCGGCTCGCTCAGATCGATCCCTTGCTCGCGCAGCGCATCGTACAAGCGCTGGGTAAAGTACAGGTTCGAGAAGATTTCGCCGTCGGTCAGCGCAATCCCGATCAGGTGATTGGTCATCGTGCCGGTGCGCGTGGTCTGCGCGCCGTAGCGCCGGGCACGCAACACATTGTTGAGCACGTAGGTAAAGAGGGGGAAAGTGAGATCGCGGGTGGTGATCACCGCCGGAAAGATCACTTGCGGCCGCACATGATCTTGCTCGTTTATCCGGCTAGTAACAACCCCTTGCTGGCTCATCGTTCCGCTCTCGTATGGTGCGTTGAGTGTGAATGTTTCGTGGCTGTATTCAAAGGCCGTGAGGCTATAGGCGGTGTCACTGTAGACTTTTGATTTCTCTGAGCCAGCATCACCGATGGCAAATCCGTAGGCGATACAGTCAGGGCATTGCTTGCAGAAATCGACATTGTAGTCGCAGAAAGGCGCCTCGTCTGTGGACTTTTCTTTACCTTGCTCCGCTGCAATTAACCCGTAGCGCCGCAATAGCTCGCGCCCGACCAGCCGTTCCGGCGTCGTCTGTTTGCGCTTGAACATGGTGATGCGGGTGATGATGCCGTCATCCGGCTTCGTGCCAGCCGGCACGCGCGCCGTATTCAACTCGCCATCGGTTTGGAAGAGCGCATACGACTCGGTTTCACGCAGCAAAATAATGTGGGCGTAGTGGCCGGTCGGGCGCGCAGGAACTGCTTTGGGAAAGAAGTCGCGATTGAGCATAGTGCTAATGCCTCCTTAACGATATGTCACAGGTGTCTTGACCCGAAACGAACCATACTGTGGCGCGGATCGTTATGCTTCCGCTTCGTCGTTGACCTCGTCCTCTGGCGGGAGGTTGCGCTCACGCCATTCACGCCAATGCTCGTCCATGTAGACGACCTCACAGGCATTCTTGAGCAGGTTGAGCTGCTTGCCCGCCAAGGCGGCGCGATTGCCTTTGAAGACGCCGTAGAAAATGTCATGCACAAAATAACGGGCGAAGTCATCGATGGCGTCGGCAACCGCTTGCTGGATATCACCGCCTTCGTACAACCAGCCGGGAAATGTCCCGTCAGCACGGTCGTTTCTGACCCGATCGATGAACTTCGCTAGCCGGCCACGCACGGCTTCCACTAACGACTCTTCGTCGTTGAAGAGGCGCAGGTCAGCAACCAAGAGCGCTTTAGCTGCCTCGCTTATCGGGCGCAAAATCGTGTTACTGTTCCGCCGTCCGCTTTGATGGCGGTAGAAGCGACGATAGCGTTTAACCAATTCCCGCGCATGTGACATCGCATCCCTCCCATTCAGATACTGTTCGACCATCGTAAGATACGCCGTTGTCTGTCGTTCTGACGCGAGCTCGCGCTGAGCGTTGCGCAGACCGCGCTTGAGGTAGTGAAAGGCGTACAGCGGCGAGGTGATTAGATCACGGCTCAGCGCCGGCAGTTGGTTCCATTTATACTGGTAGCCGCCGGCGCCGGGCCGGGCATTCCCGTCAAGATGAATGATGTACCCGCTGACCAGCCGTTGCAGCGCCGGCACGAGTTGATCGAGATTGATCCGCTCGCCGCCGGCTAGGCGCACAACCGCCGGATGCGCGCCATCGAAGGCAACGGTTTCGTACAGTTCATTAGCCTCTTGGATAATCGGCAGCATGCTCTCGCTGGCCACGACTTTGATATCGATCAGCAATGGCAGCAACAATGCGAGGAATGCTGGCGTCACCCATGCCTCAGCGTCAGCCGGATCACGTTCGAGCGGCGGAATGCCGATAAAGCTAAAGGTGATCGGCTCGTTGGGCGGAAAATGCAGGCGGAACAGCCGATCTTGAGCCGGATCGACCGGTTCGAGCAAGAGCGGTTCGAGCTGCTGGAAGCGGGCCGGCGATATATCAAGACCGCCGTCAAGCAGGGTCTTGCGCAGCTCGGTAAAGCTGACGCGCCGCACTTGGTCGTAGAGCAAGCGCAGCATCTGCAACGTCTCTGGGGTGAAGAAGTAGGTGGGGTAGAAATAGAGATAGCGCAGCTTGCGTTTCTCGAAATTCTTGCCGCTCTCGGCACCGCGCTTCATGAGCAATTGGCGCAACATGATCTCGAAGCTGCAGATGGAACAAATGTGACGAATCGCTTTGCTGCCGTGCAACGGCTGTTTATTGGTGTAGACCATCGGCGCAAAGAGGATCGCCGCCTCTTGCTGGGCCGAAACGGTGTATGGCGATGAACAGAGCGAGCAGACATTGGTTGCGCCGCGGGTTTTGCGCGCATTGCTGTAGCGTTCCAACTCGGTCTGCAAGCGTTCGCCGAGACCGGTTGGCTTCTGCCCGCCCAACGTGAGGTGGCGTTGAATGTAGTCGCGCAGATCGTTCCAGCGCGGATCATCGGTGACTGGCGTGGCTGGCAATTGCTGGGCAAGCGTTTCGACCAGCAGATAGATCCGTTCAATCCACTGCCGGTCGTCGAGGCCGGGGTTGCGCTTGCGGTAGAGGCCAGCCGCGTAGTACCAGCCGTAAGGCACGCCGCCAGTCTTGCCAGAGGTGTTGATCGCGCGCACAGCGGAAAGATGGTCAGCGATCCCCATCGTCTCAAGCAAGATCCGGTCAGCTTCCAGCGCCGGATTGGCTGCTTGCGCAATCTTCACCGCCAGCGCGCACACCTCTGCAATTCGATCCACTTCCACCGTATCCGGCAAATCGAGATCGAGCGTCTGCAAGGTCTGCGCATCAACCAACTGCTTGTCACGGATGGCTTGATACCGTCCGCCGGCGCTCGCCTTGGCGATCCGCTGCTCGGCGAAGCGCGCGATTAGGCGCAACAGATCAGCCGGGGCAAAGAAGAGGTCATAGTAGTCAGCATATTTCAGCCCTTTGCCATCGCGGCTGATGCCGGTCAGGCTGTTTGCCAACTGCTGGGCGCAGACATTCCGGATCTTTGCGATCACCGCTTCGGCAACCTGCGCCGGTGTTGGCGCCGGCTTGGCGCCAGCCCGTTCCAGATAGACGACGCCAGTGGGGGCGAAGAGCAACGGAACCCGGTAATCCTCATGCGCATAGAGTTCCAGCGCAGCGTTGTTAATCAGGCTGGTTAACACGCCGCGCACATCGGCGAGATGGTGGCAGGTTAGACGCAGTTGCAGGTGCGGTGTGCTCAGATGCTCGATCTGGCGCTGGATCGCCGGATGATTCACGACCTCGACGGGCGTGCGGCCCAAGTAGGCCAGATAATCGGCCAGCGTCGCGAGATCAGTGGCTAGCTTGACTTTACGCCCGCCGGCTGCTTGCACACCGGGCAGAGCGGCCAAATTGCGCATCGTACCGTGCAATTGCTGGGTATTCGCCGCAATGTAGATCAACGCCGGCAAATACTGCTCGACATCGAGTATCTGATCGATCCCCAAGCGCCAGCACCATTTGGTAAAGATCTGTTCCACAAGTTCGCGGTGCGCCGCCACATTGACGGTCTGATGATTGAGGCCTGCCTGCTCAAGCTGGGCCTTCACCTCGGGCAGCTTGAGCCAATCGTGCAAGGTATAGCCGGCGCAAAAGAGACGATAGGTTGTGTCATCAAAATCATCAACCAACCGCGACGCTCCCCACTGTTGCAAGAGCCGGGCAATGCGCGCTACCGGCAACAACCCGTTCAAGAGATGAGCGCGCATGCTTTGGTCGTAGCGATAGCGTTCAACATCGGTTTGCTGAGCGCCATCGGCAAGCTTCTGCTGGGCAAAATCGCCCCCTTTGGCGGCGACATGGGCCAATTCGCGCGAAATGGCCGGCACGACGCGCGTCGCAAATTCG
Organism: Chloroflexus islandicus; assembly: GCF_001650695.1. Classification (GTDB taxonomy): domain Bacteria; phylum Chloroflexota; class Chloroflexia; order Chloroflexales; family Chloroflexaceae; genus Chloroflexus; species Chloroflexus islandicus. The sequence goes on from NZ_LWQS01000045.1 coordinate 12,930, forward strand.
GCGAGCACCTGATCATCGGGATCGAGATGCTTGACGACCCGGCTCAACAAGCTCGCAAACAACGGTTCGGCGCTTGCGGTTGGGGCCGGTTGCGCTGGCTTATCGTCCAACAGCGCTTCAATCTCTTCCGCTGACAGATCATCATCATCACTAGCTGAAAACATCGGGTTCTGGTTCACGCCTGCCTCCTCCTCTCATCAAAAGATCAGCGGCGCGTTGACAGCGCAGGTATTGAGCGGACAGTCGCGTAAGATGCTATCGAGCAACAACGCATCACGACCGATCGCGATGGCGCCGCTTTGTTTGCCGGCATCGCTGGTATCAACCCGGTACGGCAACAGTTGAAACGTTGGCGGCAGATACAGGCGTTTCCGCACCGCCTGCGGGTCGAGGGTCGGGATCAAGAACACGACCGCCTGCACCTGTGCAAGCTGGCGGTTGAGGGTATTGAGAAACGCATGCCCGTTGACATCAACTCGTAACCCCGCTAGCGCCAGCACCTGCTGTTGGTTAGCGTGTAACCACTGCGTATCACAGCGGGGCAGGAGCACTGTCACCGCTTCGCGTTGCGTGCGCAGCTTGCGCCAGCGGAAAAAGCAGTGGTGAAAGCCGCGCAAGAACGGATCGGGTTTTAGGCCTAATCGTGTGACCGCTTGCGAAAAACCCTGTTCGTTGAGCAGCTCTAGTTCCGCATTAGCCAGCAGCCAAAAGAGGTCATAGCCGATTACGCCGCGATCATCGCCATCGTCTTTCACCACAGCCGCCATCAACCCGCTCGTGCCGCGGAACGATTGCGCTTCGCGGACAATAGCCTCGTTGTTGCGGTCTTTGTACTTTTGCCATTCGTGTAAAGTCTGATTCAACTTGGCCTCAGCCACCTGCTCATACTGGTTACGCAGGTGATCACGAATGCCAGCGTAGGTGGTGCGTAACGGTTCGCGCAACAATTCGGCGTAGACGCGGGCAGGGATAAACCGGCCCCACCAGCGGCCATAGCGCCGAAACTCGATTGGGGGCGGGAAAGCGGATTGAATGGCCTGCGCCAAGGCTGGCCGGGGTAACTCGGCGTCTGCCGGCAGGGCTTGCTCAGTTTCCGTGAGCCGCTCGTAGACAAACTGCGGTACCAGCGCGATCGCTTTGAAACCATCAAAGTGATGGAACTGACCATTGGCGTGATAGCCATCGTGCCGGCCCAACCGGCCCAAGCGCTGTAAGAACGCGCCAGCGCTGCCGGCCTCGAAGACGAGCAGGTTGATATGGAAATCAACCCCAATATCAATCGTAGAGGTGCCGATTAGCAGATCAGCACTATACGAAGCGCTGCGCGCGAGCGGCCCGGTGATGCCGGTATTAAGCGCCACGGTGAGCTGGTGGCTTCGGCAGAGTGGTTGTAAGTGTGCGTAGAGCCGGTGCGCTGTCGCCACCGAATTCACAATCAGCGCCCCCTTCGCCGCCGGACGGCGTTCGTGCAACCATTGTACGAGCGCCTGATCACCGCCGCCAACAACCCACTCTTCCACCGTCCCCGCCGCTAGATCAAGCGCTAATGGGCGCGCAATCAACCGCCATCCCTGTGCGGGCAATGGCCCGTGATGGTACCAACCTTCTGCCTGAGGATCAATGAGGCGAATCCGATTGTTGTAGCCAAGCTTCTCAAGCGCCGCCACTAATTGCGGCTGCGGCGTCGCTGACAGAAAGAGCGCCTTCAGGCGAGGCTGTTGGGTATGCCAAAAGAGCAGCGCCGTGAGCACCGCAATAATCTGCGGCTCGGCAAAGACGTGAAACTCATCGAACACCGCCTGCTGAAATTGCAACGTCAAATCGCCGATCACTGCATCACGGCTGCGGCCAAACCGTTGATAGGCAAATTGCATAATGGCATGCAAAATATCCGGATTCGACAGCAGGAATCGATGGTTCGCCAGCAACTGCTGCACCACATCGGCGCGCTGCAAATGCTGCGCTTCATCAACCAACTGATCGAGCCGCGCGCCAAAGATCGCCTCGACCCAACGTTCTGGACGCTGCCATTGGGTAAGCCAACGGCGCGCACTGCGCAATTGATCTTGCACTAGCTCGTTGGTTGGGAAGAGCGATACGATACCTTCAACCGGCGGATCGGCCAAGAGCGGCAACAGCGCCGCCAAGCTCTTGCCATCGCCGGTCATTGCCGTGTTGATCACGATGGTTGCGTCAGAATTACGCAATGCCCGATAGGTAGCTAACTGGTGCTGCGATAATTGCAAGTTGGCTGGCAGACGCGCCGCTAACCCCTGCTCGGCGGCTACTTCCGCCGGATCGGCCAAGCGTGACGATACCGGCAAGGTAGTCAAGGAAAGCATAGCCCCTCCGTACGTTGCGCCTGTCACTTGACAGGGTACACCACCACATCGGACTCGGGGAGTCCGGTTTGCCAGAAGAGGGGCAGAATATCGCGGCGGAATTTGAGCGGATGGCCGTGCAATTCACGTGCCTTGCCGCAGATATTGCGAATATGGCTACGCACGGTATGCTGGCTACAGTGCAAGCGATTGGCAATGTCTCTGTCACTAAGGTGGTTAAGGGCGCATGCTAGCACTTGCCGTTCGGCGCTAGTGAGCTTGCGCCAGAGCTGTTGGCCGAGGTGACATTGGCTATACATAAAAACCTCCTCTGTAGAGTTTGGTTAATACTAAGACTACCATAAATATAGCAATGTGCAATAGCCATAAATAGTGATCCTAGCTCGCACGTCATTGCGCAACGAACAGTCTCGTGCTCACAGCAATCGATGGCCGCTGAATCCCCGATGGGGATCAATGGCATCCTCACAGCAACCGGCTTTTCTTTGGTGTGTCAAATGCTATTCAACCCCGATGGGGATGCTCAGGAATGTTAATACAAAGACGTTTCAATCCACCAAGCGGATACCCGATTATACCATGCCATCATACCATCATATACCCTATACTCACGTTCCAATCCCATAGACCTGCGCCAACCGGCGCACCTCTGCCGCCATCTGCTGGCGCAATTCTGGCGGGTGCAGAATCTCAGCGTGCGATCGATAGCGCAGCAACGTCTGAATGATGAAAAACTCGCTGCGGCCTTTCGCCTCAATCACCACGCTATCAGGCTGGCGCTCGATCACCTGCTGCTCTTCAAACCGTTCGCTCACCTCGTCATGCACCCACGGCCCGGTCAACCGATAGCGAAACGTGATGAGACGGCGGCGGCGCTCAACGCCGGGTGGCAACCGCTGGTCAAGCAGGCGGAGAGCCGAGATGCGATTGATGCGAAAATCGAGCACACGGCTGCCGTTATCGGTGTAGGCGACGAGGTAAAAGTGCCGGTCGTAGAACTCAATATCGTATGGCTCAACATAGCGGTGGATCCGGCGCACCTTACGGCTATTCTCGTAGCAAAAGCTAACTGGTTGGCGCACTGCAATCGCTGTTTCTAACTGCTCGATCAGCGGCGCAAACGGCGCATAGTCAATCGCTGGCCGTACCGTCGCCTGCCGACTCACTCGTCGCTGGTAGATCTTTTGCTCGGTGTCAGTGAGATGATCGGTCAACCGCTGCAATAACTGGTTGATCTGGGCTGATTGGGGGTGACGATGGTCAAAGGTATCACGGATCAGCGCCAATGCCCGTAATTCAGCTTCGGTAAATACCGGCAACCCGCCGCGCAGGATATACGTTCCTTTGTTGCGTTCAACTTGGATACCTAGCTGCGCTAGATATGTCAGATCGCGGTTAATCATCCGGCGGGCGCTCTCTTTGGCAACCCCTTCAAAGACCTCTGCCATCTGTCGATAAAGCTGGTCAAACGAGCAGGGGCCATCGCGTAACGCAGTCAATAAAGCCGCCAGACGGCGGATCATTGTGGTCGTGCGCTCGTGGATCTGTTGCATTTGATTGCTCCGGCCATGCCGATTTCTCGCGCCTGTCGCCATATTATATTCTTCGCACCCTTGCCGCGCCATTGTAACCTGTGGTAGAGTGACTGCGGGAATAGGCAAACTGTTCCTAAGCAAACTTCCTTTGGATTGTCGTATCTCGTATGGCGATCCCGCGGTACAGGCATCGCACCGCACGCCCCAACTAATCAAACTATGCGTCGCTTCTTTCTGCTCTCAATCTTCGTGCTCGCCGCCTGCGCGGCGCCGGTTGCGCCGGAACCGACGGCGACGGCCACCCCACCCCCGACCCGTGTGCCCACCTCAACCCCGACGACAGCGCAAAGCGCGCCAACGACGACCGGCTACTTTCCTGAGTTGCCGCGTGGCCGCACCGCTGAAGGGTACCAATACCTTGGCAATCCCGATGCGCCGGTAACGATCATGGTCTATTCCGACTTTCTCTGCACCTCGTGCGCCATCCACACCCTTGATGTCGAACCGCGGCTGATCGAGGAGTTTGTCGTTCCCGGCCAAGCTAAAATCGTCTACCGCCACTTGTTGCAGTTAGGGGAACGTTCGGAGTTATTGGCCGAAGCTAGCGAATGCGCCGCCGATCACGGCAAATTTTGGGAGTTGCGCCGCGAGCTGTATGCGCGGTACAATCAACTGTACTTCAACACCCGCGAGACGGTGATCGATCTGGCCGCTGGTCTGGGCATACCAAGGGATGCTTTTACCGCCTGTCTCGATGCGCATACCTATCGAGCGCAAGTGCAAGCTGATTACGCAGCGGCGATGGCCGAAGGGGTGTATGCCCGGCCAGTGTTTCGGATCGGTAACGAAACAATGGTAGGATCACAACGGCTTGAAGCATTTGCGCAGGTGATCGAGCGCGCGGCGCAGCGGTAAAGCGCCGGTTGAGGAAGGAAATGATGGTTCGTTCTCGTCCCATCTTGCCCTTAAGCGTGATTTTTGTAGGCTTGGCCTTTTTCTTGTGGGTCTCGTTATCAACCTCACCGGGTGCGTCGTTGGCTCAACCAAGTTGCGATGACCGACCAGCGTATCCGGGGTGTGTTGAAATACCAGTCAACTGTGACTCGTATCCGGCAAATGTCTGCGATATAACGAAGACAGCCGTCATTGTTACCCGCACCGCCGCCGCAGGGCCGGTACTGACCCAAACGGCGTTGGCCCGTGGTCAGCAATCACAACCAGCGACAGCAACACCTACGGCCACGATATCGGCCACCAATACGCGAACGGCATCACCCACTACCACCGTCACCCCAACCACACTAAGGCCGAACGAAACGGTTGCAACCCAACCGCCAACTATCACCCTATTGCCAGTGAATACGTCGATCCCAACGCCATCACCCACCGTACCATTGGCGCCAACGCCAACGATACAGTCCGCACTCCGTTGCGCTCCCGGCGACGTGCTCGAATTGACTGGCGCAACCCGCCCGCAAACAGCGCTGCTGGTTATGTTCGACGACCGTGCGGTTGGTGGCGGCGCGAGCGATCGCGCCGGCGCGTTCCGTATTGTGCTCCGGATCGGCGACGAACGTCCCGGTGTCCACGACATCGTGGTGCGCGAGCGTGAACGGGAGACGGTGGTGGCCGAATATACCTGCGAGACCCCGCCTCCGCCTACCCCAACCCCGACCTTTGGCCCGATTCGGGTGACGGTGACGCCGTAGGAGTGCCGTCTTGGCGGATTGTCTCCATAATCAATGCCAGCGCCCGTTCGCGGGAACGGGTCAACAGTTCGAGTTCGGTGAGGAGGAGGTTGAGCCGGCGATAATCGCGCCGGATAGCTTGTTCGTCGGCTGAGGAGAGGTTAGGGCGAGCGGCGGCGAGCCACTCCTCAAATGAAGCGCGCCGGCCAAGCAGGTCAGGCGCGCCAAATTGGCTGAGCCGCTGCCAGAGATTTGCGGCGCTGTCGGCCAGCAAACGCACACTGTCGATGGTCATAATGCCGGTGATACCATAACTAGCGAGCTCGTTTCCACGTGCGTCATGCACCCTTCGTATGGTAGTTGGTGATCAATTTAATGCGGATCGGTCGCGAGATTGAGTTTCGCCTCTGGTATAATCGAAATAGCAATACTGGTAGAAAGCTATGCGTGAACCAATCTCTATCCAAGCAACCGAAACCGCTAACACCGGCGCTGTCCCTCGCCTAATCGAGCCGCCCCGTTTTCGCCCGCGCGAGCGTTTTCTGCGGGTGTCGTCGTTCTTTCTCGGCGTTGTGATCCATATTTATATTTGGGATATCTTTCTCGCCCGCTTTGCCATCTTTCGCTGGTATGTCCAACGCACGATGCTGCGGCGCTGGGTGAATATTGCCCGGCGCTTTCGCATGATGGCGGTTGAATTAGGCGGGATGCAGATTAAGCTCGGCCAGTTTCTGTCGTCGCGGGCCGATATTATTCCCGATGTGGTGCGACGCGAGTTGACCGGCTTGCAAGAAGAGGTGCCGCCGGCCCCCGCCGGTCACGTGCTCGAAGTGATTCTGGAAGAGTTAGGCGCACCGCCGAGCGAGATCTTTCGTAGCTTTGAGAAGGAATGCGTCGCCGCAGCTTCGTTGGGGCAAGTACATTACGCGGTGCTCCACGATGGACGCGAAGTGGCGGTGAAGGTGCAACGGCCATGGATCGATAAGATTATTGAAGTCGATCTCAGTGCCGTGACATGGGTGGTGCGCTTGATCAAGAACTATCCGCCGATCCGCCGGCGCGCTGACCTCGAAGCCCTCTTGGCTGAGTTCGCCCGCGTGTTAGTGCAAGAATTAGATTATGTCCAAGAGGCGCGCTCGGCGGCGATCTTCCGCCAGAACTTCGCCAACCATCCCGGTATCTATATCCCTGAACCGATCTTCGAGCTCACCACCCGCCGCGTGTTGGTGATGGAGCGGATCAGCGGGATCAAGATCACCGATTTGCATACGCTCGACCAACTGGGGGTCAGCCGGCTCGAACTGGCTGCCCGGCTCAATAACTGCTACCTCAAACAGTTCTTTATCGATGGCTTCTTCCACGCCGATCCCCATCCCGGCAATCTGTTCGTGCGGGTGGAAACCGGCCTTGCTGCGACCAAAACAGCGCCGCCGCCGATGCCGGCTAGCGTCAATGGGCACGCTACGATTGAGACGCTTGAAGCGCAGTTGCCGATCGATTATGCGCCTGATGAAACGCCGACCGGCACCCCCTTCACGCTCATTTTTGTTGATTTTGGCATGGTGGGCCGGTTGCCGCCAGAGACGATGGAGATTATGCGGCAAGGCGTGCTGGGGTTAGCTACCAATGACGCCGACCGGTTATTGAATTGTCTTGAAAAACTGAATGTAATCTTGCCCGGCGCTGACCGCCGACCGATCAAGGCGGCGCTCGAAACGATGCTGCGCTATTCGTTCAATCGCACAGTGCGCGAGTTGACCAATCTCGATGTCGAGGCCATTATGGCCGAGACAAAGGATCTGATTTACGATCTGCCGTTCCAGATTCCGCAAGATTTGCTCTATTTAGGGCGGGCGCTAAGTATGGTGGCGGGGTTGGCGACCGAAATCCACCCCGATATCAATCTCTTCCAAGAGTTGCGCCCGTTTGCGCGAGCGATGCTGGCCCAAGAACAACGCAATGGCAATTGGTTCGAGAAGTTCCAGCAAGAGTTAGCTGAAATTGGCCAGATTTTGATCGGTCTGCCCCGCCAAATGGATGCGTACTACCGGGCCGCCAATCGCGGCGAGTTGCAAACCCGCTCGGATTTGAGCCGGCTCGAACGCAGTATGAAACGGGTGGAGCGGGCCACTGACCGGTTGATGGGCGGAATGCTGGCGACTGGTCTGTTCCTCGGCGGAGTGCAATTACGTACCCGCGGCCTCGAACGCGAAGCAAGCCGGGCATGGTGGGCGGCGGCGGCAGCGATTCTCTGGGCGCTGTGGCCGCGCAATGAGCGGTGGTAATGCATCGGCTATCCTATGGCGTAATGGGATACGGATGCCCACGGATTGAGACGGATGTTCACGGATGAAACCAATCGTGCCAATCCGTCCTCGTTCAGGGATGCAACGGGTTTGTACGCATGAGGCCAACCGTGTTCATTCCTGTCATTCGTGAGCATCCGTGTTCTTTTTCATTTTTTAAGACACATCCGCATGAACAACGACATCCGCTTTCCAGCCAATTTCTTATGGGGCGCAGCAACTGCTGCGTATCAGATCGAAGGGGCGTGGAACGAAGACGGCAAGGGCGAGAGCATCTGGGATCGCTTCGTGCGGCGGCCCGGTGTCATTGTTGATGGCAGCACCGGCGATGTCGCCTGCGATCACTATCACCGCTACGTCGAGGATCTCGACCACATGGCGGCGTTGGGGCTGAAGGCGTATCGCTTCAGCATCGCATGGCCGCGGATCTTTCCCACCGGCGCCGGCCAACCCAATCAGCGCGGGCTTGATTTCTACCGGCGTTTGATCGACGGCCTACACCAGCGCAATATCGCACCAGTTGCTACCCTCTACCATTGGGATTTGCCGCAGGCGCTAGAGGATCGCGGCGGCTGGACGAGTCGCGACACGGCGTTGCGTTTCGCTGAATACGCCGATTACCTCTTTCGCCAGATCGGCGGTGAGGTCGCGCTGTGGGCCACCCACAACGAACCGTTTATTCAGGCGTTCTACGGTTATGGCAACGGTGAAAATGCGCCGGGCAAACGCTTGCCATGGCAGGTGCTTAAGGTCGTGCATCACCTCTTGCTCTCACACGGGCTGGCGGTAAGCGCCTTCCGCGCTGCGCGACCGCAACCAGCCCGCGCCGATCTGCCGCCGCCTCAGATCGGCATCGTCCTGATGTTGTGGCCGCATTACCCGGCCAGCGATCACCCTGCTGACCGCAACGCTGCCCAACGGATCGACGGGGTGATGAACCGGCTCTTTCTCGAACCGCTGTTCCGCCGGCGCTACCCCGCCGATCTGATGGCCCACTTTGCTCGCCGGCTCATCTTCGCGCCGGTCAAACCCGGCGATATGGATAGTATCAGCCAGCCGATCGATTTTCTCGGCATTAACACCTACACCCGCCTGTTTCACGCCTTTAACTGGCGTGAACCGTTTTTGCTGGCCAAGCAGGTGCCGGGGCCGTTGCCCAAGACGGCGATGGGGTGGGAGATCTATCCCGATTGTATTATCGAGGCTTTGCAAAAGGCGCGTGAGTATACCTCCATCCCGCTGTATATCACCGAGAACGGGGCAGCGTTCGATGACCCGCCACCCGGCCCGGCTGATCAGGTGGTGGAAGATCCTGATCGCGTGACCTATCTCCGTTCCCATATTGCCGCTTGCCAGCGCGCGCTCGCTGCCGGCTTTGATCTGCGCGGCTATTTTGTCTGGACGCTGATGGACAATTTTGAGTGGGCGAAAGGGCTAAGCAAGCGGTTTGGGATTATCTACACCGATTACGCCACCCAACGCCGGGTGTGGAAGCGCAGCGCGCACGTGTACCGCGACATTATCGCGCGCAATGGGTTGTGAAGCGCCGGTGCGCCATCATGCGCAACGATCAGCGTTATTTGTTGGCCATTGGCCTGTTGACTACCGGCCTGACGGTGGGGTGGTTGTTTGCCACCATCGCTTACGCGGAACTCGGGTACGGCGGCTACCGGATGGCAGTGCCGTTGTTCGGCGATCTTACGCTGATCGGGTTGCTCAACAGCGTTCCGGTACTGGCCGGCGGGATCAGCGGGCCGTTGGCGTGGCAAGCGGTGCGGCGGTGGGGCGCGCGTCCGGCGTTGTTGCTCGGTGGTGGGTTGCATAGCGCGGCATTGCTCGCGCTGGCGTTAGCACCGTCTAGCACTACGCTCACCCCGGTGACGGCATGGATGTTGTTACTCGGCGTCGCACTAAGCGGGCCGGCCAGTGTGCTCTTCAATCTGGCCGGGCCGCCGCTGATGATGCAACTGAGCGGAGCCGATGGCCCTGACCGGCTCTTTGCCCGCAGCGCAGCCTTGAGCTTGATCATCGGCGGCCTCGCCAATCTGCTCGCTGGCAGTTTGGCAACGGCGTGGCGGGTGGCGCTGGTCGAGAGCGATGCGATCGCGCCGTACCGGCTCAATGCCGCGCTCAGCGCAGCGATCGTCGCCCTCGCCGGGTTGCCGTTGGTGGGATTACGTCTCACGGCAAAGCCATCACCGACGCCAGCGACGACGATTCGGCGCGAGATCAGCAACCTCTGGCGCACGCTCATCAAAGCGATCATCTTCGCGCCGGGGCCGCTGCTCATCTCGCTCGGCGCGGCGCTGTTCATCCCCTACCTCGGCCTCTTCTTTCGCCAACGCTTCACCGCCACCGACGCCGCCATCGGACTATTGTTCGCGCTCATCAGCCTCGCCACCGGTCTGGCAACGCTGGCCGGGCCACGCCTCGCGGCCCGAATTGGCCGCATGCAAGGCGTCGTGCTGACGCAGGCGCTCGCTATTCCCTGCTTGATTGCGCTGGCCTTTGCGCCTACGTTGCCAGTAGCGGCCCTGATCGCAATGCTGCGCGGCGCGCTGATGAATATGGCCACACCCTTATTTGAAGCGCACGCACTGGCGCAGACGCCGCCTGAACACCACCCCACCGTGATCGGTCTCATCCGGGCTGCCGCGTCGGTAGGGTACATTGCTGGCCCCACTATCAGCGCCGAACTGCAAAGCGCCGTTGGCTTTACACCGATCTTGCTCATTGCGGCGCTGTGTTATACGGTCGCGGTGATCGTCAATGCCACGATCTTTGTGTGGCGCGGCCAGCGTACACCCTAACAGCGCCGCACAGCCGTGCGGCGCTACGCGGTTATTTGCGTACCAACGCCAAAAACGGGTATACTGGCAACAGATTGTCGCCGTTCATCGATTGAGAGACACGCCATGCAACCACATCTGTTTACCCCGCTGACCATCGGCAGCGTCACCTTACGCAACCGGATCGGCATGTCGCCGATGTGCCAATATAGCGCCATCGATGGCTTCCCGACCGATTGGCACCTGATGCATCTCGGCGCGCGGGCAGCCGGCGGGGTTGGTCTCATCATTCTCGAAGCGACCGCCGTTTCGCCCGAAGGCCGGATTTCACCGTTTGATTTAGGCATCTGGAGCGATGATCACATTGACGCGCTGGCCCGGCTGGTCAAACTGATCGAGAGTCTCGGCGCAGTGGCCGGCATTCAATTAGCTCACGCCGGGCGCAAGGCCAGCGTTGGCCGTCCGTGGGAAGGCGGCAAGCCGGTGCCACCCGCTGCCGGCGGCTGGCCGGTGGTCGGCCCCACCGCCGAACCATTCGCTCCCGGCTACCCGGCCCCCACCCCGCTCGACGCCGCCGGGATCGCCAAGGTCATCAGCGATTTCGCCGCCGCCACCCGGCGGGCGCTCGCCGCCGGCTTCCGCTGGGTCGAAATCCACGCCGCTCACGGCTACCTGCTTCACAACTTCCTCTCGCCGTTGGGCAACGATCGCAGCGACGAGTATGGCGGCGATTTGCACGGGCGGGCGCGGCTGCTGCTCGAAGTGACGGAGGCGGTGCGCGCGGCATGGCCGGCAGAATTGCCGCTGGCGGTGCGCCTCTCGTGCAGTGATTGGACGCCGGAAGGGCTGACAATAGCCGACACGGCTGAAGTGGCGCGTATGCTCCGTGAACGGGGGGTTGACCTGATCGATTGCAGCTCCGGCGGGATCGCCCCCGGCATCACGATCCCCGCCAGCGAAGGCTATCAAGTACCGTTCGCTGCCCATATCCGCCGCGAAGCACAGATCGCCACCGCCGCTGTTGGCCTAATTACCCGGCCCGACCACGCCGACGCCATCGTCCGCAACGGCGAAGCGGATCTGGTGCTGCTCGGTCGCGAACTGCTGCGCGACCCGCACTGGCCATTGCGCGCGGCGCGGGCGCTCGGCCACGACCTCACGCCGCCGCCGCAGTATTTGCGGGCGTGGTGAGCAAACATGTCAAGAATAGGGAGACGGATATGCGTGTTGACAGCATTATCCTTAGCGGCTTTAAGTCATTTCGCGAGCGCACTGAAGTTGCCTTGGGCGATTTGACCATCCTTGCCGGCGCTAATAGCGCCGGCAAATCAACCCTCATGCAATCGCTCTTGTTGATGAAACAGACGCTGGAAGCGAGTTATGACCCCGGCCCGCTGTTGCTTAGCGGCCCGAACATTATTTTCTCCAGCGCTGAGCAATTGTTTTGGAATGCACCGGGTGATCAAGCAAAAGAATTGACCCTTGGGATACGACTGAATAATGATTCGGAAGTGCGAGGATACGAAGTTGTTTTGCAGCGCCAAAAAGCTGCTACGCCACCATTACGTATTGTTCGCGCGGTTACTTATAATGGCGATTATCGTGCAGAAATTTCGCCAATATTAAGCCCAGAAGAGTACAGTCGTTACGAAAATGAGTTTCGCGCGATTGCCAAGATGTTTTTTTATCAGGATGACCAATATTCAGTCCGTATCAATGTAGGATTTGAGCGAATATTTTTACGCCTAGAAGCCATGTTAGGAAAGGCTGAACACGAAATCACTATTTACGACTCGCATTTTTCCAAAACACATGCTGCTCTGCAGAATGCCATCCTTGGCCTCATTCACGTGCCGGGATTGCGCGGCAACCCGCGCCGCACCTATCCGGTTACCGCAGTTGAGCATAATTTCCCCGGTCTTTTTCCCGACTACGTTGCCAGTGTCATCGCCACGTGGCAACGCTCTAACGCCAATGAAATCAAACAATTGAAAGAGGATCTCAAAGAGCTTGGCCTCGCGTGGAATGTGCAGGCGCGCAACCTCAACGATACCGAGGTTGAGATCCGGGTGACACGTCTACCGCGCGGCATCCGGTCTGGCGCGCAAGATATGGTCAATATTGCTGATGTTGGCTTCGGTCTATCGCAATCGCTTCCGGTGGTCGTGGCATTGCTCACAGCGCGTCCGGGGCAGCTTGTCTATTTAGAACAACCTGAAATCCATCTCCACCCACGGGCAGCATACCAACTCTCCCGCTTGTTGCAGCGCGCTGTTATGCGCGGCGTCCAAGTCGTGATCGAAACCCACAGCGAACTCCTGCTGTTAGGCTTGCAAGAACTGGTGGCCAATGGCCAATTTGGCGATAAAAAGATCCTCTTGCATTGGGTGCAACGCGATCAACGCGGCGCGAGTTATCTCACCAGCCACGAGTTGGATGAAAAGGGCGGTTTTGGTGATGTACCGGTTGATTTCGGATTGGTGAGTCTCGAAGCAATGCACAACTATCTGAGCGCTGCCGGAGGGTAAGGCGGTATGGGGTATGCCATTGTGATTGATGCCTCGGTCGCGCGCGCCGCCGGCGAGAGCGGCAAGCCTGAACCATCCGCCTGCCGCGCCACCCTGCTCGCAATGCTTACGCACAACCACAAAGTGGCGATGAGTGCGTCGTTGCGCAGTGAATGGATGAAGCCGCGACCAGATACGCACTCTCCCTACGCGACCGCCTTTGCCTTGCGCTGGTTAACGCAGATGCAAAGCCAACAGCGCGTCATTGAGATCAATGCTAGCCCCGATTCTGAAGCCTTGCGTCACCGTTGCATCGCTGCATTAGACCAGAACCCGCAGACAAAGACTTCAGCGCCAGCCGTGGCCAAAGATTTTCACCTCGTTGGCATAGCCCTCCAAAGCGACCGCCGCGTTGTATCACTTGACAGAAAGATCGTAACCCATCTCGCCTTGCTCAAAGACAGCACCCCTGAAATCTGCCCGATCATGTGGCTTCACCCCGTTCAGCATGATGCTGCTGAATGGTTACGCAACGGCGGGGTTGAGGATGAGCAGTACTATATCTGCCGTTCAGTCGGCCCGAACGAGTGACATGGGTGCAATGCCGGCAGATGGCTGGTAATACTGCCGTAACAACGATCAAGTAGAACATGCATACCACTAATTCTAAAATTGCATCTGATAATCAGGAGCTTGCTATGACACGCAACACTCGTGAAATGGCCGGCATGTTTATCTCGTGCATCGCCTGCATTGCGCTACTTTCTACCATCTTGCCCCAACTGCTGAACGGGATGATCGGGCTTATCCTGATCGGCGGCGCGCTGCTCAGCAGCGGATTGCTGGTGGTGAGCGATGTGATGGCAGGGCGCAATGCATTGAAAAGCATTATTGGTCTGGTTATCACTGGTGGGTTGACATACCTGCTGATAGCGGCGCCAATGTGGTACTTTTCGTCGCTAGCCAGCTCAGGAAAGTTGTTTGATCTCAGTTTTATGGTAAAGTAAAGTATCCATCCAGAATACGCTGTCTTTCTTCTGCCAACGAGAGCCTCGCTACTGATGACACACATGACACGGCAAATCCGGCACCGGTTCGTGGCGGTTGTCGATCTGATGCATGCTATGGCAAGTCGGGCAGCCAACCCGGCTTGGTGAACCGCGGTGGCAATCGTTGCAGGTCGGGTTGAGCGGATGCGGCATGCGTACCTGTTGCGGATGCAGGTTGTGGCAGTTGACGCAACCGAGGTATTGTTCCAACCCGGCTTCGCTTGCCACCGGCGGCACTGGCGTTGGTTCTGGCCCGGTCGTTGGGGTGGGTGGCGGCGGTGTTGGGGTTGGCGCTGGCAGTGGGGTATCGGTGGGCAGCGCTAGTGGCGTTGCCGTCGGTGGCACACTGGTTGGGGTGCTCGTGAACGCCGGTGACGGTGCGACGGTCGCCGAAGCTGTGGCCGTCACCTGCGGGGAAGGCGTGAACGTGGCGCTGGGCAAAGGCGACACCGTGGGAGTTGCGGCTGTCGTGGGCGAGCGCGTTAGCGTTGCGGTTGCGGTGGATGCGAGGGTTGGCGTTGCGGTTGCGGTGGGGAACAAGGTAGGCGACGCGGTTGGCGTGGAGGTGGGCGATAGGGTAACAGCGCCGCCAGCGACTTCGACCGCTTGTTGTTGCAACAGAAAATCAACCAGCGCCGCAATTTGCTCGTCCGGCAAGAGATTGCCGTAATCGTCGCCAACCACTGCACGCACGATTCCCCCTTGGTGGCCGGGGACGATAAACTCGTCATGGGCGCGGATCGACCGTTCAATATATTCCCGCGCGCTCATGCCGGGCATGCGTTCGCCGGCTCGCCGGCCAACCCCAGCCAAATTCGGGCCTACGCCTGACCTTCCGCTCGTATCGAGGGTATGGCAGGTCATACACGGCACGCCGCCAGCCAATGGCTGCCGGCCAAAGAAGAGGTCAGCACCGCTCACGTGTACCACCGGCGATGGGGTTGGCGATGGCGAGGCCGGTTGCTGTGAGGTGCAACCGGCCACCATGCCAATCAGCATTACACCGGCGAGCAAGGGGGTGATCCACGCCGGTATCTTTGTCATAGGATTGCTCCCGGATCCCGCCCGGTAGGGGCATTGCGCCGCAATGCCCCTACCGGGCGCCGCAATGCCCCTACCGGGCGCCGCAATGCCCCTACGGGCGGCGCAATGCCCCTCCTACGTCCCGATCACGCCGCTATCGAAGCGTTGCACCGTGATCACGCTGGGCCGCGGCAAGCCTTGCCGGTCGGGCCACGTGCTGATCGGGTTCTCGAAGGTGCCGCCTTCGCCGGGGTGCTGGATGGCGAGGAAGAGCGTGCGGTTGTCGGGGGTAAACTCTGGCCCGCACACCTCGCTGCCGGCCACCGACGAGAAGAACTGTTGCAGGTTGCCCCGCTGCGCACCGCTCACCGGCACGGCAAACAGACCATCGTTGAACTTGATCGCGCGCGGCGCGCCGTCGGTCGCAATCCACAGGTTGCCCTGATTGTCGAAGGCCACATTGTCGGGCGCACCCATCGGCGACACTTTGCTCTTGTCGAAGCCAGCAAAGTAGGTGTCTTCCTGTGTGGGCAAACCGGCGAGGATAAAGATTTCCCAGCGGAAGGTGGTGGCGGAATGATCATCATTCCGCTCGGTCAGCTCGATGATATGGCCCCACGCATTGTTGGCCCGCGGGTTGGCCGCGTCCACGCCGGGTTGGCCGCTCGCGCCGCGGCGGGTGTTGTTGGTCAAGGCGATGTACACCTTCTTGTTGGCCGGGTTGACCTCCACGTCCTCTGGGCGATCCATCTTGGTCGCACCCACGAGGTCGGCAGCCAAGCGGGTGTTGATCAACACGTCACCCTGCGAGCGGAAGCCGTTTTCCGGCGTCAGCGGGCCTTGCCCAAACACCAGCGGCAGCCACTCGCCGGTGCCGTCGGCGTTGAACTTGGCCACGTAGAGCACGCCATCGTCGAGCAGATTCATGTTCGCTTCGCGGTTGCGCGGATCGAACTTGCCATTGGTGACGAACTTGTAGACATACTCAAACTGGGCATCGTCACCCGAATAAGCCGCCACCCGGCCATCGCGCCCGATGGCGAAAGTCGCTGCCTCGTGGCGGAAGCGACCCAGCGCCGTGCGCTTCACCGCCGGCTTGGATGGATCATACGGATCGATCTCGACACACCAGCCGAAGCGGAACGCCTCATTCGGCTCTTTGGCAATATCGAACCGGCTGTGGAACCGCTCCCACTTGCGCTCTGACTCAGCCGCCGGCATGCCATAACGGCGATGCACCGCGTAGCGCGGGTCATTGCGGTCGAGGCCGTTCAAATTGGCGAAATACTGGTGGAAGTTCTCTTCACCGCTCACCACCGTGCCCCACGGTGTCTTGCCGCCGGCGCAGTTGTTGAGCGTGCCGAGGATCGCATCGGCGCCGGGATCGGCGCTGGTGCGCATCCACGGATGGCCGGCAGCCGGGCCGCTCAGACGGGTGGCGCTAAACCCGCTCACCCGGCGGTTGAAGCGCGAGTTGCGCACATAGCTCCACGTGCCGTCAGGCGCGCGCACCACTTCGACCACCGACATGCCGTGGGCAGCAATGCCGACATCCACCTGATTGCGGGTCGGATTCTTATCATCGTACTTCGGGAACATCAACTCTTCGTTGGTGTACTCGTGATTAACCACGAGCAGACCGCGGTTCGAGTTGTTGGAACCGTAGGGCAGCGGCAAGAAGCCAACAAAGTCGCAGTTGTAGCCAAACTGCTTGACCTGCGCCTCTGGCGTCTGCAACCAGACATCGAAATCAGGCGCATCAGCGCTCAGCGGCTCACCCCAGCGGATGAGGGTGCGGGCATAGTACCCTTCCGGCACCACCACATCATCGAAATTCGGATCGGTGGGCTTGATCGCCTTGAACTTCAAGCCGGGGTTAGCGGCTAGCGCCTCTTCGACGGCGGTCAGATTGGAACCGATCAAGGCCAGCGAACCGCCGATCGCCAGCGTCTTGAGCATACCGCGGCGCGAAATGCGCAGCGCCAATACCTCTTCCAGCGTCTGGCCAATACCGGCCTGCGAACGCACAATCCATTTGTCTTTCTCGTCGTGGCCACCCATAGCGTGAACGCCTCCTCAGTAAACACCAGTACAGGAGCCTGCGGTTGCCAACCGGGCAACAGGATTCTTGCCATTGGGATGTATACGTTCTGGGCAACCGTGATTATATGGAATGTTTATAAACAAGAATTGATGGAAATATGAAACAAAGATTAAGCAAAAATGATCATGGCATAACACGATCGACGCGAGCGAGGTGCGGAAACAAACAACGCCGCTCTCTGTACTGAGAGAGCGGCGCCAGAAACGACAGCGGGGATCAGGATTCAACAGCCAACGGCCCGGGCTAACTCCGGTCTGAGCGCAGCATTGGCCGGATCAAGCCGGGCCATCACCCGTTGCACCATACGGAAATCGTAGGCAACTTGGAGGTTGCGCGCCGGATCGGCAGCGAACAGACCATGACCGTGACGATCGAAGCTGTTCGCCAAGAACAGCCACATATCGCTATCGAGCGTGGTATCGGGCGAGAGACCATACCAGCGCAGGAAGCCGGCAATTTGCGCCGAGGGGCTCAGTTGCGGTAACTGCGGCCCGCCGAACACCGCGCGCAACCGATCGCGGGCTTCGACCACATCGCGGGCAGCGTCGCGGATCATGGCTCGTTGCAAGCCAACTGGAGGCGGCGGCAATTGGGGCGGCTGCCGCCGGTAGGCAGTGACATTGATCTGATGGGCATGGGCTAATAGTTGCGCATCGCGCACCGACAACTGGTTTGGTTGGTGAAACGTGGCAATGAACAACACATTCGGCGGCGCGGCTGCCGGCCTAGCAGCAACCGGCAACAGGTGCAGCCGTTCGTGCAAGTAATGGAACAACTCATCGGGGGCCAAACCATCAAACAAGACGACGTAAAGCTTGCCGGCGCCTTGCGGCGCTTGCGCTTCGCTCAGCACCTCACTCAACTGGCTATCGCCAAAGCGGGTATGGAGATCACGGTAATAGTCACGCTGGCCGCTCTGCGCCGTCCACTGCGCTGAACCAATGCGGACAAATTGGCCGGGGGCGTCACCAACCAGTGCTGCGACCAAATGTTGCACCAATGCTGCCTTACCGGCCCCGGCCCTCCCGCTTAGCACCACACACGGATAAGTCTTGAGCGACACGTACACAGCGGTCAACAAGCGTGCTTCGGTTGGATCAGCATCAACCTGCAACCGCCGGATCGTCTCTTGCTCGGCGCTCAGCATCGGATCCTGCCGTCTCACACCGGCCAGTGCTGGCGTCTGCCCGCTCGCGGGCAAGGCCAACTCCCAGCGGCCCCCTTTGGCCTCGCCGCGAGCGCCATTGCTTGCGGCATGGAAGTTGTAAGCAATCATAATGGTTCACCCGAAACGAATATCCGACATATCGCCGACATTTAACTCTTGGCTGACACCGCTCACATGGGCTCGATCACCGATTAAACTGCGAGTGATAATGACCGATTGGATCTGCGCACCGGCATTGACAATCGAGTCGCGCACAATCGCCTGCCGCACCACTGCGCCGTCGGCAATTGAGACGTACGGCCCCACGACTGCCTCTTCAATCACGGCCGTCGGCGCAATATTGACCGGCGGAATGATCACCGCATTCGGATACTCGGCGGCGCGATTGTGGCCATGTTCGAGCAGATAACGATTGGTATCGAGCAGCGACTCAATCGTGCCGCAATCTCGCCAGACCCGCACCGTCTCGGCGCGCAGCTCTTCGCCGCGGTCGATCATCACTTGCAGCGCATCGGCCAAATAGAATTCCCCCTTGGTCTGGATATTGTTCTCCATGATGTAGTCGATCGCCGACATCAACCGGCTCGCTTCAGGCACATAATAGAACCCGGCCACGGCCAGATTGGAAATCGGCTCGCTCGGCTTCTCAACCAGCCGCACGATCCGGCCTTGTTCGACCACCACCACGCCAAACCGGCGCGGATCATCAACCTCTTTGCAGTAAATGATGCCGTAGTCGGGATGCTCGTTGAGCCGTTCAATATCAAACTCAAGCAAACCATCGCCAAACACGATCAAGAGCGGGCCGGTCAATTCACGGGCCAACGCGATCGCATCAGCTTGCCCGCGCATCACCTTTTGCTCAAGAAAGCGCATCGGGTACGCATAATTGGCCCGCACAAACTCTTCGATCTGGTTGCCGAGATAGCCGACCACACAGATCAGCTCTTCAATCTGGAGGGGGGCCAAATAGTCAATAATATGCGCCAGCACCGTCTTACCGGCGACGCTGACCAATGGCTTGGGGCGAACAAAGGTATGCGGACGCAAGCGTGTGCCTAAACCGGCGGTTAAGATCATGACGCGCATACCTTAGCTCCTTGAGCCACAGCCGCAGCTACTGCAACTGCATCCGCCGCCGCTTGTCGTCGCAGCCGCCGCTGGCGCGGAAGCTTCGCCACGGCTATGCGCAGCAAAGAGCGACAGCCGGCGCTGTACATGGGTGCTCTGGCAAAAGGGACAGACAATATGCTGATCAGCCGCATTCATGGGCAGCAGCCGTTCGAACTGGCGCGCACAGTTCAAACAGCCATATTCGTACATCGGCATACATTCACCTCATTACGTCAGGGGAAGAATGCGGGCGGACATGGCCCACCCGCATTATACCACGGCGTTTTGCCCGCTAGGATAACGGTTTGCTTATCTTCACGATAACGTTACGCAAAGATTGAGTCACCTTCAGGCTAATCTCTTGCCCAGATGATGCACCGGCCATCACCGCAACTCGGGCAATTCGATCGGGTCTTCACGCGGTTCGCATGAACCGCAAAACAAGGCGCGGGCCGTCACGATCGCTTTATAACTGCCTTTGCGGTCAGCGTAAAGCGCCACGATATGCGGCATCTCTTGGGCATGCTCACGACAAACCGCACGCCCGCAAAAGATGCACGTGCCATGAGCCGGACGGTTACAATGCCAGCAATTCATGTCTGTTTCCCCAGATAGTAGGGGGCGCAGCCAATCCACGCCCCCACCAACTCGCTAGCGGGTAATGTACGGCACCCACATCCGCGGCAAACTGAGCAACACCGGCGCTTCCAGCAATTGGTTCGTAATCGGTGTCGAAGAGCTAAGAATTTCGACGGTGTTGTTCAAACCGCCGCTCACTTGCCCCGGATTGACCGTCACCCGGAAGAGCAGGGTCACGCGACCGGGTGTCGTCCCGCTTTGGGCCGGCACATTCAGGTTATTCCACTGTAGCACTGTGCGCCCGCCGGCTGAGCTAATCGCCGGCGCCGAGCCGCTGAGCATCGCGTTGTACACCAACCCTACCGGCAACACATCACGCAGGGTAACAGTAAAGGCGCTATCAGTCGGGTTCACAACCTCGATCTGGTAAAGGAAGGTTGGGTTGGGATCACCCGGAATGACAGGCGGTAGTGTCGTGATGCTCGCCGTCTTGGCAACTGCCGGCCCATCGACACACATGCGCACAGTCGGATCAACCTCGCCATCGGTGCGCGGAATGATACCATCAGGACTCGTCACTTCGGCACTCGTGCCCTGATCGCTCCAGACCTGCCCAACCTGCAACCAGATCGCCAGCGGCAATTCACTGACATTGCTCGCCGTCGGCTTTGCCGGCACGGTCAAATTGCGCCACACCAATTGGGTAGAACCAGCTTGCGCGCCGCTGGTGAGGCGAATGATGCTATCGGGTGCCGGCATCCCAGTATCTGGCCGCAGATAACTCAAGCCGATCGGCAGGGTCAATGTGACCGTTGTGTTACGATAAGCGATCGTATTCGTGTTGAGCATGGTCAAGGTGTAGAGGCGCTCTTCACCTGACACCGCGCACTCACTAATCCGTTCGATCCGGGGTGTATAGGTATGCAGCGGTTGGGTTGTCACCCGTTCCCATGCCACTTCATACGTATGGCCATCAATCGTGTAGGACACACAGCGACTGGTGCTGCGGCACGTGGCCGATAACAGGTTATCAGCCGTTGCCCGCGCATAGACATCTTGGGTGCCGATGATATCAGACGCTGCTGCCCGGAAGAGAATGTCAACTTTGCCATTGGCCGGTATCGGCGCCACATTCCATCGCACTTCAGTGCGGCCATCCGGTAGCGCACGCTGGCCGGCAAAGGCATACAATGAGCTATTGACCGTCTCGCTATAGAGATAGCGCGGCGGCAAGAACGCGTAGGCGCTCACGCCTTCCAAAGGTGCATTTGGATTAAGATTACGCACCGTTATGGTAAATAGACCTCGATCGCGCAACCCCAACGTTGTTCGTTCAGCCTTAATCTCGAAGTCGAGCCGGTTGCTCCCGCAGCGATAGTCAATGACCGCTTCAATCGGCGGTCGCGGTGTGACCCGGGTATTGCGTCCGGTCGTTGAGTCGAAAAAGTCGTAACCGACCGCATTTTTATATTTATCGGTCACGCATGGCGGATTGAAGAGCGTGCGCACCCGTACCGTATAGCTCTGGCCGGGAGCGATCGTCAGCGTTGGCCATGCCCATGTATTGCCACTGATATCAGGGGTTTGCTTGCCTGCCGGCAAATTGGTGAAAACAACACCCTGATATGCCAATTCAGACAGGGCGAAATCCACCAGACCAGCGGTATAGGTCGTCGTCGTTTCGGCATTGGTGATGATCAGCGTGAAGAACAGTTCCTGCCCACCGGGTGGCACCGGGCCAGTAATGATCCGGGTTGTGCCCAAATTGGCGCCGGCAGCGTCGCTAAAGAACTTACTCACCTGAATATTGGGCGTGATCCGCACACAGGCCTGCTTGCTAGCAAAGGCGATCTCTTCACCCGGCTGATTGGTATCAGGATTTATCAGAGCATTCTGCATGCGCGCTTGGTCGAGTTCATTGCAGTAGGTGCGGGTCTGCAACTGGCCGCGCGTGATCACGTTGTATCGAATGTATCGCGTCTCTCCCGGCGCAAGCGTGATGTTTTGCCAGCTCAACGTGGTGCGCACGAGCGACCCCACCGGGGTCGAGCCGATCGCTGGCTCAAAAGGCACGGCACTATCGAGATCGCCGTTATCAATCGTAGCGCTGCCGGTCACATAGGCAAAATCGGCTTGATTACCGGCTGGCAAGAGGTCATGCACCTCGATCCCAGTCATCGTGGTCGAACCATTATTGGTCAACGAAATGATGTACTGGAAGGGTTGATTATTGCGGGCAATGTACGTTGTGCCGCTCTTTTCAGCTTCAGAGTACTTGGCAACTTCCAACCGGGGCTCAACTTTAAACCCGCCTATATCGCTGCCGGCACACGTCTGCGGTACGCCAGCCGGCACAATCACGCTGCCTACTGTTGTACCAGAACCAGTGCCATTGCCAACCGTCGAATGGAGTGCCGTCACTTCAAACGAAAGACTCTGCTCGACCGCCGTATTGATATTGCCCGCCGGCATATTCAACGTCCAGATCAGAATACCGCCATTGCCGGCGCTTGGCGGCTGAGCCGAAAAAGAACCGACGTTACTGGCGCTATTAGGAACATAGCGCACGTTTGGTTGCAACTCGATCCTGACTTGTAACCCATTCAACGCCTGTGGCCAGTAGTTGCGCACTTTAAAGGTGAAGCTGCTCCGCTGACCAAAGATAACCTTCTGGGGCGAGCCAAAAGCGACTTCCACCGGCCGGCGCACAGAGTAGGTGATATCACCACTTATCGGCGCCAACGTGTAGCGCCCTTCAGCCGGATTGAGCTTAAGTGGCACTTCGTCGCTCGTCACATAATAGTCCGGCTTGCGGTTGGTCAAGCGCTCACATGGCTCGACATCGAGCTTGCGGAAGGTGACGAAAACATCAACTGATTCACCCCGTAACAGTTGAGGAATCGTCCATACTAACGCTGGCCGGCCATTGATCGTCGTGATCGTAGGCGGGAAATTGGTGCGTTCAGGCCCGCGCGCACTACTGACAAATTCGGCGCCCAAAGGCACAATATCGGTCAGTTGGACATTCGTGGCCGTAATTGCATCTTCGCGATCGACGTTGGTAAGGCGTAAGCGGTATTCGCCGGTTTGGGTAGGAAAGATACGCGGATTCAGACCGCTGGCAGTACGCTCTTTTTCCAGCCGGAAGAGCGGCCCCTCGACCAGCGCCGAGGCATTGGCGATCGCGCGCGCAGTGCTTTCGCTACCGACAAAGAATTCCGCTGAGGCTGATGGACGGCGCGGATCCTTGCCAAACACGGGATAGACAAATTCCGGCACACGCAATTTAATCTGGAAGCTGCCTTCAGTGCCATTCGCAAGCGTGCCATCACCAATGGTATAGGTAAAACCGCCCACGGCAGTCGTTGCATTGTAATCAGCCGCACCACTGCGGGTAATGGATGGCCCGCTCACATTGGTCGCCACACAAGCATTGGCGCCGCTGTCAAAGCAGTGTTGTTGGAATTTGTCAGGGTTGAGCGTGGTCGGTCGCGCGACGCTCCAGAAGTTCCACGTGATTTTAATCCGGGCATTGCTCAGCGTGGCGCCGCTATTATTACGGTATGTCACGGTGTAGGTCAAATCTTGACCACCGCGAATCCGGGCCGGTGAGGCCAAAATGGTGACACTGACGCCGCTCTGGGCCAACACAATCGGCGCAGGTTCTGTCGCCGGGCCGGCGAGCACTGCGCTGTCACGGGCCACGGTCGCTGGCATTGCAGCAATATTAGCCTGACGAGCTTGGACAAGATGCGTGTTCAGAGGGGCGAAAAGCAGCGAGAAGACCACCACCACAAACCACCATACGCTTTGCTTTGGCATACCTACTCCTAGCACGAATCGAATAACGTATATGCTGCAATGCTCGTTATGGAGAGTCTACCACGCCCATTGTACCAATTTTGTACCAGTCATGGCACCCACTAGTGGTACTAGATTTCACATAGTCCGCCGTCACTGCATTGGTGACGGTATTTCTGGTCTCGCCAGTTGCATCTATACCACCCGAAAGCTAGCTTGCTAACCTATGCTATGATTGTTGACTTGTAACATATTGGCGCCGAGGTTGCGATGATTGCGGTTCTAATTGAAGTGCTCTTGCCGATTGCGGTGGTGGCGGCGGCGGGGTTTGCGTTACGCCGGGCTTTGCCGCTCGATCTGGTGACGCTCAACCGGCTGATGATTTACGGCCTGAGTCCGGCGTTGATCTTTGTCGCGTTGGTGCGGGCCGATCTAAGCGGGCCTGACGCGGGGCGCATGCTCTTTTTTTCGGTGGGAGTGCTGGCGCTGATGGCGCTGACGGTCTGGCTGTGCGCCTTGGCGTTGCGGCTGCGCGGCAAAGAGGTGACGGCGCTGTTGCTGACCAGCATGTTTATGAATTCGGGTAACTATGGCTTGCCAGCGTCGCGGTTTGCCTTTGGCGAGGCCGGCTTTACGTTAGGGGTGTTTTACTTTATCATGCAGTCTATCATGGCGCAGACGCTAGGGGTTGGGGTGGCGGCTGCCGGCGCGGCTGGCGGCGGCAAACAGGCGTGGCGGCAGGTGTTCGACCGTCTCACCCATATGCCGCAGATTTACGCCGTAGCCGGCGCGTTGGCGTTGCGTGGGATCGGGTTTCATCCGGCGGAAGCTACCGGCATTGCCCGCAGCTTGTTCGAGGGGGTGGCGCTGCTCAGCGAAGCGGCGCTGCCGGTGATGCTGCTCATTCTCGGCGTGCAATTGGGGGCCGGCGCGCCGATTGTGCAACCAGCGATGGTCGCGTTTGCCACGGCGATCCGGCTGATTGTGTCGCCGATCCTTGCTTTTGGCCTCGCCCGTGTGCTCGGTATGGACGGTATCGCGCTGGGGGTGGGGGTGATGATGGCCGGGATGCCGACCGCGGTGAATACGACTATTCTGGCGATTGAGTTTGATACGCGCCCGCAGTTGGTGGTGAGCACGGTGGTAGTGTCGTCGTTTGCGAGTTTGGTGACGTTGAGTGTGTTGTTGAGTTTGGTGCGATAATAGCCGGGGCGCAGCGCGCTGCCCGTACCGGTAATTGATGAGGAGAGCGGGAGGGGCGCAGCCCGCTGCGCCCGTACTGCTTAATCTTATGCCGCCAATCAATGTGCTGTTGCGTCATGTTAGCTTGGCCGGGCAAATCGGGCAATATGCGATCGCCATCAGCGGCGAGCGGATCGTTTGGGTTGGCCCCGACCACGCTGCGCCGTCGTGGCAATCGGCAGCGACGCGCGTGATCGATGGCGGCGGGATGCTCGCCCTGCCCGGCTTGACCGACTACCACTTCCACCTGCACAATGGCGCGCGTGCGTTGGGGGTGCTGCGGCTCGAAGATGCCCAGAGCGTCGCCGATCTGCAAGCCCGGCTGGCAGCTTACGCCGCTGCCCACCCGCATTTGCCGTGGCTGATCGGGCGCGGCTGGCGCTACCGGCTGTTTGCCGGCGGCCTAGCGCCTGACCGGCGCTTGCTTGACGCGGTCGCGCCTGACCGGCCAGTCTTGCTGACCGCGTTCGATGGGCATACAGCATGGGCCAATACCGCTGCTTTGCAGATCGCGGGCATCCTAAACGGCGCTGAAACGGGTAATCCGTTGAGTACTGTGGTGCTGGGGGCAGATGGGTTGGCTAGCGGCGAGTTGCGTGAAGCGCCGGCGATGGATCTGGTGCGGCGTTGCATCCCGCCGCCAACCGAAGCCGAGCTGCGTGACCTGCTGCGCCGCGCCTTGCGCGAGCTGGCGGCGCTGGGGTTGACCGGCATCCACAATATGGACGGCGATGAAGCGCAGCGCACCCGCTACCGCGAGCTGGCGGCTGCGGGTGAGTTGACCTTGCGCATCCGCTTGCCCCTCTCGGTGGCGCCGGGGACTGATCCGGCCCAGATCACGGCATGGGCCGCCGATGCCCGCCGCCATCTCCACCCCTTCGTGCAGACCGATGCGGTCAAGCTGTTCGTTGATGGCGTGGTCGAAGCCAAGACGGCGCTCATGCTAGCGCCGTATGCCGATGGCAGCGGCGAGTGCGGGGTGGCCAACTACGATCCGGCAGAGTTTGCGGAACTGATCACCTGCGCTGACGCTGCCGGCCTGCAAGTCTGCGTGCATGCCATTGGCGATGGCGGCGTGCGCCAGACTCTCGACGCCTTTGCCGCGGCCCAACGGGCCAATGGCCGGCGCGATGCCCGCCACCGGGTCGAACACGCCGAGATCGTCGATCCGGCTGACCTGCCGCGGTTTGCGGCGCTGGGAGCAATCGCCTCAGTACAGCCGGTGCATGTCGATTTCGGGATGGATCAACAGAACCCGTGGTGGCGGCTGGTGGGGCCGCAACGCCACCGCTCCGGCTTCCCGTGGCGCGACTTATTGCAGGCCGGCGCACCGATGGCGCTCGGCAGCGATTGGCCGGTGGCCGATCCCAATCCGTTGCGCGGGATGCAGGTGGCCTGCACGCGGGGCAAGCTCGATCTGAGCCCGCTAGAAAGCGATTTTCCCGATCAGCGGCTGACGGTGGCCGAAGCATTGGCCGGCTATACTACATGGGCCGCTTACGCCGGCTTCCGCGAGCGCGAATTGGGCCGGCTGGAGGCTGGCTATCTGGCTGACCTGATCCTGCTCGACCGCGACATCACCACCGGCCCGCCTGACCACATTACGGCGGCGCGAGTGATGGTGACAATGGTGGGAGGCGAGGTGGTGTTTGAGCGGTAATCCTACGTCAAATACGTTAACATCTCTACCTCATCACCGCTCTCGATCACCAAATGATCAGGCGGCAACCACTGAAACTCACCGCCGCGACGCAGACTCAACGGCAACTGGCCGGCAGCACGCAGTTCGGCGACCGTCTTGCCGGCGCGCCGGTCGGTAATGATTTGGCGGCGCACCACCAGCAATTGATCGCCGATGTCAAAGGCTGCTTCGACATCAGGCACGAGCGCCGCCGCTACCAGACTCGGCGCGGCCAGCGCCGAGGTGCTAAAGGCGGTGCGAATCCCAAACAGGTCGGCCAACCGGTCGGCTAGTACATCGCTAAAGACGCGCAGCACCAGATGGACATCGGGGTACATGCTGCGCACGGCCAGCCCGATCTGCAAATTGAGCAGGTCATCGCTGTAGAGGGCAGCCAGCGACATCGCCTGCTCGATGCCAGCTTCCCGCAACAGCTCTGGATCACGGGCATCGCCGCGCAGCACGCGCACCCCCTGCGCGGTTAAGGCTTCGACATAGCGTTGCGGCGTTTCAACGTTGCAGATAACCGTGAGCGGCGGGCGCGGTTCGCGCCGGTTGAGCAAGCGCACCACCTGCGTGCCTACCTTGCCTAAACCGCAGACAATCAGACCGCCGCTGCGTTTCACAGGCCGCGGACGGTTGGCCCATTGGGCCGCTTCCAGCGCCGGCAGCGGGCCGACGAGCGCGATCTCTTCGCTGGGCAAGATGGGTAGATGGGCATTGGGGCCGGGCAAACGGCGCACGCCGAAACGGGTTTCCAGATCGGCCACTGGCCCAATCAGCGGACTGTCATCGCTGACGGTGAGATAGGCGACCCCCAGCAAACCGGCGGGCAGATCGAGCACGTAGCGCACATTCGAGCTGAGCAAAGCCGCGGCGAAGGTTGGCGCGGCGAGGGCCGCCGGGCTAAAGGCCGAATTACGGCCAAAGGTGCGTTCAATGCGGGCATCGAGGGCGCGGCTAAAGATGCGCTGCACCGTCGGCAATTCGGGCCGGATGCGGCGCGCGGCCAGCGCAATCTCTAAATTTTTCAGATCATCATCAATAGTAGCGATCAACCCCTGCGCCCGCTTAAGGCCGGCTCGCGCCAGCACCGCCGGATCACGGGCATCGCCGCGCACCACCGGCACCCCTAAACTGGTCAGCGTCGGGATAAACTCGCAGTTCGGATCGAGCTCGATAGCCACTACCTCGCGCCGGCAATCGAGCAATTGCAGCACGGCCCGGTAGCCAACTCTACCCAACCCACACACGATCATGTGGCCGCGGTAGGTAGCCGCCAACGACTCCTGCCAGCGATCAGGCCGCGCCCGTTTGTCAACCAGCAGCCGGCCCACGTCAACCGCGCTTTGCAGCAAAAAGAAGAGACCGAGCAGTGGGGTAAGAAAAAAGAGCGCCCGCCCGAACGGCTCATCGGGCAGATCGAGATCGGTTTGGAAAATGAGCAGCTTCAGCGTCTCAAACAGGGCAAAGGCGGTATCGGGTTCGTAGTCGAGACGCGCTGGCAAATAAAACCAACGCAAGTAGAGGGTGCTGCTCGCCAATACCAATAGCAGTGCGGTGATCGGGAACCACGCCTCCCGCACGATACGCAGGTCGTCAATGATGTTAGCAAGAATCAGCCGCCAGAACGCAAACCGGCGCCGGCGCAGGCGGGTGAGGCGAATGTCTTGGGCCATAGCAATGGTTGTCTACGCTCAAACACGAAGATGCAACGACCGTCACGCCTCGCCGCGGCTCACTGCGATCATGCGGTTGAGCCGTTCGAGCGCCCGCCCGCTATCGATGCTGGCCCGCGCCATCTTAACGCCGGTGGCCAGATCGGGCGCGAGGTCGCCGGCTACCAACGCTGCGGCGGCATTGAACAACACCACATCGCGGCGCGGCCCCTGCTCTTCACCGCTGAGGATGGCGCGTACAATCGCCACGTTGTAGGCGACATCACCGCCGCGCAACGCCTCGCGCGGCGCGCGCGCCAAGCCGACATCTTCCGGTGCAACCATCATTTGGCGCGGCGCATGCCCAGCCCGCACCTCGAAGATTAGGTTGGGGCCGGAAAGAGTCAATTCATCAACCCCGCCGTCACCATGCACGACCAGCGCGTGGACGGTTTCGAGCCGGCTGAGAGCGTTAGCCAGCTTTTCGGCCAGCGCCGCGCTCGCCACTCCCAACACTTGATAGCGGGCACGGGCCGGGTTGGTCAACGGGCCAAGAATGTTGAACACAGTACGAATGCCGATCTCGCGCCGCACCGGCCCGGCAAAGCGCATCGCCGGATGGAATTTGGGCGCGAACATAAAGCCGATGCCGGCATCGCGCAAGCAGCGCGACACCCCTTCGGCGTCCAGCTCGATCTGCACCCCCAGCCCTTCCAGCACATCGGCGCTGCCGCACACGCTTGACATCGCCCGATTGCCGTGCTTGGCCACCGTCAACCCAGCGCCGGCTGCGACAAACGCTGCGGTGGTGCTGATATTAAAGGTATGCGCACCATCGCCGCCGGTGCCGCAAGTGTCGATCACCGGCCCGTCAAAATAGACGTGAGTCGCTTTCTCGCGCATCACTGCCGCCATGCCGGCAATTTCGGCATCGGTCTCGCCCTTGATATGCAACGCGGTGAGGAACGCGCCGATCTGGGCCGGCGTCGCCGTCCCGCTCATAATCTCTTCCATCACGCTAGCCGCTTCGGCTTGGGTCAGATCGCGCCGCGCAACCACCGCGGCAATCGCCTCGCGAATGTTCATTGCATGCTCCTCAGCGATGCAGAAGACGCACTGCCGTGCGCCGTACCACGACGCACTGCTTGCGTCTGTCCTTGGGAGACGCACTGCCGTGCGTCTGTCCTTGGGAGACGCACTGCCGTGCGCCGTACCACGACGCACTGCTTGCGTCTGTCCTTGGGAGACGCACTGCCGTGCGTCTGTACATGTTGCGGTTGTATTGTAACGAGGCGGCGCGTTGCGGTCAATTAGCACCCGGCGGATCGCGCTGTAGACGTTTTGTGGACGCGCCTGCGTTACGGTAGAAGTCCAATCCCGGCAAACAATGATGCATGTGGTCGATAAGGAGGGAAGACCAATGGCGCGACGGCTACTTTTACTCGTTTGTCTACTCACGATGCTGGCCGTGACGTTGCCTCCACCGATTATTCAAGCCGAACCGGGCGAGCCGCCAGCGACGCTGAGCGATACGCCAACTATGCTCGGAAGTGATGCCTATAATGCACTCTATTACAAGAGGGGCATGGTCTTGTGGGCCGCTAACCCCCTCACCTGCACAACGTTTGAGTTCCCTGAGGCGTGCCAGATCCGGCGGATCATTCCCGGCGGCAGCCAGCAAATCATCTACAACAGCGGTAGCGCCGGCCCATTCGTTCGCTCGAATGTGGCAGCCGATGATCATTACGTATATTGGATCGGCAGCGATTTCACCATCAAACGCAAGTCGATATACGGCGCTAATGACGCCAGTGCTGTGGTTATTGCGAATACCGCCCATACGACCTCCACACTGCAATTCTCGCTCGACGTCGATGACAATTTCATCTTCTGGACAGAGAGCATTCCCAGCGGGACAGGCCGCGTCGGAAGACTGTACCGTATGCCCAAAAACGGCGGCCCGCGCCAGTTGATGCAGGAGTTCAACCAACCGCTGAGCAAGGTGCGCGCCGATGGCGCCGGCGGCGCTTTTTATATTGCGCCGCTCTTTACCAATCTCCTGCTGCAGACGGTTCCCAGCGGCAGCGGCTTCGCGACCTCGCTGGAAAACCGGCCGTTTGGCGTACAAGCGTATGCTGTGACAGCCACCCATTTCTATTGGGCCGAGAAGGTTACGAATCTGATCATCAAACGCGCGCCGCGCAACGACCTGACTGCCGTTGAAACGCTGGCAAATCGCGGCAACGCCAGTAATCCGAACGCAGCCGGCATTGTGGTGTATGGCGACACGATCTTTTGGCACGAAGTGCGTTCGAACATCGGCCCGCTGTACCGGCTGCGACTCGGCGGCTCACCGGAAGCGATCACTGGCGATCAAATGACATCAAGCGGCATGTTTGTCACCGATCGGTTCTTGTACTGGAATAACCACGATGTCTATCGCTTACCGGTGAATGCCTCGGCGTGGACGATCGATTTGGGTGTGAATGCGATGGAAATCATCCAAGCCGTGCAACGGCCAGCCAATGACGTACCGCTGGTGAGTGACAAAGAGACCTTTGTGCGCGTCTTTGCCCAAATCGTGAGCAGCGATCCGGAGCGCGCGACGGTGAGTATCTGGCCGGCTGCCCTGCTCTACGGCGCTCGCGGCGGCGTGCCATTGCCTGAGTCGCCGCTCACCCCATTGCCGCCGGGAGGGAATGAGGTGCGTAGTAGCCCGCCAGATCGCCGCAATGTCAACGATGGCTTCTGGTTCCGCCTGCCGGCCTCATGGAGCGATGGGACAGTTGAGTTGCGGGTGGTGGTGAATCCGCGCCGGGTGATCGGCGAAACGTCGTATGCCAACAATGAGCTGACCCGTACCGTCACCTTTGTGCGTAAAGCGCCGATCTGTCTCGATCTGCGGCCAGTTGCGACCGAACGCGGTACGACCATTGCCACTCTCCCTCGATCAGGCGAAGGCGCATGGTTCTACTCCTTCTTCCGCAAAGCTGAACAGTTGCTGCCCACCCACGAACTGCGCGTCATCGCGCGCGGCGGCGATCCGCTGCGCAAACCGCGCTGGTATCTGTTCGAGAGCGATCCGTTCGGTCTCTCAAGAACCAATGCTGATAGCGGTTGGATGGTGTTTCTGCTCAATGTGAACACCCTCTTTGACCGCAATCTCTGCGCCAACGGCGGCGATACGATCAAAACTGTGATGGCGCAGGACTTTCCTGATCGTCAAGTGAATGGCATCCAATTCGGCAATGCCCTGCTCTTCTTCGCGTTTTGGAATCCGGACGGCGGCTTTATCGAAAACACACCGGGCGGAGGGGTGACATTAGCGCATGAAATCGGACATTACTACGGGCGCGGGCATATCAACTGCCCTCCCGGAGTCCCTGATGGAGTTGATGGCGAGTACCCCTACCCAAGCTGCCAGCTTGATCATACCGGCCCTAATGAGCATATCGGGCTTGATGTTCGTCCGGCGGGACGCAGCTTGCTCGTGCCGGGCAGCACGGGCGATCTGCTGTCGTATGCCCACCACATTCCCCAACGACGATGGCCTTCCGACTACACGTGGCGCGCCATCTTCAACCGGCTGGCGCCGCGCAGCGGGCCGGCAGCGTTGACCGCCGCCCCCGACGCAACACCGGCCGCCGCCTTCTCGTACATCGTCACCGGCTTTATCACCGGCAATACGGCTGAGCTGCGCGAGGCGTACCAGTTGACCGATCCGCTGCTCGGTGAAGTGACCACGCGCATGAATACGATCACCGCACCAAGCAGCGCCTTCCGCATTCGCGCCTACAACGGCGCCACTCTGCTCGCCGATCAGCAATTGCGGATTAATGAAGCGACGGCGGAGATCGGGCCGGGCCAAACTGAACCGGATACGATTGGCTTCTTCCACCGGCTCGATTTGGGCGTGAAGCCAACCCGGATCGAGATTGTGCGGGTTGCCGGCAGCGCGGTCATCGGCACGCGCAACGCCTCGCCCAATGCGCCCACGGTGACGATTACTGCGCCGGCGGCTGGCAGCAATGTTGACCGCACGCTCACCGTAAGCTGGAACGCAAGCGACGCCGATGGCGATCTGCTTCACCATCTGGTACGCTATAGCGGGGATAATGGCGCGACATGGAGCGTGCTGGGCCAAGGTTTGACCGGCAATAGTCTGACGGTTGATTTAAGCGGCATGCCCGGCGGTACGCAAGCGCGGGTGCAGGTCATTACAACGGATGGCCTCAATACGGCGATCGCCACCTCAGCGCCGTTTAGCGTGCCGCGCCGCGCGCCGCAGGTGTTTGGGCAAGCCGAAGGCGGCATCTTCTTCCCGCTCAACGCGCCGGTTGTGCTCCGTGGCGACGCCTACGACCCCGAAGATGGGCCGTTAGCCGGCAACCGGCTGGCGTGGGAGGTGAGCGGGCCGGTCACGCGCACCGGTGACGGCTTGCAGTTCACGCTGCTAAATCTGCCACCCGGAACCTACAACGTCCGGCTGCGCGCTACCGACAACGACGGGCAGGCAAGTGAAGCAACCTTCGCGTTCGTGGTTGAACCGAAGCGGGTGGTTGATGGCGCTGCGCCTGAGATCGACGGCTTCTGCGACGATGAGGGCTACAACGCCGATCCCGACCCGATCACGCTCTGGTACAACCCCGGTACGGCTACGGCGACCAGCGCGCAGGGCCGGATGATTCGCAGCGGCGATTATCTCTACCTCTGTTTGAATGGGTTGCCGCTCAGCGGCATTGTGAGCGATGGGATACGGATCAAGTTTGATCCCGACAACAGCACCGATACTGTCCAACAGAACGGCGACCTTATCTTTACGCTTGATCGGGCCGGCATTGTGCGCAGCGGGCGGGGCAACGGCACCAGTACCGACCAATTCGATCCGGTGGCACAAGGGATTCTGGCGGTGTTTAGCCAGACGAGCGACAACTGGAGCGCCGAACTGCGCATTGATGCCAATCTCTTCGGCGGCTGGAACAAACGTATCCGGATGACGGTGCGGCATGAATGGGTTGGTTTTGGCTCGATCCCTAGTGGCTCGTCGGTCTGGCCGGCAGGCGGCGGCGCCAGCAGTCCGGCAACGTGGGGTTTGGCGGCATTGGGTGATGTCCCCGGCAACCGTATCTACACGCCGTTGGTGATGCGGTGATCGAAAGGCTAGCGTTGGGCCGCACAGATGTGCGGCCCAACGACATTGACGCGATGGTCTATCAGGCAGGGCCGCACGCTGGTGCGCCCCTGCCGGGCGAAATGGCTAGCATTCGCTATAGCCGCACGAATGGCACTTGCGGCAACCCTCTTCGTTCAGCAGCGTCGCGTTTTGGCATTCGGGACAGATTTCGCCCGACTCGATCGCGCCGTGACCCGGCTCAACGTGCAGATGCGTGACCGGCGCCGGCTTGGGCGCAGGCGGCTCGGCGACACCGTTGCTGTAATCGCTGGCGAAGGCATACTCGCCGTTGTAATAGCCGTTACCGTTGCC
The DNA here is from genome assembly GCF_001650695.1 of Chloroflexus islandicus. Classification (GTDB taxonomy): domain Bacteria; phylum Chloroflexota; class Chloroflexia; order Chloroflexales; family Chloroflexaceae; genus Chloroflexus; species Chloroflexus islandicus. The sequence continues at coordinate 47,000 of NZ_LWQS01000045.1, forward strand.
ATTCCCGTTGCCGTTGCCCTTCACGTAGTGCTCGAGCAACACCTTGCCGATTGCATCGGGCACCGAGCGCACCCGATCCGGGCCAAAGCCCGCCGAGCGCGAACCGCCGATCCCGCGCAGTTGCTCGGCGATCAGCTTGACCGGCACGCCACAGCGCAGCGCCAGCGAGATCAGCCGCCCAATCGCCTCGGTGAAGGCGGTGACATCACTGCCGGCCCGGCCAATGATGGCAAAGACCTCGAACGGCTTGCCCTCCAGCTCGGTGACGAACAGGCGCAACTTGCCGAGTGGCGTCACCACCGGGAAGGAGTGGCTGGGCAGACCCTCGGCTGGCACCGGGCGGGGGGTGAGTTCCACCGGCGCTGCGGCGGCTGGCTGCTCAGCCGGCTTACTCTCGCTCTTGCCGGTCGAGCCGGTTGACAACACTTGATTCGCCCGCGAGCCGTCGCGGTAGACCGTAATCCCCTTGCAGCCAAGGCGGAAGGCCAGCTCATACGCTTCGCGCACCTGATCGGGCGTCGCTTCGTGGGGGAAATTGATGGTCTTGGACAAGGCGCTATCGGTATGCTCCTGAAATGCGGCTTGCATACGCACGTGCCATTCGGGCGCGATGTCGTGGGCCGTCACCCACACTCGCTGCACCTCGGCAGGCACTTCGGGGTGGTGGATGTGGCCGGTGTCAGCGATCCGCTCCATCAACTCGGCGCTATACCACCCCTCGCGCTTGGCTTGGGCCACAAAGTCTTGGTTAATGTCGAGCATGCGGGTATCGGCCTGATAGCGCCAGAAGGCGATGGCAAACAGCGGCTCGATGCCCGACGAGCAGCCGGCGATGATGCTAATCGTGCCGGTGGGAGCGACGGTGGTCACGTTGCAATTGCGCAAGAGGCGCTGCGGGCGGACGCGCGAGCCATCGGGCCGGCGGGCGCAGGTTGCGTCCGGCCCCCAGATGCTGTACTCCCATTCGGGGAAGGGGCCGCGCTCGCGGGCCAACTGCTCGGACGCGACTTTGCTCTCTTCATCGAGGAAGTGCATCACCTTGCGCGCCAGCTCGATCGCCTCGTGCGAATTGTAAGGCACACCCAGCTTCACCAGCATATCGGCCCAACCCATCACCCCCAACCCAATCCGGCGGATGCGCTGGCTCAGTTGGGCAATCTGCTCGAGCGGGTAATGGTTAGCATCGATCACATTGTCGAGGAAGCGGGTGCTCTCATGCACCACCTCGCGCAGATGCTCCCAATCGATCCGCTTATCGGGGGTCACAAACTTGCCCAGATTGACCGAGCCAAGGTTACAGACATCGTAGGCCAGCAACGGTTGCTCGCCGCACTGCCCGGTTACGAGCCCGTTAAAGATAACCGTATTGTGATCAGGCTGGGTCGTATCGTATACCGGTTCTTGCCCTTCATAGACAATCGCTATCACCTTGGTGGTGAAGGATTGGGTCTTGCGCAACGCGCGCTCAGCCGCCCAGCGCGCATACTTCTCATTCTTGGCCGCCGTCAGGAAGCCGATCTCGCGCATAAACCGATCGCGCGATTCGCCATCAATGATCAGCTCATAATCAGCTTGGCAGTGGTACAGCTTGCGATTGCCGCGCCCATCAGGCAAGAGACGCTGACCAGCCTCACGCCGGAGCCGCACGCTGGCAAAGATGCCGAAATTCGCCAACAATTGCTGCACATCGCGCAACAGCTCGACCGAGCTAGAGGCAAGCCGAACCGAGCAGGTCTGACTCGTCTCGGAAACATTGACCGTCCCATCGGTCTGGAACAAACCACGGAGGTACCCTACCACACACTCGCGCCGGCCCCGCCAGACCACTTCCGGCACGCGCAGCTTGGTAGCGGCAGTAAAGCCATACTCTTCGAGCACCCGCGCTAACCGCACCGAACGGATCGTGGTGAGATCACGCTCCGGAACCCGCACCGGCGTGACTTCATACTCTTTGCGATAGCCGAGGGCAGTACCAGCAACCAACTGATTAATATGGGCCACAAGACTCGCTGCCAGTAGCTGATCTTCGCCCCACAGATTCACCACTGCGCTGCCTTCGGCGGTAAAGGCGCCATCGCCGGTGATCAGACCCAACAACAGGCCCAACTGATAATCACCCTCTTGGCCCCACAGCCCTTCCGCCGATTGCACCAGCAGTTCATCGCCGATCTGCAACTCGCGCAACTTCACCTTGCCGCGGGTGGTGTAGAAATCATGCCACTCAGTTGCCCGAATCTCGTAGCCATCTTCGGTCACAACTCGGAAGACATCGGCGCTCTCGGCAGTCATAAAGACTGGCACTGCGTCGCGCACTGCCACGCCTCTACCCTCACCCAGCGCGCGCGTATCAACGGCCACCCGCAGCGGCGTCTTGCGCTCAAACAATTCTCGCACTTGCACTAGACCATACTGAGTATGGAGACGGGTATCACCGGTTACACACGGGTTGGTCGCCTCATACTCGCCGAGATGGGGCACCGGATTATACTCGTTGGCGCGGTCGATAAAGAACAGGCCGGGTTCACCGGTGGCGTGGGCGCACTGCACAATCAGGTCAAAGACCATACGAGCGCGGAGCCGCATCGGCTGGCCGGGTGGCACCAGCACCTCGCCGGTCAGCGGATGCTTCAGGCCTTCGCGGGAAGCGATATGCACTTGGCCGGTGCGCGGATTGATCAGATCGTACTCCTCGTCGCGATCGACCGCGCGCATAAAGGCATCGGTAATCGCCACCGAGATATTGAAATTGGTGATCTTGGTGGTATCGAGCTTACAGGTAATAAACTCGAGAATATCGGGGTGATCGCAGCGCAAAATGCCCATATTCGCGCCGCGGCGAGTACCACCCTGCTTAATCGCCTCGGTCGAATGGTTATAGACATCCATAAAGCTGACCGGGCCGCTCGCCACCCCCATCGTGCTGCGCACCACATCGTTGCGCGGGCGGAGGCGCGAGAAGCTAAAGCCGGTACCGCCGCCGCTCTGGTGGATCAGGGCCTGATGCTTGAGCGTCTCGTAAATGCTGTTGAGGTTATCCTCAATCGGCAACACAAAACAGGCGCTCAGTTGGCCAAGCGGGCGACCGGCGTTCATCAGGGTCGGGCTATTCGGCTCAAAATACCCCTGCGTCATAAGGTGGTAAAATCGCTCGGCCCGCTCTTCGACCTGCTCGGACGAAGCGCCATAGCGAGCATCGATGGCGGCGATCGTCTCGGCCACCCGCCAAAACATCGTCTCTGGCGTTTCGATCACATCACCGTGCTCGTTTTTCAGCAGGTAGCGCTTCTTCAACACCGTGCGGGCGATATCGGTCAAATCGGCAGGGGCAAGCTCTCGTTTCATCATTGCTAGAATGCTCCTCTGTTGGACAAACCGTCGGCACGCGGAGAAACCGGGACAGCACACCCAAAAGTGTAAAGAGTTATTTTCACTTTCATCACGACGCGGAAAGCCGTCACTAGAGGTAAATACTACATCTAGTGTGTACGATGAGTGATAGGGTGCATATCTTGGTGTTCTCGCACGCGCCGATAGTGTAGCACAGCGCTTAGGCTTGTGTCAAGCGGGGAAATGGTTACAAAATCATTTACAAGTTGACGATAATGCGACTACGCTTTGTCCGCACGTCAACAAATCTGGTATCATATCGGCAGGATCTCCGTGCAAAGGGATATGGTGGCTATGGCGACACTTGCTGCATCGAATGCTGAAACCGCGGTGGCCGGACTGCGCACCAGTTTTCGCCGCGCCGGCCAAGGCGCGCCGTTGCTGTTACTGCACGGTTGGGGTGGTTCGTCACGCCTGTGGCACTACACCCTGCGCGATCTGGCCGATCGCTATACCTTGATCGCACCCGATCTGCCCGGTTTCGGTTCGTCGCCACCGCTGACCGGGAGGCTCTCGCTGGAGCGGCTGGCCGATTGGGTGATCGCGTTTGCCGACTCGCTGGGAATCGAGCGGTTTGCAATCAACGGCCACTCGCTCTGCGCGGCAGTCGCCGTGCATGTGGCCGCCCGTTACCCTGACCGGGTGACGCGCCTTGTCTTAACCAGCTTCAGCACCTTCCGCGACGAACGCGAGCGGCGGGTAGTGGCGTCGATTCACCATCTGATGGCGCTGTGGCTAGCGCTACGCCGCCCATGGATGCTCGACGTACAGCCGATTATGCGGCTGGTCGGCAATCGCTTCTTCTACCGGCTCCCCGCCGATCACGGCATCTTACGCGAGACGTTTGCCGATTTTCTCGCCATGGAGCAGCGCACGGCACTGGAAACGGCGCGCGGCGCCGGCAGCCCGACGATCAGCGGCGCGATGGCCGCTGTGCGCGCGCCGAGCTTGATTATCGCCTGCCGCCACGACCAGATTATGCCGCCTCCCGGCGCGCCGGTCGCCGCCTCGCGCATCCCGCGCTGCCGGCTGGTCTGGATCGAGCAGTGCGGCCATCTCCCGATGCTCGAACGTCCACAAGAGTATCACGCTATTCTGACCGAGTTTCTTGAGGAATCACCCGCATGACGATCGATGTTGCCGCTTACCGCGCCGAGTTTCCGATCACCGAACGCTACGCCTTCCTCAGCCACGCCGCTGTCTCGCCGCTGAGCCGGCGGGTACAGGCTGCCGTGCAAGCCTACCTCGACCACGCTGCCCGCGAGCCGTTTCTGGCCGTCTTTCCGCAGGTGATGGCCCAGTTTGCCGAACTCAAGCAGCGGCTGGCCCGCCTGATCAATGCTGCCTCGCCCGACGAGATCGTACTGATGCCCAACACTGCCGCCGGCATCAATACCGCTGCCGTCAGTTTGCCGCTGCGGCCCGGCGATAATGTGCTGGTGCTCGATGGCGATTATCCCGCGAATGTCTATCCGTGGCAGCAGTTGGCGTACCGGGGTGTGCTGGTGAAGGTGGTGCCGCAACACAAAGGCGGCCTTGACCTTGACCTCCTCGCGCGCCGGATCGACCACCGCACCCGCGTGATTGCCCTCAGCACGGCAATGTTTGCCACCGGCTTTCGCAATGATCTAGCCGCGGTGGGCCAAATTTGCCGCGAACGCGGGATCTATTTCGTGGTGGATGCGATCCAGACCCTCGGCGCCTTCCCGCTCGATGTGCAGGCGTGGCACATCGATATGCTGGCCTGCGGTTCGCAGAAGTGGTTGCTGTCAACGCCGGGGAGCGGCTTTCTCTACGTGCGACGCGAGCTGATCCGCGATCTTGTGCCGGGAGCGTATGTTGGCGCGGCCAGCAGTGTGAGCGGGCAGAATTATCTCGATTACAACCTAACCCTGCCCGAAACCGCCGAACGGTTTACGCTCGGTACGCCGAATGTAGCCAATAATCTCGCCCTCTTAGCGGCAGTAACGATGCTGCAAGAGGTAGGGATCGAACAGATTGAGCGCCAGATTAACACGCTGGTAGCGGCGCTAATCGATGATCTGCGCGAACGCGGCTACCAACTGGCCGCCGATACCGCCCCCGAACACCGTAGCGGGATTGTGGTGGCGCTGGTCGAGAATCCCAACGCTGTCTCCCACCGGCTCAACGAGGCAGGGATTGTAGTGACGCCGCGCGGCGCGGGTGTGCGCATCGCGCCCCACTTCTACAACACCCTCGACGAAGTGCTGCGGGTGGGAGAGGCGCTCGACGCCGCTACCAAGTGAAAGACGCAGAGGGGGCAAAGACGCGAAGGGTTTAACGCAAAGGCGCGAAGGATGGTAAACGCAAAGGCGCGAAGAGCGCAAAGGACGCTAAGCTGTTGTTGTGATAGCCTCTAGCGTGCTTTTGCCATTTTCCAAAAAACCTTAGCGCCCTTTGCGTCTCTGCGTTATATCATCCTCTGCGCCTCTGCTCCCTTTGCGTCTTTGCCTCTATCCGATGGCGTGCAACCGGTCGAGGATGGTCTGCGCGCTCCGCTGCCACGGCCACTCACGGGCCCGGATAGCGGCTTGCGCACCGAGGGCGCGGGCCTCGTCGCGCTGGCGATGCACCCGCCGCAACAACTCCACCAGCGCATCAACGTCTGGCTCGGCCCACTGCGCACCGGCGTAAGGGATGCGGTTGGCGCCGGTCGGCGTTAAGCCGCGGATCGGCAAGGGATAACCGCACGTCTCATCAAGAAACGCGGTCAGGCCGCTCCAAGCCGTGGCGATCACCGGCACCCCGCACGCCATCGCCTCAAGCGCCGGCATACCCCACCCCTCGCCCCGGCTGGGCAAGACAAAACAATCGGCACTGCGGTAGAGTTCGGCCATGCGCGCTGGGCTAAAGGTCTGGTTGTAGAGCACTGCCACCGGCGGAGCCTGCTCGCCGAGCGCCGCCGCCAGCTCGCGCAGCGGGTTGCCGGGGGCACGATGGTCGATCTTCACCACCAACACCACCGGATCGTGCGGTTGAAAGGCGGCCCGGTAGGCCGCCACCAGCACATCCCACCCCTTACGCTTACTCCACTCGAAAACCGAGAGAAAGACGGTGCGATCGGCCAGATCGCGGCGCGCCGGGCCGGGAGCAAAAACCGCTAGATCCACTCCGAGCGGTACGACATAGACCGGCTTTACCACACCGCTCGCCATAAACACCTCCCGCCCCCACGCCGTTGGCGTCCAGACCTCATCCATTAAGTTAGCCTGTTCAACCCAAGAGGCGGGCAGGCGGTCAGTTTCGAGCATCGTAAAACCGATCCGATACGCACCGCTATTCTTGCAAAACAGGTCGCCACGGCCATACACCACCTGCGGCACATCAAGCCGGATGGGCAACTGTTGCAGCGAGCGGATATGCGGCGGGATGACGCCGTAGATATGCTCGACGACATCGACATCGAACAAGTAGAGCGGGCGCACCGGTAAACCGGCATCGGTCAGCGCAGCCACAATCGCTTGTGACGAGCTGCTATAGCCGGTTGGCGAAGCGAAGGTTGAATGCCAAACAAGGTGCGGATGCATAAGATAGAGATGGCAAGAGGCATAGCGCCGCTATGCCCATACAGCATGCGAGCGCAGGTTATTCTTCCAGCGCGGCCAAGCGTTCGGCCAGCGCCTGCCGGGCCGCCCGTTCAGTATCGAGATGAGCAATCAAGCTCTCGACAATACGAGTCAGCGTGGCGAGCGTTTCATACATCCGGGCTAACTCCGGCCCCGCCAGCCCCCACGCCAAGCGGCGGTGCAAGCGAACCAGCAGTGGATCGGCCAGCGGCGTCATTGCCCATAACGCACGCAAGGCATTCACTTGCTCGGCCAGATACGCATCGCGGGCCAGCAACTCGCTAAGAACAGCCAATTGGCTATGGTCAACCGCCGGGTTGCTCAACGCACGCGCAACCGCCGCCGCAAGCGGCTCGTCGTCGCGTGGATTGACGATGATCGGGCCATGAGAAGTCATTGTAGGATACTCCTATGAACGTGCGGCAGTGTACAACCGCACGCCATCCCGGTGGGATCAGGCGCTACGCCAAACGGCAGGTATGCGGGAGTTAGACTGCCACACTCCATCCCGGTGGGATCAGGCGCTACGCCAAGCTTTAGCGGAACAAATGCAGGTTATCGCGGATCCAGCCCACCATGCGCTCAATACCCTCGTAGACCGAAACACGCGGTTCCCAGCCCAATTCCTGCTTGGCCAGCGTAATATCGCTAATATAAACCGGCTGGTCGCCGGGCCGCCACTCGCTATAGCGCACCGAGATCTCGCGGCCAATCAAACGGCTCAGCACCGGGCCGAACTCAGCCCAAATCGACAAGGCATTATGGGGGCCGCCGCCGATATTGTAGATATGGCCGCTCACCTGATCAATCCGCTCGAGCGCTGCCATATACGCCGCGATCAGATCATCGACGTACAGCATATCGCGCACCTGCTTGCCATCGCCATAGATCGTAATCGGGCGTTCGAGCAGAGCCGCGATCGCAAAGTGCGCCGCCCAACCCTGATCCTCAACCCCAAACTGGCGCGGGCCATAGATGCATGACTGGCGGAAGACCACCGTCTTGAGGCCGTAGATGCGGGCATAATCGCGCACATACTGGTCGGCGGCGCCTTTGCTGCACCCGTAGGGCGAATGGAAATCGAGCAACTGGTGCTCAGGCACGCCGTCCGGCAGATCACGGTAGCGATAGCGGGTGGCTTCTTCAACCACCGCCACCGTCTCCATCCCGCCATACACCTTATTGGTTGACGCGAAAAAGACGGCGGGCGGTTCAGGGGCAAGACGGGCCGCTTCGAGAATATTGAGCGTACCGAGCGCATTAATCTCGAAATCGCTGCGCGGATCTTTCACCGAGGTGGTAACGGCGACTTGGCCGGCAAGGTGATAGACGATGCGATGGCCGGGAATCACGGCCTGCATAGCGGCAGCATCACGAATATCGGCTTGCACAAAGCGCAGCCGGTCGCCATACCGCTCTTGCAGCCAAGCCAGATTGAGCGGCGTGCGCGGCCGGCTCAGATTATCAACAATCGTCACCTGTTCGCCATGGCGGAGCAAGTAATCGGCCAAATTACAGCCGATAAATCCTGCGCCGCCAGTGATAAGATGGGTCATGGATCATCTACCTCTTGCATCAATCAAAAGCTTTTCCGGCCAATTATAGCATAGTGACCAACACAGCGAACGCCGGCGGCCCTGAATCGGCGCACCAGCGTTCGCTTGACGACAGGAGCACGCAACTAACGGGCAATGTACGGCGTCAACGTACGATACACCACCGTAACTTTTCGTACCGTAACGTTAATGGTGACTGCCGGCAAACTAGGCGCACTGACAGTCAACGTAACGGGGTAAACACCGTTCGCCACGCTGGCTGCATTCACCGTCATCACGACCCGGCTTGGCGTAGTGCCGCTCACCGTTGGGCTACTCAGCGTGGCCGAGATAATATTCTGGCTATCGCCGCTTTCGCTCAAACTAAGATTGAGCGACGAACCATCGCGCGAGCTCAACGCGATTTCATACGTCTCCGGCGTCGAACCATCGGTAAGCACAAACAGCTCAGTTATTGCCGCCTGTAAACCGGGAACGTTGAGGACGCCATCATTGGTAGCCGACCGGCGGAATTGCGGCCATGGCGCACTGTAAGCCGGAGCCGTCTGGTAGCCGGATGGCGGTGTTTGGCCCGGAAAGACCGTAGCCAGATTCGTCCACGCATAGAGATGGGCCGTAATCGGCGGCTCCGCGCTAGGGCCATTGACAAATTGATGCCCGCCGCCGATCACGACATCCAGCACCCCATCACCATTGATATCACCTACCGCCGGCGTCGATTTTACGGTATACCACGCATAGAGCGATGGCTGAGCGCCGCATGCCGGCGAGAGATAGCAGGTCATCTGCTGGCCATCGTAACCGCGTAAAATGACCACACTCCAGAAATTAGCCGTTACGACCTCAACGATTCCATCGCCATTAATATCAGCGATGACTGGCGACTGCAAATTGCCGCCGTTCGGATCGTTAAAGCGCACATTCGGATCAAGCGAAAAGTTGGCGCTATATGGAATAGTGCGCCATTTCGGCGTGGGGTTTTCAGGATCCCACGCGATCGTTTCGCTATGAGGGATGCCATTATCGCCTGCCCACCCCACATTCACGACAATCTCGAGTTTGCCATCCCCGTCGATATCACCGAGCGCTGGCGATGACTCGACGCATTCAGGAGCATTGAGCGTTTGTAACACTGCACCATCGCTCAAGCGAAAGATCTTAACCCAACGCCCCTTCTTCGTGACAGGAATGTTAATAGGGCTAACCGGCAACCAACAACTCGAACCGATCACCAATTCGCTGCCGGGATTGCTGGCTAACACATCACCAATGGCCGGCGACGAATAGAGCGCCTGATCGACGTAGGTGCGCCAAATAAAGCCGGTGTGGAATTCGATCCGTTTGGGGGTGCGCGGGGCAATATCAAAGGCGTACAGAAAACCGCCGTCTTGGGTTGGTGGCAAGAGCTGATCGTTAGCAGTAATATCGGTGGCCGCTAACAGCTCAAGCTCAGGATCGTTGTCAATATTGTAGAAAATCGGCGTTGACCAGATGGTATCAGCGGCATGGTAATACCAGCGTACCGTATAGGTGGTGCTAGTAACGGCGCTGAGCAGGTAGAGGTTGCGATCAAAGCCGCCGAAAGCGATCTCCATTTTACCATCACCATCAGCATCAGCTAATGCAACCGACCCACCTACCCCATAGAGTTCCTCTTGTGCGTAACCCTGTTGCTGTTGCCACTGGCGCAAGCTAAACCGCCATACAATCTGGCCGGTCTGGCCATTCACAGCGACAATCCCACCATCACAATTGGATGGCAGTATGGAGCCATACCCTACCACAATGTACGGCACGCCATCGCTGAGCAACTCACCAACCACCGGATTACTATTCCCCACATGATCGCCGCTTTGCGGCGAACATGGCGCCGGCAACAACTGCACCGGCGACCAGAGTTGCGTTCCATTCGCTCGACGCACGTGCAAGAAGCCATCACTGGTCACAACCGCTACCTCTTTGTGATTGGCCGCATTTCCATCAATTTCGGCAATCACTGGCGAACTGCGAATAATTGGCGCATTACCAAGATTGATCCCGTGGCGGGCAGTCGTATCTACACCAAGGCCATAGGAGACTGGGTGCGTCCAACCCGGCAGCGGTGGCGGTTGATCGGCATAGCCGGCTTGTGCCGTTGGAGATGGGATCACCGTAGCAAGTATCAACAGCGTCGCTATGAGCAGGATGGGCAGGGTAGTAGAGCGCTTCATAGAACAACTCCCGGCTGTAACGATACATTCACTGCTACCAGCATAGCAGATGTATCGAACACCTCCATAACCAGACAAGGGTGCTAGGAGCGACTCAATCCCTCCCGCCAGAATAATCAACGCCGTTGCCGGTGCAATTCGTGCAACCAGCAACGGCTCGTTTATCACCAATGCAATGGGAACAAGACCCGTTTACGGTGCATTCGGTTTCTCAATGGCTATTCGATCGCGCAACAGGGCCAATTCGCGCTCAAGCCGGCGCTGCTCGTGGCGAGTATAGGCGAGCAGATCGAGTAATTCAGCGACGAGTTGCATCACTGCGTGCTGCTCGTGCTGATGGCCGTTCACCGGCGGGAGCCCTGCAGAAGGATGGGTCTGATGACGCAACCGATCCACCCATCGGCGGACACGGGCCATGACCGGCGCCGGTTCGGGTTCGTTGGCTAACCCACCATAACTATTCGCCAGTGCAGCCAACCGGTCCTGCACCTGCTCGAACAGGTGCCAACCGGCGCTCTGCTGGCAGAGATGCTGGATCAACCCGATGAGATGCGCTTCAAAGCGCGCATAGGTAAAATCGAGCGCCCGCCGGATACCGCGTTGGGCCAATTCCGTTACTAATGGTCGCGGCTGCAAGGACGTTGCCAATGCGCGGATCATGCGATCGACGAGCACGCTCCAGCCGAAGTTAGCTTGTACATACGCCCGCCCGCGCTCACCCAAGGCCGCAGCCATTTCCGGCTCGGCCAGCAATTGATCAACCGCTGCGCTAAAACTTGCCGCACTCTCGCAAGCGTATCCGCCGCCGCTACGCTCAACATGTTCACGGGTAACCGCGCAATCGGCATGCACGATGACTGGCCTTCCCTGCTGCCATGCCTCCATCATGACGATTGAGAAGCTTTCATTTAATGAAAGCTGGCACAGCGCAAGACAAGCTGCGTATGCATCTACTAACACATCCCGCTCAACAACTCCTAAGTGGACGACGTCCGATCGATGAGGTAAGGGGACATGGGCCAATCCGGTCAACGCTAGTTTGAGATTGCTCTCAGGATGACTTGCTTTATAAGATAGAAACCACTCAATTAATAATGGTACATTCTTAGCTTCTTCCAACCGGCCGCTATAGAGCAAAAATGGTGCTTGCCAACCGGCATAGCGATAGAATCGTTCCGGATCGCCGGGTACTGGATCATCAGGAAAGCCATAGCCAAGCACGGTTGAAAATGGATTAGCTATACGCAGCTTCTGCCGCGCTAGGCGCTCTTCGGCGGCGGTATTAAAGAAGATACCGCGCGCTTCTTCTAACATCTCGCGGAAGATGGCAAATTGCGCTGCCGGCTCATCGTGCAGACATGGGATATGAAAAGCGCGATCGCCGGCCTGTTTCGCAGCGTAATACGTCGTACCAAACAGATACGGGGTGAAGATAAAGGCGGCATACTCGTTGCGGTAACGGGCAATATACTCCTCGAGCGCCCGGCTCCGCAGGTTATGCTGCATAAACCGCTCTTCGTCCCGCCGGGTAATAACCTCACCCCGAGCGGCTTTCATCTGTACCTCGTGAAAGCCGCTCGGATCGACCGGATCAACCGCAAACCGGCGCACTGTAACGCCATTAATCACTTCGATTTCGAGCAATGGTGCCGTACGCCAGCCAGCCAAATCAATGGCATTGGTTGTTAAAACCTCGACGGTAAACCCGCGGGCCGCCAATTGTTCGGCCCACACTTGCGCGCCGCGCTCGGCGCCGCCTAACACATCGCGGCCATACCGTGGCGTCACGAAGGCTATCGGGCGGTTGCGCAGGAGGTGTTGGGCTTGGGCGCTATCGAGTGGATCAGGCGACGGCTCTTCATACGCAGCGAGCACGCGCAACACCTGCTGCGCCAACTCCTCGTGATCATCCGGGGTAAAGAGGAGGCCGGCATCACCGACGGTACTAGGCAATGCCGTAGCCGCCGCCGCCACCACCGGTTTGCCTAGCGCCATTGCCTCCATGACTGGCATACAAAAGCCTTCATGGATGCTCGCCATCACAAAGACATCGCACAACTGGTAGAAAGCGCCGATCTGATCACGATTTTGAGCGCCGGTAAAGATCACGGCATCGGCCACCCCTAACTCTTCCGCGCGCGCCTTTGTTTCCGCGACATACCCCGCGTAAGCGTGACCGGTTTCACCCACTAGCAACAATACCGTGTTAGGGTACTGCGCGCGGATCAATGGCAGCGCTTCCACAAGGATATGAATTCGCTTATTGCGCGCCATACGACCCACATACAACAACACCCGTTTCCCCGCCAAACCGTATTGCTGTTGCAACTGGGGATCGGGCGGCCCAGCGTACGCTGCATCGCGCGTGACCGGATACGGTAAGACACTAGTCCGGCTGGGCGCGATCAGACCGGTCGCCACCAGCTCATCGACCATGTATTGACTGTGGGCCACGGCATAATCGGCGAACTGAACGAGATGCACATTGGCTAAGCCACGCGCTACATCTTCGTACCCCGGCTGCCCAACCCCCCAAATTTGCGGCGGGGTGACGCCGTGATAATCAAACAGCACTGGCGCCGGTGCAATCCGGATCAGTTCGACAAGATCGTAATAGGTCGAATAGTTTACAATAATAGCAGCCGAGCGGCGAAAATGCTCAGCGAATGACCGGCTATAGTCAGTAGGATTGATAATATCATCAGGCCGTACAACCACCATAAACCGGCGCAACGCTCGTGGCAATCGTTCATCAACAAAGCTCGTCAATAACAACGGCTGAAACCCAGCTTCCGCCAATGCCTGCACCTGCGCCGCTACATGGGTTCCTACCGCATCATTTGCTAAACAATTGCCGTTGATAATAGTAATCCGTGGATTGCGCGGCGGCTCCACCGTCATTGGTGAACAAAATGGTGCCACGCCTCGCTCGTGAAACCAAGCGATCATGTGTTCAACCAGCTCGATGGTAAACACATACTCACCCGCCGCGGCTGGCGCTGTCACCCGCAACTCGATGGTGATAGCATCACCGCACGGTACCGGTCGTGGGAGTGGTTGCCATGGCAGCTCTTGCACAACGATCCCATCAAGGGTTTTCCAACGCACGACCAGCATGACCGGATAGCCAGTCGCCAACCACGGAGTCAAGCCGGTATTGCGCAACTGCAATGTAATCAAGAGTGGTTCATTTTCGACCAGCCGTGCTGGCAATGGATCGAATAAGGTGTATTCAACCCCGTAGAGTGCTTGTGATTTCATAAGATGTCTATGAATGGTTAAACATCCAATCAGCGCGCTGGTGCGCATTCCGCCACAGCGCACGGGCTTGCGCCCGCTGCAGGCATCGCATGAACCCAATCAACTGATCTTCATCCGCTGGTTGGAATGTCGGATCAAGCTGCCGTCGCGCCACCAAGATTTCACGTAGATGCAACAACGTCTCTGCGTAAGCCCAACGGAGCGCACGCCCTTCGACTGGCCACAGCGCATAGCGCTCAGCATGGGCGCACTCGGCGGGAAAGAACGACTCGAAGAGATCAGACAGGGTATAATGCTTCAGGACAAAGCGTAAGCGACCGCGATTATAGTAGCTGCTACGTTGCAACTCATCACGCAGCGAGAGCGACTCGTGATGGCCTAACGTGGCCATTGGGTTGTATACAATTTTCCACCCTGCCCGGCGTAAACGCCAACAGAGATCAAGATCTTCAAAATACGCCGGAACAAAACCTTCATCCAGCGTATGTTCTGGATCAAGCGCTGCGGTGCGTAACGCGATAGCGGCGCCGGTGACAAACTCGCATTCCTGTACAGTATCGTACTGGCCCGTATCGGGCTCGTGCCATCCAATATGCTGCACAACCGCCCGCGGCCATTCCAGCCTCACGCCCGCGTGCTGGATCGTGCCATCAGGATAGCGAATCTTGGCGCCAACAGCCGCCACTTGTTCATCAGTCGCCAATGGCATAACCAGATGTTCGATGCACATCGGATCGAGGATAGTATCCTGATTGAGCAAAATGACGGCATCAGGCGGCGATGGATCGGCGAGAACGGTGCGGATCCCGGTATTCATTCCGCCAGCAAAACCGAGATTACGCTCATTGCAGATAAGCCGCACATCGGGATAGCGCTGGGTAATTTGGGCGATCGTATCATCTTGTGAAGCGTTGTCGACAACGACAATCTCCACCGGCATTGATTGCTGATGTAATGACTCAAGGCAAGCTAAGGTCGCTGCAGCAGCATTCCAACTCAAAACAATGGCAACAACTCGCATATCATTGCTATTCTTGCTGAGGCGGCAACGCCGGAACACCACCGATATGGGCCAATACTTGGGCAGTGGTCTCTTCCAGACCAGCTAATTGGTCGGCAAAATCACGGATTTGTTGGCCAATTTGATGAATCTCGGTCACTTGACGATGGTTATGATCTTGCATTCCATCTTCGAGATTTGTCACCCGTAGTCTTAGCTCCTGCACGAGCTGTTCGAGCGTCTGCGCCCGTTGTTCCAGCGTCTGCGCCCGTTGTTCCAGCGTCTGCGCCCGTTGTTCCAGCGTCTGCGCCCGTTGTTCCAACCGCGTAGAGACATCAAAGAGCAATCGGGTCGTGTGATCAATTTGTTCGGACAGTGCGTACATTGATCGCAACACGGCTGCATTGTAATCGCGTTGGGGCTTCATGAGCAGAAACCAGATCTTTTGTTGCAACCAACGCCACGACAACCCGCCTGATGCCGGTTGTTCAATTTGCCAGATCTGTTCCTGCGCTTTGATTGCATCATTACGCACTCTGTGCAGTATTGCAGATGTCTGGTCAATATCAGATGTAACCATAGATATAGTTTCCTCCTGAGATGGTACATCTACATCCACCACAGCTATTTCATGGTCTCTATGCCATTGCATCGGTGCAGTGCCAACTGGCAGCGATGCAGTAAGCATCCGAATCAACGGCTGCACCACCTGCGACCAACGCAATTGTTGGCCCAGCTTCGCTGCATTCACACTCTGCGCTATTCGGCGTTGCGGATCGGCCAACAAACGGATCAGAGCGGCAGCAACTGCATCGACATCACCAATGGGCACTGCTTCACCGGCGTTATGGGCAACAATGAGCTCTGCTGCTGCATCCCCAGTACTCAGCACTGTTGGTTTGCCAACCCATAAATGATCAAGCACTCGTGAACGCACCGCTGCGTAGCGCGTCTCGAGATGCTCGCGGTGTAATGATACCATGACGGTCGCTTCCAGCAGGAAATCAGCCCGGCGCTCATACGGGATCCATTCCTCATAAAAATGCACGCCGTGACCGAGCAAGCCCAGCTCGGCAGCCAACTGGCGGGTCTGTTTCGGAGTGATCATCTCGTGTACCGGGCCGGGATGCCGTCCAGCTAGAAACACCAAGCGAGCATTTGGCACCTGAGCCAACACCTGCGGCATCGCGCGCACAACCGTCTGAGGATCGAGCCAATCCCACAGACCGCTACTCCACAGAATAATCTCGTGATCGGCGCCGAGATCATCAAGCACGCCGCGCAGAGCGGGCTGGCTACTGGCTTGGGGCGGCACATCGCTCACCCCAAACGGCACCACATCAATCAACGTGCGCAACAACGGATCGGCATCAAGCAACGCCGGGTTGAGCCGGCCCAGCGCCAACAGACCACCAATGTACAAGTCGCGCTGGCGCTCGGTGGCGCAGAGGAAATGGTCGCCACGCATGAGCGTCCGGCGGAGGGTCGCTACATCGTGCGCAAACATCCGCTCACGCTCGGCCAACGGATAGTGGCGAAAGATTTCAAAGCTTTCTAAGACGATGGGGTCGTACAAATCAATAATAAGTTTCCCTTGAAAATCGATCAATTCCGGATGCACATGGGCGACAAAACCATTCGCGAGCACGGTTTGCGCCTGCGCTAGATAGGGCTGCAACGCCCCAGCTTGGCCAAATGCGTAATGACCAAATTCGATATTGGGATAGGGATCAAGGTCAATCGGCTTCGTTGCGATCAGCGTCACCGGTGTATGCTTGGCCAGAACCCGGGCGATTTCCCACATCCGAATGCCGGGGCCAGCCATCCGGCGACCAATCACATCTTGCGAGATCACCAGCAAACGATTTATGGATGCCACTGCCAAACGCCTTCTGTAAACAACATGCCGTAACGCTGTTTGACGCCATCACTATGGATAATTAAAGGATACATGCGATCATGGACATCAAAGGCATGCAGTTGGGTATGATCAGTTGCCGAAACGCTCACAAAATAGCGCCCGCCTAACAACGGTATTTTCGGAATATGATAATCAATCATGCCAGCCCCTTCGATGGCCGGGATAACGTAGCCATCGAAGCCCGTATTCGGCCCGGTCAGCCACGCACCGCTTTCATGATGCAATCCCACCCCAAACACCGGTCGCTCAATCGGTTCATGCGCCACGTAATGAATCCGGATGGTCAGCGGTTCGTGGGTACGAAAGGTTACTCGTTCGTTTCCATCCTGATCGAGCAATTGCACTCGCACAATCTCGACTTCCCGGGTGCCGCGACGCATCCGCTCGCGCCATTCTTGATCGGGTTCCTCCTCCTTGGATCGCTGCTCAAATTCAGCCCGTTCGCGTTCATTCACATCGACCAAATAGGCATCAACCACCTCAACCGCACTGCCATAGGCCTTCATCTCGCCATGATCAAGCCAAACCGCGACATCGCAGAGCGAGCGCACCACATCGAGCGCATGCGATACGAAGACAATCGTCTTGCCAGCGCGGCGAAAACCGTAAATGCGATCGATGCACTTGCGCTGAAATGCCTCGTCGCCTACTGCCAACACCTCATCGGTAATCAGAATATCCGGCTCCACTGCCGTCGCCACGGCAAAGGCCAGCCGGGTGTACATGCCCGATGAATAGTGTTTGACTTCAGTATCAAGAAATTGACCAATCTCAGAAAACTCAATAATTTCAGGCATTTTCCGCAGCATCTCTTTGCGACTGAAACCCATCAACGAACCGTAAAGGAATACATTTTCCCGCCCGGTAAGTTCGGGGTGAAAGCCGCTGCCCAATTCGAGCAGAGCAGCAATCCGGCCACGAGTCGCTACTCGCCCGCTCGTCGGTTCGAGCACGCGCGTCATCAACTTGAGGATAGTGCTCTTACCGGCGCCGTTGTGTCCGACCAAGCCAATGCTTTGACCTGCTTCGACTGCAAAGCTGATATTGCGCACCGCCCAGAACGCCTCAGCCGGCGGCAAGCCACGGATTAACCCCATGAACCGCTCTTGAATAGTCGAGGCATTCTGGCGGCGCACGAACTGCCGCGACACGTTATCAAACTCTATAACCACACTCATAGTTCTTCACCAAAATGACGGCTGGTGCGCTGGAAGACCCAATACCCGATGGCCAACACCACCAGCGCGGTGACACCCACCCGCAGCATTGCGCTCAGCGACGGCACACCGGGAGTCGGGATCAAGCCAACTGGCACAACATTCCCATAAATGATGTCGCGGTAGAACTCGATGATCGAAGCCAACGGGTTGAGCCAGCGAATGACCCGGGCCGCAAGTCCTTCGCTAATCGTGCTCAATGGGTAGATAACTGGGGTGAGGAAGAACCAAATATTGATCACAATGCCGATCAGATGCACGACATCGCGAAAGAAGACCGCGCCAGCACCGAGCAGCAGCGCCAACCCAGCCAGAAACACCGTCTGCAAGGCCATAATGACCGGCAGGTAGATGATGGTCCAACTGAGATTGAGCCGGCCAAGGGTTGTCATTTGCACAATGATGATCACCAGCAACATCATTGGCAAGGAAAGAATGAAATTGAGGAGACTCGATCCAACGGCGACCAGCGGCAATACTTCCCGCGGGAAGTAGACCTTCTTGACCAGCGCGGCGTTATCGATAATGCTGCGGGTACCATTGAGCACCGCTTCAGCAGTGTAGTTCCACGGCAACAGACCGACGATCACAAATACCGGAAACATCGCAATGCCGTTAGGCAGCAGAAAGCTAAAGACGATCACATAGACCATCATCATGCCCAACGGCGCGATCTGGGTCCAGAGGTAGCCAAGCGTGCTGCCTTTATAGCGAGCACGTAAATCACGCAGCACAAGGTTGCGGATCAACTCACGATACTGCCACAGCTCTTGCAACTTTGGCAGCACGCCGGCGCTGCGATCGAGCGCAATGCCACCTAATCCCAAGGCCGCACCGACCAAGGCCGCCAGCGCGATCAATGGCAGCTCGTAGCGCGGTTCGGGGGCAGCGGGCAACGCCGCCGGGATGCGGTACGCTGCGCTGACCTGATCGGCATTAAAGCGCGTCCCCGCTTCGCGGATCATATAGTTGATTGCAGCATCAATCGCGCGCAGTTGGGCAATCGTCCGATCGCGCGCCGCCAATTCCGCCGCCGCGGCAGGATTGGCAGCAGCACAACTCCGCAAAGCTGCTTCGCGGGTGGCCGTCTCGGTGATGCCGGCACTAGCGCACAGCGCATCAAGCGTCGCATTGCGGGTATTGATCGCAAACCGCCACAGATCGTAGCGCGACTCAAGCGCACGAGCGACATCGCTCAACTCTTCCCCCGACAGATCGGCCAGCGTGCGCGGCGTGCTAAACGGCTCGATCGGGCGCGAGAGCGGCAGCGCATCAAGCCGCAGAATATCGCGCAACAGCCACGCGAAGCGATCGTTTGGCACGGGGGTTTGGCCGTTCAGCGCCTGCCACAGCTGCCAGCCCAACATATTGCGCAAGATTTCACGCCCGCCGGCAGCCCGAATCTGGCGCACCAGCTCGGCAGCGCCGGCATCGGCCAACGTCTTGGCTTCCACCGCATTGCCAGCAATCCCGCGCACTACCACCACACCCGGTTCGGGCAACAGATACTCAACCCGAAAATCGGGCAGGCCAAACCGCACATCAGCCCGTGCCAACGCGCCAAGGCGTAAGGCTTCGGTCGCATCGGCAATCGCGATGTCCATTCCGGTCAGATTGGGCGCTACCGGTTGGTAGATCGGCCCATAGCGCGCCGTATCGAACCGAACCTCAGCATCGGCGAAATAGATGATTGGACGGGTCAAGATCGGGGGCAAGGCGACGCTCAATGCCCCGACAATGCAGATGATCAGCCACAGCCATTGGTACAATGGCAGCGCGCCGCGCCGCGCCATCAGCGCCGCCCCGATTGCGCGCCAACCGGTCGTCTGATTTAGCGGCTGCTTGATCGTGTTGGCCACAACGTCACCTCTACAGTTTGGCCAGCGGCCAGATCGATCCTGAGCCTGTTGCCAGCTTGCCATTGTTCACGCGGCATAATGTCATTGTTCACCGCGACGTCAGCCGTGCTCGCCGGCAGATCGATCATCAAACCAACCAGCGGGTAGGGCGATGGATTGTGCAGGCGATACCGCTGCGCAGCGCTGCCGCTCCCTCGCTCAGGCGTCCCGACTGGCTGAGTCAATTGAGTTATATCAAGCGTTTTGAGCGCGATCTGCCAACCGGCAATCTCACTCAACGGCGCCACCCAAACATCGCCGCGCCTGACGGTGTAGGATACCACATCTTCCCACACCGCTTGTTGGGCCGCGCTCGTTACCTCTTCGGTATGCGCCCAGATATCGATCATCCCGCCAACGGCGACAGCCCGCTCGATCTGTGCGATCGCCAACTCAGCCCGCGCTGGGGTCAGATAGAAGTCAGGGCAGGCGATGATCCGGCCTTCCCGTCCGGGCAGCCACCGGCACTGCGGATCGCGGATCAGGCCGCGTTCGTCGGTTGGGAAGAGATTGTAGGGGCCGTAATCGCTCAGGCGCGTCACCGAGCGGATGCCAACTTGTTCGATCACATCCCAATTAGCGTCGCTCATGCCGGCGCTGCTGCTCCACGGGAAGGCGAGCGAGCGGGCATTGCCGACGCCGCGCTCGGCAGCGACTGCGTTCCACGTTTCCACATCAGCCCGCCACGTCGCCACATCGGCATAGCCGCCGTAGAGATGGCTAAAGGTGTGGCTCTGTATCTCATGGCCGGCAGCCAGCAACGGCTCGATCTGGTCGCCAAAGTACCACGCCGGGTCAGTCGCCACCGTCCCATACGGATCATCGCTAAACCACGGGCGATTCACCCAGCGATCGCTCCGCCACCCGTTGGCTGCCGAGGCCCACGTAAACACCGGATCACCCATAAACCGGCGCCGCTCACGGTTGCCCATGAGAAAGTTATAGCCGGTGGCATAGTAGGTCGCGCGCACGTTGTAGCGGGCAAAGATAGCCATACTCGTTTCCACGCCGGTGCGCATGCGCATCCCGCGCAGAAGCGGGTCTTCATCGGCGCGTGGGTCATCAACCGAGCGCGAATGCACCAACCCGCCCATTGCCGTTTCCCAATCGAAGGTAAACGCCACCGCTGCTCGATAGCCTTCCGGCCACGGCGCAATTACTAACGGTAATGATGGCTCAAGGGCTTGCGCTGCCGGCAAGAGATGGCCGCCGCGTTGCAGGCGCGGCATGTCGAGGTAGATGCGATCATCGGACGACGGCTCGATCCGTACTCGCAAGACGCGAGCCGTAGCCGGAGCACGGGCATACCCGCCAATGACCGACCATCCTGCCGGCGGTCGTTCCGGCGTCCATAATGCGACCGGCTGCCACAACGTCGCCATGCGTTCACGCACCTCGCCGCGCTCATCGTACCACTCAAAGACAAGCCGGACGCGCGTGGGAGAGCGCAACAGCGAATCGGTCAGCGCGGCAACGGTAAAACAATAGGTCATGCCGGGTTGCACCCCGACTGGCGGCGTTTGGGCATAGTTGGCAATCCCGATCAGTTGCAGACCGCGCCCGTCGCCATCGAGATCAAATCCTTGGCCATCGATCGCCGGACCGCGCAATTCGACGCCGCCGGCGCCGCGGCTCCAGCCGTCAGGCAGACCGCTCACCTCGCCAATCAGGGCAAAATTGGCATTCGGCAAGAGATTGGGATCGACAAAGGGAGGCGCAGCGCAGCGATCAAGCCGCTGACTGACAAAGAAGAAGATTCCGGCAGCGCCAACGATCAACGAGACCAGAATGGCGCCCAACGCGAACTGGCGTGAGATCATCGATCTTTGCAATACGTTACGTCTAGCGCGACCCGATGCCGCGGCTGCATTGTACCATAGATACCCTTAACCGTTCGTTGCCGGGTTGTAGCCTGACACACTGCGGCATCTCTGCTACAGTGACAGGGAACATAAGGAGCGTTGCGTCACGTGTGAGATCCATAGCATAAGGAGCGTTATCGTATGCAAGCAACGTCCGTGGCTACGATCAGCGAACGGCAGATCACCGTTGATGGCTTTCGCCTGCGCGTCTTGTCCGCTGGGCAAGGGCCGGCAGTGCTCTTGTTGCATGGCTTTGTCGTCAGCGCCGACGATTGGATCCCAACCATTCAGACTCTCGCCGCAGCCGGTTATCATGCCATCGCACCCGACGCGCTCGGGTTTGGCGCCTCAGATAAACCGGGTGGCTCAGTCTATACCTTGCGCCGCTATGCCGATCTGAATGCCGGAGTGTTAACAGCCTTTGGCGTAGCCCAAGCGGCAGTGGTGGGGCACTCGATGGGTGGCAAGCATGCCTTGGCGACAACCATCCTCCATCCACAGCGGGTCGAACGGCTCGTCATTGCCGATAGCGAAGGCTTTATGCAATTGCCGCTCTTTATGCGCAAAGGCGGATCGCTGCCCTTCCTTGGCGAGGCGATTACCGCCCTTTCCTCGTTCCCCTTCGTGGTCAAGATGCAGTTGCGCGCCGCGTTTGCCAATCCCGATCGCTACATTACCCCTGAATTGGTGGCACGTGGCCAAAAGACGCTGAGCGACCCCGCGATCCGGCGCACGATGGTCTCGCTGAGCCGGTTTTATGACGCCAACGATCTGCGCGGCAGCGGGTTGTGGCCGCGCCTTACCGAGATTACCCAGCCAACCTTGATCATCTGGGGGAAAGAAGATCACCTCTTCCCGGTGAGTTGCGCGTATGAGGCGCAGCGCGCGTTGCCCCGCGCCCGGCTGGAAATTATCCCCAACTGTGGTCACTTCCCGATGATCGAAGCGGCTGACCGCTTCCACCAACTGGTGCTGGAGTTTTTGCAAGAGGGATGACACATCGCCGTAGCAGACGACTGGCCAGCAGGCGAGTCGCCCGCGCTCCGCACGCGATACCAGGGGCGCGGGCCGCTGGCCCGCCGCTCCCCATCCGCGGGCGAGCCGCCCGCGCTCCGTCGCTGCCGCTGGCTCGCTCTCA
>NZ_LWQS01000046.1 GCF_001650695.1 Chloroflexus islandicus
TCTTCCGATCTCCCCCGCTGGGGGAGGATGTGCCCCCACCCCTCGCCCCTCTCCCGCTGGGGAAGGGGAAGGATTTGCTCCCTCCCTCGGAGAGGTTGAGGGATAGACAGAACGTTTGGTTGTTCACAACGACTCGCTGTACAATGCCTCAACGCTCGGTACTACGCTCCCCGCTCCCGCCGTCAGGTGGGAGCGGGGCTGGGGATGAGGGCCAGCAGCCCGCGCAGCGGGCTTCGTAACCCTAGCCCGGCCCTTCAGGGCCGTGTGCCGGATCAGATGTTCTGTCCACACTCGCCCCTCCCCACTGAGGGAGGAAAAGACTTGCGCCCTCCCCCTCCGGGGGAGGGCTGGGGTGGGGGCAACCGAAGGCTGAGGTGGAGGCAGGTACCGCCAAGGATTGTCTCACCAACAATGGCGCACCCTTTCGCAATGCCTTTTGCGAATTGCAGGAACATGCAAACACTATGATCGAACTCGACCGTGTCACCTACACCTACCCCGGCGCCAGCGCACCGATCCTGCGTGATCTGAGCGTGCAGATCGCCAATGGCGAATTTTTGCTCGTCTGCGGGCCGAGCGGCGCCGGCAAGAGCACCCTCTTGCGCCTGTTCAACGGCCTCGTTCCCCACTTTTACGGCGGGCGGCTCGGCGGGCGGGTGCGCGTGTGGGGGCGCGACACACTGGCCTGCCAGCCGCGCGATCTGGCCGATCTGGTCGGGTTTGTGGTGCAAGACCCCGAAAGCCAGTTTGTCGTCGAGCGGGTCGAAGACGAGATCGTCTTCGCGATGGAGAATCTGGGGGTGCCGCCGGCAGTAATGCGCCGGCGGGTGGAAGAGGTGCTTGACCAGTTAGCGATTGCCCATCTGCGCCACCGCCACGTCGCCACCCTGAGCGGCGGCGAGCAGCAACGGGTGGCGATTGCCGCCGCACTCGCTGCCCAACCGCGCGCGCTGGTACTCGATGAGCCGACCAGCCAGCTCGATCCGCACGGCGCAGAAGAGGTCTTGACCGCGTTGCAAAAGCTCAATGCCGACCTCGGCATTACCATCGTGCTGTGCGAGCACCGGCTGGAACGGGTGGTGCAATACGCCGACCGCATCCTTTACCTCGCTCCGGGTGGCAGGGTTGAAGTGGGTACGCCGCGCGAGGTGCTAGCGCGCATCGAGCTGCGCCCGCCGCTGCAACAACTGGGTGCGGCGTTAGGCTGGGAACCCCTGCCGCTGACGATCAAAGAGGGCCGGCGGTTTGTGCCCGCCGATCTGCCCGTCTCACCACCATCCGCCCCCGTGTCACCGGACAATCAGCCGCTAGCTCGCTTGCGCAACGTCACCGTGCAATACGGCCAGCACGAGGCGCTCTACCGGGTAAATCTTGATCTGCCGCGCGGCGCGTTAATTGCCTTGATGGGCCGCAATGGCAGCGGCAAGAGCACGCTGCTCAAGACGCTGATCGGATTGGTGCGGCCCGTTGAGGGGAAGATCGAGCTGGAAGGCCGCGATATTGCGCCCATTCCGGTAGAGGAATTGGCTCGCCGGGTGGCGTATGTGCCGCAAGACCCGCGCAGTATGCTCTTTCACGACACCCTGCGCGAAGAGGTGGTGTTCAGCTTGCGCGGACGCGGGTTACGGCCATCGTCCGCCGCCGTCGCCGATGCCTTGACGCGCTTTGGTATCAACCATCTGGCCGAGCGCTATCCGCGCGATCTCAGCGGCGGCGAAGCGCAGCGAGCGGCGCTGGCCGCCGGTTTGGCCGGCGATCCGCTGCTTATCCTGCTCGATGAACCGACCCGCGGCCTTGATTATCACGCCAAAGCCGGCTTGATCACCATGTTGCGCCGCTTGTGCGACGAAGGTCGCACGGTAGTGATGGCAACTCACGATGTCGAGCTAGCTGCCGCGTGCGCCGATCGGGTGGTGTTGCTCGGCGAAGGTGAGGTGGTGGTCGAAGGGCTGGCGACCGAATTGCTCGGTAATAGCCTGATCTTCTCGTCGCAAGTCGCCAAACTCTTCCCCGGTCGCGGCTGGCTGACCGTCGCGCAGGCACTGGCTGGCTTGCGCGGGGAAGAGCGCACATAGACACGCCGCTGGAGAGGAATAGCCACCAAGAGCCGCAAAAGACGCAAAAGGTGTTCGTGGCGAGGCCTTCGTCACTGCTAGTTGCCCCCACCCCAACCCTCCCCCTCCGGGGGAGGGAGCCAGCAGATCCCCCTCTCCCACCTAACGGTGGGAGAGGGGGTCGGGGGGTGAGGGCACCGAGCAGAATAGCCACAAAGACACACCAACGATGCAACAAATCGTATGGTGTTTGTGCCTTTTGTGTCTTTTCGTGGCTATTCAGCCCGTACCCTAAGCCCAGCCCTTCAGGGCCGGGGTACCTGCATAGCTATGCCTGAGCCGGTTCGTTTCGCTATCGTGGGAGATTGCTTCGGTCGTGCGGCTCCCAGCCGCGCTGTGAGCCGCCACTCCCTCGCAATGACAATCGGCGCCGCCCTCTGCGTTCTTAGCGTCTTGGCGTTCTACCCCTTTGCGTCCTTTGCGCCCTCTGCGCCCTCTGAGTCTTTTCGTTCCACCCCTCCGCGCCGCTACGCACCCATCACCGCGGCTTTCGCCAACAGCGCCTTCACCCCGGCTTGCAGAGTAGCAAACGAGCGCATCCCATTCCACGTCGATCCGGTGTGGATCATCACCTCGGCCATATCGGGCCGGATACCACACAGCGCCACCTGCGCCCCCATCAACCGCGCCCCGTCGCTCAGTTGACGCAAGGTGCGGGCAAGGTCTTGTTCAAAGACGGTGAGGCCAGTCAAATCAACCAGCACCGTGCGCGCATTGCGTTCGGCAATTTCCGGCAGAATCAAGTCAACTAACGTCTGGCAACGGTCAGCATCGAAGACCCCAATCAGCGGCACGAGCAACACCGTTTCGCTTAACGGGATGATCGGCAAGGTCAGCCGGCGCAACAACGTATCGCGCTGCTGCAACTCGGCCAGCGACCGCTCCAGTTCAGCGGTGCGTTCAGCTAGCACTGCCCGCGATGCCAGCAACTCGGCTTGCTGCCGTTCCGAGCGGGTAACGTCACGCAGCAACACCACGCTTGAGGTGCCCTGTTCATCGCTGATCGCAACTTCCGAGGCAAGGACGATCGTGCCATCGGCAGCGCGCACAAACCGGCGCCGGCCCCGCTCTTGATCCTCAGCCGTCGTTTGCTCGTGAACGCCATTCTCGACGAGAGTCTGCTCAAACGTCCGTCCATTCTCAGCATAGGCCGGAATAAGCCGCTGCGCCGCCCGATTGGCAAAGCGCACACGACGGCTAGCGTCGAGGATCAGCACACCATCGGGCAGGTTCTCGACCGCGGCTTGCAACGCGACTTGCGAGGGGCGAAAGACGCCGTAACGCAATGTCACCCAACCGAAGGAAAGATGGAGAGGCAGCAAACTAATATAGGTAACTGCGACTAAGCCAAGTTCACGAAACACATAGCCCATCAAAAAGGTAGCTACCGCTCCGGCGGTCAACCAGAGCGCCGGAGTGCGCAGTGCCGGATGGCGGATCGCAACTGTTCCCAACATCGCGAGCGGCGCCAGCAGACAACCGATGATGTAGAGCGCAAACACTGGCCAGAAGAGCGGCCCGCGCACAAAGCTGAGCACGCCCGTCTCAGCGCGAAACACATCGCCGCCTACAATGCCAAATCGTCCATACCAATCGATGGCGAGAAAGACCGTCATGAAAGCATACGGTGTGATGGCGGCCCAGCGCACCACCGGTTGGCGGTAGCGGTGTGGCATGAACAAAATCATGATCAGCCAAACCAAAAAACCAAAGATCGCAGCGAGGAGTGAAGTGAGCAAGCCAGAAAGTAACCAAATTTCATCCGCGTTACGGCTAGCAAAACGCACCGCGCCGGCGCATGTCAACACCAACGAGCAGCCGGTAAAAAGAGCAAAGATCCGGTTCGCCTGAGCCCGCCAATCTTGCAGCAACACGTACACGATACTGGCAGCGAGGATGATCAGGGTAAAGAGCACGAGGAGTAGTTCCATGTCAGCCTTCCTCGGTTACGAAAACGGTTGCTGTTTGGAAAACGCTTTGGTAACGGTAGGTAGTATTGCTGCGTTGCAACAATGGCTCAAGCGGGGAGTATGTATCTGCCATTATTATGGCTGTTTCGCAGGTGATTGTCAAAAATGAGTGAAAGCAAATTGGCTTCTGCTTAGCGAGTTCTCTGATGCGATGAAATTGCCTAGCAGAACATAAAAAGTCCGCTCTATACTCAACTGGATGTGAGAAGGAGAAGATCTTCTCTCTGCGGATCAGGCCTGATGAGAAGAGTATCTGGTATTGATAACGGCGAACAGATAATAATATGGAGTGCAGGAGACAAACTCCGCACTCCATCATCGTTGCCCTGTGCTATGGAAGCACGTTCACCCAGCGCCGCTCAATGTTCATTCACGCAGATCATTATGAAGAGGTGTGAAAGAGCCATTCATAGGAACCGCATTGCGCTCTGGGTGTTGCCCATTCGTGACCGGCCCACTCGCCAACAGCGCCTTCACCCCAGCTTGCAGAGTGCCAAACGAGCGCATCCCGTTCCACGTCGATCCGGTGTGGATCATCACCTCGGCCATATCGGGCCGGATGCCGCACAGCGCCACCTGCGCCCCCATCAGCCGCGCCCCGTCGCTCAGTTGGCGCAAGGCGCGGGCAAGGTCTTGATCGAAGACAGTGAGGCCGGTCAAATCAACCAGCACCGTGCGCACATTGCGCGCAGCGATTTCCGGCAGGATGAGGCTAACCAACGTCTGGCAACGGGTGGCATCAAATGCCCCAATCAGCGGCACGAGCAACACCGTTTCGCTTAACGGAATGATCGGCAAGGTCAGCCGGCGCAATAACGCATCGCGCTGCTGCAACTCGGCCAGCGACCGCTCAAGTTCAGCGGTGCGTTCAGCCAGCGCTGCCCGCGATGCTAGCAACTCGGCTTGCTGCCGTTCGGCCATCGTGACATCGCGCAGCAAGACCACGCTCTCTTTGCCGCGCGCGTTGGTCATGGCGACTTCAGTCACGATTAACACCTGCGCGTGCCCATGAGTTCGGGCCAACCGCAGCAAACCTTGCTGGTTGGGATCTGCGCCGGTTTGGGCGGTCAATCCAGCCTGCGCCAACGCTTGCTCGAAGGGTTGGCCAACACAGGTTGGGAGTAATTGCTGCGCCGCCCGATTGGCAAACCGTACCTGCCGGTCATTCTGCAGCACCACGATTCCATCAGGGAGACTCTCGATCGCAGCTTGTAACGCGACATGCGAGGGAAGGAAGATGCCGTAGCGTAGCGTCACCCAGCCAAACGCAAAATGTAATGGCAAGAAATTGAGGTATGTCAATGCCGGTATGTCGAGCAAGTTAGCGGCGGATCCGGTCAAAAAGTTGAAGGTGAGACCCGCAATCAACCAGAGCACTGGCGCGCGAAATGAGCGATGGCGGATAGCAATCGTGATCAGCATGCTCAGCGGCGCGCTAAAACCGCCAATCACAAAGAGGATTAGCGCCAGCGGAAATGCTGGGCCGGGCACAAAGGTCAAACCGCTCTTGGCTTCCCAAGTGACATCACGAATAAACCAGCCAGTGTGACCGTACCAACTTACCGCAAGGATAACGGTCACAACCATGTAGGGCGCCAAGATAGCCCAGCGCACTGCCGGCTGCTCGTAGCGGTGCGGGATAAAGAGCACCAAAATAAGCGCAATCAGGCTGCCGAAGGTGGCTGCGAGCATGGTGGGCAGCAACCCAGCAAGAAACCAGATGTTGCTGGGGGTGGGATTGGAATAGAGCAGCACACCCCCACCGCTCCAAGCCAATGCAAACAGGGTGAGTAAGACAAAGAGGCGATTGGCGGTCGCCTTCCAATCTTGCAATAAGATGTAGACGAGGCTCGCAGTCAGGAGGATGGTGTTGAATAGGATTAAGACTGGCTCCATGAAGATGTGACTTCCCCTACAGTTGCATGTCGTATGGCAATGAATGGCCTGAACAGTCAATCACAGCACGTTATCGAGCGTACAATCCAGCAAGCGATACAATGTCCCGTATCCACTGCGTTTAGTCAAGGCAATTCACGGCCTTTTAATTTTTTATTTACTTGTGTAAGAGGGTTTTTATTTTAGTTATTATGGCAGATGAGGTTGATATTGTCAATATATGCGAGGGCGTAGTATGGGATATATGCATAAGAAACGATATCACTCGCCAGTGTAGATGCCTCGATACACCCCATAAAACGCATACACGGCCCACACGTAGTTGCGCGTTTCGCTAAAATCGATCGTTTCGACAAAACGGTCGGGATCGGCGACCACATTGCCGCCGGCCCAGCGTTGCGCGTTGCCGAGGCCGCCGTTGTAGGCGGCTAACGCCCCGTGCAGGCTGCCATTCATGTCTCTGATCCGGCGGCCAAGGTAGAAAGCGCCGAAGCGGATGCTGACGTGGGGCCGGTAGAGATCGTCGAGCTGAAAGTCGCTGACGCCGAGGTTTTGGGCGATGCCGCGCCCGGTGTCGGGCATGATTTGGGCTAAGCCGCGCGCGCCTACCCATGAGGTTGCCGCTGGATTAAAGAGGCTCTCTTGTCGGATCAGCGCGTAGAATAAGAGTGGATCGACGCCGAATGCCGCCGCTTCCCGCTGCACGAGTTCAGGGTATGGGGTCGGGAACCGCAGGCGAAGCAGGGCAGGCGGGGGCGGATTCGCTGCCGGCGGCGCTAAACGCGCTAGCCGCTCGGCAGCCAGCAGCGCCGGGTAGGTTGCACCGGCCTGATAGGCGCGCTGGGCCAGATCGAGCAAACGCAACGGTTCCTCGCCTGCTTGCCGCAACCCATCGAGCCATTCGCTATCGGCTTCGTTGTACAAGCCTACTTCACGCAAGAGACGCGCTCGTTCGGCCACGCTCGCCAATGACGATTGAACCTCGCTCGCGCTCCAGCTTTGCACCCACTCGGCGAGCACGATCCAATCGGCGGCATCGATCGGCGCGCCAATGGGGATCGGGCCGCTGGGAATCTCTCCCAACGCTTCGGCGGCCCGCGCGGCGTAGTAGCTGTCTGGCGCGGCAGCCTGCGCCTGCCGGAAGTAGTCTGCCGCCGCCGGATCACCGAGCTGCTGCGCTGCTTTGCCGGCCCAGAACGCGCCGAGCGCCTGCCCAATCCCTTGCCCGCGTTGGGCCAGCGCGCGCCAGAGTTCGCTGGCGCCAGCCAGATCGCCGCTATCAAAGCGCGCCAACGCGACCCGGTGCAACGCAGCAATGCCGAGCATGGTGGTCAGATACCGTTGCCCTAGTTCAAGCCGCACGTCGGTCGCGGTCGCACCGTCGCCCAACCGGTCATACAACTGCGCGGCCCGGTCGAGCGCCACCGGCGCGCGTGGATCGTCGGGCCATTCTAGTGCATATTGCCGGTAGCGCGCGGCAGCCTCGGCCACCATCCCGCTCTGGCCGTAGGTCTGGATCCAGTCGAGCGCCGCTTGCCGCCCGGTGTCGCTGTTGGGGTCACGATCGCGGGCCGCAGCCAGATCAGCCAGCGCGCCGGCAAAGTCACCCAAGGCGCGCCGGGCTAACCCGCGCTGGCGCAACGCCTCGGCTTCGTTCTGCCCGGCGGCGATCGCCCGATCAAGCATAGCGATCGCATCGTTCCACCGTTCCACGGCCCGGTAGGCTTGGGCAGCGGCAAACGGATCAAGCGCCGGGTCGTTGCTGGCACGGAGGGCATCGGCGGCCAGCGCCGCACTTTGCCCGGCATAGGTCGCAATCGCTTCGCGGCGCAAGGCGCTGGCCGTGGCCGGATCACCCGCCTCGGCAGCCAGTTCCGCCGCCCGCGCCACGATCCGGGACCGGTAGTCAGGCTGGGTGGCGAAGGCGAGGATTTGGCGCGCATAGTCTACTGCATCTGCCGGACGGCCCTGTGCAGCGGCGAGCGCCATCGCCTGTTCGTATGCGGCAGCGCGCTGGCCCGCCGCCATCTCGCCAGTCGCAGCGCGCAGATAACTGGCCTCCGCTTCCGCCCAGCGCTCTAACACGCGCAATTGGGCCGCCGCTCGCAGCGCCGCGTAGGGTGCGAGCGGCGTACCGAGCGCTTCGTATTGGGTATAAGCAGCTACCGCTTCAGCATGCATGCCAGCCGCCTCGTGGGCGCGGGCCGTGAGAAAGAGCGCCGGGGCATAGAGCGGCGTCGCCGGGTCGCCCAATAATGGGCGCACCAATTCCGCCGCCGATGTCCAATTGCCGCGATCGCCGTACGAGCGGGCCAGCATCAGGCGGGCAAGCGGCGCTTCGGCAGCGGCGGGAAAGAGTTGCAACAACTGGCTGAGCAAGCTCGCCGCCGTATCATCATCGCCAATCTCACTGGAAGCTAACGCGCGCTGCCAGAGGTCAGCCGCCGTGATCGGCAGTGGAGTTGGCGTAGCCGGCAGGGAAGTGGGGGTGGCAGTCGGTGATGGTTGCGCTACCGGCATCAAGCATCCCGCCAGCGACCAGCAGAGGAGGCAAAGCAGCCACAACGCGCCGCGCCGCCGGGGCAACTGCGTGAGCGCCATACATGCTCCTTTCTTCACGAGAGCAGTATAGCATGGTGTGGTGGGGGACGGCGGCTTACGTTGCGCTGCCATCAACAGCACAACGGGTTGGGAATGGGGCCGTAACCGCCATCCAGCGGCGCCCCCTCTCTCGCCGTCAGGTGGGAGAGGGAGCCGGGGGGTGAGGGCCAGCAGCCCGCGCAGCGGGCTTCGTAACCCTAGCCCGGCCCGTTAGGGCCGGGTTCCAGACAGAAGTTCTGTCCACTCTCTCCCGCCGTCAGGTGGGAGAGGGGCCGGGGGGTGAGGGCCAGCAGCCCGCGCAGCGGGCTTCGTAACCCTAGCCCGGCCCGTTAGGGCCGGGTTCCAGACAGAAGTTCTGTCCACTCTCTCCCGCCGTCAGGTGGGAGAGGGGCCGGGGGGTGAGGGCCAGCAGCCCGCGCAGCGGGCTTCGTAATGGCAGCCCGGCTCTTCAGGCCGGGTTCCCTATCTTCTATCGCGTCAAACCGGCTGCACACTCCTAAACCTTCATCGTCCCAATCAACGCCTGCGCTTCCGCCTCGCTCAAGGCCGGGGCGAACAGCCAGCCTTGCCCGTGGCTGCACGCTAGTGCTTTCAATTGCTCAAACTGTTCCGGGGTTTCGATCCCCTCAGCCACCACTTCCATATTCAGATTGTGCGCCAATTGGATGATCGTCTGTACAATATCGCCTTGGCTCGATTTCGCATCAAGCCGGTTAACAAACGAGCGATCAATTTTGAGTACATTCACCGGGAAGGTATGGAGATAACTTAATGACGAATAACCGGTGCCGAAATCATCAATACACAATTCAACGCCTAAATTACGAATGCCTTCGAGCAAATTATTAGTGAAACTGCCAAACTCAATAAAGGTATGTTCGGTGATTTCCAGTTTCAAATACTGCGGCGGCAAACCGGTTTGATCGAGAATATGTTGCAGCCGCTCGATGAGATCAGGCTGAGAAAAGAGCCGTCCGCTCAAATTTACGCTAATCGACAAGCGCGGTTCGGTGAGAGTCTGTTCGTGCCAGCGCTGCATCTGCCGGCATGCTTCTTCCAGCACCCACCATGTCATTGGTACGATCAGGCCGGTTTCTTCGGCCAGCGGCAAAAACTCACCGGGAGCCAGCAAGCCGCGTTGCGGGTGTTGCCAGCGAATGAGTGCCTCAAACCCGACAATTGCGCCGGTGCGCAACAGCACGATCGGCTGGTAAAAGAGGCGGAATTCGTTGCGTTCGAGCGCGAGCCGCAAGTCTTGTTCGAGTTGCAATTTCGCCAGCGCTTCGGTATGCATCGAGGGATCAAAGCGCACGTAGCATGCTTTGCCGCGTAACTTGGCATGGTACATCGCGGTGTCGGCATCGCGGATCAGGTCAGCGGGTTGGGCATAGCCACTGCTGCTGTAGGCAATCCCGATGCTTGACGAAATGACGATCTGATGGCCTTGCAAGTAGAGTGGCGCTGACAAGGCGTGCTGGATGCGTTCAGCCACCTGCTCGGCTTGTTGTTCGTGCTCGATCGGCTCGAGCAGAATGGTAAACTCATCACCGCCAAGGCGGGCCACCGTATCGTTCGGACGCACCGATTCTTGCAAGCGCACTGCCACTGCAACCAGCAACTGATCGCCTACCTCATGGCCAAGGCTGTCGTTAATAACTTTAAACCGGTCGAGATCGAGGAAGAGCACCGCAAAGTGACGATCCGGCTCGCGCCGCAAGCGCACGATCGCGCGTTCGAGCCGGTCGGTGAAGAGCACGCGGTTGGGCAGACCGGTCAAGCTATCGTGCAGCGCATCGTGCTGAAGTTGCTGCTCAGCTTTTTTGCGATCGGTAATATCAGTCTGTGAACCGGCAATCCGCATTGCTTGGCCGTGTTGATCCCAAACGGCGAGGCCGCGGCAGAGCATCCAACGGTACGAACCATCACGATGCAGAATCCGGTATTCGTGCTGAAAGTGCGACAACAGCCGGCGAAAGTGAGCCATTAGCCGCACCTCGAACAACTCGCGATCATCTGGGTGAATGCGATTGAACCACTCGCCCGGCGTATGGCCAATCTCATCTTCGGCATAGCCAAGCATCTCTTTCCAACGCGGCGAGAAATAGATGGTACCGGCGGCAATGTTCCAATCCCACAAACCATCGTTGGCGCCGCGCGCTGCCAGTGCATAGCGCTCTTCGCTGAGGCGCAACGCTTCTTGGGAACGTTCGAGATCGGCAGTGCGTTCGGCGACCATCCGCTCAAGTTCGAGCCGGTAGCGCCGCTCGCGGTCGCGCAACCGCTTGCGCTCTAGACTGGCATTGATCCGCGCATTCAGCAGCACAATGTTGTACGGTTTAAAGACATAATCATCAGCCCCGTTACGGATACAGGTGACGATATGATCGATATCAATATCAGCCGAGACAACGATGACCGGCAGATCGTACAGATCAGGGTCGCTTTTAATATGATGCAACACCTCGATCCCATCCATACCGGGCATCATAATATCGAGCAGGACTATATCAAAGGCATGCTGCCGCAGCATGTGCAGCGCCGTTGGCCCATCGGGCGCCTCATCGACCTCATGGCCAAGGGCGGCAAGTTCGCGCCGCAGCAAAAAGCGCAGCACTTCCTGATCATCAACGATCAGTATCCTACCGGGTTGCGTCTCGGCAACATCCGGCTGGGAGCGTTGGATGTGGTTCATAGCCTGCTCATCAATTTAAGCAGTGCGGCTCAGGAGGGCTTGCACCTTTTCACGGAAACGGCCAAAATCGATCGGTTTGGTCTCGAAGTCATCGCAGCCAGCAGCCAACGAGCGTAGCCGATCTTCATTCAAGGCATAGGCCGTGAGGGCCAACACCGGAATATGGCTCGTTCCCGGTTGAGACTTGATGCGATGGGTTGCCTGCCAGCCATTAAGCACCGGCAATCCCATATCCATAATGATCAAATCCGGTTTGGCGCTGCGGGCCAGCGCCACTCCTTGCGCACCGTCTACCGCCAAGATGGGTTCGTGTCCCATTAATTCTACAATACGCGCGATGAGATCGCGATTGTTAGCGTCGTCTTCTACGATCAGAATCTTAGCCATAGCTGTAGCACCCCACCCCATAACATACTCCTTAGTCATGCAATCCGTTTAGTTTGATGTGGTATTGGCGGCAGACGATGCCGGATTGCGTTGCATCATCTGCCGGATGCGGACAACGATCTGCTCCAGATCTAATTCGGCCTTGCGCTGGATCGCACTCACCGTTTGGGCTAGCCGTTCGCGATCGTTGGCTGTCAGATCGCGAGCGGTCATGAAAATCACCGGGATGCTCTGCCCTACCGGATCGGCTCGCAGATGTTCAAGCAGTTGCAAGCCATCCATCTTTGGCAGCATATAATCGAGCAGGATCAAGCCCGGCGGACGGCTCAGCGCAGCCGTCAGACCGGTTTCACCATCAAACGCCACCTCGACCGGCCAGCCAGCCATGCGCAGCGTGCGCGCCACGAGTTCGGCCAGCGCCTGATCGTCCTCGACGATCAGAATGTGGGACGGCGTCCCTTCGTCTTGGCGCCGGCAGTAGCGTTTGACCACCGTGAGCAATTTCTCTGGCTCGATCGGCTTAACGAGATATTCAGCCACTTCCAACGCCAAACCGCGGCGCGCCTGATCGTCAATCGTCAAGACCACGACCGGGATAGCAGCCAGTTCAGGCGTTTCGCGCAGCCGGGCTAATACTTCGATCCCATTCAAGTCAGGCAGTTTCAGATCGAGCACGATCAGATCGGGCAGCAGATCGGTTGCCACGCGCAACCCTTCCGCGCCGGTCTCGGCTGTCACCACATAGACCTCATTGCCCGGCGCTATCCGCCGGATCAGATCGCCAACCGCAGGATCGTCATCAATTACCAGCACGATCGCATTGCTCACTGGCGTGGACGTGTCAGCCGTCACTGGCGACGGCTCACTTACCTCCGCTGCTGAAGGCAGATCGGCTAAGCGCAGGGTTGGCGCGGGCAACGCATTACCCAACTCAGCCGGGATCTCCATGGTGAAGACCGAACCCTCGCCAACAGTGCTCTGCACCGTGATCCGCCCACCAATCAGCTCGCACAGACGCTGGCTGAGCGCCAAGCCCAAGCCGGTGCCGCCATACTTACGGGTCGGCGAGTCGTCAACTTGCGAGAAGGCTTTGAACAGCTTATCGAGTTTGTCAGCAGGGATGCCAATCCCGGTATCGGCCACCTCAAAGCGAAACCACGTCTTGCCATCTTGCTCGTGGCGAGTGACGGTCAACTTCACTTCGCCGTCTTCGGTAAACTTGGCCGCATTGCTGAGCAGATTGATCAACGCTTGCCGCACCTTGGTCGCATCGCTATTGAGCAACCCAATATCAGGCGGGCAATGGACTTGGAAGCGGTTGCGGTTTTTATCCATCTGGGGCAGCACCGTATTCACCGCGGTGCGCACCAGATCGGCCACATCGGCATACTCGGCGCTGATCGTCATCCGGCCAGCCTCAATTTTCGAGATATCGAGAATATCGTTAATAAGTGAGAGCAGATGATTACCAGCGGCCCGGATGCGTCCTACGTCGTGGATCACGGTCTCGTAGATGCCTTTGTTCACGAGTTGTTCCATCAGTTGGCTATAGCCAATGATCGCCGTCAGCGGCGTGCGCAGCTCGTGGCTCATGGTGGCGAGGAAGGTGCTCTTGGCACGCGAGGCGGCTTCGGCGGCATCGCGGGCTTTGATCAACTCTTGTTCCACCCGGCGGCGCTCTTGAATCTCGGCTTTCAAACTCTCAGTCTGTTTAGCAATCTCAGCGTTGCGCATGCGCAGTTGGTGCATCATGGCATTAAACGCGCGCCCCACCTCCGCCACTTCCCGCTCTGAGCGTACCGGCAACGGGTGGGTCAAATTACCGCCGCCGATCCGTTCGGCGCCGTGGCGCAGCTCGTCGAGCACCCGAAAGACAAATCGGTTGAGAAGATAGTTCGTCGCCAGCAAGAGCAGGATGCCGAAGATGATCAAACTGCCCGTGAAGGTGATGCCGGCCCGAGTTGACAGCTCGGTAGCTTCTGATTCAGGCACTTCCGTGATCAGACGCCACTGGGTGCCGGGGATATTTAAAGAGACGCCAAGGGTCTCTTCACCGGCAAGGTTAACATAGTATTGTTGGCTGCCATCAGGCGGAAACTCACGAAACTCGGGCCGGTCGCTGATTGTAGTATAGTTCAACACGATCTGAGGATTGGGGTGAGCGATGATCACCCCCTGATCGTTCACAATGTAGGCGCTGCCAGTGCGACCAAACCGGATCGTCGCCACCGTTTCCCACAGCAAGTTCATGCGCAACCGTCCGGCCACCACACCGCCATCGTTGGCCGGGATCGCTATAATGATGTACGGCTCGCTATCAGCGGTGATAAAGAGGGGGCCGAGGTAGCGTTGGCCGGCCCGCGCCTGCTGAAACCAATTGGCGAGCGGGATGGTCACTAAATCACCCAGCAAGGAACGGTCGCGCGTCACTTCCGCCACCACCCGGCCATTGCGATCAACCCGCACGATCTCGATCCATGCCGGCACCCGGTTCAAAATCTCTGGCAACAGATCGGGCGAGCGTTCGACTTGTTCGACCGACAACGCGCCAACCAGCGTCAAGGTGTCTTCGATGCGCAGCAAAAAGTCATCAATCGTGCGCACCGCGTTCTGGGCCGCCTCACGCTGGCGACCGGCCCAGCCCTCGTGTTCGATCGACTCGATGAACAGGAAGACGCCATACGCTGCAACCAGCAAGATCACGGCCAGCATTAAGCTCAGAAAGAGCGTCAGCTTGGCCTGCAAGCTGGTATTGAGACGGTGCTTAAGAGAGCGCAGCCACATCCGCAAACGTCGCACGAATCACCTCACCCTCGCTGCCAGTAGTTGCTCCCACAATTGATGCCGGTACGCAGCCAGATCTGGCGGCGGTTCCAGCATATATTCCGCTTTCAACATGTCTTCTCCGTGCGGAAAGATCCACGGGTGATGTTGCAACGCCGGATCGATCAACGGCATAGCTTGATCGTTCGCCGTCGCCACGTAGATTTCATTTGTAATCAGCGCGCACATTTCCGGCCGCAAAACAAAATTGATGAATTGGAGGGCATCCGCTTTACGCTCGCTCCGCTCAGGCACGACGAGCGTATCAATCCACAGCAGCGGACCCTCTTCAGGAAGAACGAACGTGACCGCCGGATTGAGCGCTTGGCCCGCCAGCGCATCATACGACCAGCCGTACAACACCGGGTGGGTACCGTTGGCCACCAGCTCGGCGGCGTTGGGCATCATTGGATCGAGCGCCACCACGTTTGGCAATAATTTGCGCAGGCGTTCGGCAGCCTGATCGAACACGGCCGGATCGGTGACTGTGAGGGGCTGGCCCATTGCCTTCAGCGCAATCATAAAAAGCTGGTCTTCTTCGAGCCACATCGCGATTTTGCCGGCCAAAGCCGGATCCCACAGATCGGCCCAGCGCGTAATCGGGCGGTCGAGCAGATCGGGCCGCACGACCAACCCGCCTACGCCCCACTGGTACACGACCGAATAACGGCTGCCCGGATCGTAGCTCAGATCGCGGAAATTGGCGCTGACATAACGAAAATTCGGGATCTGGCTGTAATCCATCGGCGCCAGCAATCCATCCGCGACCAACGTTGGCATCAATGTATTCCCCATCACCACGACATCGTAATCGCCAGTGCCGGCGCGCAATTGGTCGATAACATCGAACTGGCTCTCATAGACGACATATTCCACCGCAATCCCGGTCTCGGCGCTAAAGGCGTCGAGCAGGGCTTGCGGCATATAGCCGGCCCAACCGGCAATAACCAGCTTGTCGGGCGCCGGCGTAGCAGGAGGTGGCGTGACCACCGTCGCCGGACTGCACGCAGCGAGGATGAAGAGCAGGATGAGGTGCAAGGAGTGACGCATAGATTATGGTTGAGCAGCGCGAAATACATTCCAAATTTCATCGTACCTTGCTTGGGTTACCGGATCAAGGGGCATTTCCAATTCAGCCCGTTGCAAGACAGCTAACTCTGGAAAAATA
Organism: Chloroflexus islandicus; assembly: GCF_001650695.1. Lineage (GTDB taxonomy): Bacteria > Chloroflexota > Chloroflexia > Chloroflexales > Chloroflexaceae > Chloroflexus > Chloroflexus islandicus. The sequence goes on from NZ_LWQS01000046.1 coordinate 15,652, forward strand.
GCTTGATTATTGCGCAATGCCGTGTCGATCAAAGGTCGCGCAGCATCGTTCGCCGTGGCGACACCGAGCTGGTTCGTCACTAAGGCGCTCATTTCCGGCCGCAGGAAGAAATCGATAAATTGTTCGGCGAGCGCCTGTCTGGTACTGGTAGCCGGCAGGACAAAACAGTCAACCCAGAGGATGGTTCCTTCGCCGGGAAGGATGTACGCAATGTTATTGCTTTGGCGCTGCGCATCAAGCGCGTCATACGTCCAGCCCAACGCCACCGCATACTCGCCGGATACAAGGTATTGAGTTACTGTGTCAACTCCTTCGCCAACCCAACCTAACCGGCGGGCAAAATCTGGCGCCCGTTCGAGCGCGGTGGCCAAATGGGCAGGGTTGGTGGTGTTGACGGAAAAACCCAGCGATTTCAAGAGCACGCTCACCGCATCGCGCGGGATGGGCCAGAGCAAGATCTTGCCGTCAAGGGCTGGATCCCACAAATCAGACCAGCGCATAATTGGGCGTTCGAGCAGATCGGTGCGAATGAGCAGACCGGTAGTACCCCACTGGTAGACCACCGAATAGCGATTACCCGGATCGAACGCCAAATCGCGGAAGTTGGCGCTCAGGTTGCGGGCGTTGGGAATGTTGGCGTAGTTTATTGATGCAATCTTTTTGTCACTCACCAGACCCGAAATAAACTGATTGCCGATAATCACCAGATCATACGCGGCGCCTTGCTCCCAAGCGGCTAACACCTCTTCCGGCGTGTCATAACCGATATATTCCACTGCAATCCCGGTTTCGGCGCTGAAAGCGTCAAGCAACTCTTGCGGCATATACCCAGTCCAGCCGGTAATGGTGAGCTTTCGTGGCTCTGGTGTGGGTGTTGGTGCGGGCATAAATGAACATGCCGCGAGAAATAGTAAAAATATAGTTGCAACGTTTTGAATTCGCATTTTAACCCTATTTTAAGAACTATATCTTGACAGGAAAATGGTACCATTTCCATGTTACCACATCATTTCCATAATCAACTAATACCTATTAGGATTAAATTACAATTTATTCATCAAGTAAAATGAGGGTCACGCGACCGTGCAACCCTCGTTGGCTCACCTCACGAACCAGCGTTTAATCGACATGATCGATCTGCGCCTGTTGCAACGCGCCACGGTCATTGATAGACACGCTCTTCAACTCTGAGCAGACATCGAGCATAGTCGGGCCGGCTGCGCGGTGGCGTCATCGGAACGCTCAGACCAGCCGGTGGTCACATCGGGTACTGATCGTGTTCTGGCAGGAGTGTAGCCAAGATGATACGATTGTTCCAACTGCCGTATATTCAGGTCGCTATCCATCTTTGGGCAGTCATTTGCCAAGCGGCGATTGAAGCTGTAGGCAAAACCGCCGGCTCAGCTTTCAACTCGCTGGTTCGGAGCAGGGTGTTGCGCTCGCATGGTTGGGTGGCACAGGCGGCGATCATTGCTTGCCGCTATTCCATACTGGAAGGAACAGCCTATGCCAAACCGCGAAGAAATGATTGCATTGCTGCGGCAACAGTATCCCTATCTAGCCGCCCACTATGGAGTTACGAAGATAGGCCTGTTCGGCTCTTATGCTCGTGATCAGGCAGACGACACGAGCGATGTTGGCATCATTGTGGAGTTTGAACGTCCGCTAGGATTTCGCTTTGTGGAATTAGCTGAATACCTCGAGCGCCTCTTAGGCCGGCGGGTCGATGTGCTGACGCCGACCGGCGTGCGCGGTATCCGGTTGCCATGGGTGGCGGAGGAGATTGAGCGGAGTGTTATTGATTGCTAGTGGATCACTGTGACAAAGCGATCAGCGCCTGTATCAGGGTATGCTATCGCTACTAAACTACGTGGCGAGACGCCCATGCAAGCGTCTCGCCATATCGTTATCCCTTCCGCAACCTAATCCGCATTATCGATCTGCGCTCGCTGCAAGGCGCCGCTGTAATCGATATACACGCTCTTCCACTCTGAGAAGACATCGAGCATGGTCGGGCCGGCTTCGCGGTGGCCGTTGCCGGTGGCTTTGACGCCGCCGAAGGGTAGGTGAATCTCGGCGCCGATGGTGGGCGCGTTGATGTAGACAATGCCGGCTTGCAACGCTTGCATGGCGCGGAAAGCGGCGTTGATGTCGCGGGTGTAGATCGCCGAGCTGAGGCCGTAGGCCACATCGTTAGCCACCGCCACCGCTTCATCGAGGCTATCCACCTCGAGCACGCTCAGCACCGGCCCGAAGATCTCTTCGCGGGCGATGCGCATCTGCGGCGTGACGTTGGTAAAGACGGTGGGCGCAATGAAGTGGCCGTAGTCGTAATCGCCGCCAGTGAGGCGGTAGCCGCCGCACAGCAGCGTTGCCCCCTCTTGCTTGCCGATTTCGATATAGTTGAGCACGCGCTGAACCTGCTTCTCGTTCACCAGCGGCCCCATCTCGGTGGCCGGATCGAGGCCGTTGCCGATCCGCAACGATTGGGCGCGGGCGACGATCCGATCCACCAGCTCTTTGGCCACTGCCCGGTGGACGATCAGGCGGCTGGTGGCGGTGCAGCGCTGGCCAGTGGTGCCAAACGCGGCCCACAACACCCCGTCGAGCGCCAGATCGAGATCGGCGTCGGGCATGACGATCAGCGGGTTCTTGCCACCCATCTCAAGGCTAACCCGCTTGATCCGGCGCGCACCGAGCTCGTACACGAGCCGGCCCGTCTCGGTGCTGCCGGTAAATGAAATTACCGGCACGTCAGGGTGCTCGACCAGCGGTTGGCCAGCTTTGGGGCCATAACCGGTGACAATGTTGACCACGCCGGGAGGCAAGCCTGCTTCCATCAGGCATTGCACTAAATTGTAGGTGCTGACCGAAGCGTCTTCCCCCGGCTTGATCACGACCGTGTTGCCGCAGACAATGGCTGGGAGCATCTTCCACGACGCGATCGCCATAGGGAAGTTCCACGGCGTGATCAGGCCAACCACGCCAATTGGCTGGCGAATGCTCATCTGAAACTTGTTGGGCAGTTCGGATGGGGTAGTGACACCGTGCATGCGGCGGCCCTCGCTGCCGGCGTACTGGGCCATACCGATCGCTTCGACAATATCGCCGCCAGCCTCGAACAACGGCTTGCCCATCTCGCGGGTCAGGTCGCGGCTGTACTGCTCTTTGCGCGCTTGCAGCAGCTCGGCGGCGCGGAGCAGAATCTCGCCCCGCTTGGGTGCGGGCACTTTGCTCCACGTAGCAAACGCCGCCTTGGCGGCTTCAACCGCCGCGTGAACATCGCGCTCATCGCTATCGGCGAACACCCCCACCACATCACGGGTATCGGCAGGATTGCGGCGCTCGAAGGTCTTGCCGCTCTGGGCGGGCACAAACTCGCCGCCGATAAGATTGTGAAAGATCCGCGGTGCGGACATCTTCGTCCTCCTTGTCTCAAGAACTGGTAACGCTCTGATTATAGCACGGGGCAACTTGTGGTATGCTGTAACGGATATTGGGCGAACAAGAGGGGAAACGGGCAATGGCAGAGTTAGAGATGCGGGTCGCGATTGCGAAAGTTCCCCGCGCCGGCGAGGTCGAGAGCGGTGATACCCTAGAGATGATCGAGCGTCCGGGGGGCGGGTTTTCGTTTGTGCTCGCCGATGGACAGGGTAGCGGGCGCAGCGCCAAGACGCTGTCGCATCTGGTGGCCACCCGCGCAATTGCGCTGCTCAAAGATGGCGCTCGGGATGGAGCCGTTGCGCGCGCTGTCCACGATTACCTGTATACCTATCGAATGGGGCAGGCGGCGGCGACGCTCAATATCCTCTCGGTCGATTTTGCCGCGCACAAAATCTTGGTGACGCGCAATAATCCAGCGCCATTTTTCGCTATTACGCCGCAGGGATTGCGCAGCTTTAACGCGCCCTCGGCGCCGATCGGTTTGCAACCGCTCATCCGGCCCCAGATCAGCGAATTGCCGGTAGCGGCCTACACGTATGTCGTCTTGTTTACCGATGGCCTGTTGCGGGCAGGTGAGCGGCGCGGCGAGGATTTGGGATTGCCGAATTACCTTGCGGCATGGCCGGCGCGCGAGGGGCGCGATCCGCAGACGCTGGTTGATAGTGTGATGCAACGGGCGCTCGAACTTGATGATGGCCAACCGAGCGATGATATGAGCATCGTGGTGCTGGCGATCTTGCCGCGCAGCGATGCGCCGGGTCTGCGACGGCTAATGGTCAGTGCGCCGATCATCGCTACCGGCCATTACGAACCGCCCGATGAGCCTGAGATCGAAGAATAACAGGGTGCGGCGGCGATGGATTGGCAGGATCATGAGCGGCGACAGCCACGGGTGAGCGCGCGCGAACGGGTGGCTGCACTGCGCGCGCAACGGCAGCAGCGCTGGCGGCGCTTTTTGACGTTTGGCGGCTTGGCGCTGGCAGTACTGGTAACAGTGTGGGGCGTGGGGTGGCTGTGGAACACCTTCGCCGCCAGTATGCGCCTGAGCGATCCGCGTCCGGCGAGCGGCGGGTCGGCGCCGGCGAATACTGTCTTTCGCCAGCCATTCACCGTCTTGCTGCTCGGTGTTGACCAGCGCGACGATGGCGCTGAAGGGGTGCGCAGCGACACGCTGATCTTGGCTTATGTCAATCCAAATGAACGCTGGGTCAGCCTACTCTCGATCCCGCGTGATACGGTGGCCGTGATCCGCGGGCTTGGCGAGCAGAAGATCAATGCAGCGTATAGTTATGGCTACCTCCATGCCGCCGACCTGTACGGGCGCGGGGTTGATCCAGCGGCGGCGGGGGCGGCGCTTGCCGCCGAGACGGTGGCAACCTTGCTCAATCTGCCGGTCGATTATGTCGCCCAAATCGATTTTGCCGGCTTCGAGCGACTGATCGATGCGATCGGCGGCGTGATCATCGAGGTACCCTCCCCCTTGCTCGACAGCAGTTTTCCGACTGCTGATTACGGGTACGAGCGCATTTTCATTCCTGCCGGCTTGCAAGTGCTCGACGGCGCGACAGCGTTGCGCTACGCCCGCTCGCGCCATGGTTCGAGCGATTTTGACCGCGCCCGCCGCCAGCAGGCGCTGGTGCGCGCGGCCCTAACGACGGTACGCTCGCGCGGCCTGCTTGATCAGGCCAGTGCTGTCTCAGCTTTGCTGGCCGAAGCGCGGCGCAGCATCAAGACGACATTGCCAATTGACGATCCAGCGGCGTTGCGCGAGTTGATTGCGCTGGCCCAATCGCTCGATCCTGACCGGATCGCAACTTTCAGCATCAACCCGCGTGAGGTGGCAGTGGTGGCCGAAATCGGCTCAGACATCTACTGGAACCGGCGCGACTTGGCGGCATTGGTCGAGCGAGTGCGAGCCGGGCCGCGCATCGATCGCGAACAAGCGACGGTGCAGGTGCTGAACGGGACGCCGGTGAACGGGTTGGCGGCACGGGTCAGCCGGGCGCTGGATAATGCTGGCTTCCGCACCTTGCCGCCCGCCAACGCCGAACGCCGCGAGACGACGATCATTATCGATTATGCCGGCAAACCGGCGGCGCTCGCCCGCTTGGCCGCTCATTTGGGGTTGCCGGCGACGCAGGTGTTTGCCACCCCGCCGGCTGATGCGCCGCCCCAACCGCTGGGGGCCGATATTGTCTTGCTGTTGGGGCGCGATTACAATCCGGCGTGGGCCTTGGCGCCGTGATAGCGATATTGCGCCGGGATAGGGCATGCCATTCAGGGCAATGAATGCTTGAGCGCCGCACAGCCGTGCGGCTCTACGGGGATATACGGAATGGTGGTATCGGAAACAATGCTGTGGTTGTTATTGGCGCTGGCTTTTGTTTTGCCTCCAATCGGCGCCATCATCCTGCGCCTGCTGCAAAACCGCATCGGCAGCACTGGAGTGGCGGCAGGGGCAGGCTTGCTGTTGCTCATCGCGGCGGTGGCACTGCTGACCATTGCCCGTTCGGCGTTGCCGCCGTTGCGGATCGGCGATCTGACCTTGCTGCCGGCGTGGTCGCCGCCGGTCGCTGAGGCAGTTGACACTGAAGAAGCGCCGGAGCTGCCCACCGTTACCCCGTCGCCGGCGTTGCCAACCTTGACCCCGCGGCCAACGCTGACCCCAACCCTGACGGCGACACCAGAGCCAACAGCAACGCCGGAACCGACGCCAACGCCGGAGCCAACACCAACACTGGAACCAACCCCGGAACCGACCCCAACGCCGGAACCTCCTGCCGCCGGGCCGCGCCGTTATACCGTGCAGGCGGGCGACACCCTCCGCACGATTGCCGAACAGTTTGGGGTTACAATTGAAGCGATCTTGCAGGCGAATAATCTGACCCCGGCGCAAGGCGATAACCTGCGCGTCGGGCAAGAACTGGTGATTCCATGACCACAATTCGCACCGTTGAACGGCGCCCGCTGGTTGAGGCCGGGCCGGCGCCTTTGTTGCTGATGTTACACGGGTTTGGCAGCCACGAACGCGATCTGTTTGAGCTGGCCGATCTGATCGACGACCGGATGCACATTGTCAGCGCACGCGCTCCCATTGCGTTGCCGTGGGGCGGGTTTGCGTGGTACGAACTGAGCGGCGCTCCGGGCCGGCTGATTCCCGATCCAGTGGGGCGGGCGCGAGCGGTGGATCTGTTGATCAAATTTGTCAGCGAATTGCCGGGCCGGATTGGCACCGATCCACGGCGCACCTATCTGTTTGGCTTCAGCCAAGGCGCGATCCTCAGTCTGGCGTTGGCATGGCGCATTCCCGAAAAGCTGGCCGGCGTGATTGCAGCCAACGGCTACCTCGATCCGGCCTTGGCAACTGATCCGCCAGCGGCGGGGTTGGCCCGGTTGCCGATCTTGCAACTGCACGGCAGCTACGATGATGTCATCCCGGTCGAACAGGCCCGCGCCACCCGTGATCTGTTGGCCCAACACGCACCGCGCCATCATTACCACGAAGACCCAGTCGGGCACAGCCTCCATCCGAACGGGTTGAACCTGATGCAGCGCTGGCTGGCCGAGCAGCTCGACGGCCCGCCACCGCACGGTGATGGGTAACAGGTAGGCCTTCCGCACTCCTCCTGTCATTGCGAGCCGCGCGCAGCGCGGCGAAGCCATACCCCGCGAGCACGGGAGATATGTGCTCAGGCATACCTTCCGCGCTCCTCCTGTCATTGCGAGCCGCCGCAGGCGGCGAAGCAATCTCCCGCGAGCACGGGAGACACCCTCTCAGGTATATGTATCGCTGAAGCGGGAGATTGCTTCGGTCGGGCGGCCCCGCGCGACGCGGGGCCGCCGCTCCCTCACCATGACAATGGGGGGCGGGCGATTGCTGCGGGGGCCGCCGCTCCCTCGCAATGACAATGGGGTGCAGGCGATTGCTGCGGGGGCCGCCGCTCCCTCACTATGATTATCGGGATAGGGGAGAAACCCGCGCAGGCATACCTTCCGCACTCCTCCTGTCATTGCGAGCCGCGCGCAGCGCGGCGAAGCAATCCCCCGCGAGCACGGGAGATATGTACTCAGGCATCTCGTTCGCTGAAGCGGGAGATTGCTTCGGTCGGGCGGCCCCGCGCTATGCGGGGGCCGCCGCTCCCTCGCCATGACAATGGGGGGCGGGCGATTGCTGCGGGGACCGCCGCTCCCTCGCCATGACAATGGGGGGCGGGCGATTGCTGTGGGGACCGCCGCTCCCTCGCCATGACAATGGGGGGCTGGGCAATTGTTGCGAGGGCCGCCGCTCCCTCGCAATGACAGACGAGAGTGTGTAGTTCCGCGCCGCAGCGCCTTGCCGTATGGTATACATGAGCAATGCCAGCACCCTGCTCGGCAAGACCTTTGCGTACCATCTGAGGTATTCCATGGCGGTTGATCTCACACGCTGCGCCAGTTGCGGGCAGCCGTTAACCAATGGCTACTACGTCTTAATTGACCGGCCTGACCGGTTTTGCCCGCAGTGCATCGCGACCCGGCCAAGGTGCGACACCTGCGGCGCGCCGCTCGGTAATCGTTTTTGGAATTTGCACGATGGCCGGCGGCAGTGCGATGCTTGCCATGCGGTTGCGATCTACGATCCGGCGCAGGCGCAGCAGCTCTTTCAGCAGACGGCTAGTATGCTGGCCGAGGGCATGGGGTTGCGGTTGAATGTCGGCGTGGCCTTCCGGCTGGTCGATGCACCCACCATGGCCCAGCTCCGTGACCCGCAGTTGCCCGGTCTGAACACGCTTGGTCTTTACCAGCGCCGGAACCATATTCGCGTGATCTATCTGCTCTATGGCTTGCCGTTGCTGGTGTTCCGCATCACGGCAGCTCACGAATACGCGCACGCTTGGCAAACCGAGCAATGCCCGTTACTGCACGACGAGTTTTTGCGCGAGGGGCATGCCGAATGGGTGGCTTACCGGCACCTGTTGCAACTTGGCAGCCAAAAGGCGGCGGCACGCATGCTTGATGAAAACCATCCGTATTACCATCCGCTGCGCCACATGCTTGAGCTGGAAGCACAGTTGGGCGTGGCGGGGGTGAATGCTTATTTGAAGCGGATCGAGCAGTGATGGCATACAATATGCCATCATTCGCTCGCTAGCGGGTTATTCTATGCAGATCTGGTGGCTCGATCCCTTTCACGGCGGTTCGCATGCGGCAGTTGCTAGCGGCTACGCCGCGCACAGCGCGCACCGGGTGACTCTGATCACGCTGAGCCAAGCCGGTGGCTGGCGCTGGCGCATGCGCGGCGGGGCGGTGACGTTGGCCCGGCAGGTGGCCGAGCGGCACGATACGCCCGATCTGATCGTGACCACCGATATGCTCGATGTGGCTGCCTTTCGAGCCTTGACCCAGCGCCAATTGGGTCAAGTACCGTTGGCCGTCTACTTTCACGAAAATCAGTTGACCTACCCGCTGCCGCCGGGTCGCAAACGCGACTACACGTTTGCGTGGATCAACTTCACCAGCGCGCTGGTCGCCGATGCGGTGATCTTCAATTCTGCGTTTCACCGCCGTGACTTTTTGGCAGCGCTGCCAGCTATGTTGCAGCGCTATCACGACTATCATGAATTGCAGACGGTTGAACAGATTGCGGCCAAAGCGCAGGTCTTGCCACCCGGTCTCGATCTGCCGCCGCTGCCGCCGCGCCCGCCGCGCAATTCCGCTGCGCCGCCGGTGATTCTGTGGAATGCGCGGTGGGAGTACGACAAACAACCGCAGGTGGTGATGGCGGCGTTGGAATATCTGGCGGCGCAGGGGATTAACTTCCGTCTGATTGTGACCGGCGAGCACATTGACCCGACCATGCCTGATCTGGTGGCAGCGCGCGAACGGTGGCAGGCGCAGACGATCCATTGGGGCTATGCCGCCAGCCGTGCGGCTTATCTCCAATTGTTGCAACAGGCTGACATTGTGGTCTCGGCGGCGATCCAAGAGTATTTCGGAATTGCGATTGTCGAGGCGATGGCGTGCGGCTGCATCCCGCTCTTGCCGGCGCGGCTCAACTATCCCGATTTGATCCCGCCGGCATGGCAGGGCGATTGCTTGTACGCTACCGATGACGACTTGCCGGCTGCGCTCGCCCGGCTGATTGCCAAGCTGCCGGAGCTGCGCCAACGCGATTGGCCGGCGCTGGCCGCGCCGTACCGCTGGGAAACGCTAGCGCCGCGCTATGATGCGGTGTTGGGCGAGATCGGTGCTGGAAAGGGGTTGCGTTGACTTGGGTTGATGGAAGATTGTGGCAGGATCGTAGTGACAGTGAGCGAACTCTGTGCGGCAGTATGACTGCCGCACGCCAGAGGGGCATACCATCGTGTGCAGTGGTGCGGGAGATTGCTTTGAGGCTATACCCGCGTAAGGATAACGGTACTCGCACCAGCGCCTCGCTGTCATTGCGAGCTGCGCGGGGCATTGGCCCCGCGCGGCGAAGCAATCCCCTCCTTCAGCGCTATCTCTGCCTGCACGGGAAGATACAGACCGGCAACGTACCGAAAAGCGTTAAGAGTTCGCCGTTGGGCAAGCCGCAGCGCAGCATCGTTCACGGTAGCGCGGGGAACCTTACGCATAACAAACGTGCGGCAGTGTGACTGCCGCACTCCAGAGAGGCAAGCGCGCTACAATCAGGAATACAGCTCAACCGCTTACCCCAACGGGAGAGGTTGGGAGGGAGACAGAATGGGTACCAACCAGAAAGAGGTAACTTCATGCGACACGAAGATCAGGTGGCGCTGCGCAAGCTGATTGACGAGAACCATACCGCCGCGCTCGGTACGGTCACTTCCGATGGGGCGCCGTTTGTTTCGTATGTGTTGTACGCCGTCGAACGGCGCGATGGGCATCCGCCAACTCTCTTGCTGCTGCTCAGCCGGTTGGCGGCGCACACCGGCCATCTACTGGTCGAACCGCGCATCTCGCTGTTGATCACGGCGGCGCCGGCCAGCGTCGCCGATCCGCAGGCGCTGGCGCGGGTGACGTTGCAAGGCGCGGCCCAGCCGATCGGGCGCGATGCGCCTGATTATCCGGCGGCGCAGGCAAGCTATCTGGGCCAACTACCCGGCCAGCAACATCTCTTTGCCTTGCCTGATTTCACCCTGTTTCGAGTTGAGCTGCGTGAAGCGCGGTATGTAGGCGGTTTTGGCCGCGCCTTTACGCTCGACGCGGCTAAGCTGGCGGCAGCGTTGGCGGTGAGTGTCGCGAACCCGGCGTAACGGGCGATCATCAGGGCGTATCCGTGGTATCATGGATGGAGCAGGCAGAGATCAACAGCGGGCCGTACCACCATATTGCAATGGCATCAGCGACGATGCAAGCCGCTGGGGGCAAGCTGACTATGGCCACGATGCTGTTCGATATCATTGAAAGACTATAGGTGCAGTTGTGCCAGACCAAGAACGCCGTCCGACTACGTTGCTCTTGATCCGCCATGGGATGAACGATTGGGTGCATGGCCGGCTAGCCGGCTGGCTGCCGGGGGTGCATCTGAGCGAAGAGGGCCGGCGGCAAGCGGCGGCGCTGAGCGAACGGCTGGGTGATCTGCCGATTACGGCGCTCTATACCAGCCCGCTCGATCGTTGTATCGAAACGGCGCGGGCGATTGCCGAACCGCGCGGGTTGCCCTTGCGGATCGTCGAGCAGATCGGCGAGGTGCGGTATGGCGAGTGGGAAGGGGCCGAGCTGAAAGAGCTGTACAAGCACGAGCTCTGGCCGGGAGTGCAACATTACCCCAGCGGCACCCGCTTCCCCAAAGGCGAGACGCTCGGTGAAGCGCAGATGCGCATGGTCAGCGCGCTCGACCAATTGCGCGCCCGCCATCAAGGCGAACTGATCGCAGTGGTCTCGCACGCCGACCTGATCCGGTTGGCGTTAGCGTATTATATTGGCGTGCATATCGATCTGTTTCAGCGGCTGGTCATCAATCCGTGCTCGTTGAGCGCCGTCGCCTTCGAGCCGATGGGGCCTCGCCTGCTGGCCTACAATGAGACCGGGTCGCTTGAACATCTTCGCCCCAAACCACCCGCTCCGCCGGCTGAACCGGCGGCAACGTCCCCGTCGTCAACGGAGGCAGCGTAGGACTATGTCAGAGTTTACGTTTGATCTCGAATCGGTACATCGCATTACTGCCGGCGCGGTTGGGCCGCGTGGCCGGCGCGTGTTCTACTTGCAGGCCCGGCGCGGCAACCGGCTGGTGACGCTGCTGGCCGAGAAGGAGCAGATCCGCGAGTTGGCCAGCGCGATCAACCGCTTGCTCGAAACCATCGGTGAACGGAATCCCCGCTTAGCAACTTCTGACGATCTGATCGTGGCCGATATGAGCCTCGAAGAGCCGCTAGAGCCGGAGTTCCGCATTTATCAATTGGGTTTGGGTTACGATAGCGAGCGTGATCGGGTGGTGTTGCTGGCGCAAGGCATGCCCGAAGGCAACGATGAAGAGCCGCTCTCGGCCCGATTTTACGCCACCCGCGAGCAGATGAAGGCGTTGAGCATTCACGCCGAGCGGGTCGTCGCCGCCGGACGCCCGATCTGCGGCAATTGCGGTCGCCCGATCGATCCGAGCGGCCATTTCTGCCCGCACCGCAACGGCCATGGGCCGGTGTATAGCTGATACCGCCGTTGCGTCTTGGCGTTGAGCGACCAATCCATCAAACGGCAAGGGGACGGTATGGAGCTTGATCGCAGCCACTCGCGTGAATTGAGCGTCGCCCGCGTATTAACGGCGTTGGCGCAGGGTGAGATGAACATCGAAGCGGCAATGCCGTACAGCAGCAACTACACGCTGCTGACCAGCATTGTGTATGAAGATCTGCACTTGCTGGCGGTGTACAAACCGCAGCGCGGCGAGCGCCCGCTCTGGGATTTCCCGCGCGGTACGCTCTACCGGCGCGAGGCGGCGGCGTATGTGGTCAGCGAAGCGCTCGGCTTTCATCTGGTGCCGCCGACCGTGGTGCGCGATGGCCCGTATGGGATCGGGATGGTGCAACTCTTCATCGACAACGACGAAGAGGTGCATCTGTTTACGATGTTGAAGCAGGGCGGTTACGAGCAGGAGATCAAACAGCTCTGCGCGTTTGATTGTCTGGTCAACAATGCCGATCGCAAGAGCGGCCATTGCCTGCAAGGGCGGGATGGGCGCTTGTGGGCCATCGATCATGGCATCTGCTTTCACGTCGAGCCCAAGCTGCGCACCGTGCTGTGGGATTTTGTCGGCGAGCCATTGCCCGATGAGGTGATGGCGGCGTTTCGGGTGTTTCGCCAGCAGCTCGATCAGAACGATCAGGTGGCGCAGGCGCTATCGATGCTGCTCGATCGGGCTGAGGTCAAAGCGTTGCGCCGCCGCCTGAATCACCTCCTCGAAACCGGTCGCTACCCCCCGCCCGGCCCCGGCCCGCATGTGCCGTGGCCGCCAGTGTGATGGATGTGGCCCCCACCCCCAATCCCTTCTCCGCTGGGGGAGGGGAATAGCCACAAAAAGACACAAGAAGCACAAAAAAATGACCGCAGCGGGCGCAGAGGGCGAGGGTTATTCCAACTCCCTTTGCGCCCTCTGCGTGCTTTGCGCCTTTGCGTTACGAATCTCTGCGCCTTGGCTCGCTCTGCGCCTTGACCGTTGCCCCCACCCCCAACCCCGCTGGGGGATGTGGCCCCCACCCCCAACCCCTCCCCCGCTGGGGGGAGGGGAATAGCCACAAAAAGACACAAGAAGCACAAAAAAATGACCGCAGCGGGCGCAGAGGGCGAGGGTTATTCCAACTCCCTTTGCGCCCTCTGCGTGCTTTGCGCCTTTGCGTTAAAACCTTTGCGCTCTCTGCGGCGCCGGACAGCCGTCCGGCGCTACACCAGCTCAAACGGCGCGCTTAGCCGGATGTCTGCCGCCGAACGGCCCACCAACGCCACGAATTCACCCGGTTCGGCCACCCACCCCGGCACCGCCGGATCGTAGTAGCTCAGCGCCTGCCGGTCGATCGTGAACGTCACCGTGGTGGTTTCGCCGGGTTGCAGCGTGATCTTGGCAAAGCCTTTCAGCTCTTTGTCGGGCCGGGTGAGACGGGCCGCGCTATCGCGCACATAGAGCTGCACCACCTCGGCGCCGGGGCGCGGGCCGGTGTTGGTGACATCAACGCTCACAGTGATCGTCTCGTCAGGCCGCATCGTGTTCGCCGAGAGGCGCAGATTGCGGTACGCAAACTCAGTGTAGCTCAAGCCAAACCCAAACGGGAAGAGCGGTTCGACGCCTTTGCGGTCGTAGTAGCGGTAGCCAACGAACAAGCCCTCGCCGTACAGCACATGGCCATTTTCGCCGGGATAATTGATGTAGGCCGGGTTGTCAGCCAGCCGCTTGGGGAAGGTGGTGGGCAGGCGGCCACCGGGATCGGCCACGCCAAACAGTACATCGGCGATCGCATTGCCCGCCTCTTGGCCGCCGTACCACGCCAGCGCCACCGCCGCCACTTCATCAAGCCATGGCATCTGCAACGGCGAACCGGCATTCAGCACCACAATCGTGCGCGGATTCACCGCCGCCACCCGCCGGATCAGCTCATTTTGGCGGCCCGGCAGATCCATATCGATCCGATCGAAGCCTTCGCTCTCCCACTCTTTGGTCAAACCGGCAAAGACGATGGCTACATGCGAGCGGGCGGCCAGCGCCACCGCTTCCTCAATCGGATCATCCTCCCGTTCCGGCCAGAGACCAACTTGCACTGCCCGCCAATTGCCGGGTGTTGGCCAGCGAAATTCGACTGCCAAGCGGTAACGCTTGCCGGCCACAAGGGTAATGGGCTGGCGTTGCTCGCTGCCATCCATCAACTCTTTGTGCCACTGGTCGAGCACCAATTCGTCATCGAGCCAGATCCGCGCTTGGCCGACGCACGACAGCCCCAGTTGGTAGCGACCGCTCTGCGGCGGCAGCAGATCGCAACTGAGCCGGGCCGCGAAGGTGGCAAGGTTCAGATATTCGATCTGGTCGCCAAACCAGCTCGCTTCGAGCGTCGCGAGGTGATCGGTGCGCACCGGCGCGCCGCTGAGGTCGAGGTTGGTGAAGTAGTCGATCCGTACCCCCGACTGGTTGCTGCCGGGCACCCGAATCCACTCCGGATCGAGGTTGGGCAAGCGGCGGAAGATCGGTGTCCCGATCGCATAGTCCACAATACACTGCGCGCCGGCGCGCGCGCGGATGCCCTGCAACGGCGTGACCACATAGTGCGGCGCGACTTCCGAGCTGCCGCCACCCATGATCGCGGCCCAATGCGCATTGGCCCCAATCACGGCGATCGTTTGCGATTGTTCGGGATCGAGCGGCAACACCGGCCCGTCATTCTTCAGCAGCACAATCGACTCGGCGCCGGCCCGCCGGATGAGTGCGCGGTGAGCAGGCCGGTCGTTGGCCTGTTCCGCCGCCGGCGTGGGATTGGCAAAGCCGCCAACCCGCTCGATGGTACGCAACAGCCGGCGCACCTTATCGTCGAGCTCAGCTTCGCTCAGATCACCCCGCTCGATCGCCGCCAAGACATGCTCGCGGTTTAGCCAGCGTGCCGGCCCCGGCATCTCAAGATCGAGCCCGTTGCTGGTGGCGCGCTCGCTGTAGGTGCCGTACCAGTCTGACATTACCAACCCATCGAACTGCCATTCGCCTTTGAGAATCTCCACCAGCAACCGGCGATTTTCGCTAGCCCAGACGCCGTTGATCCGGTTATAGGCCGACATGATTGTCCACGGCTTGGCCTGCTTGATCGCCAGCTCGAACGGGCGCAGGTAGATCTCGCGCAACGGGCGTTCGCCCACGTCAGAACTGATGCTAAAGCGTTCAAATTCCGAATCGTTGCAGACGAAATGCTTGATGCACGCCCCCACGCCGCGGCTCTGCAAGCCGGTGATGTAGGCCGCAGCCATCACGCCGGTGAGGTATGGGTCTTCGGAAAAGCACTCGAAATTGCGCCCGGCCAGCGGCGAGCGATGGATATTGACCGTCGGCGCGAGCAGAATATGCGCGCCTTTATCCTTCGTCTCTTCGGCCAGCGCCTCGCCGATCTGGCGCACCAGTTCTGGGTTCCACGTCGCTCCCATCGCCACCCCGATCGGGAAACAAGCCGAGGTATGCGTACCATTGCGGCTCACGCCGCGCGCACCGTTGGGGCCATCGGTGACTTTGATCGCCGGAATGCCGAGACGCGGGATGGCGACGGTATGCCATGCATCGGCCCCAGCCACGAGCGCAATCTTCTCGTCGAGCGTGAGTTGCGCAAGCAGAGTTTCGATGTGATTGGTCATGATGTTCCTCTAAGTGTGTGTTGGAATAGCCGCAAAGAGACGCAAACAGATCGTTATGTCGATGCTCGCCGATCCGCCGGCGCACATCGCTTTGTCATCGCAAGAGCGCGGAACGTCCGCAATCTCCCGCATCAGTGTGAACGATATATCCCCGGTAGCTGCCTGCCAGCCAACGCACCAACGGCGCGCACCGTTCACCCGTTCTTCTGATACACCCGCACATAATCAACCAACATCTGCTGCGGGAAGACGGTCGTTTCATCGGGATACCCCGGCCAGTTGCCGCCTACCGCCAGATTGAGAATGATGAAGAACGGGTGATCGAACACCCACTCGCCCGGTGTCTGTTCACGGCGCAGCGTGTGGTAGAGCTGGTCGTCAACGTACCACCGGATCTCGTCCGGCTCCCATTCGACTGCGTAGAGATGAAAGTCATCGGCTAGCGACACCGGACTAGTGAACGATTTGGTGATCGCATTGCCGGCGGAATAGCCGGGGCCATGCACCGAACCATGCACGGTGGTCGGGTCGCCAATGTTCTCCATGATGTCAATCTCGCCGCAGTTCGGCCAGCGCGCAGTAGCGACATTCTCACCCAGCATCCAGAAGGCGGGCCAGATGCCTTTGCCGCCGGGTGGCAACCTGATGCGCGCCTCGATCCGGCCATACGTCCATGCGTGCAAGTAATGGGTCTTGATCCGGGCCGAGGTATATTCCCACGCTAAGTACTCTTCGTTGCGAGCCTCGATCACCAAGACGCCATTTTCGATCCGGGCATTTTCGGGCCGGTCAGTATAGAACTGCCACTCGTTATTACCCCAACCGCCAGCCCCCTTGTCAAACAGCCAATTGCGCGGATTGAGCGCCTCGCCGTCGAACTCATCGCTCCAGACCAGCGTCCATGGCGAGACGGTTGGCGCCGGTTCTGGCGGTGCTGGCGCTGCCGGCGCAGTTGCGCAGCCGGCCAGCAGCAGCACCAGCCAGAGCAAACAGAGTTGTTGGGTTACTCGCATTCGTAGGTACAACACCGTCGTCTTCCTGTGTAAACGGGTTACCAGCTAAGGGATCAAGCCAAATCCATACGGAAAGAGCGGATCGCCATTGCCGCTTCCCAACGGCAATTGGTCGAGACTGCGCGGCCAAGTCACTGGCAAGCGTCCGCGAAAGGGCCGGTCGCCGAAGAGCACATCAGCCACGCCGGCGCCTTCACTGCCCGGCAGCCATGCAGCGACGAAGGCGTCCCACTTGGGCAAATCATCGGTTACGATCAAGGGACGGCCCGCGACGAGCACGACGACGAGGCGCGCGCAGGCCGCTTCCATACGGCGCAACACGCGCTGTTCACCCGACGGCAGACTGAGGCTGGCGCTATCACCACGCCCTTCGGCGTAGGGCAGCTCACCAACCACAGCGATACACACCGCATCGGCAGCTCCCGGATCACCCGTAAAGCGACCATGTTCGTTGTATTCAACGACGGTCTGCGGCGAGACCGCAGCCTGAATCCCAGCCAGAATCGTGGTACCGGGAAAAATAGCACCAGCCCGTCCCTGCCATTCGATCGTCCAACCGCCGGCTTGGATGCCGAGATCGTTAGCCGCTTGCCCGCCAATATAGAGATGACCAATGTCTTTGGGCAACGGGAGTAGATCCTGCTCGTTTTTGAGCAATACCAGTGATGCGGCCACTGCTGTGCGAGCCAATTCGCGATGCGCGGCGCTGCCGATCTGCGCGAGGAGTTCGGTCTGGGCAAAGGGTTGCTCGAAGAGACCCATCGCAAACTTGACGGCCAGAATGCGCCGCACTGCATCGTTGATCCGCTCTTCGCTTACCGCGCCAGACTCAACCGCGCGCGTCAGGATCGCGATAAAGCGCTGGGGATCGTAAGGAACCATGTTCATGTCAATCCCGGCATTGATCGCAGTTATGACTGCGCGCTCGTAATCGGGATCGATCTGATCAATCGCGGCCCAATCAGACACGACAAAGCCGGTAAAACCCAGTTCGCCCTTGAGCACCTCGGTCAGCCAATACGAACTGGCGTGCATCTTTTGCCCATTCCAGCTTGAATACGACGCCATGATCACCTGCGCTCCCGCCGCAATCGCGGCGCGGTAGGGCGGTAAATGGACGGCGCGCAGAATGGCTTCGTCACCCATCGTTTCACCCTGATCAAGCTGGTAGTTTTCGGTCGTTGATGAACCCCATGCCGTGCCGCCATCGCCGAGGTAGTGCTTGGGCGTGCCGATCACCCGATTAGGGGCAACGATATCAGGGTCTTGCAACCCGCGCAAGAAAGCGGCAGCCAGTGTGGCCACGTGGTCAGGCCGCTCGGCATACCCCTCATACGTGCGCCCCCACCGCACATCTTGCGGCACCATCACACCCGGCGCATAGTTCCAAAAGACGCCGGTGGCGGCCATCTCGATGGCGGTGGCCCGCCCGATCTGTTCGACCAACACCGGATCGTTGGCAGCGCCCAAGCCGATGTTGTGGGGAAAGATGACTGCACCGTAGAGATTGTTATGCCCATGTACACCATCGGCGCCATAGATGATCGGGATGCCGAGCCGGGTGCTCAGCGCAGCGCGCTGAAAGGAATTGACCATCTCGGCCCACGCTGCCGGCGAATTCTCAGTGCTGGGGTAGCCGCCCCCACCACTGAGCACGCCGCCGATGAACAGTTCTCGCACCTGATCAGGCGTGAGACTGTTCTTTTCGATCAAGGTCATCTGGCCAATCTTTTCCGCCAGCGTCATCCGTTGCAGCACATCCTCAACCCGCACAGCAATTGCTGCCGCCGGATCGCGATAGGGTGCGACGGTTGCAACCGGCGAGGTGGTTGGCGCTGTGCCGCCACACGCGCTGAGCATCGCCGCTATCAAGGTGAGTACAATGAAAAGTCGCAATCGCATTGCGCAGCCTACTTCTCGATATTGGTAATCACCACACCCTCAAGGAAGATCCGTTGGGCGAAGAAGAAGACCACAATCGGGATAACCGCTGAAATCAGCGATGCCGCCTGAATCAGATTGGTTGACTGCGAATAGAGATTGTTGAACGCGGTCAGACCGACGGTAATCGGGAATTTATCGGGATGGCCGGCGAGATAGATCAACGGGCCGAAGAAGTCGTTCCATGCCCAGAAGAAGTGGAAGAGCGCAACAGCGGTTAGGGCCGGACGCGACATCGGCAGAATGATCGAGAAGAAGATGCGCAGCGGGCTCGCGCCGTCGATTTGAGCCGCCTCTTCCAGATCACGCGGGATGCCGAGGAAGAACTGGCGCAACAAGAAGACGTTGGTGCCCCACGAGAAGAAGGCCGGTACGATCAATGGCAGCCACGTGCCTACCCAACCGATCTGCAAGAAGACGAAGTAGGTCGGAATGAGCGTCACCGCGCCGGGCAAGATCACGGTCGAGAGCATAATCATGAAGAGAATGTTCTTGCCGGGAATGCGGAAGCGGGCGAAGCCGTAGGCTACCAGCGCCGCCGACAAGACCGCGCCGAAGGTGGTGATGCCGGCGTACATCAACGTGTTGCGCAACAGGTTCGGGAAGTTGATCGTATTCCATGCGCGGGTAAAGTTACTCCACTGAATATCGAGCTGCCAGACCCGTTCGAGCTGCCGCCACTGGCCTTGCCACTCAAACGGCCCCGCCGCCGGATTTTCCGGGTCGATGAACAAGCTGCTCTGGCGTCCGGGCCGGTAGAGCGCCAATTCACGGATCTCACCATCAACCGGCACTAGATAGACATCGTACGCCTTGCCCTCATATTCAAAGGTGCGTTCCCGCGCCGGCCACCATGGTGCGCCGGTCTTGGCGATTTGGCTATCGGTTTTGACCGCGGTGGTCATACCGTAGACCATCGGGATCAAGAACAGGGCCAGCACAGCGAGGGTGAGGCTGGTCAGACCGATGCGCGCAATCGCCTCGCGGGTTGATTTGGTCAGTACATTGCCGCTCGCGCGTCGTGAGAGTATCATCACCGTTCCTCCCCTGCGTAAAAGACCCAGAGCCGCGAGGTGCCAAAGAGCACAACCGTGATAATCATGGCGATAATCAGCATCAGCCATGCTAGCGTCGCGCCGTATCCCATGCTAAAGAAGCTGAACGACTGCTTGTAGAAATAGACCATGAAGAAGCGGGTCATGCCTTCGGGGAAGCCGGTGCCGCCATTGAGCACAAACGGGGCGAGGAAGTATTGCAGCGAACCGATCACCCCCAGCACCAGTTGGTAGAAGATCACCGGCGTGATCAGCGGAATGGTGATGAAGATCAGGCGCTGAAACCAGTTAGCGCCGTCGATCTGGGCCGCTTCGTAGAGCTCGGTCGGCACGCCCTGCAAGCCGGCCAGAAAGATGATCATCGCGTTGCCGACCCCCCACAGGCCAAACATGGTGTAAGCGTAATAGACCAGATTGGGGTCAGCCAGCCAGCGCAAGCCCTGCGTGCCAGTGGCGCGAATCCCGGTCAACCGCTCGATGATCACATTGATCCAGCCGGTCTGCTCGTTGAGCACGCCGTTCCAGATCAACACCGTCGCCACCAGCGGGATCATAGTCGGCATATAGAACAGCGTGCGATAGACACTCTTGCCCAGCACGTGTTCAGAATTGAGCAAAATCGCCAAAAAGAGCGCAAAGAGCAGCGAAATTGGCAATGAAATAGCGGCAAAGTGCAAGGTACGGCGCAACGAGAGCCAGACCTCGGCATCTTGGAACAGCGCCCGCTGCCAGTTGGCGAAGCCGACAAAGCGCGCTTGATCAGGCACCGCTGGGTTGAAGTCGTAGAGCGAGAAGCCGAACGATGCCAGCATCGGCAACAAGTAAAAGAGCAGAAAGCCAATGATCCATGGGCTGATAAAGAACAAACCCCAACGGATCTCCTTCTTTTCCAGCTTGCTCAGCTTCCGCCGCTGCGCGGCAGCGGTTCGGCTGCGCAATACGCTACTCAGTTCTGGCAAGGGAGCCATTGTCACGCCTCCTTGTCGGTGGGTTGGCGCAGGCGAGGGGAAACGGTCTTCAACCTCACATGCGTATCGCGTCGTTGCGTTGATCAGTCTGTCAACTAGCTCTTCTGTTTGTCCGGCTCCTCTCCCAACTCCCGCTGAGGGAGGAGCCGGACTGTTTGCGGCAGAGTCGCCGCTTGCCAAGAATTACCGCTTCGCCGCGTCGAAGATCTTCTGCAGATCAGCCTTCAACTTAGCGACTTCAGCCTCAAAATCGGCATCCGGCGTGTTGGCGAGATAGTTCCAGAACTCGTTGTAGCGGTCGGTCGTCTCTTGGAAGCTGGGCATCCAGCTCTCGTGGTTGGGGTTGTCGGCATACGCCATCGCTTCCACCACCACGTCCCAGTTAATGTCAGTCTTGTTGGGGAAGCTGGTCTGATTATACTGGGCAAAGTAGTTGTCTTGCAGCGAGAGGCGGGCCGGCATACCGCCGTAGATGGTCAGCAATTCATTGACGTGCTCGGCGCTCAGCATATAGCTCAACACCTCGAAGGCGGCATCGGGGTAGGGGCAACCTTTGAGGATGCCAAAGGTGTCGGCGTGCATCTTGGCGGTAATCGTGCCGTTATAGCTCGGTGTGGCGGCCAGATTCCAATCGAAACCCACATTGCCCAAGGCCCACGGCGCAACATACCACATGTGGATGTGGATCATCGCCAGATTGCCCGACGAGAAGGGGCCGCCGGGGCCTTGCAGGAAGTCGGCGCCGCCGTAGGGGCCGTTCGGAATGAACCAATCCTTCCACCAGCCATCGTAGGTCCACTTCCACGCCGCCTTCCAGTTGTCGGGAATTTGGGCATTGCCGTTCTCATCAACCAGCGAGCCGGGGCCAAAGAAGGTGCCAATGCCGCGCGGGTCAGTCCACTGGTTCATCCAGCCGAACTGCACAATCTTGGTGGGATCGAAATCGGGCGAGGTGGCATCGTTGCCGTTGACGTCAACGGTCAGCTTCTTCGCCAGCTCGGTCAGCGTCTCAATGTTCCACTCACGCTCGACGCCGTTCTCGTCAACCCATGGCGCGCCGTGGGTAGCGGGCGGGTAAGGCAGGCCAGCCTCGTCAAACAGGTCTTTGTTGTAGATGATGAACGAGGGGAAGATCGCGAACGGAATGCCGAGCTGGCCCTCTTCCTTCACCTGATAGAACTTGACCAGATTCGGATCGAAATCGCTCAGATCATAGTTGTATTTATCGATCAACGGTTGCAGGTCGAGCCACGCGCCCTTGAAGCTGTCGCGTCCGCGAATGCCGACCGGGCCGACAAGACAGGGAGCATTACCGGCGGCAATCTGGGTAGCCAGCGTATCGAAAGCGACGTTGTTGTCGACAATCTCGAGCACTAGCTCAATCTTATCTTGGCTAGCGTTAAACCGCTCAACAAAGGCATTCTGGCCGGGAATAGCGCCTTCATCGGTGCCGGCGCCCAACCCGACGAACCAGCGCACTTTGACGCGATTAGAGGTTTGGGCAGCAGTGGGAGCAGGAGCTGAAGTGGGAGCAACAGCGGCGGTTGGTTCACTCGCCGCGGGTGCGCTGGTGGGTTGGGCCGGCGGCGTTGCGCCGCCGCTGCCGCAGGCGGCGTTGACCAGCGCAGCCACGATCAACATAAGGCTAACGAGCAGCGGTTTCAGCGATTTCATTGAATCTCCTCCTCTGGAATGAGTCGCCATTGCTATTTACGTGCCGAAGATGGTTTGAACTGGCGGGCGAGTTGGGCAGCTATAACGACTGGATATGTCCTCCTCCCGCATCCTCAACACTGGATTCACGTCTGGTCGCTTGCACCCCCTTTCAATGCTGGCGAACGCAACTGTCGCGGATCACCAATTCGGTTGGCAACATCACCCGCTGGGTCACGGGTGCGAGAGAATCGGTCGCGAGCCGGTCGAGCAGCAATTGGGCCGCCGTCTGGCCCAATTCACCGATCGGTTGGCGCACGGTGGTGAGCGCTGGCGTCATCGCTGCCGCCAGCGGAATATCGTCAAACCCGGCTAAGCCAATATCGCCGGGAACGCTGAGACCGGCGGCGCGCAACGCCTTCAACGCACCGAGCGCCATCATGTCGCTGGCGGCAAAGACCGCGTCGGGGATCGGTACCAGCCGCAAGAGCGTCTGCATCGCGGTAAACCCGCTCTGCTCGCTAAAATTGCCTTCGACCACCAGTTCCGGCAACACCGGCAACCCGGCGGCATGCAGCGCATCACTATACCCAGCAAACCGATCGCGTCCAGCTACGATATTCATCGGGCC
Source organism: Chloroflexus islandicus (assembly GCF_001650695.1). Classification (GTDB taxonomy): domain Bacteria; phylum Chloroflexota; class Chloroflexia; order Chloroflexales; family Chloroflexaceae; genus Chloroflexus; species Chloroflexus islandicus. The sequence continues at coordinate 38,651 of NZ_LWQS01000046.1, forward strand.
AGTAATCGTCGCAATCCGGCGATACCCTTGCGAGAGCAGATGCTCAACCAACATGCGCGCGCCGTAGCGATTATTGACATCGACATAGGGGATCGCTTGCAGTGACGTAATCCGCCCCACCGACACCACCGGGATCGTCTCTTGCGCCAGCCACTGCAAGAGAAATTGGTCTTCGACCGCCGAAGCGACAATCGCCCCTTCCAAAAACCCGCGCCGGCCAAGGTGGCGATACGGGTCACTGTCAGTCGTAGTGGCCAGATCGAGCATGATCGAAAACTGCCGTTCATTGCAGACGTGGGCAATCCCTTCGATCAACAGCGGGAAATAGGGATCGGCAAACAGCGTATGGATCGGCTGTGGAATAATGATCCCGATCACCTGCGAGCGGCGGCTAGCCAGCGAGCGCGCCGGCAAATTGGGTTGATAATTCGTCTCGCGGATCGCCTGCCACACCCGCTCGCGCACCGCCGGATTGACGTGCGGATGATTGTTGATCACCCGCGAAGCGGTTGCTCGCGAAACCCCGGCCCGCCGGGCGATGTCGTCAAGGGTGATATTCATAGCTTGCCGCCACTGACTGGGAACGCTTCCAACTACCCGTATAGTACCGAAACGGCGCTGCGCTGGCTTTTCAAAAAGCGCGAATCAGTTGCACAAAACCGTGAAAGCGCTTTCAGGGAGCGTTCCTTGCCCAGAGTGAAACGATGGTGCGATTGCTTGACATGCGGATGGGGTCATCCTATAGTAGTTCGTGTATCAGATAAAACCAACCAATCCCAATGCTCAACGCCGAAACGATCCTCGCCAAGTTAAAAGAGCTGCAACCAATCATGGCCACGCGCTATAAAGCCGCGGCAATCGGTCTCTTCGGGTCGTTTGCGCGCGGCGAACAGACTGCTACGAGTGATATTGACTTGTTAGTGGATTTTGCGGAGAGCGCAGATTTATTCGACGTCATCGGATTGGCACTCTACCTCGAAGAAATCTTCCAGCGACCGGTGGATGTGGTGCCGAAACGCGCTCTGCGCGCCGAGTTGCAGGACGCAGTACTAGGAGAAGTAGTGATGGTATGAGAAACTATACTATCTATTTACAAGACATTCTAGCAGCAATAGACAGTATTGAAAGATTCGTTGCAGGAATGGATTTGGAGATGTTTCAAGCTGATGATAAAACATCGAGTGCAGTTATTAGAAAACTTGAAATTATCGGTGAAGCTGTAAAACAAATACCTGAAGAGATTCGCCAGCAGCATCCTCAGATTCCTTGGCGAGAGATGGCTGGTATGAGAGACAAGTTAATCCATTTTTATTTCGGTATAGATTATCGATTGGTTTGGCAAACCATCAGTGAGCGGATCCCACAAGTCAAGCGAGATATTCAGCAGATCCTGCATGAGGCAGGATAGTGTATCGAATCTGACAATAGCAAGAGCAGGATGGTCGTATTGCTTGCGAATACTCTCCCAGATGCCATCACCGCCGCAATCACGCAGCAATAACCATAGCCCTCTGCGGTAAACCATCCCATCACCATCCAAGCGGAAACACCATGGACGCTTCACTTGCCCAGATCATCACCCTCACCGCATGGGCCAATGCGGCGTTGCGCGCGCCGGCGGCGGTGAATCTCGGCGATGTCTACCCGGATAACCCGGTGTTCCGGTCGTGCGAGGTTGTCCGGTTTGTTGATCTGAACCACGCTGGCGCCGCGGGGGAGGTATATGCGGCGGATCCGATCGCGTGGCTGGCGCGGCTCAGGGAAGAGGGTGTCACGGCGCTGCGTCTGGTGTACGATCCGGAACCCGACGCTGCCGCCGGCAGTCCGCCGGTGGGGTTTGGCGAGGACGGCTCCCGCTGGCTGATTGAAGCGGTGAAACCAGCGGCTTCTGATTATTGGGAGGCGCGTTGGGAATTGGGCGACCGTTTTCGCGCTGATGGGAGGCGATGGCAGGTGACGTATGGCCGGATCGCCACCAATGCCCCTGCTGGCTACGCTGCCACTTCGGCCACCGTGGCCGAGGTGACACAGCAGCTCATCGCGCACCTGCCCAAGATGATTGACTTTGCGCTTGACCACTACGCCGATCAATTCGCCCGTTCGTTCGAGATCGCGCTGCACTTCCTCACCACCCCAGCGAGCGCCGCCGATGAGGATGACCTCTTGCCCCCCGCTTCCAGCCAATTGCTGGCCGCCGTGCGCGCGGCGTGGGTGTTCGGCGGCATGGGATCGTGGACGGACATGAGCTTCGCCGGTGAGGTTCAAGCCGAATACGACACGCTGACCGATGAGCTATATCGCTTGTTGCAGACGGCGATTGTTGCGGCGGTGAACAGACAGTAGCGCCACACGAGCGGGACATCAACGCACAGGCGCGAAGGGAGCAAAGGCGCAGAGATTCTTAACGCAAAGCCGCAAAGGGCGCAGAGGACGCGAAGGGGTTTGGGATTGGGAGCTTCCTCCACGTTCGCGGCGGTCAATGGCTAGCCCTCACCCCCATCCCTCCTCTCGCTGGGTGAGAGAAAGCGAAAAACATTTGCTTATTTTTCGTGGCTTTTGTGAGTTTTTGTGGCTATTCCTCCGCGCCCGCGGCGTCCTCGGCGGTACATGTTCCCCTCCCCCAGCGGGGGAGGGATTAGGGGTGGGGGTGCCTGAACACGAGAGCGAGGGATACCCCCACCCCAATCTTCCATGTTGGGGGAGGGTGTCAGCAGCTCCCCCTCTCCCACCTGACGGCGGGAGAGGGGGTTGGGGGGTGAGGGCCAGCAGCCCGCGCAGCGGGCTTCGTAACCCTAGCCCGGCCCTTCAGGGCCGGGTTCCCTGCTCTCCCAGTAACCAACCTACCGCTGCACCAACGGCACATGAATAAAGGCGCGCTCGACCGCTCCCATATCGCACGCGCCACCCTGTGGCCGGCTAACGCCACGTTGATCAATCGAGTTGCCAATCCCGCACAGGCCGCTATTGATCGCCGGTGAACCGTGTTGCAAAGCATGGGTCGGCGTGAAGCCGCCGTTATTCGTTAAGGCGCCTAGCAACGGATCAAGCTGAAGATTGTTGCTGCCATCCGTACCGCATGACCCATTCCACGAGCCGCTCGTGAAGCAACCCTGCACGTTACTGTAGGCGATCGTCGGGGTACTGGAGAAATTATGGATGCCACTACCGGAAGTTGCGCTGTTGCCCCAAATAATTGCATTCCTGACCGACGGATTGCTGAAACTGTCGTTGTACATGCCGCCGCCATTCGTACCGGCACTGTTCCCCGTCACAGTCAGGTTGGTCAAGGTCGGGCTGCTGTTGCTGTAGAGATAGATCCCGCCGCCAAAACTGCTGGCGCTATTCTGGCTGAACGTAACATTCACCCACGTCCCTGCCGCGCTCTCTGTAAACACGCCGCCGCCATAATTGGCCACATTCGCGTGAATGGTAACGCCGGTCATCACAAGGGTCTGGTTGCGGCTAAAGACGCCTCCGCCCCAATTGGCAGCGGCATTGAGCGACAGCACGACATCTTCCAAGATGATCGTGCTGTCAACGTTGGCCATGCCGCCGCCATTCCGATTCGCATTGTTGCTGAGGAAGGTGACGTATCTGAGGTACGCGGCGCTGAGGCTATTGTACATACCACCGCCATCGCTGTTGGCATCGACCGTGGCGTCATTGCCGCTGAACGTAACGTTGCCCAGCGTCGTTTCACTGTTCAGATTGGCCATGCCGCCACCTCGTTGCGCCCGGTTGCCCTGAAACGTTACGTTAAACAGAGTGGCGGAACCGGCGATATTCACCATGCCGCCACCGGTCTGGGCGTTATTTTGCCGGAAAGTGACATTAGTAACGATGGGAAAACCGTATTCATTCGCTAAACCGCCGCCTTGGCTGGCGGTGTTGCCGCCAATGATCAGATCGTTCAAGCGGGGACGGCTATCGAACAACCAGATACCGCCGCCTTTGCCAGTGGCGGTGTTGCCGCCAGTGATAGTGAATCCATCGAGAATGGCCGTGTTATCAACTTCAATCGCGGTCACGACGTGGTAGCTATTCGTGCCATTGATGCTCGTAACAATACTATTGCTGTTGTAGGTATCATTGTCGTCAATGTCGCCGGTGAGCACAGTGCGGTTCGCAGCCGGATTGCGTTCGTCCAGATTCAATTCGGTACCGGCAAATCCGCCGTAGATCGCCACGTTGTTTCTGAGGATAAAACTATCGTTCGGATCGGAACCGGGCTGGTAGAACCCCGCCGCCACCCAAATCTGGCGGCACCCCAGATTCGCCAGCGCCGATTGGAGATCGTTGTACGCATCGATCCACGCTGTGCCATTATTGCCTCCTAGCGCATTCCATTTGACGTAGCAACGACCACTTTCCGCCCGTATGGGCGCTGTACCCGCGCCACCCATCAGCGCCATGCCAAGCGCTATCAGCAACCCTAACCGCAAGTAACGAGTCGTCATAAATCACGGCTCTCTTTCATCGTTATTATGGCGGAGCGCAGCGGCATTGCGCTGCGCTCCTTACCACGAACAGGTCTTATCTCATTCCGCGAAGGTGCAACTCCAGCGCCCCTTCAGCCGGCCAGCCTCAAATGTGCCGGATTTCCCATCCGCCGCGACGATCACCGTCCCTTCGCCGGCAAACATCTGCGGCTCATCGGAACGGCCAAGCCCGACCTCAAAATTGGCCGGCGACGGTTGATTGGGCTTGACGCCACCGGAAGCTGAGAGGGTAAAGACGCCGACCGGCGTGGGCGGGTCTTCACCGGGTCGCGCGATGAATGTGACGATAAACGGATCGGCTGCCGGATCGAATGAGCACATCGCAAAGCCGGCAATTGAGACGATGTTAAGGCTTTCCAGCGTGGTCACGCCAGCCATATTCGCCGGCTCTTCGATCACGACTTCCATCCCGATGAGCGCACCAGATTGAGGGGCAGGCTGATTGGCCACATCACCCGCTGGCGGCGGTGTAAACGCCACCAGCCGATCAGTGAGCAATCGGCCTATCGCAATAACTTCTTCACGGCTAAGCTTATAGCCGTAAAGGGTGACGCTCCAGCCATTCATCACGGCATACAGCGAGAATTCGCCATCGTTCTCCACAATCGCCGCGCTCTCGCCAATGTCTATTTGCTCGACGGTTTTGCCTGATTCTTGGTTGAATTGGATCACCTTGGCAAAGGCTTCAGCGCCGGGATTCCGCAGATCAATGCCAAGATTGGCGTTACTCTGATCTTGGTCGTTGAACACGTAGGCGCAGGTGGCAAAGAAGCGATCTTTCCCCGGAAACGCATCCAACAACGGCACGCCGGTAATGGCCGCCAGCTCATCAGGGTTGAAGACGGCGCACGGTTCTGCTGCGCGCGGGTCGAACTGGCCGGCTGCCGCGGGTGCAGTGGTAGGCGCGGGCGCTTGGGTAGGGGCGGAAGCCGGCGCGCTGGTGGGCGCGGGCGCTTGGGTAGGGGCGGAAGCCGGCGCGCTGGTGGGCGCGTTGGTGGTAGGCGTCCCGCCGCCGCAGGCGGAAAGGAGCAACAAGACAACGAACACAAGGAGCGTTGGCCGCATACGAGCACCTCTGAGAACGTCACTGCTGATACAAAAAGCGCCCAGCCTGCAAGCATGGCCGGGCATTCGTAGTGTAGCAGGCCAGCGTCCTCAAAACGTCCTCGGCGATCAGGGCCGCCTAGCCTCACCGCCGCAGGCGCGGAGGATGCGGTTCGGTTCCAACCCCCTCTACGCCTTGCCGTGAGCCCTCACCCCCCGTCCCCCTCTCCCGCTGGGAGAGGGGGCACTGCGCTCTCCCCTCCCCCAGTGGGGTTGAGGAGCGGACAGAACGTTTGATCGCGTACAACTGTCGATCGCTGGGCGATGCCGTAAAGCCCCGTGCTGAGATCCCCATCACCCCTCACCCAACGGGGGAGGGGCAAGAGGTGGGGGCATCAGCCCGCGCAGCGGGCTTCGTAAGCCTAGCCCGGCCCTTTAGGGCCGGGTACCGGACACATGATCTGTCCGCCCCTCCCCCAGCGGGGAATGCTGGGGTGGGGCTGCCTTATGCTGACCGCAGGGGACGCTGAGGACGCAGCGGGTACGAGTGATTCCAACCCCCTTTGCGCTGCTTTGCGTTCTCCGCGCCTTTGCGTGTTCACCCCTCTGCGTCTCTGCAGTAAGAACAACGGTCTACGACCCCGCCCGCCACTTCCGCGGCGCAACCGCTCGTTCCGGCGCGTGCGGATTCAGGCTCCTGAGGCAATCCGCACGCAACCGGCCCGCCTCGGCCAAACCGAGCGGAATCGCCAGCGGAGCAAACGATTGGTGCGCAATGTTCTGCACTTCGGCCAATGCAGCCTGCGCGCGGCTAGTATCGCCCAACCGCAAGCAAATGTCGCTCAGTACAAGCAAGCTCTCGCCAAGCAACGGCACATCAGGGCAGGCGCGGGCCAGCATCACCGCCTGCTCGGCTGCCGGCGCGGCTTGCGCCGCTTGGCCGCTCGCCAACCAACCGTTGGCCTGCGCCAATGCTACCAGCGCCTGTGCCGGCAATTCGCCGGCCTGCCCGGCCTTTGCGCCGAGTGCATCAAGTTCGGCCCAAAGATCGCTCTGCGGCGCCATCGCGATCCGCCGGCCAAGATACCGCGCCCGCGCCGCCAAGACAAACGACGGCACATTGCTCGCTTGCGCGGCGCGCCAAGCCCGCTCATACAGTGCGAGCGCCAGTTCGGATTGATCAATCAATTCCCCAATCTGCCCCGCCAACAGGCAAGCGATGTATACCACCGGATAGCTTTGGGCAGCCTCAGCCTGCGCCGCCAATTGCGCCAACGACCATGCCGGCGTCCGGCCTTGGGCCAAATCAACGAAGGTCAAGTAGCTCTGCATTAAGAGCGCGCCGTATTGGCTCTTGACCTGCGTCGCGATATGCAAGCCGCTCGTGAAATCGCGCCGGGCCGCTTCGTGTTCACCAATCCGCAGATACACCCAACCGCGACCGGCATACTTGCCCCACATCCCCGGCTTATACGACTCGCCGGCAACTTCCAGCGAGCGCGTATATACCCGCTCGGCCTCATCGTACCGCCCGCAGTTCAGCAACATCTGGCCGATCATCGTCAACGCCGCCGCTTCCAACCGGCGCAAACCGCTGCGTTGCGCGATCGCGACCGTCTGATCGAGCACATCACGGGCCTGCCGGTACTCTTGGGCAAAGACCAGCGCCGTACCGAGATGGTTCAAGCTTTGCGCGGTTTGGGCCATCACCCCCGGCCCGTGCTCATCGTCGGGCCGGATATGTTCAATGCTGGCGCACGCTTGGCGCAGATCAGCAATCGCTTCCTCCATCTGCCCCAACATCAAGGCGCTGACGCCACGAATATTGCGCGCGCGCACCAGATTGATTGTATCGTTGAGCGATGTCGCCAGCGCCAGCGCCTGCGTCGCCGCAGCGTATGCCTCGCCAGCCCGATCGCGGGTGTAGAGGGCATACGCCTGCATGACCAGCGCCTGCACATAAAGCGCCGGGAACTCACGGCTGGCCGCCACCGCCTGCGCGAGCAGAGCGAAGGCTGGCGCCGAATCACCCTGATACAGCGCCACAACCCCCCGTTGCATCGCGGCCCGCGCCTGCAATTCACGCTCGGCGCGGCTGGCGCCGGTGAGCAACGCTTCGGCGTGGGCAATCGCCTCGCTCGCCGGCGCAAATGCCGCCAGATCGGTACTCTCACGGGCGTGGTCGAGCCAGCAACGGGCAGCGTGCAACCGGTAGCCGGCTTGCTCGTAATGATAGGCAATCCGTGCCGCATAGCCACTCTGGCCGGCGTAGACCGCCGCTAACGCGCGGGCGGCTTGCTCGTGCAGGAGTGGCACCCGATCGGCGGGAATATCGCTCACGATCAGATCGTGTATCAGGTGGTGCGAAAAAGCGTAATCGTCAGCGCCGTGGATCACCGTATCCACTAGCAAGTGGCGCGCGCTCAACTCATCAAGCGCCGAAGCGTACTTGGCCGGCGACCACGCGAGCATCCGTTGCAAGACCGCATCGGCGCAGGAAAACCCCAAGATCGCCGCCGCTTCCAGCATCTGGCGGTTGTGATCGCCGATCGCGCGTAACCGCAATGTGAGGATATCGCGCAAACTGGTCAGACCACTCTTGGTCACGTGACGCATCTCACCCAATGCCGCTACCGCTTCATGCAAGAGGAGCGGCAACCCGCCCGCATACCGCCGGATATCGGCCAGTGTGACCGCACTCAGCGACTGCCGATCCAGCATCTGGGTCAAAAAGCGATCCGTTTCCTCTGCTGTGAATGGTTGCACGGTGACATCATGCGCGCATTGCTGGCGGCGCAGACTCCGCTTCAGCGCCAGTAATGCCGGCGTAATCGAGCCCGACCGGTGCGTCACAATCACCAAGAGCGGCAGCGAACGGCACCCCGCAGCCACGTCATTCAGCGCGTCCAGCGAAGCTTGGTCGATCCAGTGCGCATCTTCAATCAGCAACAGCAGTGGTTGGGTAGCGGCCAACGCTTGCAACGCTTGCCGGATCGCCAGCTGCAGCGCCGCGGCATCGGGCTGGTCAGGCGCGATCAAACCGGGCCGCAATAGCGCCAGTTCGGGCGCTAGCGGAGCCAACCGCGCCAGCCAATCGGCGTTCGGCGCCACCTGCACCAAACGGGTGGCAGCGGCGGTCAAGACTTGCCGCCACGGTAAATATGCCTGCTGCTCGCCGATACTGCGGGCCGGCTGGCAATACCCTCGCAGCACCTGCCATGCAGGAACGGTAGCCATCCCGTTCGAGCGGTGGATCGCCTCTTGCACCAGCGCCGTCTTGCCCACACCAGCCGGCCCGGAGACAAAGACGATCCGGCCCTGCCCTTGCCCGGCATGGTGCATCAGTTCAAGCAATTGCCGGAGCGGTTCATCACGCCCGATAAACAGCGCCGGCGATTGGCGGGCAGGTTCCGGCAGCTCCAACCGGTGATGGAGCAGATCGTGATACAGCGCCGTCGTTTCCGGGGCCGGTTGAGCATCCAGCTCACGCTGCAACTCTTCGGCTAGCGCGCGATACAGATCGAGCGCCGCCGCGCGCTGGCCGGACGATGCCGCCGCCGTCATTGCCCACCGCACCGCCTCTTCATCCCACGGATCGAGCGCCAGCAACCGGCGCGCCCATGCGCCTGCTCGCTGCCAATCGCCGCGATCGAGCCAGACCCGCGCCAGCGTTTTGAGCAAGAGCAGATAGCGCCGGTGCAAGGCCGCGCGCCGGGAGAGAATCTCGTCATCGCTATCAACGCCGGGGGCCAATTCGCCGCCGTACAGCGCCGCTGCCGCCTCCATCTCAGCCACCGTCGTCCACTCTTGTTCAAAAGCAGTGACATCAAGCTGGCAATTGGGCGGTGCATTCCAGATAATTTCTTGCGTTGAAACCTCCAACCATGGCCGCGCCGCCGGCGGCAACAGCTCGCGCAAGAGGTACAGATGCCGGCGCAGATTCGCCAACGCCTCAGCCGGTTCAGCGTCGGGCCAGAGGATAAAAGCCAGTTGCTTGCGGCCACACGGCTGGCGCGGACGCAAGACCAAACGAACCAATAACCGGCGCAGACTCTCACGGTGCGGAAAGGTAGTGCGGTCTGCTCCTGTCTCAAACCGGATATCACCGAGCAACACAATGCGGACGGAGAGGGTCACTGACGCCATCGATGCTCTCCGAGGCGCGGAACGGATAGGCGATGCTTGGTATTATAGCTTGCCTCACCGCGAGATGCTAGTCAACGCCGCGATGTATGGAGAGGGGGACGGCTGTCCGGCTCCGCAAAGACGCAAAGGGTTTAACGCAAAGACGCCAAGAACGCAGAGGGCGCAAAGATCTGGGGGATGGCGATCATCCTCTGCGCCCCTCGCGCCCTCTGCGGTACACTCACCCCTCCCCCGCTGGGAGAGGGGTTGGAGGTGGGGGCAATCGGTATAGCGCAGAGAATCGCCACCATAAAGACGCAAACACTCCAAAGATGTTTTTGTGCTTCTTGTGTCTCTTTGTGGCTATTCCCCTCCCCCAGCGGGAGAGGGGTTGGGGGTGGGGGCAACTGTCAAGGCGCAAAGCGAGCCAAGCCGCAGAGATTCGTAACGCAAAGACGCCAAGAACGCAGAGGGCGCAAAGATCTGGGGGATGGCGATCATCCTCTGCGACCTCCGCGCCCTCTGCGGTACACTCCCCTCCCCCAGCGGGGGAGGGGTTGTGGGTGGGGGCAATCGGTATAGCGCAGAGAATCGCCACCATAAAGACGCAAACACTCCAAAGATGTTTTTGTGCTTCTTGTGTCTCTTTGTGGCTATTCCCCTCCCCCAGCGGGGGAGGGGTTGGGGGTAGGGGCCACATCCCCTAGCGGGAGAAGTAAACGTATCACACCCCCAACGGGATAGCCGGCCTCCCCTTAGCCTGCAGCGGCAATGCCCTGAATACCGCCTTCGGTCATCTTGTAGACATCGAGCAGCTCGTCAACCTGTTCGGCGGTGAGCAGGCCCTTTTCGACCACCACCTCTTTGATCGTCTTGCCGGTAGCCATCGCCTCTTTCGCCACCGCTGCACCATTTAGATAGCCGATCACCGGATTGAGCGCCGTGACCAGAATCGCATTCTTGGCCAGCCAGCCCGCCGCCTTCTCGCGATTGGCGGTGATGCCGACCACGCACTTGGTGGTAAAGGCGTTGATCGCGCCAATCAGCACATGCATCATCTCAAACAGATTGTGCGCGATGATCGGCATCATCACGTTCAACTCAAGCTGGCCGGCCTGCGCCGCCAGCGCCACCGTCAGATCACAACCCTGCACGTGGTAGCAAGCCATATTCAGCATCTCGGCCAGCACGGGGTTGACCTTGCCCGGCATGATCGACGACCCCGGCTGCACAGCAGGCAAGCGGATTTCATCGAGACCGGTGGCCGGGCCGGACGAGAGCAGGCGGAAGTCGTTGGCAATGCGACCCAGCGTAATGCAGAGCGTGCGCAGACTGGCCGAGAAGTCGGCGGGGTCGGCCATGCTCTGCATCGACTCGAACAGATTGCCCGACGAGCGCAGCTCATGGCCGGTCAGTTCGCTCAGCTTAGCCACCATGCGCGCATGGTATTCGGGGTGCGCATTGAGGCCAGTGCCGGTGGCGGTGCCGCCGATCCCCAACCGGCGCAAGCGGTCGGCAGCAACTGAGATCCGTTCCATATCGTTACGCACCGCCTTCGCATAGGCGCCGAACTCTTGGCCGAGCCGCACCGGGACGGCGTCTTGCAAGTGGGTACGGCCCGACTTCACCACATCATCGAACTCAACGGCCTTCGCCTCAAGCGCATCAGCTAGGTCGTCGATCGCCGCCAGCAGTTCGGGCAACCGCCACAGACACCCCAACCGGATCGCGGTCGGAATGGTGTCGTTGGTTGATTGGGCCATGTTCACGTGGTCGTTCGGGCTGACCGGCTTCTTGGGGTCGTCAAGGCTGTAGCCCAAAATCTGGTTCGCGCGGTTGGCCAGCACCTCGTTGACGTTCATGTTGTGCGAAGTACCGGCGCCGGCCTGAAACGGATCAACCACGAACTGGTCGGCATGCTGGCCGGCCAGCACCTCGTCGGCGGCTTGAATGATCGCATTAGCGATCTGCGGATCGAGCAGACCCAAATCGCGGTTGACCTCAGCCGCGGCCCGCTTGATCATCGTCTGCGCCCACACAAAAGCGCGGTAGGGACGCATCCCGCTCACCGGGAAGTTCAACACGGCCCGTTGCGTCTGCGCGCCATACAGCGCATCAGCCGGCACCTGCATCTCGCCTAACGAATCGCGTTCAATGCGGTAACGCTCAGCCATGAGTTCAGCTCCTTTCATGCGGCAGAGGCGCTCATTGCGCCCTGTTCGGCATGGGGCGGATCACATCACATCGCGATTGTATCATAGCCGCGCCCATCTGCGTGAGCACTCACCCTCCCATCCAGCAGCTCCCCCTCTCCCGCCGTCAGGTGGGAGAGGGGGTTGGGGGGTGAGGGCGCCCGCTCCCTCCCCCAGCGGGGGAGGGTTGGGGTGGGGGCATGATCTCCCTACACCGGCGAGCCGGACAGCCGTCCGTTTTTACATTCATTCCCTTCGCGCCCCTTCGCGTCCTCTGCGCCTTTGCCCCCTTTGCGCCTTTATGAGCCGGACAGCCCCATCCGGCTCTACTGCGCCTTTGCCCCCTTTGCGCCTTTATGAGCCGGACAGCCCCATCCGGCTGTTAAAAATCCCTTACAGTTTGATGAATCCGTGTTCGCAACCCGCCGCCGATATGCTATAATCAGACCAAACCACCGCGCCATCGGGCGCGATTTATGTCGATATAACACCAAAAAAACGACACCACACGCTTCCGTTCGGACAAATGTTTCAGGTTTAGATCGCCTGTTTGCCCTTGATCTCATCTGTCAAGTGTAAAGAGTTTTTTGACGCGAGCACACCATGCGCGACTTTGTTCACCTGCATGTCCATTCCGAATACAGCCTGCTCGATGGCTACGCCACCACCAAAGGCATCGCTCAGCGCGCCGCCGATTTGGGCATGGATAGCATTGCCCTCACCGACCACGGGGTGCTGTACGGCGCGATGGAGTTTTACGAGGCAGCCAAGAAAGCTGGCATCCGCCCGATCCTCGGCGTCGAAGCCTATATGGCTCCCGGTTCGCTCAGCGACCCAATGACCAAAGGGGCCAAGAACTATTTCCACCTGCTGCTGCTGGCCCAAAACGAAACCGGCTATCGCAATCTGGTCAAGCTCACCACCCGCGCCCACCTTGAAGGCATGGGCAAAGGCGTCTTCGCCCGCCCCCGCATCGACCGCAATCTGCTCGAAGCGCACCACGAGGGCCTGATCGTCACCTCGGCCTGTCTGGCCGGCGAGGTGTTGCACTATCTCAAGAGCGGCGATCGCCGCACCGCTGTCGAGACGGCGGCCTATTACCGCGATCTGCTCGGCCCCGACCGTTACTATATCGAGCTGCAACTGCACGATAATACGCCCGAACTCGAACCGCTCAACGATGAACTCGTGCGGATCGCCCGCGAACTCGGCATTCCCCTTGTCGCTACCAGCGATGCCCATTTCGTCCGCCCCGAAGATAAGGCTACCCAGCATAAGGTGATGGCGATGGGCATGAATATGACCTTCGCCGAGTTCTGCGCCCGCGAATACGCGATGGATGAAACCTACCACATTATGTCGGGCGAAGAGATGTGGGCGCGCTTTAAGCGGTACGGGACTGAGCCATTGGAAAATACCCGCCGCATCGCTGATATGGCCCGGCTGAAGCTGGAGTTTGGCCGCGTCCAGTTGCCGGTCTTCGAGCTGCCGGAAGGGCACGATGCCGCCTCGTACCTGCGCCTCGTCTGCGAAGAGGGGTTGATGCGCCGCTTTCACGGCCAGCCGCCCGAAGAGTACATGCGCCGCTTAGAGTATGAGCTGGACGTGATCAATAAGACTGGCTTCCCCGATTATATGTTGATCGTGTGGGATTACGTCAAGTTCGCTCGTTCGCGCGGCATCCCCTGCCTGCCCCGCGGTTCGGCTGGCGCGTCGCTCGTGCTCTACGCTCTCGGCATTACCGATGTCGATCCGGTCAAGAATAAGCTGCTCTTCGAGCGGTTTCTCTCACCCGAACGGCTCGAAATGCCTGATATCGATACCGACTTCGCCGATTCGCGCCGCCACGAGATTCTCGATTACATTGCCCAGAAGTATGGCCGCGAGAATGTGGCCCAGATTATCACCTACGGCACCCTCGGCGCCAAGGCGGCCATCCGCGATATGGGTCGCGTGCTCGGCCTCGATCCCGGCGAGGTTGACCGGGTGGCGAAGCTGATTCCGTCGCTGCCGGTGGGTACCACCATCGCGCAGGCGCTGGAGCGGGTGCCTGAATTGAAGCAGATCTACGAGACCCAACCCCACTTGCGCGAGTTGATCATCGAAGCGCAGAAGGTCGAAGGCCGCATGCGCTCGGTTGGCACCCATGCCTGTGGCGTGGTGGTCAGCCGCACCCCGCTCGAAGAGCTGGTGCCGCTCCAACGCACCACCAAAGACGAGAACGCGCTGATGGCGGCGTTCGAGGGGCCGACGCTGGCCAAGATGGGTCTGCTCAAGATGGATATTCTCGGTCTCACCAACTTGTCGGTGGTGGCCGAGGCGCTGAAGTATATCGAGCAGACGACCGGTCGTCGCATGTGGCTCGATGAGATTCCGCTCGATGATCCGAAGGTGTTTGAGGCGTTGGGCCGCGGCGAGACCAAGAATGTGTTCCAACTGGAATCAGCGGGGATGACCCGCTATCTCATGCAGTTGAAACCGACCCGCGTTGAAGACCTCTACGCCATGGTCGCGCTCTACCGGCCCGGCCCGCTCGAGCAGATTCCGGTCTATATCCAGAATAAGAATAATCCCTCCCAAATCCGCTATCTCCACCCGGTGCTTGAGCCGATTTTGTCCGATACCTACGGCGTGATCGTCTACCAAGAGCAGATTATGCAACTGCTCCAGACGGTGGCCGATTATACGCTCGGCCAAGCCTATATCGTGATTAAGGCCATTAGCAAAAAGAATAAAGAGCTGATGGCCGAAAACGAGGCGATCTTTAAACAGGGGTGCCAGCGCAAAGGCATTAGCAAAGAGGTCGCCGACCAGCTTTGGGAGCTGATCTTGCCCTTTGCCGGCTATTCGTTCAACCGCCCCCACGCGACCCTTTACGGCTTGCTCAGCTATCAGACGGCGTGGCTCAAGGTGAATTATCCGGTCGAGTATATGACCGCGGTGCTGACCGGGGCCGGCGGCGTGATTGAAGATGTGACCAAGGCCGCGCTTGAGGCGCGCCGGTTGGGGGTGGCGGTGCTGCCGCCCGATGTGAATCGTTCGCAGAAGGGCTTTACCATCGAGCCGCTGGCGCCGCCGCTGCCCCCCGGCGTCACTCATAACCGCGGCATTCGCTTCGGTCTGATGGCCATCAAGAACGTCGGCGAAGGGCCAGTCGAGGCGATTATCGCTGCCCGCGAGGCCGGCGGCCCGTTCCAATCGCTCGAAGACCTCTGCGCCCGCGTCGATCGCCACGCTCTCAACAAGCGCACGCTGGAAAGTTTGATCAAGGCCGGCGCACTCGACTCGCTGCCCGGCACTCGCCGCCAAAAGCTGGCCATCCTCGATCAGGCGGTGAACGCTGGCGTTGAAGCGCAGAAGGCGCGCGAAATCGGCCAGAGCAGCCTGTTCGATATCTTCGGCGAGAGCAGCACCAGCGGCCCGACCGTGGCCCGCATCCCAATGCCGCTCATCACCGAGACTCCCGCCGAGCAGAAAGAGGTGCTGCTGTGGGAGAAAGAGCTGCTGGGGCTGAATATTTCGGACGATCCGATCGCCAAGGCGCTGGAAGGGATTGACCTCAGCGGCGCTACCGAGCTTGGCTCAATCAACGAAGAGCTGATCGGCGAGACGCTGACCTTCGTCGGCGTGCTGAGCGGCGTGCGCCGGATTGCGACCAAGAAGGGTGATTCGATGCTGGTGGCGATGCTCGAAGACCTCACCGGCAGCATCGAGATCGTGGTCTTCCCCAAGGTGCTGGCGAAGTCCGCCGATCTGTTGCAGAACGATGCGGTGGTGCGGGTGACGGCGAAAGTTGATAACCGGCGCGATACACCGCAGTTGGTGGTTGAGAGTGTGGAAGCGCCGAGCACGATTGACGTCGCCGCTAGCGCGCAACCGGTCGAGATGGATCTGGAAGGGATGAGTGAGGAGCTGATCAGCGACATAGTGATCGAACTACCGGCGCCTGCACCTGCCGCGCAACCGGCGCCAGCCCCGGCGGTCGCTGCCGCCAGCGCGCCTGCCGCTGCCGTGCCTGCCGCTGCCCCGCCGCCGGCCAAACCGCCAGCCGTGCGCCCGCGCCAGCCGGTCAAGCTAGCCAGCAACGGCAATGGCAACGGGCATAGCAATGGCAACGGCCACGGGAAGACAGCCGAACCGGCCCGCGCCGATGGCCCGCCGGCGCGCAATCTGCGCATCTACTTGCCGCGCAGCAACGACTTCGACGCCGACGTTGCCTTAATGCAGCACATTCACAGCCTGCTCAGCGCCAGCCACGGCCACGATCAGGTCACGCTATACCTGCCCAACGGCGTCGGTATGGTCGTGCTGCAATCGCAACAAACCATCGAACTGTCAGACGCGCTGGTTAACGAATTGCGGCAGATCCTCGGCCACGAGCGGGTGTTGGCGGCATAAGCAAGTAAAGCCGCACGGCGGTGCGGCTCTCATCACGCACAGCGGTGCGGCTCACGCCGCAGAGGGGGCAAAGCCGCAGAGACCTTAAACGCAAAGACGCGAAGGACGCAGAGGGCGCCGAGATGTTAGGGTTGACAAAGCCTCTGCGTCCCCTGCGCCCCCAGCGGTAAAACTATCAACCTCTGCGCCCTGCGGTAAAACTACCCCCTGCGCGCCCTGCGGTAACGTGATCGCGGCTATCTGGCAACCACCGCAAACTCACCCACAAACGTCTGCTGCGAATGGTGGCTATACAACACCAGCGTATACGATCCCGCCGGCACATCGCGCAACGATAGCGTCCCGCTCACCCGGCCATCACCATCGGCCCGCACCGTTGTCACCGTCACCGGCGGCGCGCCATCCGGCGGGTTATACCAAATCCCCACTGGCTCGCCGGGAGCAAACCCAGCGGCGGCATAGGTTAGCGATTGCCCGGCCACTGTCACCTCAGGCGCGCGCCAATAGGACAATTCCGGGCCGGGGCCGATGGTAGTGCGCGGCACATTACTCCGCCCTCGCCCCCCTTCGGTCACGCCGTCGCGGTACGCCAAGCGGGCCAACCGGCCAATCGCAACCCCATTTGGCGCATCATCCCGCACCCGGAAACGGATGGTCATCCTCACCAGATCGCGGTTAGCCGCCAGCGGGCCGGTGCGGATCGTGATCAACCCCGGCTGCACCTCGCTCACCCACACCCCGGCCCGGCTCGGCGTCGCATCGAGCAAGATCAACGTATGCTCATCAAACGGCAACTCGATCGTCGCATCAAACACCGGCCCGCGGCCATAATTCTCCACCACCAGATCGAGCGTCACCACCTCGCCGGGTCGCGCCACATCATCCACCCGCTGCGCCACCACCAGCCGGGCCGGTTGCGCCCCGCGCGCCAGATCCACCGTGTACTGCACATCATCGATCAGCCACGTATCGCGCGTGCCGCTCACCTCAATTGTAGCGATGGTCTGGTTCGGCGGCGCAGTCAGCGTCACCCGATCAAGCCAGCCGGTAAAGGTATTCGGTTCAACCACCGCCGTCCCCAACACGACGCCGCCAGCCGCGAATGCAGTGAAGGTGAGCGGGTCTGAGGTGGATACTGCTGCGCTAAATGACATTACACCCTCTGGCAGCGCAATCTCGCCGGTACCGGAACCACTCACCCGCGCAAAACCGTTGCCATTCACCGCAAAAGCGCAGGTACCGCCAAAGTCAGGGCATGATTCTGGGAACGGTGCATTATAGCGCCCACTGCGCAGATCACCAAACCGCCAGCCAAATTGAAACACCAGCCCGCCGTAGGCATCGATCGATTGATTATCAGGAAACCCTTCAAAATCGAGGGTAAACGTTCGCTGCGATTGGGCAGCCGCCGCCGATACCGAAAGCAGCCACCAAACGATCAATACGATGGCAAGATAATGGCGCATGCAACCCTCCCTCGCAGCGGCGGCGGTTGCCTTTTATTATACGGGGCAGCGGCGGCTGCATGGATGGCAAATTTGTCAGGAACGGGACGCAAGAGATAACGGTTTTGCGAGTAATACGCTGCCCGCTCAGGCTGGCGCTTGGCTGGCCGCCGAGCAAGCTGTGGCGACGCTGATCGGCTCCCAATCTCGTCATCTCGTGGGCGCTGCCAAATTGGTTAATACCTTGTCGAGACCCGATCCCACCATACTGCTCAACTCGGCGGAAATTCCAGCGGTTGATTAGCAAATATGATACATCGTCTCAAGAATATTGATAGAAAATAAGTTATTACATTTGGATAATATTGTAATTTTAAGATATTGACAACAATACGTTCACAACATAAGCTAAGAACCATTCAACACCATGTGGTAAGGAGGTCGACGATGGCCGAGCCACAGTCTCAGACTAGTCGCACCAAATCCCTCTGGCCATTTTACCGTGAGGTGGATGGGTTAGAATTCTCCAACCACCAGAAAGCTCGAGACCGTTTTGATCAAATTCTGGCCGAAGGTCTTAGCCATTACACCGGTCCGCCCGATCTGTGGCACAACATTGCCATGACCGCGGGACGGGTCCAACATAACCAAGCCCAGCTCGCTTTTGTGGAAGAAGGGTTGCGCGAGTGGCCGAATAACGTTGATCTCTTATGTGATGCGCTCCAATACCGTTTCTCGATCCACTTCGATCAAGAACAAGCGCAACGGCTGTGGCAAACGCTTGCCAGCATGCCACGCGAGCAGACTGGACCATACTGGCGGTTTTGGGGGTATGGCGCAATTTACCATGCCACGACCCTGAACGATCCTGTCACGGCGCTGCAGTTGCTTGATGATGGCCTGCTTTTCGTCAAGCGCGACGGGTTAATGGATATCTTGCGCACCTACCGCCGCGTCTTGATCGACTCGGTGCCGTTGCGCACGCTCGACAGCATTGACCAGCTCGCCGCCTACCATCAAGAGGCCTTAGCCATCCTTGAGTCGCGCTACCGGATGGGCATCCAGCTTGGTATTGAGAATGCTTACGTCTTGGCGCAAGATCTCGCCCGGTTGTATCAGGAACGCGCTGGCGTCGAAGCAGACGAATCCACCCCAAAAGAGCCTGACACCTACCTCCGTAAGGCGCTGGAATACCTCGACCTCGCTGAAAAACTCTATACCGGCGATCCCAATCATCAGGTGTGGACTATTTATGTGCAGCGCGTTCGCATCCTGATGGCCCAACACAAATATGGTGAAGCACTCAAGATGTTGCGCAGCTTGCCGGAGCGTATGCGCGAGGGCGATCCATCACTAGCCACAATGTATAAACTTGCGGCGTACATGACCGGTGAGTCCATTGAAGAGGCAGCGGATCGGAGCGCAACCGTTGCTGGTCAGGCCGCGGAGAAGACCAAAGCAGAACATCTCGAAGAGGCCCTTCAGATCATCTTCGCCAATGAGGGAAGCCTACTGTTTGAAATCGCCAAGAATAATCCCGCAGTCGTTAACATCTTACGGCGAATTGTGCGTGCTTTGGATATGGAGAAGCGATGAAGAAACATCGGTACGTCGTACAACGCCCTTTTCTCCGTTTCGATCACCGCATCACCGATATCGATCATTTGGCTGATGATCTCCGCCGGTCTAGCCTTGCCAATATCATCGCCAATGACATTCTGAGTGAACGTCCACCCAGCGTGATCGGGGTGTACGGTGCGTGGGGATCAGGCAAGTCATACTTGCTCAGCCAAGTGATTCGCGAGTTGTTGGAGCGCAACCGGAAAGGCGGCAAACAACAGGCGATTGTCTGCGCCTTTAACCCGTGGCAATACGAGATGGAGCAGAATCTGGCGGCGGGTCTGATTAAAACCCTCGCCAATATCGAAAGCCAGTTCCCAGATCACCAGCAGGAAAAGGGTTATCAATTACATAACCCTTCCCTTGGCGGCAAAACCACCCATCGTTTGATCGCTTCATATTTAATCGACCTTCTGATCGAGGTTTCACCGCTCGTGGTTCCGGGTGGTGGTGTTGCGGCAGCGGCAGGCAAAGCGATTCGCTCAGCAACAACCACATTTCAACAGACCAAAGATCAACGCGCGCAACCCCTGCTGATCGATGAGGTGAAGGGTAAGATGGCCGAGTTGGTCGAGGCCATTCTGGACAGCGCGCACGAAGCTGATGCAACGAAGCAGAAACAATACCGGCTGGTTATCTTCATTGACGATCTTGACCGCTGTTCGCCCGAACAGATGGTGCGTATGTTTGAATGGCTAAAGGTGCATATGCTGGTGGAAGGATGCACCTACGTGCTGGCGCTGGATCACATCGCCGCTGCCCGCGCGATTGTGGGCCGCTACCGTGAGTACTTAGGCGAGGATCAAGATCTTGCCTATGGGTTGCGCTATCTGGAAAAGTTGATCGAGGTGGAGTACGAATTAGGCATTGCGCGCGACGTCGAGCAGATGGCCATCCGGCAAGTGCATTATCCGCATAAAGTGCCGTACCGTAGAGTCAGTGAAATGGCCCAGCAGTTACGTGGCGGCGATTTCCCCGGCGTGCAGCACATTGATCAATTACTGTCGCTGCGCTCGCTGCTCGTGCCACGCACCATGCTCAAAATTGTGAACCGGTTTAAGCGGGTGATGGAATTTCTCAGGGAGCATCCACTGGCAAACCAATTGCCTGAGTCGTATCCGTTCTGGGTATTGTTCTTGATTGCTATGTACTACCGGCTCAACCCGGACCATCTTGATGATTTCGTGCGCGGACGCGGCACGATTTATGAACTGATGAAGAATCCGGGATCGGTGCAATCAGGTCAATGGGGAAACGGCCCATTTCGCGAATTTTGCCAGTATGCCGATCGTTTCGGTGCATCGGCTGGGTCAAGCTTACAAATACTTCGGGTAGAACATCTCCTTGTCTTAGCGTCGATTGTCCGCGAAAGCACCTTTGACGGTCGGTTGTGAACGATCAGCAATAGCTCTTGGCATATCACAGCACCCATATGCTCTGGCAGGATTGAGCACATGGGTGCCGATGCTTTCCACACTGCATATCCATCTACTATCCTGAAAATTCCCCATTCCCTCTCGCCCCGCGCAATGCTATAGTAGCAGTACGATCTGTCTGCCGGCAGTGCAACCTCTCTGCAGATAGTGCGTACATGCATTCAAGCTATCAGGCTGCGCGAATCACATTCCCAAAATCGTTTGTCGTCTTAAATGGGAAAGACGGCAGGAAAGCGCTCGTTGTAGGGAGGCCGTATGTTGCTCGCTCACCGGTACTGGTTCGTCGCCCTTGTCGGTCTGCTCATCGTTGCCCTCACCGCGTGCGGCGGCGGCAACGCCGCGCCGACCGCCACCCCCACCCAAGCCGCTGCCGCACCCACCCGCACCCCTCGCCCCACCCGCCCGCCGGAGCCGACCGCCACACCTCGCCCGTCGCCGACCGTGGCGTCAACCCAAAGCGGCCAGTTGGCGCTGGTCGATATTGGCCCGCTCGCAACCTACCGCCACGCGAGCGGTGTGTTTCGCATTGATGTGCCCAACAACTGGACGCTGCAAGACAATAGTTCGCCCGATGAGCTGTTGCTGATCTGGACTGACCCGACCGGCAATGGCGCGATCTTGGTCAATATCTTCGAGGACAGCCGCAGCTTCACTGATAGCCAATTGGTTGATCTGCTCAATACCTTCCTCGAAGATCGCTTTGGCAATCAGCCCGACTTTCTCTACGAAGATCCGCGCCCCCAGAATGATGGCAGCCAACTGGTGGTGTGGTCGTATACCGCAACCGCCGGCAACAACATCAAAGCCACCATGCTCGGCAACAGCTTTGTCGAACAGCGCGGCAACAAGATCTCGATCCTGACCACGCTCGTGCCGGATGAGCAGTTTGACACCTTGCGCAGCCAGACCGACAAAATCATCAATACGTATGCCATCGACTCCAGCGCCGCGCTCGGCGGCGGTACCACTATCGGCGGTGGCAATACCAGTGGCGGCGGTCTGGCGCCGGTTGAGATCGGCCAGTTGCGCACCTATTCGCACCCGTCGGGGGTGTTCAGCCTCGATCTGCCAGTCAACTGGACGCTCACCGACAATAGCCGGCCCGGCGAGCTGATTCTCGTCTGGACCGATCCGTCGAACAATGCCGCGATTATTGTGGATGTGCTCGAAGACCGCACGCAGTATAGCAATGATCAATTGGTCGATAAGCTGGTTACCTTCCTCAAAAACTCATTCGGCAACCAGCCCGACTTCTTCTACGAAGACCCCCTCCCGCAGAACGATGGCAGCATTCTGATCGTCTGGGGATACACCTCAACCGCCTCAAATAACATACAGGCGTCAATGCTGGGCAACAGCTTCATCGAACAGCGCGGCAATAAAGTGGCCGTATTGACCACCCTCGTGCCGGAAGATCAGTTTGATACGCTGATCGACAAGACCAACGAGATCATCAACACCTACCGGATTAATCCGGACGCGCGGGTGCCGTAGCGCATATTCAGCCCTCTGTTCCCAAATGGCAGGAACAGAGGGCTCGATTGGTTGATTGCGCTCAACCTTGCTCTGACCACGAAGGAGGGAAAAAACGTGCGGCAGCCAAGCTGCCGCACGCTCCGCAACCCTCATTGGCTTAGGCCTTCACCGCTGCGTTGTGCGGCAGGTAAACCGCCGCGCTCCAGAGCTTATTGCTCTCCGCAACCCGCACTGGCTTAGGCCTTCGCCGCCGCGTAATGCTCGGCCACCTTCGCCCAATTCACCACGTTCCACCACGCATCGACGTAGGCGGCCCGCTTGTACTGGTACTTCAGATAGTAGGCGTGCTCCCAGACATCGATACCGAGGATAGCCGTCTTGCCCTCCATCAGCGGGTTGTCTTGGTTCGGCGTGCTCATAATGCTCAGGCTGCCGTCTTTCCCGGCGATCAGCCATGCCCACCCCGAACCAAAGCGGCCCAGCGCTGCCGCCTTGAACTTCTCTTTGAAGGCATCGAAGCTGCCGAAGGCAGCGTCAATCGCCGCGGCCAGCTCGCCTTCCGGCGCGCCGCCGGCGTTCGGCCCCATAATCTCCCAGAAGAAGGTGTGGTTCCAATGCCCGCCGCCGTTGTTGCGCACCGCAGTGCGAATGGCTTCGGGAATGGCTTCCAAATTGCTCAGCAGCTCTTCGATCGTCTTGTCCTGCAAATCGGGGTAGTTGGCCAGCGCGTTGTTCAGGTTGGTGACGTAGGTCTGATGGTGATTATCGTGGTGATAATGCATCGTCGCTTCGTCAATGTACGGCTCAAGCGCGTTGTAGTCGTAAGGCAACGGCGGAACTTCAAACGGCATGCGTAACCTCCGAGACGTTTTCAAACAATGACGGCCACCATTGGCCGTCAGCTTAGGCGCACTTCTATTGTACCGCGAATTATCAAACGAATGCTACGCCGGAATACGATAGCGGCAGCAATGCCCGCCTTCGGCAATCGTCATATCACGCTTGATCGTCGTAGCCAGCAAATCTTCGTAGAGGCGCAGTTCTTGATCGCAAATCTGCGGGTAACGGCGCGCAACGCAATCGAATGGGCAATTGTACTGCGTCATGAGCAGATCGCCATTATCAAGCTGCTCGCACTCGCACATATAGCCCTGCGCGGCTAGCGTATCGGCCAGTACCGTCACTTGCGCCGCCCGCGACTTGCCGGCCAATTTGGGCGCGAGATCGGCGCTTAACGTCTTGCGCCGTTGCTCAAGCACCTCGCTCACCGCCGTATCGCCGCCAACCGCCGCAACACTCTCGATCAACTCGCACACCAGCCGTTCGTAATGCTTGGGGAAGAACGTCTCTGCCCGCTCGGTAAGCGCATACAGATGCGCTGGCCGGCCAACGTTCCGGCGCAAGCCGCAAATGTAGACCAACCCTTCCCGCTCAAGCGCGGTCAAGTGCTGGCGAATGCCAACCGCGCCAATTTCGAGCGCGGCGCTCAATTCAACGGCGCTCATCTCTCCGTGCCGGCGCAACAATTGCAAGATGCTGCGCCGCGTCGCCCCTTGTTCTCTGCGCTCAACTTTCATGGCCGGCGTCACCACTTTATGTATATAATCCTATCGATATGGTCTTATGGTGAGTATATCAATCGCGCTATGGCCTGTCAAGGAAGACGCACGAATTTCGCTACTTTAGTAACATCATTCTTTCTTAATTCTCTGGTATAATGCTAAGAGACACGCAGTTAGGTTGGATGGAGTAGAGGCATGGGTCTCTTTTCTGGCAAGCAGCCGGCACAGGTGACGGAAGAGCAGATTTTGGCCGCGTTGCGGCAGGTGCAAGAGCCAGAGTTGGGCGGCGATCTGGTGTCTCGCCAAATGGTGAAGCATGTTGCGATTTGTGATGGGATTGTCCGCTGTACGATTGAGTTGACAACCCCGGCCTGCCCGCTCAAAGATCAGATCCGCGATGAGGTGGTCGCTGCGGTGAGCGCCGTTCCCGGCGTGAAAGAGGTCAATGTCGATTTCACCGCGAATGTGCGCCGGCCCGCCGGTATTCCTGAGCAGTCGGCCATTCCCGGTGTGGCCAATGTGATTGCGGTGGCCGCCGGCAAAGGCGGGGTCGGCAAGAGCACGGTGGCGGCGAATCTGGCGGTGGCGCTGGCCCAAATGGGGGCGCAGGTCGGTCTGCTCGACGCCGATGTCTTCGGGCCGAGTTTGCCGTTGATGTTGGGAGTGCGCGGCCAGCCGACCGCCGTCAGTGATGCCAACGGCCAGCCGATGATGCTGCCGCTGAACAATCACGGCATCAAGGTGATGTCGGTCGGCTTTTTGATCGATGAGTCGCAGCCGGTGATTTGGCGCGGGCCGATGGTCAGCCAATTGCTGCGCCAGTTCCTCTATCAGGTGGCATGGGCGCCGCTCGATTACTTGATTATCGATATGCCCCCCGGTACCGGCGATGTGGCCCTGACCCTTGCCCAAAGCCTGCCGCTGACCGGCGCGCTGATCGTGACCACCCCCCAGCAGGTGGCGACGATCGATGTGATCAAGGCGATGGAGATGTTCCGCAAGGTGAATGTGCCGCTGCTCGGCGTGGTCGAGAATATGGCCTATTTCATCGCGCCCGATACCGGCAAGCGTTACGACATCTTTGGCAGCGGCGGCGCCGAACGGCTGGCGCGCCAACTGGGGGTGCCGGTGCTCGGCCAGATTCCGCTCGGCATGAGCGTGCGCGAGGGTGGCGATACCGGCCAGCCTGCGGTGATCAGCGACGCACCCGATGCCTACGCCGGCATCTTCCGCGAACTCGCCCGCCAAGTCGCTGCCCGCATTTCGGTGTTGCAGTACGCATCGGTATGAGGCTATGACCAAGCCTTAGCGCGTAGTATCCCCCCTCCCCCAGCGGGGGAGGGGCCGGGGGTGGGGACTAACCGCCCCCAGCGGGGTTGAGAGAAGGCGAGAACGTTTGATCGAGCACAAGTTGATCGCTGTGCGATGCCTTAAAGCCCGGCGCTCCGCTCCCCTCTCCCGCCGTTAAGGTGGGAGAGGGGCTGGGGGTGAGGGCCAGCAGCCCGCGCAGCGGGCTTCGTAACCATAGCCCGGCCCTTCAGGGCCGGGGGCCGGATCAAACCTTCTGTCCCCCCTCCCCCAGCGGGGGAGGGCCGGGGTGAGGGCCACACGGGGCGCGGGCCGCTGGCCCGCCTATCAGTAGTGCTATTGCCCCACTCACCGGGACTCGCCTCCCCCCTCCCCCAGCGGGGGAGGGGCCGGGGGTGGGGGCAACCCTCCCCCGCTGGGGAGGGCTGAGGTGGGGGCAATGGTATTCACATCCTTTTTGGCTGTCCGTTGCGTCGTTGCGTGTTCACGATGAGGTGTATGCATGGCCGCTCAGCCGCTCTCCGGCACAATTCCGATCACCTTCTACGAACCGTCCCGCCATCCTCGCTACGCCACCGACACCCCCGCTCTTGACCAGTATGGCCGCCGGATCGACTATCTGCGCGTCTCGCTTACCGACCGCTGCAATATGCGCTGCGTCTATTGCATGCCCGCGGTCGGCATGCAGTTCGCCCCCCGCCCTGAATTGCTCACCAACGATGAATTGCTGCTCGTGATGCGCGCCGCCGCCCGCGCCGGTTTCCGCAAGTTGCGCCTGACCGGCGGCGAACCGACTCTGCGCCACGATCTGATCAATCTGGTGCGCGAACTGAAACGGATTCCCGGGATTGAGCATATCGCAATGACCACCAACGCTCTGCGCTTGCGCAAGCTGGCCCAACCGCTGCGCGAAGCGGGGTTGGATCGCGTCAACATTAGCATTGATACGCTCGATCCGGTGAAGTTTCGTATGATGACCCGCGGCGGTAGGCTCGATGAGGTGTGGGCCGGTATTGAGGCGGCGGACGCCGCCGGTCTGCATCCGATCAAGCTAAACGCGGTGGTGGTGCGCGGGATGAATGACGAAGAGGTGGTGCGGCTGGCCGGCCTGACCCTCGACCGGCCATGGGAGTTTCGCTTTATCGAGGTGATGCCGCTCACCGGGGTGGCGGGGTTGGCTGAAGAGGGGATTGTCACCAGCGCCGAGTTGATTGCTCGCCTCGAACAGCACTACGGCCCGCTGGAAGAGATTGGCCATGCGCCGAGTGACCCGGCCCGCACCTACCGCTTGCCCGGCGCCAAGGGGGTGATCGGCTTTATTTCGAGCGTGAGCGATCCTTTCTGTTCGACCTGCAACCGCATGCGCCTCACCGCCGATGGCCGCCTGCACCTGTGCCTCTTGCGCGACGATGAGGTTGATCTGCGCGCCGCTGTGCGCAACGGCGCCACCGTGGAAGAGATCGAGCAGATTATTCGCCACGCCGTCTACATCAAACCGTGGGGCCACGGCCTCCCCGAAGGCGTGAAACCAACTCTGCGCGGGATGTCGGAATTGGGCGGCTGAGCGGGCCGATTTCCAACATCTCTCTAACGATCAAACGCCGGCTGAGTGATTACAATGCATGGTAGTGCATTGGGTGTTGTGCGCTTGGCGTTGTTTTCGCTTGCCAATGCGCTTGCATCGCTCAGGAATAGCGAGGGAGGTCTATGACAACCGAACCGTTGACCGAAACTGGCCGGCAATCCCATACCTTTAAGGCCGAAGTGCAGCAGGTGCTGTACATTCTTGCCCATTCGCTCTATACCGACCGCGAAATCTTTTTGCGCGAACTGATCTCGAACGCTTCCGACGCCATTAACCGGGTGCAGTTCGAGATGCTCACCAACCGCGAGGTGCGCAACCCTGAACTCGAACCGCAAATTACGATTGAGGTCAACAAAGAGGCGCGCACCCTCTCGATCAGCGATACCGGCATCGGGATGACTGCCGAAGAGATGGTCGAGCATCTCGGCACGATTGCCCAGTCGGCGGCGCGCGCGTTTGTGAAACAGGCCGGCGAAGGGGCCAAGCAGACGGTGAGCGAGATTATTGGCCAGTTTGGCGTCGGCTTCTACTCGGTGTTTATGGTCGCCGATAAGGTGACGGTCGTGTCGCAGTCGTACCGGCCCGATGCGCCGGCGGCGATGTGGGAATCGAGCGGCGGCGATAGCTTTACCGTCGGCCCCGCCGAGCGCGCCCAACGCGGCACCACGATTACCCTCCATCTTAAAGAGGACGCGACCGAGTTCGCTGATCCGTGGCGGATCGAGCAGATTGTCCGCCGCCACTCGAACTATGTCGCCTTCCCGATTATGCTCGATGGCCGCCAGATCAATGCCCGCACCGCGATCTGGCGCAAAGCGCCGCGCGAGGTCACGACCGAGGAATATCACGACCACTATCGCCAACTGACCCTCGATAGCCAGCCGCCGCTGAGCTATCTCCACATCTCGACCGACGCGCCGGTTGATCTGCACGCAATTCTCTACATTCCATCCCGCCGCGAGCGTGGTATCCTCGAACGGCGGATCGAGGGCCAGATTAAGCTCTATTCGCGCAAGGTGTTGATCCTCGAAGAGGCGAAGGATCTGTTGCCGGCCCACTTCCGCTTTATCGAGGGTGTGGTTGACAGCGAAGACCTGCCGCTCAACGTATCGCGCGAGAGTGTCCAGAGCGGCACGGCTGGCGGCTCGCCGGTGATGCAGCGCCTGCGCAAGACGCTCACCGCGCGTCTGAATAAAGAGCTGAACGAGCTGGCCGAACACGATCCCGAAAAGTATCGCACCTTCTGGCAAGAGTTTGGCCCCTTTATCAAAGAGGGCATCGCTACCGATTACGAGCACCGCAATGATCTGCTGAAGCTGCTGCGCGTGCAGACGACCAAGAGCGGCGAGGAGTGGATCACGCTGGCCACGTACAAAGAGCGCATGGTACCCGGCCAGAAGGAGATTTATTACCTGATGGCGGCCAGCCGCGAGGCGGCGCTGAGCAGTCCGCACCTTGATCCGCTGCGCGCGCGCGACATCGAGGTCATTCTCTTCACCGACCTGATGGACGGCTTTATGCTGTCGGGGTTGCGCGAGTACGATGGCTTGCGCCTGCGCAACATTGACGAGGGTGAGCTTGATTTGCCCGGTGAGGTGGAACGGCCCGCGCCGGCGATTGACGATGCCCAATTCACCGCGCTGGCCGAACGGATCGCGGCAACCTTGGGCGAGCGGCTGAAAGAGGTGCGCGCCTCGAAGGTGCTGCGCGACAGTCCGGCCCGCTTGGTCGCCGATGAGGCGGCGTTTGGCCGCGAGATGCAGCGCATCCAGCAGATTCTGGGTCACGAGGTGCAAACCGGGCCGCGCATCTTGGAGCTCAACCCGGCTCACCCCTTGATCGCCGCGCTGGCCCGCCGCGCTGCCGCCGATCCCAACGACCCGCTGATCCCGCTGGCCGCCGAGCAGCTCTACGACAATGCACTGCTGATCGAGGGATTGCACCGCGACCCGGCAGCTATGGCGCCGCGCATCTTGCGGCTGCTTGAACTCGCCGCCAACGCCGAGCGGTAGCCGCAGAGGACGCAAGGGATTGTAAACGCAGAGGCGCAGAGAACGCTAAGGTCGCAGAGGGTGGTTGAAATGGGGGACTCGAGTACAGCCGTACTCTAGCCCCCACCACAACCAACCCTTTGCGCTCTCTGCGCCCTTTGCGCCTTTGCGTTAAACTCTTAGCGCTCTCTGCGCCCTTTGCGTCTTTGCGTTAGCAGAGGCGCAGAGAACGCTAAGGTCGCAGAGGGTGGTTGAAATGGGGGACTCTAGTACAGCCGTACTCTAGCCCCCCCACCACAACCAACCCTTTGCGCTCTCTGCGCCCTTTGCGCCTTTGCGTTAAACCCTTCGCACTCTCCGCGCCCTTTGCGTCTTTGCGTTAGCAGAGGCGCAGAGAACGCTAAGGTCGCAGAGGGTGGTTGAAATGGGGGGATCTAGTACAGCCGTACTCTAGCCCCCCACCACAACCAACCCTTTGCGCTCTCTGCGCCCTTTGCGCCTTTGCGTTAAACCCTTCGCACTCTCCGCGCC
>NZ_LWQS01000047.1 GCF_001650695.1 Chloroflexus islandicus
GCCCTGTTTCGCCGCAAGCAATGTCGTTGCCGTCAATCCGGCGGCTCCCCCTCAGGAGGTTGAGGGACGGACAGAACATGTAATCGAGCATAACCGTTGATCGCTGTGCGATGTCGTACAGCCCCGGGCTGCGCTCCCCATCACCCCTCCCCCAGCGGGGGAGGGGCAAGGGGTGGGGGCATCAGCCCGCGCAGCGGGCTTCGTACCCCTAGCCCGGCCCTTTCGGGCCGGGTACAGGACAGATGTTCTGTCCGCCCTTGAACCGGCGGCGGGAAGAGGGAGCGCGGGCCGCTGGCCCGCCTGATGGTGGGAAGAGGGCGCGCGGGCCGCTGGCCCGCCGTATGGCAAGATCGGTGATTGGGGGCGGTACATCCGCCAAGGAGCGTCCGGAATCCAGCTTCCAGATGTCATGGCGAGCCGCGCGGCGAAGCAATCTCCTGCGCGAGCGGGAGTCACACTTGCACGTGATCGATCCACCCGCTGCTTGCGACGCTCAACTGGTATTGCAACTAGACTATGTTAGCAAACGCACGGCCCCTAATGGTACACTAGAGATGAAAACTGCTCGTTGCGCGCGTGCCGGCCTGCATTGGTCTCAGCTAAACTATGCCACATCTCGTCTTGGCCATCTTGCTCATCATCGTAAGCTGGTTGCCCAGCGTACCGCCAGCTCAAGCCACGCCGATCCGCACCGTTGAAATTGGCCGTTCGGCTGAAGGCCGCCCCATCGAGGCCGTCATCTTCGGTGATGGCCCGCGGAAGTTGGTGGTGGTGGGGGCAACCCATGGCGCACCCGAAGCCAATACCTACCGGCTGGCTTTGGCGCTGATCGAGCATTTTCGCGCTAATCCCTCCGAAGTGCCGCCAGAAGTGCGGCTTGTGATCATTCCGCTGCTCAATCCTGATGGTATGGCGCGGGGCTGGCGGTTTGACGCCGCTGGCGTCGATCTCAACCGCAATATGGATACCAGCCACGATGCCTGCCCGGAAAACGACTGGCGGCAACGGGTGCAAGGCGCGCGCGGGATTGTCTCAGACACCGGCGGCCCTTATCCCGATTCCCAAGTCGAAACGCGCCTCATCCGCGCCTTCTTGCTCGATGCCGCCGGCGCCATCTTTCTCCACTCCAATGCCGGGTTGGTCTTTCCGGCCAGTTGCGAACATCAGCCATCCATTGCTATGGCTCAAGTGTACGCCGCTGCCGCTGGCTACGAATATGCGCGCTTCTGGGATCGCTACGCCATCACCGGCGGGATGCACGACTGGGCCGGCGGTCTTGGTATTGCCGCCATTACCCCCGAACTCGTCACCGGCGATCAGCCTGAGGTAGCCGAGAATCTCGCCGGTCTGCGCGCGGTGCTCACTCATGCTGATGAAGTGTTGCCGTTGCCCGCGCCGGGGATCATTAACGACACGCCGGTACCGGCAGTCATCTATCGCTTCTGGCGTGCGCTTGGCGGTGCAGAGCGTTTTGGCGCACCGCTCGCGCCAGCCGAGATTTCACCCGCTGGTATGCGCCAACGCTTCGCTCGCGCCGTAATCGTGGTTGATGAAACCTTGCGTGATACCGCCACCTACGTGCAGATGGCGCCGTTGGGGGCAGAGGCGGCGGCGGCGCAAGCGTATGGCGGCGGCGAAGCAATGGGCCGGCCCGCTGATTGGCCGTCCGGCCCGTTTGCCGCGTACTGGCAGCGTAACGGCGGCCAGATGCTCTTCGGCGATCCGCTGAGCGCGCCGTTGACTACGACCTTGCCCGATGGCAGCCAGCGCGTAGTCCAGTATTTCGAGCGCGCTGTACTGTTGCTCGATCCGGCCACCAACCAGATCGAACTGGCCCCGCTTGGCGAGTGGGAGATGGCGCGGGCGCAGCTCACGCTCCCACTCGCCCCGCACACCATTCGCTAATGCCCGCTACCCTACTCACCGCTCCCCACCAACGTCACTCTCCCGCACACCGGGCACGTGCGCGCCTCAGTCGTTGGCGCCGGCCCTCCCGGCAAGCGCGCACCGCATGGGCAAACATACCCAACCAGCCGGGCCGGATTGCCCATCACCAACCCGTAATCTGGCACATCGCGCGTCACCACCGCGCCAGCGGCCACCATCGCAAACCGGCCAATCGTGATCCCGCACACAATTGTTGCATTCGCGCCAATGCTGGCCCCGTAACGCACCAGTGTCGGCGTTACCGTCCAATCGTCCGCCCCTTTCAGCGTCCCATCCGGGTTGATCGCTCGCGGAGTTTTATCGTTGGTGAAGCAAGCGTGCGGCCCCACAAAGACCCCATCCTCGATCGTGACGCCGTGAAACACCGAGACATTGCTTTGCATCTTGACCCGGTTGCCAATCTGGACTCCGGCATCGAGATAACACCCCTTGCCAATGATCGACTCGCTGCCTACGGTTACACCTTCACGGATCTGAGTCCAATGCCACACACGGGTGTTTTCACCGATGTGAGCGCGCGGATCGACGGTTGCGGTCAGATGGATGATGGCTTGACTCATTGCGGTTGCTCCTTGCATACAGCGAGCAATCAGAGACCCTGTGCTCGTAATTGGGCTATCGTCCATTGCAGAATGGCATCCATATCAATTGATTCGGGAATCGTCGTATCAACCGTCAGTAGTGGGCCGCCAATTGGCAAGGGGGTAATATCGCCACGCGTGCGCACGACTTCCAAATCTGCCGGCGACATATCATCGCAGTGACCGGGATGGCGCTGGCCGAGCGCCACGCGCCGAATAATGCGTTCGGCCAGCACATGGCCGTTGGCGACGCAGCGGATCTGAACCGGACGAAAGGGGGCAATCGCTTGCAGGCGTTGCATGCGTAGTGTGTCGAGATCGACGCGGAAATTGCTCTCCATAATCACCGATTGGCCGCTGGCCAAAATCGTTGCCGCAGCATGGTAGAGCATCGCAATCGCTGTTGCCCCTACTTGCCGCGACCATTCCCGATCCGACCAACCAAGCCCATCGAACATCAATTCTTTAAAAGCGTCTTTGCTCAATAGCGGTAGGCGCAGGCCAGCGGCCAGCGCTTGCGAGAGGGTGGTTTTGCCGGTTGCCGGATGCCCGGTGACGATGATTAAAGTTGGAATTTGCACGCTTGTTATTATACATCGCGTTGGATCTGCTTGCCGGGGGTAGCGGTAAGGGTCAGCCTCTCTCCCGCATCGTGGGCGAGTGTCAGCAGCCCGCGCAGCGGGCTTTGCAACCATAGCCCGGCCCTTGAGGGCCGGGTTCTGGACAGATGTTCTGTCCGCCCTTGAACCCCAGTGGGTTGAGGGGTTAGGGGTGGGGGCAACCGCAAAGTCGCACAGGATTTCAACGCCAAGGCGCAAAGATCGCAGAGAACGCGAAGGGATTTGGTGGAAGCGATACGAGCGTGCTGGTGTCCCTGCCCTTCTCCGCGCCCGCGGCGCTCTCTGCGGCAACAAACATCTCCCCTCTCCCGCGCCAGTGGGAGAGGGGTTGGGGGTGAGGGCCAACAGCCCGCGCAGCGGGCTTCGTAACCATAGCCCGGCTCTGAAGGGCCGGGTTCCCTAGGTTGAGGGCATTAGGCTACTGCCGAGGATACAGAGGACAGGGTTCATCAAACCCCCTCTGCGCCCTCCGCGTCCTCTGCGCCTTTGCGTTTTCACGTCTCTGCGTCCTCTGCGCCTTTGCTCGCTTTGCGTCTTTGCGTTAACCCCCTCTGCGCCTTTGCTCGCTTTGCGTCTTTGCGTTAACCCCCTCTGCGCCTTTGCTCGCTTTGCGTCTTTGCGTTAACCCCCTCTGCGCCTTTGCTCGCTTTGCGTCTTTGCGTTAACCCCCTCTGCGCCTTTGCTCGCTTTGCGCCTTCTGTTCATCCCGCAATACAGCAGCGCCCCTCTCCCGCCTTGCGGGAGAGGGGCGCGGGGTGAGGGGCACTCCCCTAGTGGGGGTGTGAGCCTTCTAATGGAACTGCTCTTCCTCAGTGCTGCCGGTCAGCGCCGTGGTGCTGCTCTCACCGCCGGCGATCACCTGCGCCACCTCATCGAAGTAGCCAGTGCCCACCTCGCGCTGGTGGCGGGTTGCCGTATAGCCGTAAGCTTCGGCGGCGAACTCGGCCTGTTGCAGTTCGCTGTAGGCAGCCATCCCGCGATCGCGGTAGTTGCGCGCCAGCTCGAACATGCTGTAGTTGAGCGCGTGGAAGCCGGCCAGCGTCACAAACTGGAACTTGTAGCCCATCGCGCCCAATTCGCGCTGGAAGGCGGCGATCGTCGCGTCGTCGAGCTTCTTCTTCCAGTTGAACGACGGCGAGCAGTTGTAGGCCAGCAGCTTGCCGGGGAACTGAGCGTGGATCGCCTCGGCGAAGCGGCGCGCCTCTTCGAGGTTTGGCTCACTCGTTTCGCACCAGATCAGGTCGGCGTAGGGCGCGTAGGCCAA
The DNA here is from genome assembly GCF_001650695.1 of Chloroflexus islandicus. Classification (GTDB taxonomy): domain Bacteria; phylum Chloroflexota; class Chloroflexia; order Chloroflexales; family Chloroflexaceae; genus Chloroflexus; species Chloroflexus islandicus. The sequence goes on from NZ_LWQS01000047.1 coordinate 4,413, forward strand.
GCCGCGCGCGATCGCTTGATCGAGGCCGGCCCGCACCCGGTAGAAGCCCTCGCTGGTGCGCTCGCCGGTGCAGAAGGGCCGGTCGCGCTCATCGACATCGCTGGTCAGCAGCGTTGCTGCATTGGCGTCGGTGCGGGCGACGATGATCGTCGGCACTCCCATCACATCGGCGGCCAGCCGGGCCGCCACCAAGTTGCGGATCGCAGCCTGCGTCGGGATGAGCACCTTGCCACCCATGTGACCGCACTTCTTTTCGGAAGCAAGCTGATCCTCAAAATGCACCCCTGCCGCGCCGGCCTCGATATAGGCCTTCATAATCTCAAACACGTTGAGCGGGCCGCCAAAACCAGCTTCAGCGTCGGCCACAATCGGCGCAAACCAGTAAATATCGTCGCGCCCTTCGCTGTGATAGATCTGGTCGGCGCGCCGCAGCGCATTGTTGATGTTGCGCACCAACTGCGGCCCCGAATTCGCCGGATAGAGGCTCTGATCGGGGTACATCTGCCCGGCAAGGTTGGCGTCAGCCGCCACTTGCCATCCGCTCAGATAGATCGCTTTCAACCCGGCCTTCACCTGCTGCATCGCCTGATTGCCCGTCAACGCGCCCAGCGCGTTGATGTACGGCTCAGTATGCAACAAGTCCCACAAGCGTTCGGCCCCCATCCGCGCCAGCGTGTACTCGATCTGCACCGATCCGCGCAGACGGTACACGTCTTCCGGTGTGTACGGGCGCACAATGCCGGCAAAACGCGGCGAGTTCCAACTGTCGGCAATTTGCTTGATCTGTGCGGCACGATCCATGTGCGTTTCTCCGGTTTCCTCGTTGAACGTGACGAGCACGGTCTGAATATTTGACAGGTAGAATGCATTATAACACCCGTCGTTACGTCACGGTTACACGATTGTGAAACAGAGTGCGAACAACCGCTACCCCTCCCACGTGCGGCCATAGTTCTCGGCCAGCTTGGCGAGAATCGCCTGTTCGAGATCAATATCGAGCAGGTAAGCCAGTTGGAACAGATAGTTGGCGACATCGGCCAGCTCGCCGGCCAGCGCCTCGCGGTTACGCGGCTCATCCTGAAACTGAAAATGTTCGAGGATCTCAGCCGCTTCGACCGCCACCGAAATCGCAATGTTGCGCGGCGTCTGCGGGAAGATGCTATCCGGCGCGTACCAGCCTTTGTCGGTCACAAACCGGTTGATCGCATCAGTCAGTTCGGCAATGCTCATTGGCATCGAAAAAGCTCCTTTCTGTCTTAGGAGTAGTGAGCCGGGAGATGGGGACAGATGGATAAGATCAGCGCGCATCGCTCCCTTCCCAGCACGTTCTCTTCCCTACTCGCTATTCCCTGCTCCCTATTCCCTACTCGCTATTCCCTGCTCCCGATTTCCTGCAAATGGTACAATGACAGCCAAGCAAGGCGCAAGGGTAAAGGGTGCGAGGAGGTTGATGATGCTGACGATTGATCAAATTGCCCAGTATTGCGAGCAAGAGCTGGCTCGCTTACAATTGGCCGGCGACCGCGAAGAGTTGCGCCGGTTGCAGTTGGCGCTCGGCGTGCTCATGCGCGCCGCCGAACAAGCGCGCGACCGCGACACGGCAATGCGCTTCCGCGTGCTAGCGGCGCGGGCGGCCAATGCCCAAGAAATCATTGCCGGCGAGGATTAGGAGAGTTATTGGATGGCCTTCTTGTCTCTGCGAGTATGCAGGGTAATGCTATGCTGTTGTTCCTGTATGCTCGAAACCATATTCGTTTCATTTGTACAGGCTGGCTCATTGCATTATAAAGTTTGGCACCGTGTGGCAATTATGTCATAAAGCTTCGTAGAATGATCGTTTTTGTTGTATCGGGGTTGCTGATATGTCAGGGTTTACCTTTGTTGATCTCTTCTGCGGTGCAGGCGGCTTTTCACTTGGCTTCATAGAAACTGGATTTACATGTGTGCTAGCTGCTGATCATGATCAGTATGCTGTCAGAACATATCAATTAAATTTAGGTAATCATGTTCATTGCTTTAATATTACTAACCAAACGGATCTGCCATACGCAGATGTTGTTATTGGCGGGCCACCCTGTCAAGGCTTCTCTTCAGCCGGTCTACGTCGATTACATGATCAAAGAAATTCTTTGATAAGAGTATTTGCGAACTTGGTTGCTAACATAAAACCAAAAGCTTTTGTGTTTGAAAATGTTGAAGGATTTCTAACGATAGATAATGGCAGTTTGTTGCTTGATTTATTAGATCCACTCATTGAAGCTGGCTATCGTGTTCATGTACGAAAGGTGAATGCGGCTAATTATGGTGTCCCTCAGAATCGTAAGCGAATTATTGTGATCGGCGGGTTTGGGTGGGATCCAACCTTCCCGCTGCCAACCCATCAAGCCTTTGGTGCGCCGGGGGCAGCCAATGCATGTCGCCATTTACCGCTTTGTCCCACATTGGCAGATGCGCTCGCAGATTTGCCGCCGCCGGCCTTGATCCCGCCGGGTGAGCCACAGGGCTATGTGGTGCGTGAGCTGTCACCATTGGATCAACAACGCATTACCCTTTTACAACCCGGACAATCAATGAAGGACTTACCAGTATCGTTATGGCACGAAAGCTATCGCCGGCGCGCCTTCCGGCGGGTTCGTGACGGGATGCCTTCTGAACGGCGCGGCGGTGCGCCATTTGGGTTGCGCCGTTTACGCCTTGATCAGCCGGCTAGTACCATCACTTCGGGCGCCTTGACGGAATTTGTTCATCCTGTAGAACATCGATTTTTGACGCTGCGCGAATGTGCGCGCATCCAGTCTTTTCCTGATCACTTTGTCTTTGTTGGTTCAAATCATTCCTGTATCCTCCAGATCGCCAATGCTGTTCCATCTTTACTGAGCAAGATCGTGGCGTCCACATTATGGCAAGACCTGCAAGCTGGACGCCATCTTCAAACCATATCTTCAGGTGCGTTGCTTTCCTTCGTTCCAACTGTTGCTTCGGGGATGAGTCCAGTACTACAACGAGTCGACATGCTGGTCCGAAATCGTTATTTGCAATCGCATCGTGTACAGGAGCAATTGTCACTATGGCCTTGACTCAAGCGCAAAAAGCGCTCATTGCCCGTGTACGAGCGGCTGGTAGCAGCACGCTGGGAGTTGCGTTGAGTGATCCGGTCTGTAGTTTTCTTGTTGCTACCATTATTCGTGATTTAGGGATCGTTGATAAATTTCCTGAATTAGATGCGTTGTCATTGCCTGAATTTTTCTCTGAGCCTGATCTTGAACGTCTTTCCCTGCCTCAGATCGAGTTCATACCCTTATTTGAGCGTCTTGTCGCGCTGATACCTGACGCCGATACGTACTTTGCATGCCTTGCGACCTTGCACAAGAGTCGCCTCAAATATGTGCGTATTATCTCGTATCAGCCATTTCCTACTCTTGATCAGATAGGGCCGCGTGCATTGTTGCAATACGGTCAAATGGCTCCTTCTGCGTTAGCTGCTTTCTTACTTTGGCGAAAATGGTTATATGACCTTGATAATCGTGCTGCGCAAGAGACAGGCTATCTCTTTGAGCCAATTATCGCCAATGCTATTGGTGGCGTCGCGTTAAGTGCCGCAAAGAGTCCGATTCGGCGCCATCGTGATCCTTCCCGAGGGCGTCAAGTTGATTGTATTCGTGATCAGTTTGCCTATGAGATCAAAATGCGGGTGACAATCGCAGCTTCCGGGCAAGGAAGATGGCAAGAAGAGATCGATTTCCCACTGGATTGCCGGATGAGCGGATACGTTCCGGTGCTCATCGTGTTCGATCCTACCCCTAATCCTCGGCTTGAAGATTTGACCAAAGCCTTTCAGCGTGAACAAGGTATGGTGTATATTGGTGAAGCTGCTTGGCAACATCTTGCGCAAGCTGCCGGTGATATCATGAGCCGGTTTATTGAGAAGTATGTTAAGATGCCAATACCTCATGTGTTAAATGATGTACCAATATCGTTACCTCCCATCAAGTTTGTAATGACTGATGAACATTTCTGCATGACAATCGATGATACGCCAATGTGTTTCAAGCGCGATCCCCACGAGAGTCTTGAGCTTGAATAGATGATGATGGCGCCAATGAGGACGCTTGAACTCAAAAGGAGCAACGACGTTCCATGAGCCGATTTGCGATTGAGTTGGCCGATATTCAGGCCGCGCGGCGCGCGCTGCGCAACATTATTTTGCCCACGCCGGTGTTGCCGGCTACCCGCCTGAGCGCCGAGTTGGGCGGGCCGATCTTTTACAAGGCCGAAAATACCCAACAGAGCGGTTCGTTTAAGATCCGCGGCGCCTATAACACGATTGTCCATCTTTCTCCCGAAGAACAGGGTCGCGGGGTGATCGCCCCTTCCGCCGGCAACCATGCCCAAGGTGTGGCGCAGGCGGCCCAGTTGTTGGGGGTCAAAGCCACGATTGTGATGCCCGAACGCGCTCCCCTCACCAAGGTGGTCGCAACCCGTCGTCTCGGCGCTGAAGTCATTCTGCACGGCGCTACCTTTGACGATGCAGTGGCTTATGCCCATGCCCTTAAGGAAGAGCGCGGCTTGACCTATGTGCATGCCTTCGATCATCCGCGCGTGATTGCTGGACAGGGTACGATTGGCCTTGAATTGGTCGAAGCGCTGCCCGATTTACACCAGTTGGTGGTGCCGATCGGCGGCGGCGGTCTGATTAGTGGGATTGCCCTCGCCGTCAAGACCCTTCTCCCCCACGTGCGGATTGTTGGCGTGCAGGCCGCCGGTTGCGCACCGGTACCCGCTTCCCTCGCCGCCGGCCATCCGGTCACGGCGCCGGCGGCCCATACCATCGCCGATGGTATTGCTGTCAAGCGGCCCGGCGAGTTGACTCTGCCCATGATTCAGGCGCTCGTTGATGAAGTGGTGACGGTTGACGATGAAGAGATTGTGATGGCGATTGCCCATGTGCTGCAACATAGCCGGCTGGTCGTCGAGGGAGCCGGCGCAGCCGGTGTGGCGGCCCTGCTCAGCGGCAAGGTGCCGGTGCAGCCGAATCACGTTACTGCCACCGTACTCTGTGGCGGTAATATCGACGCTAACCTGCTCATGCGCGTGATCGAGTTTGCGTTGGTGCGGCAGGGCCGCTACCTCTTGCTGCGCACCAGCGTTGACGACCGTCCGGGAGGTTTGGCGGCGTTGGTCAACCATGTCGCTTCCACCGGCGCTAGTGTGATGGATCTCTTCCATCGCCGTGGGATGTGGCGAGTGCCGATCGATCGCGCCGGTGTCGAGCTGATCCTTGAGGTGCGCGATGAAGACCATGCCCAAGCGGTGATCGAGTCGCTCGAACGGGCCGGTTTCCATTGCGAGCGCGAATCGAATTGGCCGATTTAACATAAAAAGAAGCACCGCTCTGTTGGCTCAGGATGATCTATGGCGACATTACGCGCTGCCTTTACCCAGCTCCGCCGTTTACGCACCGTCGAATTGCAATTGCTGGTGACGGTGCTGCTCTTCTTTGCCGCCGGTTACCTGCTGGTAGTAGTGGCTACCGGCCAGAGCGAGTTGCAGACCACCCTCAGCGGGTTGGCGAGCATTCTTTGGCCCTCTAGCTTGCCGTTGCTGCTCTTCGTCGCGATTTCGCTCGGTCTGTCGTGGCGCAGTCCGACCGCTGACCAGTTGATTTTACCGCTGGTTGCTTTGCTAGCCGGTCTGAGCCTTATGATGACCGCGCGGCTTGAGCCGGGGTTGAACCAAATCGCTTTTTGCAGCAATGCCGCCGGCGAGCGTTTCCCGTGCTACGAAGGGATTGCCGCTAAGCAGACGTTGTGGGTGACGCTCGGCGCGGTGATTATGGCCGCGATCCTCTTCACGCCGCTCGATCGCATCTGCATCAGGCTGTTCCGCCTCTCGTTCATTGATGTGCTCGATCACTACCGCTACCTCTGGCTGTCGCTCGGCCTGTTGCTGATTTTGGCCACCTTCATCTTCGGGGTCGATCCCAACGCCAGCGGGGTGCGGGTCTGGTTTAATTTGGGGTTCTTCTACTTTCAGCCGTCGGAATTGCTCAAAATCATTCTGGTTATCTTCATGGCTTCCTACCTCAACGAATACCGTGAGGTGGTGCAGTCGAATTACCGGCTTGGCCCGCTGAAACTGCCGCCGTTGCCCTACTTAGTGCCGCTGGTCGGGATGTGGGGCATCGCGATGCTGACCATTGTCTTCCAGCGTGACTTGGGTGCTGCGTTGTTGCTCTTCGGCGTCTTTTTGGCCATGCTGTACGTGGCCACCGGCAGCGGCCTGTATGTGATGGTGGGGATGGCTGCCTTTGCCGGCGGCGCTTACCTGCTCTACCGGTTCTTGCCGATCGTCGGTTTGCGCGTGTCGGTCTGGCTCGATCCATGGGCAACGGCCCAAGGGTCCGGCTACCAGATCGTGCAAGCTATCTACGCGCTGGCTTCAGGGGGCATCTTTGGCGCTGGCTTGGGGCGCGGCGTGCCCGAATACGTGCCTGCCGTGCATACCGACTTTATCTTTGTGGCAATTGGCGAGGAAATGGGCTTAGCCGGTACGCTGGCCGTCTTGATTGCCTATCTGCTGCTCATCTTCCGCGGCTACCATCTGGCGCTGGCCATTCCCGGTCGTTTCCGCGGTTTCGAGCAGTTGTTGGTAGTGGGGCTGACCTCGATTATTGCCGTGCAGTCGTTGATTATCTTGGGCGGCAATCTCCGCCTGATCCCGCTCACCGGCATTACGCTCCCGTTTATCTCGTATGGCGGCTCGTCGATTATCATCAACTTTTTGATCGTTGGCCTGCTTCTGCGCATTTCGGTCAGCGATCAACGCTATTAAACCGCATAGAGACGGCCCATGAGGCCGTCTCTACGTGGGGAGGGAGGAGACCCGGAAAATATTCTCTATCGCGGCGCGCTGTGCCCGAGCCTAGCGCGCTCTACCCTGTACGGGCACAGCGTGCTGTGCTCTTACATCCGTCCGCGCAGCATCCCGTTCCAATACATCGCCGGCAAGCCATACGCCTTCAGCGCGTACATACTGTAGCGCTCTTGCGACTGATCGAACGGGAAGCTCTCCTTGGGCTGGTTCGTATAGTCGAACTCGGCCAAGATCAGGCTGCCGTAACCGGTCACCAGCGGGCACGAGGTGTAGCCGTCGTAGGTGGCGGGCAGCGTCTCTTTCGCCATCGCCGCTGTCAGATTGGCTACCAGCACCGGCGCTTGCTTGCGGATCGCTGCGCCGGTCTTCGAGGTCGGCAGGTTGGCGCAGTCGCCAAGGCTAAACACGTTCGGATAGCGCTTGTGCTGCAAGGTGTACTGGTCGACATCCACCCAGCCGCTCGAATGGGCCAGCGCGCTGCTCTTAATCACATCCGGCGCGCTCTGCGGCGGCGAGACGTGCAGCATATCGAAGTTGACCGTCACCGTCTCGCGGGTGGCAAGGTTGAGGAAGACCGCCTCACGCGCTTCGCCGCGCACCTCAATCAGGTCATGCTGGAAGTGAACGTTGATCCCTTTGCGCGCCACCACCCGGTTGAGTGCATCGGCATACTTCTTCACCGCGAAGATCGACGCGCCGGCGTGATAGAAGTTGAGCTGGGTCTGCTGGCGCACCCCCGACCGGCGGAAGTAGTCGTCGGCCAGATAGACGATCTTCTGCGGTGCGCCGCCGCACTTGATCGGCGTGCTGGGGTGAGTGAAGACTGCGTTGCCGCCGCGGAAGGTGCGAATATTCTGCCACGTGTACTCGACCGTGTCGTAGGAGTAGTTCGAGCAGACGCCATTCTTGCCCAACGTTTCAGGCAAGCCTTTGATCTTGCCCCAGTCAATCTGAATCCCCAGCGCCACGACGAGAAAGTCGTAGGTAATGGTTTCGCCATTGCCAAGAGTGAGGCTGTTGTTGTCAGGGTCGAACGCCTTGACCTTCTCTTTGATCCACGTCACTCCCGGCGGGATGTAGTCGGCTTCGGGCCGGGCCGATTGCTCACGCGGGAAGACCCCGCCGCCGACCAGCGTCCACAACGGCTGATAGTAGTGGACTTCCGCCGGCTCGATCAAGGCAATCTCCGGCGGATTGGGTTGATCCATCAGTTGGGCAGCGACCGTCAAACCACCGGTGCCGCCGCCAGCGATAATGACTTGATAGTGGCTCTTGGCCATAGCAGTTTCCTCTTTCTCTTGTCTGCGCGGCGTACATGCCGCAATGCTACTGAACGGTCGTCAATGCAATCGTGCTTACCCCAGCTTCTGCCCAAACCGTTCGGCGAAGTTGAGGGCAAAGCCGAGCGAGCGTTGCACGTCACGGTTAAAGAGCGCGCCAAACAGCGCCATCGGCCCGGCCCGGCGCGGCTCGCGTTGCGCGCTCACCAGCGCGTGCGCTGCGGCTCCCATCACTTGCAAGGTCTTCGGATCGAGCACGCCTGAGCTCATCAGCGCCTTGACCTCTTCCGATTGCATCAAGGTCAGGAAGTTGCGCAGCGCGATGAGGCCTTGGCGGATCGTGCCTTCGATATCGACACCCTGCTTGTTCACCGCAGCGTACAGCTCGTCGATCATGTCAACCGTCATTGCGGCAAAGCCGGGGGCTTGGCGAGCCAGTTGTTCGAGGGTAACGAGTTGCTCGCTCAACCCGGCCAGCGCGCGCAGTGTCGCCGGTTCAGTCAGCCGCTCCAGCGCATGCAACCCCACCTTCAACCGCTCGTCAATATCGACGCCGGCGCTCGCTGCATCGCGATACAATCCGTCAACGGTATCGGTCGCCATGGCCAATAACGCCGGCGCCTCGTCGGCCAGCGTGTTTACCTTCGCCAGATGCTGCTCGAGCCGATCCATCCGCTCCATCATCTGGGTCAACAGCTCAGCGATGTGACCGTTGTCAAGCGTCTGCATCTCAGCGGTTGGCGTCCCATTGGTTGGTGTGTATGTCATAGCTCTTCCTGCGTGTTGCGCCCGCTCACCGGCGGGCAAAACCAATCACTCGCGATCTATGGCCTCACCCCCACGGCAGGCAATGCCTGTCCTGCCATGGGGGTGATCGAGAAGGGTTAGACGGCTACCGATTCAGCCAATTCGCGCCATGTGCCTTGCGGGTCAACAAGGGTGGCGATATTGGTGAAGCCAAAGCGGCGCAGCACGCTCGTGCCGACTTGCGAGCGGTAGCCGGTGGCGCAGTGAGCGATGATCGGCTTGTCGCGCGGAATTTCATCCAACCGCCGCGGCAGGTAGCCAACCGGAATGTGCAGCGCGCCGGGCAGATGGATCTCTTCGTACTCGGTCAGGTTGCGCATATCGAGGATGACAGCCGACTGGTCGGCCAGCGCCGCGCTCAGATCCTTGACCGTGGCGGTGGGCAGTTGGGCCAGATTGCCACCCAGCGCCGACGCCGGCACGTACCCCGGAATATCATCAACGCCAATTGCCCGCAAATCCTTCAAAATCTCGGTCATATCGGCGTCATCCGGCACCACGAGGTACGTCGGCTTGGTGAAGTCAACGAACCAACCAACGTAGCTGCTGTACATCTTGCGGATCGGTACGCTGATGCTGCCCGGCACGTGACCGGCGACAAATTCGGCGGCGCTGCGCAGGTCGAACACGATCGCACCTTCGGCGATGGCTTTGTCGAGCACCGGTCGCTCGATCTCGACCGGTACCGCCAGATCGCGCAGCAACGCCGGCCCGACCTTGTTCACGTATTTCATGCGGGCAAAGTAGCGCGGCGGCTCAGGCTGGCCGTGCAGTAGCCACTTCACAAACGCATCTTCGTCGTCAAATTGGAATGCCGGATTGAACCGCTTCTCGTAGCCAAGCGTGCTCGATGGGATTGCACCTAACGCCTTGCCGCAAGCGCTGCCCGAACCGTGCGCCGGCCATACCTGCAAATAATCAGGCAACGCCTTAAACCGCTGCACCGAATGGAATTGCCGGCGCGCACCCGGCTCCTTGGTGCCGGCAATGCCTGCCGCCTCTTCCAGCAGGTCAGGCCGGCCTACGTCGCCAACAAAGAGGAAGTCGCCGGTGAAAATGCCCATCGGCTGGTCAGCGCCTGCCGTGTCGGTAATCATAAATGCGATGTGCTCGGGAGTGTGGCCGGGGGTGGCGATAACCTGCACTTTAATGTTGCCGACCATCCACGTATCGCCATCTTTGACCAAAATCGCTTTGCTCACTTCGGGGTAGGCATATTTCCAATTCTCATCGCCCATGTCGCTCAGATACATCTGCGCGCCAGTGCGAGCCGCCAATTCGCGCACCCCGCTCACAAAGTCGGCATGAATGTGGGTTTCGGTAACGTGGGTGATCCGCAAGCCTTCCTTCGCTGCTACCCGCAAATATGGCTCGACATCACGCATGGGGTCGATCACCATCGCCTCGCCGGTCTTGGCGCACCCGATGAGGTAAGAAGCCTGCGCCAGCATCTCATCGTAGAAGTACTTCAGCAACATCGCTCTCGTTCCCTTCTTTCATTACTGTCCGTTCGTCACCAAAGCGAGGGACACACTCCTGTGTTACAGCATTGGCGCCAACTGCTTGTCTGGAGTGTTGGGATTGTTTGTACGCAGGATAACAAAAATCACCCCTTGGCAGAAGCCCGATCTTGCTTATACTATCTCTTAGCAAAAACTTATATCTGTGATGAGAAATGATCATTGCTCCAAAGAATGAACGTGCCGATCCCGCTAGCGACGGCATGCTAGGATGACCACGGTGTGATAATCACGGCGCATGATGGCGACGGCGTTCGTGGCGTATCGTAAGGCTGCTGCAAACTGGGAGAGCAACGATGCTCGATCTGTACAAACTCGATATCTTTACCCGCGTGGTGGCTGCCGGCAGCCTCAGCAAGGCGGCTGAGCAGTTGCACATGACCCAATCGGGCGTCAGCCAGCACATTCGCGCGCTCGAAGATGCGCTGGGTACCGAGTTGTTTGCCCGTGGCCGGCGCGGGGTGGAGTTGACGCCGGCTGGGCAGCGGTTATTGTCGTATTGCGAGAGCATCTTTCGGCTTGTGGCCGAGGCCGAATTGGCCGTCACTGATGTCGCCGGCTTGCGGGCCGGCCAGTTGACGATTGGCGTTACTCCCGGCGTCAGCGCCTATTTGTTGCCCGAGTGGGTGCAGATGTTTGGTCAGCGGTATCCCAACCTCGCCGTGAGCGCCCAAACCGGCACTTCGCCGGCGATTGTGGCCGAATTACGCAGTGGTATGCTTGATCTTGGCGCGATTGAGGGGGAACTCGATGGCGCTGATACTGATATTCAGCAGCAGCCGTTACGCGAGTTTGATCAATACGTGATTGTGGGCCGCCGCCATCCGTGGTGGGGGCGCGCAGAGGTGCATCTGAGCGAGTTGGCTGGCCAGCCGATGGTGATGCGCCAGTCGAACAGCCAAACCCGTGCATGGCTTGATCAGGCGTTGCGCGAACAATCGCTCACGCCGCGCGTCATTGCCGAACTCGATAACCTTGAGTCGATCAAGCGAATGGTGATGATCGGCACGGGGCTGACGATTTTGCCCCTCTACACCATCACCGCCGAGCAAGAGGTGGGTGCGTTGCATCCCATCCCAATCAGCGGCCGGCTCCTACGCCGCACGCTCCGGCTGCTGTGGCGCGCGGCCCGCCCGCTCTCGCCAGTGGCCTATGCGTTTCGCCAATTGCTGATTACCCACTACGGCCGCTAATGCTGCTTAAACGGCATCTGTTGCTGCATCTGGTGAATGAGCCGATCTTCGAGTGCAGGCGGCAATGGCGGTGGCAGATCGTCAAGATGGTGCAGCAAGTCGACCGTTTGTTGCAACGACGCTAGTAACTCTTGGCATTCGGGGCACTGGCGCAGATGCTCTTCCAACTCAGCGCACGAAGCGGCGCTAAGTTCGCCGTCAAGGTAATCGTTCAAGCGATCAATCAGGTCGAGGCAGTGATCGTTGCGTTCCATTGGCATCCTCGCGGTTGGGGCAACCTCTGCGTTGCCGCGCTGATCCCAGCGCAAGCGGGCGATGTGGGCAGGCGGGCGACGTGTACGTCGCCCTTACCTGTCACTACTCGACGCTTCAACATAGCGCGCCAGCGCTTCACGCAATCGTAACCGGGCTCGGTGCAGCCGCACCTTTACCGCGCCGGGGCTAATGCCGAGCCGCTCGGCGGTCTCTTCCGTGCTGAGTTGCTCGATATCGCGCAACACAATCACGGTCCGTAACGCATCAGGCAATTCGGCAATCGCCTGCGCAATCTCACGCCGTAATTCGCCATCGAGCACGTTCCGCGCCGGATCGATCGCCCACGTCGTTTTGTGAGGCAGCGCCGTCTCGTCCGGGGCCAGTTCGCCAACCGCATCGAGCGCGACTTGCGGTCGTTTTTGGCGCAGCAGCATCAACCCTTCGTTTGAGGCGATCCGGTAGAGCCAACTGCTTAAGCTGCCAGCGCCAGTATATTCCGGCAGCGCCGCGCATGCCTTGATAAACGTCGTCTGCAAGACGTTCTCGGCATCGTCGGCGTCGCCGAGCAGGTGCAGTGCGCGGGCGTAGACCAGCGGCGCAAAGCGTTTGACAAAACAGGTGCAGGCATCAGGGTCGCCGCGGCGCAAGCCGGCGAGCAAGGCCTGTTCATCGTCATAGAGTGAGAGGTCAATAATTGGTCCCGGCACAACAGTTCCTCCATCGTAGACGTGATGGCATAGATTCAGTATATCACGTCTACGATGGCAGTTCTGTAGCGCCGCCGGCCGGGCGCCCAACGACGCATTACGCCGCGGCGACAATCGCCTCGCGCAGTTTGTTGGCCATCATTCCCTCTGGCACGGCGCCTTCGATATGCACCAGATCGTCGATCACCGTCTTCGGCACGCCCATCACCGCATAGCGATCGCCGAGTTCAGGGAATTCGGTCACTTCGATGCCTTCGGCGGTAATGTACGGGTTGGCCAACGCCAGCCGGTAGGCCATTACCACCGCCCGCGGGCAGTAGGGGCAGGTCGGCGTCACAAAGACCTGCAAGTGCATCGGCGCCTTGATCGTGTCCAGCAGCTCCATCGTCGCCGGCTGCAGATCAGGCTGGGTGGCGCCGCCAGCCAACCGGATCGCCTCGATCAACGAAGCAAACTCGTAGCCGCTGGGCAAGCCGGCGAAGCGCAGGCCGTGATTTTTTCGCTCTTCCCCAACCAAAAAGACGATCCCCGGCGCTTTGTCGACGCCAAGCTCGGCTGCATACGCGCCGTCTTTGTCCAAATCATAGACGCTCAAGCGCAGCAGCGGGTTGAGTGCTACCACCTCTTGCAGCAGCTCGTGGGTCACATCGCTGTATTCGCCGCTCTCTTCCGACGTAAACAGCACGATCTCGACTGGCCGGTTCAGACCAGCGAACGCCTCCCGCACTGCCTTGCGATCTTTTTCCTGCATCAGAGCCATTGGTTTGTTTCCTTTCACGCCATAATCATTGCAATTGCTACCTATCAGATGCACCCGCAGGAGTGTTGGTTACACGGCGTTTTTTCAGGCATCACCCTCCTTCATAAACAGAACTCCGATCCCAACCCCGATCAACACCAGTATGCCGGCAATCGTGCTAGTGAGAGCATAGCTGGCGGTGGCGCTGATCCATGGCCCGGCCAGTGAACCTACAATCCGCCCCCCGCCAATGCAAGCGGTCATGAGCGCGAGCAGCGCGCCGCGCCACTGCGCGCTGAGCCCGCTCATAAGCGGGAAGGTCGAGACGATCGCAAACTCGAAGCACAGGTCAAAGGCTAACAGGAGGGCCAAAAAGACCGGCCACGATCCGCTCTGCGGCAAGAGCAGCAACCAGACGCCGACGAGCAAAAATCCGCCTAATACCGCTCGGCGCTTGCCGATCCGGTCGGTGAAGAGCGTCGCGCCCAGCGAACCAATCAACTCAACCACTCCCAGCAATCCGAAGACGAACCCAAGCTCGGCGGTCGTGGCGTTAAATGCGCTGCTCAGCCAACCGGCGTAACTGACAAAGATCAATTCAACCGCAGCTAATTGGATGAAGATGAATCCCAATGCAGCCAGAATGTTCGGTTGCCGTAAGAGATGCCAGAGCTGATTCGCAGATGCTGGCTGGTGCGGTTGGCGGGATGGCGGTTGGGCATCGTTCGGTAACATGATATACGATATGACCATCATGCTGCCAGCGATCGTCAAGCCGGCAAAGATCGGGGCGATCCCCCATCGTTCCGCGCCCCACGTGATCAGCGGTACGCCGAGCAGCGCCGAGAGCGCCCAACTCAACTCGAGCACGCCGAGCATCCGCGCGCGCCGTTCGTAGCGGCTGCGCGCGCTAACGTAACTTTGCAGCGCCGGCATACCCACCGCGATGGCGAGGCCAATCACCGCATACCCAAGCAGAAACGGGATAAAGGCGGCGCTCATCGCACAAAGCGCCGCGCCGATCGTAAAGATGACCCCGCCCCAAATCATCGTGGCCCGATCGCCGATGCTATCACTCAGCATCCCGCCCAACGGGCTCAGCAGCGACGCCGCTACTTGAACCGTGATCAACAGGCTGGCGGTGGTCAGATCAACTGCAAAGCCGGCGGCCAAAAATCCCAATAGCGGATAGACCATGCGGAAGGCGAGACTGACCAGCCAGCGGCCCCAGACCAGTGTCAACAGTTGGGGCCATGTCAGCTCGCGTGCGTACTGAGCGGTCAGGGTTGTCATGTCAATAAACCTTGTCAAATGCAATGCGATCACAGGGGTTGAACCCGTAGCGAGGGCAGGCAGCGGCTATGCAGCGCATTGCCCAATCCTATCCCTCCTTTATCGACTCCTTTCATTGACAGACCATTGCGCGCAGGCTATCATTTCACCTATTGTCATCGCCGCTTTGAAATGCACCCGTTTGGAATATGCAACGACAATACCATGCATGGCACAGTCCTGCCCTCAATCGAACGATGGAATTGCTCATCTTCGGTCACGCTGGTGCACCAGTGTTGGTCTTCCCCACTTCGCACGGACGCTTCTACGAATACGAAGATCGCGGCATGGTGGCGGCGCTTGGCCATCATCTCGAGCAAGGATGGATTCAACTGGTTTGCGTCGATAGCGTCTACAGTGAAAGTTGGTACAACTATAGCGCTGATGCCGATGCGCGGATGTGGCGAGAAGAGCAATATGAGCACTATCTGATCACTGAAGTCTTGCCGCTGGTGCGCCATCTTAATCCCAATCCATTCTTGATGGCCACCGGTTGTTCGTTTGGGGCCAGCGAGGCGGTGATCTTTACGCTCCGCCATCCCGGCTTAGTGCGGCGCGTCATCGGCCTCTCAGGGTTGTACGATCTCAAGCGGTTTTTTACCAACTATACGCAGGGCGTCTACTTCCACAATCCGATTGATTTCGTGCCCAATCTCAACGATCCGTGGACGATCGATCGCTTGCGCGAAACCGACATTATTCTCGTCACGGGGCGCGACGACCCGTCGGCATGGTCAAATGAACTGCTGTCGAGCCAATTGTGGGCCAAGGGGATCGGCAATGCCTTGCGGATTTGGGATGGCTGGTATCACGACTGGCCGTATTGGCAACGGATGATCGTGCAGTACATCGGCGGGCATGACTAACAGCAACCTCATTATCGGGTATGCTTGCGCGGCGCATCTGGCGACCAAACCGGTGATTCAATCAAGCTGTTACATCGTTGCAACGCCAGAAGACGCTCGTTGAAAAACCCGGTACCTTCGGACTATTCCGCATCATCGACGCCAGTCATATACTAACGGCTAGAGCAAACGTGTTCACGGGAGCGCATGCCATGAAACCAAAATCCGGCCAATCAATCGTGGAAATGGCACTCTTGCTGCCCGTCATGCTGATTGTGTTATTTGGCATCATCGAGTTTGGTTATTTGATTTTTGCCTATTCGATGGTGTCGCAGGCAGCACGCAATGGCGCCGAGGTTGCAGCGCAGTTGCCACCCCATCAAACATGGTTGGATCTGCGCAACAACCCGCCGTCCGGCTATCCCGGCTTTACCGCTGACGCTTGTGTACGCGGCATTATCGAAGCCATTCGTTCGGACGTAGTCTTGTTCGATGGCTCAGCGAATGAGGGGCGGGCAATCGAGAATTTCGTGATCATCCGTTACCCCAATGGCGGCCAGACGCGCAATCTCAGCGATCGCGGCCCAATTGAGATTGAGATTAACTATCCGGTACGTACCATTACCCCGTTGTTCGAGCTGATCGGGATTCGCAACGGCACGATCAATCTGCGGGTTGTGCAGCGCCGGTCGCTTGAAAATCTGGGTGTTGATCCGACTAACCCGCGAGGGGTGGCCTGCGCTCGTGATGTGGCCGATTGGCGCGATTTGCAGCAAGGTAGATAGCCGTTGTGAGGGAACTATGATCAAGAAACATCGTCGCAAAACGGTTGGTCAGGCGCTGGTTGAGTTCGCTCTCGCGGCTACGATAATCTTTCTTTTGCTGGCAGCAGCGGTTGATCTTGGCTTGATCTTCTTTACCTTGCAAGCGCTGCGCGTTGCTGCTCAAGAAGGCGCTACGTATGGTAGTTATCCGGTGGTTGTAACGAATAGCAGCGGTCAGGTGACGGAGGTGCGGCTGAATTATCAAGAGATTTTCAATCGTATTCGCACCGCTGGCGGCACTCGCCCATCAGGCGTGGCTAATCTGCTTGACCTGAATGGTGATGGTATTAACGACACTGCCCAGACCATCGTCTTCAATCCAAATAATCCGACGAACCCGAACGGGTTTGTGATTATTGAAAACCCACGGGGGTCTAATCCGACGAACCTGAGCGGCACGTGCTCAACCACAACGCCACGAGCCGATATGCGCAATGCCGGCCAGAACTGTTGGATTCGGGTCACTGTGCGGTACCGTTACCGGCTCTTTTTCCCGCTAGCGCCGGCATTCGGTCGAGAAATTATCTTGCGTGTCACCCATACGATGCCTATTCGCAGCCAGTTTGTCGGTTAATGATCTGCGGTCCGTCGCCGTATCATCAAAGCTCCAGCACGAGCATGGCAACGCAGCAAATGGAGGAAATCAATGGCAACGAAACGAACAAAAGTGCAACATCAGCTACGACGGGCACGCGGGCAGAGTATTCCACTGCTGGCCCTGATGATTGTCGTGCTCGTCGGCATGGTGGCGTTGTCGGTTGACGTCGGGCGCACCTTCTCTGAAGAGCGCCGCGCTGTCGCCGCCGCGAACGCCGCTTCACTGTCGGCGATGAATACGTATGTGCGCCGGCCAGCCGGTACGACGAATACCGTCATCTACGACTCGATCGTTAATTCATTGCGCTCGAATGGGATTGACATCGAAAACAATCCCAATATTCGCATGGAGGCCTATTACCTGAATGCGCGCGGCGAGCCGATCGAGGGTGGTGCGCTCATTACCCGCAACGGTACGGTGGCGCCAGATAATGTCGCGTATATTCAGGTCAACCTTGAAGGCGACGTTGATACCTTCTTCGCCCGGGTCGTCAATCAAAATCAGTTGCCGATCGCGGCGACTGCGTATGCCGGCACCTGCCCGCCGACTGACGGCGTGTATCCGATCGGCGTGAGTAATGAGTATCTGAGCGGCAACGAATTCCGCAGCCGTGACTCAAATGGCGATGGCGTGCCTGACAATAACTGGACGCGCCTGACCAGCGGGACGTACCGCGGCTTTACCAAGATGCGGCTCTACCCGACCGATGGCAATCAACCCGGCCAATTCGGCTGGCTGCGCTGGCTTGATGGCCGTGGCGCCAGTGGCGCGAATGCGAACAGCAACCAAGAATTGGCGCTGGCGTTGACTGGTACTGGCACCCTCTCGCGCGGTTTCATGGAGGTGACGCCGTGGCCGGCCACCAATCTGCCTCGCCCGGAAAACTATCCGGAGCGGCCCGGTGAGCTGAACGTCGGTGACTGGGTGTACGGCAGTTCAGGTTATAACAATAGCAATGAACTGCGTAATGCGCTGGATGCGCATGTTGCCAACGGCACCCGGATGGTGCTGCCAATCTACGATGTGGCGGTGGGTCAAGGCTCGAACGCTGCCTTCCGCGTGGTGCGCTTTGGTCTGTTTGTGTTGGCCGAGTACGGTCAAGAGCGTGGCAAGCCCTACTTCGATTTTATCTTCCTCGGTGATCCGAACCGGCAAGGCACCGCCTGCTCGGCGACGCCGCCGCCGCCGGAGGATGCGAATATTGTCCGCCTGACCGGCAGCGTCGAGTTGTGGCCGGAGTACCAGATTATCAATACCTTCCGCCGCCCGGTGCAGTATGTGGTGGTGCTGGACGTGTCTGGCTCGATGAACCTGAATTTCTATGGGCAAGGCTATTTGAATGGTCGCCCGGCGCAGTGCGCTAGTGGCCCGGCCGGATCGCCGCCGCCAAACCCGAACTGCAACGGTTCGCCGACCTATGCGTGGCAGCCACAGTCAGAACGGATTATCTACGTGGCGAAAGAAGCGATCCGCTTGCTGATCGAGCAGACGAATATGCCGGGTAATCCCAACTACAATCCTAATCAGCCGATCGATCAGATGGCATTGGTCTGGTTTAATGCTGATATCCCAACAACCAATCAGTTCCCGTTCAGTTCAAATCCGGCGGCACTGAAGCAAGCCGTGCTAGATGCGGGCAAGACGAACAATAGCCCGTATCTGACCCAAGGCGGTACGAACGGCGCTGGCGCGATCTACCGGGCGGGTCAGTTGTTGCAGAATGCGCCGACGACCACCAATCAATTGGGCCGTGAGTGGGTCTATCGCCGGGCTATCATCTTCGTGACCGATGGTGTGTCCAATATCTTCTTCGACACGACCAAGTCAACCTTGAACGGTGGTCAAAGCAATTCCAACACCTACCCGCAAGGCCACTTCTGCCGCTCGTTGGGCAGCAAGGTGACTGATAATGCGGAATGCCAGACCACCGAGGTTGGCGGTACCTATCGCACTGGTAATCGGACGTTTGATCGACCGATTACCCAGATGGTGCAGAACGCGAATGCGATTAAATCGAACCAGTCGATCCAGACCGATATCTATGTGCTGGCGCTGACGGCGATTCCGCCGACGGGTCTGCGTGATGGCGTTGCGACGACGCCGCGCCACTTCTATATCGCCGATACGTTAGAGCGTGGGGCGGATGGTCTGAATAACGTTGACCGGATCATGCTGGCGATTAATGCTGAGTTGGAGCGGTCGCCGTGTATGAGCGGCAGCGACGGTGAATGGCGCGGCACTATTCCGGGCAATCACTTCCAGTCGGTTGGCGGTCTGCGGTACCCGAATGTTGGCGAGGTTATCCTGCAAGATATCACGACCAACAGTGTCTATCGGACGCCGATCGTGGCTGGCACCGATGGCCGGGTGCGCTATACCTTCGAGGAGATCCCGCGGGGTACCTACCGCATGCAGGCCTATCTCTTCTATCGCCACCCGCTCGATCCGCCGACGGCCCAGCCGCGGATGTACAGCCAGATCTTTACTGGTGGTTCTAGCCAGTCGGATATGGTCGTTGTCCTCGATCCATCCTCTCAGGCCGGGTTTATTTCGACGGTTGAACAGAATCTGCGCTTGCGCCTCGATGGCAATGTGTGCGCAGTAAGCAATTAGGACGCTGCACAATGCCCTCTCCCGTTGTGGGAGGGGGCATTGTGTCTCGGTACGATGCGGTGGTATAGTGTAGAGTGCGCCGGCGTGATACCGGCGTAACGCTTCCACTAAGCTCCGGGGAGGTTTTCGATGATGTTGAGTTCTCGCTTACGCCGCCCCTTTGCCCTGTTGGCAGCGTTGGCGTTGTTGGCGTTGCTGCTGCCGGCATGGCCGCCGGCGCCGGCGCGCGCACTAACGGATGAAGTCGGCACTGAACAGATCATCGATAATACGCAGGCTGAGTTTGCCAGTGGCACGTTCCAGCGCACGGTGGTGTCGGCGGCGCCGTTGTCACCTACTGCGCCGGATGTTACCGGTGCGATTGAGCTCGCGCCGGTTGGTAAGCTCAACCGCAATAACTGGCGCGATCCCCTCGCTCGCTTGCCCCAACCGCTGAGCGATGCGCCGGTGGTGGCGTTAGGTCGCTATCTGTTTGTGATTAGCGGTGCGACTAACTCGGCCGAGCAGGGCGCGAATCGTTCACCCTATATCTATCGCGGGGTCGTCAACCAAGCGACTGGTTCGCTCGAAACGCGTACTCCGGTACCTCCCGGCAATGATGTCTTCACAGCGTTCAACATCCCGGCAGTTGAACCCGGTCCACAATGTCCGGATCGCATCCCGATAGCCGGACGTTCGCGCGCCAGCGCGGTGGCGGTGCCGGCGACCGCTGGTTCTAATCTTGGCTATATCTTTATCGTCGGCGGCAGTGTGTACAATACCACCTGCCAAGATTTTGATTTCTCCACCAATGTTGTGCAGCGAGCTACTGTTGACGCCAATGGCAATATTGTCAGCACTGGCTGGAGCGCGCCAAACAACTGGCGGTTTCCGACCTTAGACGATGCCGGGAATATCATTACCAATCCAAACTCAGTCGATCTGCGGGGTGTGCAGAATCTGCAACTGGTGCATGTTCGTACCAGCACCGGCAATGACTTTATCTACGCGATCGGCGGCTTGAGCATCGCTCCTCTCCAGTTCTTGCGCGAAGAGACCTATCCCTACGTCTTCTATACGAAGGTTGACGCTACGAACGGCAATCTGGTGCATCCCACCAACCCTAGTTCGGCGACGGTTTGGGCAAGGTTAGCTGACCTGCCGTTTGAACTACACTCCGGCACCGCGATTGCTTCCTATGCTACCCGGCTGGAAGGGGGCGTACCGGTGCAAAAGGAGGCGATCTTCTTGCTTGGCGGTTGTACTAATTTCAATTGCACGACCTTGAATACCTCGATCCGGCGAGCTGATGTGAATCCAAATACCGGTGCGCTTACGTGGACGACGCTTGTTGGGCGTACTGGTGATACCACGCTGCCGATTAGCGTCAACATTCAGGGCCGCCAAGGCGTTACCGGTCTCAGCTTCAACAACCGCCTCTACTATGTGACTGGCTCTATCACATCCAACGCCGCCGGCGCAACGGCGACTATCCCGGTGGCTATCTATAACGACCAGTTTTTGCTAGAGGATTTGACCGGTAGTGGTGGCTACGTTGTCGGCACAGATGAAAATAACGATGCCATCCTCCCATCGCCGCACCGTCGTCTCAATGCGTCGGTCGCGATTGTGCCGGCTTTGCCGTCGCAAGATGGCACTGAGCCGCCAAATGCGGCATGGGTCTATGTGGTTGGCGGGTCGAATCAAGGAAACGAACCAACCGACACCATTTTTGTCGGCGGTGTCGGTGGCGTGACTGAGTCTGAGGGTACGAATCGCGCCTCAGAAGGCTGGTACTATTCGCAGCCATTCCCGGTGCTAACCGATGGCGAGACCTCACGCTTGCTAGCGATCAAGTGGTTTACCGATCTGAATCGGCCAGATACGAACCCTGAAGCCGATATTCGCATCCAGTTCCGTTCGGCGGTCACCAGCGGCACCTGTAGCGAAAGTGATTTTGATCCGTCAACGTCGTCTACAAATCCCGAGCGCTGGCGTGATCTCGATACCAATCCCGACCCGGTTTTGCGCTCGCTGCATGGCTTAAACAGCGTTCGCCTGATTAATGCCTTCCCCGGCGAGGAGATTCAGGCGACCTGTATGCAGTACCGGGCGCAGTTTATCCAAGATGCATCGTCGACGCCAGCTTCAAGAGCGTACTCGCCGAAGCTGTACTACTTTGCGGTCGAGAAGGTGGTGGCAGCAAGGCCCGATATCTTGATTGATACGTTTGAAGTCCAGACCAACAGCGGCAGTTTCACTAGGATTGCGTTGACGCTGCATAACTTGCGCCGGAATAATCCCGCTGCGACGCGCAGCGTGGCGGCGGCGACTAACGACGGAACCTTCTTCGTCGATCTCTGCATTGCCCGGCGCACGAATCCGGCAACCCCGGCTCTGACCGCAGTGCCGGCACCGGATCCGAATGCTGGCAATGCATTGCCTGCCTGTGCCACCGTGTCAGCGCAAGTGCCAAAGACCGCACTGGGGGTAGACGCAAGGTACACTGTGCCAATGAGTGGCGACTATGGTTGGTTTGATGCCCAAACCGGGCTGCCAGCCGACTGGAATGCGATTTTCGGCACGCCGGGTACGTATGATATCGGGATTGTAGTCGACTATAATGCATTGACCGGCGAGGATGCGCAGGGTCGGAGCAATAACCGTGGCGAGAATGTCTCGCCGCCGAATGGGATTATTCGCACCATAACGATCACTGCGCCACCTAGCCCTGAGCCAGACATTCGCAAGGTCTTTGTGCCGGTCATCTATAGGTAGGGCTCATAGACGGTAATCATCCGCGAACGCGCAAGGCGGGGCAGCCACGTTGGTTGCCCCGCTTTGCATGTTGGTTTCTAATGGTATGATATGCCCGGTTCATACGCGGCCATCATCGCAGTTGGCAGCGCTGGCGCGGCTCGAAGGAAAGGTCATTGCCAATGCAACCGTTTGATCAGACAAAGGTTGATCAAGATTTTAGCTTCTTGCTGAAGCATTTTCGTGCCGTCCTGAAACATGTGGGTGAACAGAGTGTGGCTGAGGCATTGCCATGGCTGCGGGCAGCGACTGACGATTCGGCAGTCTCAACCCGGTCGCTGGTGCGCGCGCTCGGCATTGCTTTCCAGTTGTTGAATATTGCCGAAGAGAATGCCGCTGTCCAACAACGGCGCATCGCCGATCGCGATCCGGAATTGCGTCCGGAGACGGGGCGTTGGCGGGATGCACTGCAAAAGTTGCAACGGGCCGGTTTGAGCGCCGCCGAGATTGCGGCTGAATTGCCTTCGATTGCGGTAGAACCGGTGTTGACGGCCCATCCGACCGAAGTGAAACGGGCGACGGTACTGGCGCATAATCGTGAGCTGTACCTGCTGATGGTGCGGCACGAGAGCCAGCGCTGGTCGCCGGCTGAACAGGCCGAGATCGAGGCCGAGATTGAGACGGTGCTCGAACGGTTGTGGCGCACCGGCGATATCTTTCTCAATAAGCCGGCGGTGCCGTCAGAAGTGCGCAATGTGCTGCACTATCTGGTGAATGTCTTCCCCGATGTGCTGCCAGTGCTCGATACCCAGTTGCGGTATGCGTGGTCGATGGCGGGGTTTGATCCGGCATTGTTGGCCGATCGCTGGCCGCGTCTGAGCTTTGGCTCATGGGTTGGCGGCGATCGCGATGGCCACCCCTTGGTGACGGCTGACATTACGGCGCAAACCCTGCAAGAGCTGCGGTTGCAAGCGTTGCGGTTGCTGCGCCGCCGGTTGCGGGCAGCCGCGAGCCATCTGAGTATTTCGGATATCTTATTCCCGCCGCCGGCCGGGTTAACGGCGCAGATCGAACGGTTGGCCGCTGGGTTGGGCGAACGCGGCCAGCGCGCGATTGCCCGCAACCCCAATGAACCGTGGCGGCAGGCGCTGAATCTAATGTTGGCGCGGCTGCCGATTGATGATTCGCC
This sequence comes from Chloroflexus islandicus, assembly GCF_001650695.1. Classification (GTDB taxonomy): domain Bacteria; phylum Chloroflexota; class Chloroflexia; order Chloroflexales; family Chloroflexaceae; genus Chloroflexus; species Chloroflexus islandicus. Next base: position 27,924 of record NZ_LWQS01000047.1, read on the forward strand.
AGCGGAAGCGGCCCGGTTGGTTGATGAACCCGGCCGGTATCGCGATGCCGATGAGTTGCTGGTCGATCTGCGCGAGTTGGCCGGTTATCTGCGCGAGATTGGCGCCGATCGTCTCGCCGAGGCCGAAATTCGCCCGTTGATGCAACTGGTGCAAACCTTTGGCTTTCATCTGGCAACGCTTGATATCCGCCAAAACAGCCACTTCCACGATCGGGCGTTGGCCCAGTTACTGGCGGCAGCCGGTCTGCCGGCAGATGACTTGCTCGGCGGCGACCCTGAGCGGCGGCGGGCAATGCTCGAACGCGAAGTGGCCTCGCCGCGCCCGTTTGCCCATCCTGATACGCCGCTCGGCCCGGAAGCGGCGGCGGTGGTTGGGTGTTATCGGGTGCTGGCTGCCCATATCGCCCGTCACGGCCCTGCCGGTATTGGCCCGCTGATTATCAGTATGACTCGCGACGTGACCGATGTGCTGGTGGTGTACCTACTGGCCCGCGAGGCTGGATTGGCATGCGCCACGCCGGAGGGATTGGTGTGCCGGTTGCCGGTTGTGCCGCTCTTTGAGACGATCGAAGACCTTGAGCATAGCCCGCAGATTCTGGCCGATATTCTCGATCATCCGGTGACGCGGCGGAGCCTGATGGCGCAGGCGCATGGCGGCGAGTTGGTGCAGCAGGTGATGGTTGGTTATAGCGATAGCAACAAAGACGGTGGTATTCTGGCCAGCCAGTGGGCGCTTTACCGTGCGCAGCGGGCGATGGCCGAAGTGGGCCGGGCGCGAGGGGTGCGGATCCGCTTCTTCCACGGGCGCGGCGGTACCATCAGCCGCGGCGCCGGCCCGACCAACCGCTTTATCGCGATGTTACCGCCGGGGACGTTGAACGGTGATCTGCGCTTGACCGAACAGGGTGAAGTGATTGCGCAAAAATACGCCAACCGGTTGACCGCCGCCTACAATTTAGAGTTGCTTATTGCCGGCACCACCACCCATACCTTGCTACACCGCCAGCAGGCGCCAGAACCGCACCCGCTGGAACCGGTGATGGATTGGCTGGCCCAACAGGCGCACGCCGCCTACCGCGATCTGATCGAACGCGAAGGTTTCATCACGTTTTTCCGGCAGGCGACCCCGATCGATGTGATCGAGCAGAGCCGGATCGGTTCGCGACCAGCGCGGCGGACGGGGCAAGCGACGTTGGCTGATCTGCGCGCGATTCCGTGGGTCTTTAGCTGGAATCAATCGCGCTTCTACTTGCCGGGGTGGTATGGCGTGGGGAGTGCGCTCAGTGCGTTGCAACGAACTGATCCAGCCGCATGGCGCAAGCTGTGCGCCGAACAGTGGGATTGGCCGCTCTTGCGGTACCTCTTGGCAAACGTGGCAACCAGTTTGCAGACGGCCCACCGTCCGACGATGCATGCCTACGCCGAATTAGTGGAAGACGCCGGCATCCGCCAGCGCTTTCTCGATCTGATTGATGCTGAATTTGAGCGCACGGAAGCGGCGCTGACCGCCATTTTCGGCATGCCGCTGGCGCAACGGCGGCCACAGGTGGCCGTCACCTTGGCTCGCCGTCAAGCCGGGCTAGCGCCCTTGCATCGCCGCCAGATTGCGCTGATCCGGCAGTGGCGAGCGCAGCAGGCGGCCAATGATCCGGCTGCCGAAGAGACGTTGACCGATCTGTTGTTGTTGATCAATGCAATTGCCGCTGGCTTGCGCACGACCGGGTAACGATGCTGAACGCAGAGGGTGCAGAGGGGATAAACGCAAAGGCGCGAAGCACGCAGAGGGCGCAGAGGGTTGTATAAGGAATTGCCCAAGCGCACTTGGGATACCCTATCAGAATCTTAGCGTTCTTCGCGATCTCTGCGCCTTTGCGTTACATATCCTTTGCGCCTCTGCCCCCTCTGCGTCTTCTCAGGTAGCTGTCGTCAAGATAATCCTGTTCCCAAACGGATCAGAGCACTGCCAGCCCGTCTGTATTTGTTCATAGGCAATGCCGGCTGCGTGTACCCGTTCGAGCACAGAGGTCAACGCTGCCTGATCCGGCAGCACGATAGAGAACCAGCGCAAGCCAGTGGCGTTGGACGGCGCTGGCGGCGCACCTTCACCTTGCCATGTGTTGAGGCCAATATGGTGATGGTAGCCGCCAGCAGAAACCATTGCCATCCGAAACCGGCGCATAACGCCTTGGATATCAAAACCCAACACACCATGGTAGAACTGCACAGCCGCAGCGAGATCGGCGACATGGAGGTGAATATGGCCAATGCGGGTTGTTGGCGCCATTGGCGCAGACAGATCGTCGTTGGGGTGGAGTAAGGCAAAAAAGCTAGCCACATCGAGCGGTTCCCGGCCATCGCTCAGGCTGCCGTCGGCACGGCGGGCAAAAAAGATCTCATCATTCATCACAAAGACGCCATCTTCCGGCGAATCACAGTAGATTTCGATCCCGTTGCCGTCGGGATCAGCGAGGTAGGTAGCTTTCGTCATAATGTGATCGGTGGGCGCGTTGGGGTAGTGCGCGTAGAAGAGGCGAGCCAGCGCGCGCGCCAATTCGTGGCGGTCGGGTACCAGCAGAGCGAAATGGTAGAGGCCGCACACGCCACGGTAGCGGCGGGCATGGGGCTGCTGCTGCACAATGAGTAAATCGGCGCTGCCAACACCCAAATAGGCGGTGTTGCCGTCACGCCGATGCAAGCGTAACCCGATCAGACGTTGGTAAAAATCGAGTGACCGGTCGAGATCGGTGACGGTGAGTGCAACCGTGCCGATGTGGGTGGCCGGGTGAATGCTAGTGGGCATACACTTGCTCCGTAAAACGAGGTATGCAATATATACGTTGCATACTATCATACATTGTGAGGGTGGCTTGGGCCGAAAGGCAGGGGTGCTGCTTGGGGTGGCACTCATTTACGGCGATCGATGGTGAGTTTGTCTTGCAGAATGGGATCTATGTGCCGAAACAGGGGATAAAACATTATCGCAGCGGCGCAGAAGCGGAAAAGGCACGAAGGGTTTAACGCTAAAGGCGCGAAGCACGCAGAGGGCGCAGAGAATGATAAACGCAAAGGCGCGAAGCACGCAAAGGTCGCAAAGGGTTGTATAAGGAATTGCCCAAGCGCGCTTGGGATACCCTATAAGAATCTTAGCGTTCTTCGCTCCCTCTGCGCCTTTGCGTTTAAAATGCTTTGCGTTCTTCGCCCCCTCTGCGCCTTTGCGTTTGAAAGCCGTTGCGCCTCTGCCCCCTCTGCGCCGTTCCTATAACGTAATCACCTGATCAGGCGGGTTGCCAGCCAGCGCCGCGTAGAGATCGGGGAAACAACCAACCTGTACCCCGGCCACCGTGCCGGTCACGTGGCAATTGCCGGGTTCACCCACGGCCAACCCGCGTTCGAGCGCGCACTGGTCACACATCATCAACAAGATGCCTTGCTCGGCAGCGACTTTGGCCAGCCGCTCACCCATGGGGTCGCCGGCGCGCAGCAGGTAGGTGTTGTCGTCGAAGAAAAACATGCCGACGACCTGCGCGCCGTGGTTGCCGGCTTCGAGCTGGGGCAGAATCATCTTGCCGAGTTTGTAGCTGGCGGTGTGGCCGGAAGTGGCGAAGATGTACGCAACTTTCATGGTCTCTTGTCCTTTCGATGCAAAGAGGTTGTGAAATGGACGCGGTAATTGTACCGCACTTCACACCTCGCTGTCATCAACCGTAAAGACAACATCCCAACTGCCGAAGGGATCGGGCAGCGTTTCCCAGCCAGCCGGGCCAAGTGCCATCTCAGCATCGGTCAGCAAACAGGCCTCTAGCTGGGCGCGCAACGCCGTTTCGTCCATTTCTTGCCCGATCAGCACCAGCTCTTGGCGCCGATCACCCCACTGCGCGTCCCAGATCGCGGCTAGCGCCGCTTGTTCGGTGGGATCATCTGGTTGCTCATCGCTGGCGGCCCACCACCAGCCACCCGGTTCGATCCGGCAAGCGGCGCCGGCTTGCGACCAGATGCCGCATTGGTTCATGCGTGTCGCCAGCCAAAAGATGCCCTTCGAGCGCAACACTCCCGGCCATTCCTCGTGCAGCACATCCCAGAGGCGCTGCGGGTGGAAAGGCCGGCGCGCGCGGAAGACAAAGCTGCTGATCCCGTACTCTTCGGTTTCGGGAGTGTGCGCGCCGCGCAACTCTTGCAGCCATCCCGGCATTTGGGCGGCGCGCTCGAAACTGAAGAGACCAGTGTTGAGAATCTGGTCGAGCGGGACGTTTCCAAACGCACTACGAATGATGCGCGCGGCGGGGTTGAGTTTGCGCAAGAGGGCTTCAAGCCGGTCGAGATCAGCAGCGGCGACCAGATCGACTTTATTGAGCACAATCACGTCGGCAAATTCAACCTGCTCGATCAGCAGATCGCCGATGGAGCGATCGTCTTCGTCACCGGCGGCCAGATCGCGATCGCGCAACTCGTCGAGCGAGGCCAGATCGCGGGGGAAGTTGTACGCATCCACCACCGTCACCATCGTATCAAGGCGGGCAATCTCACCTAACGTTGCGCCATCAGGGCCGGGGAAGGTGAAGGTCTCGGCAACCGGCAGCGGCTCGGCAATCCCAGTCGACTCGATCAACAGATAGTCGAAGCGGCCTTCCCGTGCCAGCCGCGCTACTTCTAGCAGCAGGTCTTCGCGCAGCGTGCAACAGATACAGCCATTGGTCAGCTCAACCAACCGCTCTTCGGTGCGGCTGAGCGCCGCTTCACCGGCGCGTACCAATTGCGCGTCGATGTTGATCTCGCTCATATCGTTGACGATCACCGCCACGCGCAGACCGGCGCGGTTGGCCAGCACATGATTGAGCAGGGTGGTCTTGCCGCTGCCGAGAAAGCCAGAGAGCACCGTCACCGGCAAGGGTTGGGATAGAGAAGGGTGTTGGCTCATGATGATACAAGGTATTAACTATTTCAGGCGAAAAGAGATGCCGCTCCGAGCGGCAATGCACCAAAATGATACCTTATATCAAAAAGGTTGTCAAGTGAGATCTGTGTGGTGGGCGGCAGGGTGACAAATAAGGTGTTCAAGCGTGCTGCTAAACGCTGGAACGCATATCATACTGGCAAGGTATGGAGTGCGGCAGTCAACCTGCCGCACGCCATAAGCGGCTATCGCTGGGTGTTACACAGGGTTGTTAAGCGAGCGACATCCGGCTGAGCGCATGTCATGCTGGCAACGTGTGGAGTGCGGCAGTTTAACGGCCGCATTCCATAAGAGACTCTCCCTGCGTATCACATGCGGCAGGGTGACAAATCAGGTGTTTCAGCGTGCTGCTAGACGCTGGAACGCATATTACGCTGGCAACGTATGGCGTGCGGCAGTTTGACTGTCGCGCGCCATAAGCGGCTATCGCTGGGTGTCAAACAGAGTTAAGCGAGCGACATCCGGCTGAGCGCATATTGGGCCGGCATCGTGGTTGAGGGGCAGGCTGTAGTCGAGCACAACTGTTGATCGCTATACGATGACTCAACACCCGGCTCTCCACGCCCCTCTCCCGCGCCAGCGGGAGAGGGGCTGGGGGTGAGGGCGAAACGGTGCGTTGCAACGCCATAAATCACATCTACGTTTATCCGTTCTGTCCGCTGAAGGGATCGTATGGCGTGCGGCAGTTTGACTGCTGCATTCCATAGAAGACTCTCACTGGGTGTTAAATGCGGCAGGGTGACAAATCAGGCGCTTAAGCGTGCTGCTAAACGCTGGAACGCATATCATACTGGCAAGGTATGGAGTGCGGCAGTTTGACTGCCGCACTCCATAAGAGACTTAAATGAGCAGTTTGATAGCTGCACCCCATTTTGCCCCGCTCAGCCGGCGCCGAGCAGCAATTGGGCCAGAATAATCTTGACGATCGTGGCCGTCGGATACACCATCGCATAGCCGATATTGGGCGCTTCGTTGCCGGTCTGTTCGTTGGCGAAGGCCAGCACGGCGGGTTGGGTCTGTAAACCGGCCAGCATGCCGGCCAGCAGGCTAAACGGAATCTTGAGCAGCTTGTAGCCGATGAAGAGGGTGGCGAAGGCGACGGGGACGGTAATCAGCGCGCCGCCGAGGAAGAGTAGCAAGCCGTTGCCTTGGGTGAGGGTGGTGACGAAGCTGTAGCCGGATCGGGTGCCGACGCCAGCGAGGAAGAGGGTCATGCCAACTTGACGTAAAGTAAGATTAGCACTGTAGGGCAGGCTCCAGACGATCGGGCCGGTGCGTCCGCGCCAACCGAGAAAGAGGGCTACAATCAGCGGCCCGCCGGCCAAGCCAAGCGAGAAGCTACCGCCGCCGGGAAGCGGGAATGGGATCAGACCAACCAGCATGCCGAGCGCCATGCCCAACCCCAACGAGACCACATCAACCTCGGCTAGCGAACGGTACGAGTCGCCGAAGAAATGAGTCACGCGCTCCATATTGTCGCGCTGGGTGACAACCCGCACCCGATCGCCAAGCTCAAGGGTGGTGTCGCCGTGGGGCAAGATCTCGGCGTCACCACGGCGGATACGGGTAATCACGGCCCCCATCACCGAAGGCAGATGCAAGTCACGCAACGGCACCCCCACCACTGCCGGATTCGAGACAAAGATGCGGCGGTAATCAAGGGTGTGCCGGTCGAGTTCGAGTTGTTCGGGGTTCGGTTCGCCCAAGGCCGCGGTGACACGCTCGACGGCTTCGGGTGAACCGACGATATTAATCAGATCGTCGGGCGCGAGCTGGGCCAAGCCGGTGGCTAGCTCAATCTGGCCGTTGTGTTGGTGGCGGCTAAAGATCACATTCCACTTATTTTTCTTGACCAATTCGGCGATGGTTTGGCCGGCCACAGCCGGATTGGTTACGCGGATGGTACGGTTGATCAGATGCTCGCCCACGGCGCCGAGTTCGCGCAATTGTTGGGATTCGCGCTCGAAATCCACGCGCCAGAGCCGGCGGGTGAGGTAGATGGCAAGGATCATGCCCAGCACGCCGACAGGGTAGGCGACGGAATAGCCGACCACCGGTTCGGCGCGCAATGCCTCATCGGCGCCAAGTTGGGTGAGTTGCTCGATCACGGCAGCCAGCGCCGGCGTGTTGGTTAAACTGCCAGCGAACAGACCGGCGGTCTGCGCGCCGTTGATCCCAAGGATGGCGCGGATCAGGAGGGCCATCCCGGCGGCGGCGACCAGCACACCGCCGATAAACAGGTTGTTGCGCAACCCGCGCCGGCGCAGCGAGTTGATGAAACCGGGGCCGCTACTGAGACCAACGGTGTAGACAAAGATTACCAGACCCAGTAGGTAGATAATGTCAGGCAGACGTAGACGCTGGTCGATTGCGCCGAAAGCCAGCCCAACAAAGAGCACGGCGGCTACGCCAAGGCTGACGCCGCCGATGCGGATGCGCCCGATGAGGTAGCCGATCGCCGATACGGTAAAGAGAAGAAGGAGCGGGTTGCCTGCCAGAATGTCAATCATACAGTTGCTCGCTTCGTGAAGCGTGATCAGACTGGGATCACGCTGGTCATACTCTCGTCACATTCCGCCGTGTATGGTATCATGCACGTGTCAACGCACGGTTAAGAAAGAGGGATCGTATGATTACCGAAGACATGGTGCGCGCGGCGCTGAAGAATGTGATTGACCCCGAGATTGGCCTTGATGTGGTGAATCTCGGTCTTGTGTACCGGGTCGATATTCTCGACGGCGGGAAGACGGTCGATATCGATATGACACTGACCACGCCGGCTTGTCCAGCGGGGCCGCAGATTCTGCAGCAGGCCCAGCGGGAAGTTATGGCGTTGAAAGAGGTCTACAAAGAGCTGGAAAACGTCAAGATCAATCTGGTGTGGACGCCCTTCTGGAATCCGTCGATGATGTCGGAAGAGGCGCGGGAAGAGTTAGGATTTTTCTAATGATGAATAACCCTGTTCGTGCATAGATGCTGTGTGGTGGAACGGGCGGCAAGCATTGGGCGACGCTTGCCGCTCGTTTTCAATAAACGCTATGCAATACAAGGAGGTATTGCCATGCCTGCCATCGCCCCGCCTGCACTGCCGGCCTATACCGAAGAAGATCATGCGGTCTGGGCAACGCTCTGCGCTCGCCAAGTCCCCCGGCTTGAACGGTACGCCTGCCGTCTGTTCCGTGAAGGATTTCGCCAGCTCAACCTCGATCTCAACCGTCTGCCTGATCCGGCGCAGGTGAGCGAGCGGTTAGCCAGCTTCACCGGTTGGACGCTATGCGACGCGCAGAACGAGTATCTCAACCCAACCGAGTGGTTCGAGCACATTGCCGAGCGGCGCTTCCCGGTGACCAACTATATCCGGCGTATGGATGAGCTGGATTTCACGCCGATGCCGGATCTCTTTCACGAATACATCGGCCACCTCGCCTTCTTTACCGACCGGCGCTTTGCCGAGATTGCGCAAGCGTTCGGCCCGCTCTACTTTGCCGGCGACGAACGGCAGCGGCTGGAGATTGCCCGGTTGTGGTGGTATAGCATCGAGTTCGGCTTGATCCGTGAAGATGGCGAGTTGCGCGCGTTTGGCGCCGGTTTGCTTTCGTCAATTGGTGAACTCGATCATGCGTTTGCGCCGGATACACCGCGGGAGCCGTTCGATATCCGGCGGGTCGCGAACACACCCGGCGCGGCGTATGCGATGCATGAAACCTACTTTATTTTGGAGGATCTGGAACACGTGGCAGCCATCTTGCGCGCATACGCGGCGATGGAAGGGTTGCCGCCGGTAGCGGTGTGATGGCTCTTCTTGGCGAAGCAAGGCGTAGGAAGCGCGAGTGATACGTCACCCTTTCTGCGCCTTGCTTGTTGTCAATGTTTTGTCAGTTTCACCGCTGCCAAAACGCAGTACAATACCAATGCGGTAGTGATCAGTGGAGTTTTGCTATGGTTGGGGTTGCGCAGATGAGTTCGCCTGAGTGGTTCTCCGTCGTTGCGGCGATCACTGATGCGCAACACCTTGGCGAGCTGGAAAGCGCGGCGCTGAACGCGCTCAAACGAGCGTTGCCGCGGCATCAGGTGTCGCTACGGTGGGTAGGTCAAGACGAGCCTGAGCCGGGTATGACGGTGCGGGTGCTGGGAGAGGTTGATCAATTCGGCTGGTTGCTCATCCATCCGGCTGAACTGACGCCAGCCGAAGCTGAGGCCTTACAGACGATTGAACGATTGATCGTTGCTGGCTATGAGCGAATGCTGCGCCGTTCAGGCCGGAAGGGTTTGCGGCAGCGCTTGCGCTTTGAGATCGAAGTCCTCCGCGATAGCGATGATCCCGATCTGATTTGCCGCCAATTTGGCCAAGTGCTGAGCGAACTGATCGCGTTACCGGTCAATCTTGGCGTTGTCGTGCCGATCCGGTCAAGCGCGTGGCTTGAATTGATGGCGCAGTACCGCGCGCAGCCAGACGATGGCGCCGATAAGCAACGGTTTTGGCCGGTCGATACCGACCTCAGTAGTGTGGTGATCAAGCTAGGCGTACCGATTAGTTCGGTTGCCTATCTCGATGACTGTGCCCGTTACGATGTACGCCCCCATCCCGATCATCAAACCCCGGAAACAGCGCCGAGCTATTGGGTTGGTTCGCCGATCCGTTTCGCCGGCGAGACGCTTGGCGCAGTGTACGTCTGTATGACAACCACTACAGCACTGGACGAAACGCAGCGGCAAACCGTCAATGAAGCGGCGTATTATGCCGGCTACTTGCTGCGGCCGATTATCTTGCGGCGCGTAGCGCAGCGCGCACAGGAGCAGCGGGCGGCTTGGATGGAGCTGGTCGCCGCCAGTGCGTATGTGGTGAATCCCGATCGAGCCTTGCAAACGATGCTCGATGCGAGCTGCCGCCTGCTTGACGTAGACGGAGGAGGATTGTTTATCTATGATGAAGCGCAGAACGACTTGGTCTTCCGTTATGTCTTCGGCAATCAGTCGCATAAACTGATCGGTTTCCGGGTTCCCTTGACGCACGGCATTATCGGCCAATCGTTTACCACCGGCAAGCCGGTGATCGTCAATGATGCCAGCCAAGATCCGCGGCGTAGTTATACGGTTGATCGCGTCATTGGCATCACTTGCCACAACCTCATCAATGTGCCATTTACAACGCCGGCTGGGGTACGGGTCAATGTGCAATACATCAATCGGCAGGGTGGTGCGCCGTTTCTCGAAGCTGACATTGAACAGATCAATGCAGTGGCTGGCCTGATGGGTCAGATGATCGATCGTGCCCAGCAGCTCGCGAACGTTGAGACCGGCATTATCCGCCAGATGCGTGATCTGGATCGGTGGAATGCCGATCTGCGGTCGGTGTTAGCGCTCAATCGCGAGTTGTTAAGCGCCGCATCGCAAGAACAGCTCTTCCGGTTGATTATCGACACCATCAGCCAACGCATGCAGTTTCTGGGTGCGGCCCTCTTTGTCAATCGCCGCGAGCATAGCGTTCACCCCATGCTTGAATGCGTGGCGGCAACAGGTGGGTTGGCCGGCGAGTTTCCGCTCGGCACGTATCTGGCGGCCGGACGGTTAGATGTCTTGGTGAATGAGTGGTCGTTTGGCGAGCACTGTTTCTTGCTGAACCGGCGCAGCCCGACCTTTGCCGTATTGTTCGATCTGCCGCCGCCGCCCAATGGGCAGCGGATCGAAATTGGCTTGAACCAGTGGGACACTGATGATTTGCTGGTGGTGTTGTTGCGCGCCGCTAACCGTGAAGTGCAGGCGGTGTTGCTGCTCGATCAACCGGTGAGCGGGCAACGGCCGGCGATGGCTGATCTGCAAGCGTTGACTGTTTATGCCAGCATTGCCGGCGCAGCGATTGATATGGCGCTGTTGCGCGATCGCCAGCAGCGGAGCCTTGAACGTTTGACCGCCCTCAATGGGTTGGGGATGGTGATCCACTCGCAGTCGCTGCCGCAGCCGCAAGTCTTGGAAATGACGGCGCGGGGCATGGTCGAGATCGTCAGCGCCAAATGGGCGCAGATTGTGCTATTTGACGCAGACTGTGATGAGCTGCGGATCGAGCGCACGATCGGCGCCTGCTCATTGAGCCACGATGTGGTGATCACGCTTGCCCGGCGCGCAATCATCAACCGGCGGCCTGTCTTCCGGTCGGCGACAACGGTCGCGCTGCCGTTACGCGGCACTCAGCGCGTGATTGGCGTGATGGTGATTGGCGGCGATCGCGCCCTCGATTCGGCCGATATCGAAATGTTGATGTTATACGCCACCCAAACGGCGATTGCGATTGAGAGCATGCGTTTGTTGGAAGAGGTGCGGCGCGGGCGTGATAATCTGGCCCGGATTATGGCGGCGGTCGAAGATGGTTTGCTGCTGTTCGCAGCCAATGGCACGGTGATCGTCGCCAACGAGGCGTTCGCGCGTTTGGCGCATACCGCCGAATGGTTGCCGCCGCTCCAGCGGATCGATGGGTTGTCGATTCATGAACTGCTCGATCAGTGGGCCGCCCAGCGATTGCTCGATCCAACGACCGTAGCTCATCTGCAACGCTGGCTCACGGCAGCCGGCGCGACGGGTGAGTTGGCCGGCAGTGATGGCGTCTTTGCGTGGACATTAACGCAGGCGAGCGATTTGGCGGCAGGTCACGCACAGACGTTTCTGCTGACCATCCGTGATGTTACTGCGGCGAAAAAGGCCGAGCGATTGCGGGCCGATTTAACGCACATGGTGATTCACGATCTGCGCCAGCCACTAACCAGTATTATGCTGGCCTTCGAGCAGTTGATGAGTGAATTGGGCGATCTCTTGACGGAACGCCAGCAACAGGCGGTACGCATTGGCCAGAACAGCGCCCGGCAATTGCTCAATCTGGTGAATACGATGCTCGACATTGGCCGGCTCGAGAGCGGCCAAATGCCGCTTGATCGCGAACCGTTGCCGATCGAGAACTTGATCGAGCGCGTGATTGATCCGTTAATGATCCAAGCACAACTGAAGGGTGTGAAGGTATTGCGGCGGATCGATCCGCAGGTGCGCATGCTTTTTGCTGATAGCGCGATTATTGCGCGGGTGCTGCAAAATTTGCTGGACAATGCCCTGAAATTCAGCCCGCCTCATAGTACGATTACGGTTGAGGTCAAGGTGGCGCCGGCCAATGGCCCTGATCAGACGGTCAGCTTTTCTGATGAGTTAACGGTATCCATCCCCGGTGATCGGGTAGCGCACATTGTGGTGCGCGATCAAGGGCCGGGGATCCCGCCGGAAGATCAAGAGCATATCTTTGAACGGTTTAGCCAAGCTGGCCGCTGGCGGAGTGAAGGCAGCGGGTTGGGATTGGCGTTCTGCCGGTTGGCGGTTGTGGCGCATCAAGGATCGATTTAGGTGGAGAGTGAACTAGATCGCGGCAGCGCGTTTCATTTCACGCTGCCGCTGGCTGAGATTCGGGGTGAGTGACAGCTACGCACCGAGCAGTTGTTGGCGAGTCTCGGCAATGTAGCGTTGCAATCGTTCGGGATCAGGCTTGTCGGTGGGCAGGATCAAGATAAAATGGCTCCAGATCTCTGAGCGATCGCGCAACAGATCGAGCCAGCCGGCGTCTGGATGGTCGCGGCGGAATGCTTCGAGATGGACATCGGCGAATGTGCGCAACGGTTCGGCGGTGTCAGGCGTGAGGTGGGCAGCCGGGCCGGCGAGGTAGTAGTTGGGTTGGCTGCTGCCGATCGGCGTATCAACTGGCACGAGATGGCCAACGATCACCTCATCGAGCTCGAGGCGCAGCGAGGCATGGCTGTCAGCCAAGATGACGAGATCGCCGGTCAAGAGGTCGCGCAGATTGGCGCCGGCGTTGGGCCGCAGCCGCTCGACGCGGTAGGGTCGTAACCGCACATCAACCCACGTTGGTAACAATTGGCGCTCAAGGTCGCCGAGATCGCTCTGATCCAGATTCGCCGCCAGTCGGGTGACCAAGGTGTGACCATCGGCTTGACGGTAATCAAACGCAAACCAGACCATAAACCGGTCGGCGCCGTAGCCTTCGCGTTCGTTTAATTCGGCCAACTGCTCAAACTGATACCGCCCGTTCCAATAGCGATCAAACGCAGTGCGGAGATCGACGGGGTCGGCCTCGGTTGCGAGGTTCAACAGACGCTGGAGCACATTGTCTTGGGCGTTGCGCAAGCGCAACTGCTGGCTGCGCCATTCTTCTTCTTGACGTAAGTGACAGTCTTTGTATTTACGGCCGCTGCCGCAGTAACAGGGATCGTTGCGGCCGAGTTTGGGCGCTCCGGGTCGAGCCATACGCTATCTCCCCTTTGTGATCAAAATAAACCGCCTGATGATAAACGCAAAGGCGCGAACGCGCAACGATGGCTATTCTACACTCAACGCCAAGCGCATGCCTAAGAATTGATTCCGCAGGGCGGGCTGTAACCGAAAGCGGCAGGCGCAGCGCGCATAACCGTGCGGGTTGGCGTAGCAGCCGCCGCGCAGGATCCGGCGTCCCGGCGCGTTAGGGTCTTCACGGCCATCGTCAGGCCGGTACGGGTATGGCTGGTCGAGCGAGGCCGTCCATTCCCAGACATTGCCGGCCATATCTTCGATGCCGTAGGGGCTGCGACCGCCGGGATAGGCGCCGGGAGGGTTGGGCGCCGCGCGTCCGCTCTCGCGGGTGTTGGCGAGATGGGGGTGAAATTCATCACCCCACGGAAAGCGGCGGCCATCGACGCCACGGGCGGCATGTTCCCATTCAGCTTCGGTGGGCAGGCGGAAGTGCAGCCGTTGTGGTGGCGGCAATGGCCGGCCACTGGCATCGATCAAGCGCACGGTCAGATCAGGCTGGCAACTCAGCCATGCGCAAAAGGCCCGCGCCTCGTGCCAGTTGATGTCAGTCACCGGCAGGGATGCGATGGCCGGTGGCGGGAGCGGGCCGCGCCAGATGGGTGGCGGCGGCACCGCGCCGGCGGCGACGGCATAGGCGTAGAGGGCGGCGCTGAGCGGAGTTTGGGCAATCGCGAAGGCCGGCAGCGTCACCTCGTGTTGCGGCGTCTCTTCGTGATAACTCTCGCGGGTGCCGCCATAGCGGCGGGCCAGCTCGCTGGTTTCTCGCGCCGGCGTGCCCATGCGAAAGGTTTGGCCGGGGATGACGACCATCACCGGCAAGCGTTCAGCCAATGGATTCATCGTTGATAAATGCGATTGAGCCGATCCAACTCGCGCTGGTAGATCGTCTCGGCAAAATGCTCAATAGTAGCAACGTTCTGCAATGCTTCGTAGCCGCGCAACAGAAACGTATGGACAGTGCCGATCCCGGCGAGGCGGGCGACGAAGTGGGAGCGGCGGAGGGCTAGGCCGAGGATGGGTGAGCGCGACAACTGAAAGACATTGTACAACGAACTTCTGACGAGGGTTAACTGGCGGAAGCGCTCGTCATACTTATCGGCCAGCCGGTAAAAATATTCGTAGGTCATCTCATCGAAGTCGGTGCCGGCATCGGCGGCCAGCATCCGCTGGGCCAGATCCTCATCAAGCTGATAGGTGAGTTCGAGCAATTCCAGCACCTCTTCCAGATCACGGAGGCGGACACCGGGCAGGAAGCCGAGGAAGTGGTGCAGCCGGCGACCTTCTTGGTCGCGCTGGCTAAAATCGCGCGGGCCGTACATCTCGTTGAAGAAAAATTCGCCCAGCGGCTCATACTCCGGCACTTCCGACAGATCGCGGTAATCGCGGCGGAGGCGATTCGACTGGAAGATTTGCAATGCAATCCGATATTGGCGCAGCGTATTCATGGCAAGCGTTCGAGTTGGGCGCGGGCGCGTTGGCCCCATTCGCTGGTTGGTTCGCGAGCGATCAGGGTCTGGTACGCGGCGCGGGCGGCGGTGAAATTGGCCTGATCTTCAGCGATCAGACCGCTGTAGAAGATGGCTTCGCTATAATCGGGATTCAACGTAATCGCCTGCTGGATCGCTTGCAGCGCACTCGCATTGCGACCTTGGGCGTAGTAGGCGCGGCCCAGCCAATAATGCGCTTCGGGGAAGTTAGGTTGGAGGGCCACCGCCCGATTGAGATCACGGATGGCTTGGTCGTAATCGTTGGAGCGAATAGCTAAGAGCGCGCGCCGGTAGAAACTCTCGGCAATGCGATCATTGGCACTGATGGAGGCATCGTAAGCGGCGCGAGCTTCGCTGAACCGGCCAGCCTCTTGCAGGAGCTTGCCGCGAAACAGGTGGGCCTCGGCATAGTTACTCTGCTGCCGGATCGCCTGTTCAACTGTTTGCAATGCTTCATCAGCGCGGC
This sequence comes from Chloroflexus islandicus, assembly GCF_001650695.1. GTDB lineage: Bacteria > Chloroflexota > Chloroflexia > Chloroflexales > Chloroflexaceae > Chloroflexus > Chloroflexus islandicus. The sequence continues at coordinate 43,165 of NZ_LWQS01000047.1, forward strand.
CCAGCGCGTATTGGGTTTGGGCCATGCCCAACAGCGCCTCCGGATACTGTGGTTGGAGGGCCAAGGCGCGCTGGTATGCGGCGAGGGCGCGGGCCAACTGACCATTGCGCAGCAGCGCCTCGCCGAGCCAAAACTGGGCTGTTGCGTTGGTATCGCCACCGGGCAAATTGGCTGCCGTTTCAAAGTACGCAAGGGCAACTCCCCAATTGCCTTGCCCGCCGGCTAGTTCGCCCAACCCAATATGAGCAGCGATCGATTGCGGATCTGCCGCCAGCACCTGCCGGTAGGCCTCGCCGGCTGCGGCCGGATCATTCCGGCGACGCGCGACATCGGCCAGCGTCAGCCAAGCGTTCGCGCGCGCAGCAATCGCCTCAGGATCGGAGCGATTCGCGGTTTGTTCAAGCGCGCGGCGGGCCTCTTGCGCCGCTGCATCGAGCCGGTTGCCAGCAAAGTAGGCGCGGGCGAGCAATTGGCGGGCCGTTACCGAGTCGGGTTGGAGGGTAAGGGCGCGCTCTAAGGCCTGAATGGCCACCGTTGCACTATTACCGTCCAGCGCAGCCTGACCGATTCTCAGCAGCCGGGCGGGGTCATTGACGCCTTGCCCAAGCGCCACGCGATACTGGTCGATCGCGCGATTCGGTTGGTTGAGGGGGCCTTCGTACAGCTCGGCCAGCTTCAGCCGCGCATCGAGATTGCGATCATCGAACGCGATGGCTTCACGCAGCATGCGTTCAGCCGAATTCAGATCACCCAATTTGATATACGTTTCGCCCAACTCGAATGCCGCGACAGTCGAGCGTGGTGCGAGGAGCAGTGCGTCGCGGTAGACCGCTGCGGCTTCAGCCGGCAGGCCGGCATCGTTATAAAGCCGGGCCAGCTCGATGGCGGCCTCGGCGTTGGTCGTGGCGAGAGGGGCAAGGAGGCGTTCAGCTTCGGCGAATCCGCTCGCACCGCTGCGCCGAAGCGCCCGGCTCAGGTTAATGATGGTGTACGGCGATTCTTGCCAAGCGACGAGGGCGCGCCAATGGTCGATCGCCGCCGGCCAATCGCCATCGCTTTCGGCGAGGCGGGCCAGCGCCACGTGGGCCGGAAAGAAACGGTTGTTGCGTTCCAGTGCGGCACGAAACGCCGCTAAGGCGCCGGCCCGGTCGTTGCGCGCTAACGCTACCTTGCCGGCGCCGGCATACCCATCAGGCAACTGCGGCGCAAGATCAATAACCTGTTGATAGGTCTGCGCAGCTTGGTCAAGCTGCTGGTCAATCCGCAAGGCAAAGCCGAGTGCGAGCAAGATCGAGACATTATCAGGTTGTTGATCGCGCAGTTGGCTCAGCGTTTCAATGGTTGGATTAGCCGCGCTTGCCGAACCAAAGAGCGCCCCGATCAACTGGCCGGCAGGGTTGGGCGTATTGCGGCCTTCGATCGCTTGCAACGCTGCATCAAGCAACGCAAGGGCAAGACGCTGGCGACGCGCGGTTGCTTCACTCTGCTCAGCTTGGCCGGTTGCCATCAAGCCAGCGCCGGGGAAGATAGCCGCTTCGCTGGCGGCTTGCTGCCGCCACAGACTCACCGAGCGACTGCTGAGCTCGGTTGCGGTGCGCAGTTGGTCGCGGACATTGCGCAGTTCGGTGGCAGGCGGCAACGGATCGGCGGCTTCCAGCGCCCAGTAGAGTGGGCCAGCCAGCGGCAGCAAGCGTTCGAGATGAATCAAGGCGCGCTCTTCGGTGAGGATCGCGTTGAGGCGCGTCTCAACCGGGGTGCGGACAGCGATGGGGATGCGCGCCAGCAGCACCGTTTTCGCCGGCGCCAGCCGGTTGAGCGCCATCGCTGCATCGTCAAGCCGGCCACTTTCGCGGTAGGCGGTTGCGATGAGGAGTTCTAAATCGGGATGCACTGGCAGCAAATTGCGCGCTTGTTCGAGGTCAGAGACGGCGTCGCGCGCGCGCTGTTCGCGCAAGGCCCAGAGCGCCAGATTGACGCGCAATTGGCCGAGATCGCGGCCATCGAGCAGATCGATCGCTTCGGCGAAATAGCGCGGCGCATCGGGATGACGGGCGTCGAACAAAATAGCGCCGAGATTGTTGGCAACCAATGCCCGCTCGCCGTCTGCGAGGGCAAGGATGGGTTGATATTCAGCCGCAGCAGCGGTATACCAGCCACGGGCCCACAGCAGATTACCGCGCAGCAATTGCGGCAAGAGCGGCGACAACTGCGGATGCAGGTCAAGCAAACGTTGGAGTTGATCGATTGCCAGATCGGCTTCTCCGTGGTGATAGGCGGCCAAGGCGAGCAAGTAAGGCGCGAGGGCGGCTTGGCCACTAATAGGTGCGGTACTCACGGAAAACCGGTTGGGGAGCGCGAAGCGAATGGCAAAGCCCTGCCATGCTTGCGTGACATCAATATTGTGGGGGAGATAGATCAATTCGGGTCGCAAGCTCGGGCTATCGATCATCCCGCCGGGTTCGACGGCGCCCCAGACTAACACATCGGCATTGGTTTGCTGGGCCAGCGCCAACGCTTCGGCGCTATTGGCCGGGCGGGTGGCGCTGGTGATGACTTGGACGAGATTCCCGCCTTGGGCACGGAGTTGGCGCGCCAGCGCGCCAGCGATCTGGGAACCGGTGCGGTCATCGTGGTCAGCAAAGGGGGTAATCACAATCACAAAGCGCGGATCAGAGGGGCGCAGGAGCAAAAAGATGCTCACGGCGATGCCGAGCAATGCCAGTATGAGCAACAGCCGGCGCCAACCGCGCCCATGCCGGCGCTGTTCGGGATGTTCGTTGCTTTGTTCGATAATGCGCTCTGTTCGCACCCGTTGCCAAGGCCATTGCATGTTCCGGCTCCTTGCCATCCTGCGCCACATTGCCTCTTATTGTAAGCAGTTTTAACGATATTTCAAGCGAGTAGGAAGGAATTTGACTTTGTGGTTGCTCAAAGTGAGCCAGAAGAATGGCTTACAGGGTTATAGGTGAATCAGAGAACCGTTGAGAGGCAACGGTTCTCTGATCGGTGCATCGCCATCGCATCAGCGCAGCCGCGTGCCATCAATCACGATCGCGCTGCCGCCAAACGTTTTGGCAGTGTGTTTCATTATCGCGGCGGCGCGCGATAACTCGTCAACGGTGGTGGTAGGTGTGCTCGATACGCCGCCAATGGCGATGGCGCCGATCGGGATATGAGCAAGGTTGCCGGCGCGGTCGTGCCCAATCAAGTAGCCACGCGCGCGATCAGCTTCGTCGTACAGCGCACCGCACGCTTGCTCATATTGGTGGACGATCCAGCGGGCTAGCTCGACGGCAATCTCGGTGGGGCAAAGCATGACGAAATCATCGCCGCCAATGTGTCCGAGAAAGGTTGAATGTTCGGCAAAGTGGTTCTGCGCCTGTTCACAAATCTCGGCCACGAGCCGGATCGCCTGATCGCCGCGGGCGAAGCCGTAAGCATCGTTAAAGGCCTTAAAATCATTCAAATCAATGTACAGCAGCGTAAACGCCTCACCGCGCTGGAGGCGATAGCGAATCTCTTCGCTAATCAGGAGATTACCGGGCAGACCGGTGAGCGGGTTACGGACTGAACGCTGAGTCGTGCGGCGTAGCAACGAGCGAATGCGGGCAATCAATTCGGCTTCATTGAATGGTTTGGTGACATAATCATCAGCGCCGGTGTCAAAGCCAATCACGACATCAGCCGGATTCGTGCGGGCGGTGACGATGATAATCGGCAAATGGGCGGTACGGGTATCGTTGCGTAATTGGCGGATCGCCTCGTAGCCATCGATACCGGGCAGCATGAGGTCGATCAAGATCAGGTCGGGCAACTGCTCTTGCGCGATACGGATAAGGGAGAGACCGTCTTCGGCGGCGAGCACAGCGAAGCCGGCGCGTGCCAGCGTATCGCTAAGCAAAAAGCGCAGGCTAGGGTCGTCATCGGCAATCAGAACCGTCGGCAAATGGATTTCTTCAGACACTGAGCAAAACCTTAAGTTGGCCGGGTGCGGCGGCAAACGCCTCTAATCCTGCGGAAAGCGGATAACGGGCGCTGATCAGGGGTTGGGTCTCGATCAAGCCGCGCTCGAGCAAGCGGAGCGCCGGGGCGAAGGGGCCACAGCGCGAGCCAATCAGTTGCACTTCGTCAACCACCAGCATGCTCAGATTCAGGTGGGTTTCGGCGGCAAATGTGCTCTTGAGCACTAGCCGCCCGCGCGGGCGCACTAGTTGCCGAGCGATTGCCAAACCGGCCGGGTTGCCAGTACAATCGATCACGACATCAAACGGGTGGGGCGGCACATCAGTGCTCGGTACGCACGTCGTGCCTTGCCGCCGGTAGAGTTCCCATCGTTCGGGGTGCCGGCCAATGAGCGTCAAATCGCAGCCAGTCAGGCGCAAGACTTGCACGATCATTGCGCCTAACTTGCCATCGCCGACGACCGCCACTCGTTCGGTTGGGCGAATATGACTCTGCTCGACAATTTCCAGCGCAGCGGCCAGCGGTTCGGTGAAGACGGCTGCTTCATCGCTGACGCTCTCTGGCACTTCGTGCAAGCAGGTTTCGGGCAGGGTAAAAAGATCGGCCATCGCACCATCACGCCGGTCGATGCCAAGCGTGGTGCGGTATGGGCAATGACTTTCATTGCCGCGCAAGCAGGTGGGGCAGCGGCGGCAGGCGGCATTGATTTCGCCTACGACCCGCTTCCCAAGCCAAGCTGGGTTATCGGCGGCGACTACAGTGCCAACGAATTCATGGCCTAGAACGCCACGAAAATTCATGTACCCGCGCGTGATTTCGAGATCAGTATTACAGATACCCACCAGACGGGGACGGATCAGCGCTTCTCCCGGCGGGCGTGTAGGTTCGGGGTAATCGGCGCTATACCGTAGGTCGCCATCAAAAACAATTGCTCGCATAAGGTCACAGACTTCGCTTTGAAAGACACCGAACTCTATTATACTATATGCCGCTGCTTGCCGTGTTGCGGGCAAGCGCGAGCAAGGAGTAGCATCATGCGAGTTTTATTTTTAGGCAGCCCATCATTTGCCGTGCATGCGCTCGACGCATTGGTCGCTGCCGGGTATGATATTGTTGGCGTTGTCACCCAACCTGATCGTCCAGCCGGACGTGATCGCCGGCTGACGCCGCCGCCGGTCAAAGTAGCAGCGCTTGCCCACGGCCTGCCGGTGTTCCAGCCTGAAACATTGCGCGATCCGGCGGTGGTCGCCTCGCTGGCGGCGTTGCAACCTGATGTGGGTGTGGTGGCGGCGTATGGCGAGATTTTGCGCCGGGCAGTATTGGCGATCCCGCCGCTCGGCTATCTCAACATCCACCCCTCGTTGCTGCCGCTCTACCGGGGCCCAACCCCGGTAGCCGGCGCGATTTTAGCCGGCGAGACGGTGACCGGCGTAACGATCATGCTGCTCGATCCGGGGATGGACAGCGGCCCGATTTTGGCGCAAGCCGTAGTTGATCTGCCGCCAACAGCGCGGGCCGGCCCGCTAACCGATGAGCTGTTTCGCTTGGGGGCTGAACTGTTGGTGCAGACATTGCCGCGCTATGCCCGCGGTGAGATCGAACCGCGTCCGCAGGATCACAGCCAAGCGACCGTGACCAAGATGCTCAAAAAAGAAGATGGGCGCATCGATTGGTCGCTACCGGCGATTGTGATCGAGCGGATGACGCGGGCCTACGATCCATGGCCGGGGGCGTATACCGTTTGGCAAGGCCAGCCGTTGCGGGTCATCAGCGCGGCAGTGACCGCTACAGCGGCTGCGGCGACGCCGGGGTTGGTGATTGGACGCAGTATGCGCGGTCATCCGCTTGTGCAAACCGGCAGCGATGCGCTCGAGTTGGTTGAGGTGCAGCCGGCTAGCCGGCGTCCGATGAGTGGTGCAGCGTGGTTGGCCGGCATCCACGCGAGTGAGATCCGGTTGGGGGAAGCGGCGCACGATCAATAGCAATAGTGCAAGCTGATCTAACGCGATGCGTTATTTCGGCTTGCGTTCTGGTTGTGAACCGCGTATAATCACATTCACAGGACTTTCCTACGACAGTGCGTCATCATAGTGTCGATGGCGCAGGAGATGAAGTATGCCATTCTTCAAAGACGAGGAAGAACTGCGGCACATTTTAGGCACACTCTACGATCGGGTGAAGTGTGATGCGCAAATAGCGCCGCGGATTTGTGAAGGCCGGATTGTGATTCAGTTTCGGTATGAAGAACCGCATGGCGTTGTTACCATTGATGCCGCGCATCCACCAACCCAACCCGGTGCATACTGCGATGTCTTTTGGGGTGAGGTCAGCCTGAAGCCAGATGTTGAGATGAGTATGAAGGCTGATATCGCGCACCAATTCTGGCACGGCAAGATTAATCTCATGACAGCATTGGCTCGCCGGCAGATCATCGCCAAGGGCCCGATTCCCAAAATTCTGAAGCTCTTGCCGGCTGTCGAACCCGTATACACAATGTATCCAACCATGCTGCGAGAGATGGGGCGCGAAGATCTGGTCTTAACCAAGTAGCACCGGTTTATTCGCTGCGCCTATGCCAACCACGAGCGAGATGTATGAACGCGGCGCCGCTGATGCCGAACGGGGCGAGTTCAACCCTTTCTATTACCAGCACTACTACTACTACCGGCAAGGGTACGACTCGGTGCGGCGCCGCCGCCAGTCGCGGTTTCCGTTGGCCGGATTCTTCATTGTGATCACCGTTATTGCGCTTGGCATAACGGTCACAGTGTGGTTGATCGGGCAGCGTGGCTCTCCCGCCGTTGCCCAACCGGTCGCTTCACCGGTCGCCGCGATCGCGTCAGCTACCCCGACCTCGCTCCCCCCTTCGCCGACACCGCTCCCTTCACCGACGCCGAGCCCGACCCCGCCACCGCCAACCTTGCAGATTGGCGGGCGAGCGGTGGTGGTCAATGTGGGGAATGCGCCATTGCGGTTACGGGCCGCACCCGGTTTGCAGGCACGGGTGGTTGGCTCGCTGCCCGGCGGGAGAGCAGTGGTGTTGCGCGAGGGGCCGGTGCTCGCCGATGGATACACGTGGTGGCAGGTTGAGGTTGGCAATCAGCGCGGTTGGTGCGCTGTGATCGCGCCGGATGGGACGCAGTTCTTAGAACCGGTAGGGCAATAGCGGCGGGCATCCAAACCCGCCACTGCTACTGCCTTGTTGATGTCGTCGTTTCGAGCAGTGCGGCATACGGGCCACGCTGGGCGGGCGGCAGCATCGCGGCAATTTTGAGCATCATCTCAGTAGTAAGACGTTCCATCACATCGGCAGGGATCTTATTGTCGGGCAACGGCTCAATCCGGTACGGTTCGCCAATCGTAATATGCACCGGTTCGCGGCGCAAGGTGCCCCGGAAGCCGTGCTCGGTACCGGTAATTGCCATCGGCACGATCGGGACGCCGGCCTGCATCGCCAACCGGATCGCGCCGCCGCGTCCCGGCTGCAAGATGCCATTGCGGCTGCGGTGGCCTTCGGGGAAGATGAGCAGCACGGCGCCATTTCGTAACGCTTCGGCAGCCGCATCGAGCGCCGCCAGATCGCGCTTACCGCGCCGGATCGGGATCACATTCATATTGCGGAAGAACCAGCCGGCGATGGGGTTAGCAAAAATCTCGATCTTGGCCAGCCATGACAATCGATAGCGGAATGGCAGCAACGCGCCAACGGCTGGGATGTCCACCCAATTAATGTGATTCATCACCAGAATCATCCCGCCTTGTTCGCGAGGAGGCAATCGCTCAACCCCCTCGATCGACCAGCGCCACCAGCCGATCAGGCGGAAGAAGTGAATGATGATGTAGAGCAACCCGTAGACGACATAAGCAAACATGACGCCCTCACTAGCGGCCCAGATCAAACCCAAAGACGAGCCGGCCACCTAACCACCCACCCACAAGAAGCAAGATCGCGCCGGCGATATGCCAGCCGAGATAGGCGTTACGTTGGGCAGGGTCGTTGAGAATAGCTGGTTGCCGGCGCCGCATCAGCCAGACCCGGCCATAACACGCGCTGGCGGCCAAACTCGCCGCAGCGTGGCCGTTCGTCCATGAAATCACTGGATCATCGATGGCAAGGCCGGCCAATTGGCGCGCAGCGTCGAATAATCCGCTGGCAATAGCAACGAGCGCGCCGAGCAAGCCGAAGATCAGGCAATGAAATGCGCTCTGATCCCATTGCATGCGCCCGGTGCGCAGCGCGATCAACGTAAAGAGACTGCTGGCGAGCAGCAGCCCGATCGGAATATGGACGGTGGCAGGATGCAGTGCGTACATCACCTGCAATTATACCATAGCTGCTGCTGGCTCGATGCGTGCTCGGCCAGCGCTCTGCTCGCCGAGCTGCTGGGCAATCGCGGCGGCGTGATTGGCCGGCAGATCGACAACCATCGTCACATCAGCGGCGAACGCCTCATCAACAATGACAGCGGCGTGCGCTTCAAGCAACCGCCGAATGGGCGCGTAATCGGGGTACGGGAGGCGGATCATCACCCGTTGGTAGATGATCCGTTCGGTTCGCGGCACGATGGCGAGCACCGCGCGGGTAGCATCGCTATAGGCGCGCACGAGCCCGCCAACGCCGAGGAGTGTGCCGCCAAAATAGCGTGTCACGATCACGGTAATGTCGCCGAGATCGGCGCCACGCAAGACGGCCATCATCGGGCGACCGGCGGTGCCGGCTGGTTCGCCATCGTCACTCATGCCGGCGATCGTGCTGGCGCCATAACCGACCACATAAGCGTAACAGTGGTGGGTGGCATCGGGCATCTCGGCGCGCACCGCGGCGATTGCGGCCCGTGCCGCTGCAACGGTGGGTGTCGGGATTGCTTGGGCAATGAACCGTGACCCGCGCACGACGATCTCGGTGCGGGCCGGGGCAGCCGGAATAAGATAGGGTGTGGTATTCATTGCTCTTGGGCCTGCCATAATGGTTGAGCGAGCTCATCAATCGCAGCTTCGATCGCTGCCAGTTCGCTCGCAAGCGCATAGTAACGGGAGCGGCCTTCGGCGTGGCGCGCGGCCCAGAAGGGCTGGAACGGTTCCGGGATCGGGTTGCGCAGGGCGCGGACAACTTCGGCGAGCAGTTCGCGAAATTCGAGTTCCCACCACCGTTGGAGCGCCACGCTCAGCGTGCTGCCGGGAGGGCCGAAATCGGCCAGCAGACGGCGGGCAAACTCGCGGGTGAGGGTATGTTGCTCGTGGGCCACTGCTACTGCCTGCGCCGCTAGCTCGGCAAGGCGACCGGCAATGGTGGTTGGCGGCGCTGGCAAGACAATGGTGTCAGTCGCCTGCTGCAAGCGGCGGCGACCGGCGCTGGCCGCGAGCAAGGCAAGTAACACATGATCGGCAGGCGCGAGGATGCGGATCGGGGCGATAGGAATCGCATTGCCGGCATCCCATGCGATGGCCGGGTGTTCACCAACGCCGATCAAGATGCGCGGGATGGGGGCGGCGAGCGCCGGCTTCGCTGCGGGAGGCAATTCCCACCATAACGGCTCTGATACGTCAGCGTAAGCGCTCAGACGCTGGCCAAGGCCGGGGTGCCGCTTGACCAGATCCTCAACGCTGCTAATCGCATGGTTCTGGCTATAACCCGGTGGCAGGGCGAGCAGCCAGTGATCGCCTGTCGGGGTGTACCACGGACGAAGCGCGCCTGCATTAATCACTGGTCGTAACAAGGGTGCGCAAGCTGGCTCGAAGATAACCGCTTGATCGCGTTCGGCGCGGGTATACAGCAGTGCATGATGGGGAGCCGGAATACCGGCAAGGAGCGTGCGCATAGCTTTATGGGTCGTGTTACAATACACATTATGGTATAGTATACAACTGTATCATACTTTGTCCGGCAATTGCGCTGATACGCGAACAATGACAAACGTCGCCTATGTGTGGCTTTTTCTGGTAGGTTAAGGAGCAGTCCATGACCGAATTGGCCGAACATGCGCCATCGGTTGCGGTAAGCGCCCCATTATTACCCCTCAAGCTCTCGCCGCCGCCGGTGCGCGACGATGAAATGCTGCGCCGGGATTTGCAGGCGTTATTAGCCGAAGCGCGCCTGCTGCCGGTGACGGTGGTCGTGGCGCCGGCTGGGTATGGCAAAACCACCTTATTGGCCCAGTGGGCCGATCAACTCGCGCGCACCGGAGCGCAAGTGGCGTGGCTTGGTTTTGAGGCGAGCGATCAAGAGCCAGCCTTGCTGCTCGCGTATCTGATCGGTGCGATTCAGCGGATTTTGCCTCAGGCTGGTGAGCAAGCATTGCGCATCTTGCAGAGCGTATCCGGTTTGGAACGAGATTGGCCGCTGGTAGCCGGCGCATTGCTGAGCGACGTGCAACGTGAGTTGCAATCACAAACGATGTTGATCCTCGACGATGTGCATTTGGTGAGCGATGGGCCGATTACGGCTGATCTGCTGGGCTATCTCTTGCGCGCCGCGCCGCCAAATTTGCATATTGTGATGGCTTCGCGCCGGCCGTTGACGTTTGCCCCGCTCCCGCGCCTGCGCGCTGAGGGGTTGTTGCTTGAGATTGGAGCAAATGATCTGTTGTTGCAACGGCACGAGGCGATCGAGTTGTTGCAACGAACTGGGGTGTCGTTGACGGATGATGAACTCGATCTGCTGCTCGAACGCACCGGCGGGTGGATGTTGAGCGTGCAGCTTGCGGTGCGCACGCTGGCCCGCCAGACGCCTGAGCAGCGCCGGGTGTATCTGCAAGGCTTGGCAACAAATCAGCACGATCTGTTTGAGTATTTGGCTTCAGAGGTGTTGGCGGCGTTGCCGCCACGCTTGGTCGATCGCTTGATCTGCGCCGCTCTGCTTGGCCAAGCCAACCCCTCGTTGCTCGATGAGGCGTTGGGTGTTGATGATAGCGCCCAACTGATCGAGCAAGCAATTGCACTCGGCTTGCCGCTAACGGTTGATACCGGTGCGTCCAATGGCGAGCGGATTTTCCGCTTTCACCCGCTCTGGCAGCGCCTGTTAGCCGATCGAGCGCTGACCCGGTTTGATCGAGTGACGGTGCGTGACCTCCACGAACGGTTTGGGATGGTGCTGGCGCGCCATGATCAGATCGAGGCGGCGTTGCGCCATTTGGCGGCGACCGGCAACCCGGCAGCGATCGCGCACGCTCTGCGCGAGCATGCGTGGCCATTGATCGACTCGCCCCAGCGCGACAGCTTGCGGAATTGGATCGAGCGTCTCCCGCCGGAAGTGCGCGAGCGCGATCCTGAATTGCTCCACATGCAAGGCTGGAGTTTGTTCAATACCGATCGCGAGCGCGCGTTGCAGTTGATCAGCCAAGCAGCCGAACAATACCGGCTGGCCGGCGCTCCGGCGCAAGAGCTGCGCGCGCTGCGCGATATGGCAGTCCTCCTCTTCTGGTCTGATGCGCCGGTTGAGTTTGCGGCGGTGTGCCGCCGCGTCATTGCGGCAGCGGCGCGCGCCAACGATACGTGGTCGCGCGGCGCGGCGTTGGTTGGCTTGATGGCGCTCGCCTATAGCCAAGGGCGGTTTCGGGCCGCATTGCGGATCGCGCGCTGGGCCGATCGCCGCCCGCTCAGTGTGCTGTGGCAATGGCTGCTGGCTGCGCTGCGGGCGTCGATCTATACCCAGCAGGGTTGTCCGGCAGAAGCGATGACGGCAATCAATGCTGCGCTTGAGTTGCCCCGCATCGATCGCAACGATATGCTGCGCCAGTCGTTGCTGTTGTTGCAGGCTATGGCGCTCTACCAGCAGGGGAAAGGCGAAGCCGCGCTCGATCAAGTGCAAGAATGTTATTACCGGTTGAGCGATTATGCTCCCGGTAGTGTGCTGGCCGGCAACGCCGCCTTAATCTTGGCCCTGTTGTTGATCGAACATGATCGGTATGAAGAGGCCGCCACGTCGTTACAGCGCGTGCGGCAAATCGTGGCCCATCTTGATGACCGCCTGTTGGGGGCGCGGGCCCGGATCGTGGAAATCTATGGGTTGTTGCGTAACCACCAGCCTGCCGCAGCGGCGGCGCAGGCGCTGGCGTTCTGGCAGAAACTGCGTGAACAGCCGGTGGTAAGTGCGCAGCATCTCCCCTATTGCGATAGCCGGTATCTTAATACGCAGGATCTCTGGTTGCAGAGCCTGTTGCTGATTGCGATCGGTGAAGGCGGCGAACGTGATCAGGCGTTGGCGATAGCAGATGAACTGCTCTTGTTCATGGATCGGCGCTACGATGGTTTGTTCCGCGCCTTGATCCATATCTACCGGGCCTATTTGGTGGCCCAGTGTCAGAGTAACTCGCCTACGATTAAGGAAGATTTGCTCTCGGCATGTGCGATTTGCGATCGCGCCGGTGTAGAATCGCTGCCCTTTTTGCCGCGCCCGGCGATGCTCTGGGCGATCAAGACGGCATTGCAGCTTGGGTTGTCGAGCCGGGCGATGATCGCTGCCCTCCGCCAGTTTGACACGACGACGCTGGCCTCGATCCTTATCCCGTTGCTCGATGAGTCGTTTCCGGTTGCGCTGCGTGTGCGCAGCGCGGGCCTGATCGGCGATTTGAGTGTTGTTAATGCGTATGGCACGCTGCGGGCATTATTGAAAGATCGCTCGCCCCACGTTCGCCAAGCTGCTCAGGATGCGCTTGAGCGGTTGAGCTATCGCCCGCCCTACCGGTTGATGATCCGCGCTTTGGGTGGCTTTCAAGTCTTGCGCGGCGATCAAGAGGTGCGCGATCGCGATTGGCGGAGCGTCAAGGCGCGCCAGTTGCTGCAATTGTTGCTGATCGAGCGCGGGCGTATGCTGCCGCGCGAGCAGATTATGGATATGCTCTGGCCCGGTCTCGATAGCGAGTCGGCGTCCAATAATCTGCGGGTGACGATCAGCCGGTTGATTAAGGCGCTGGAGCCGGATCGGCCAGAAGGTGCGCCAACCTACTATATCCTTCAGCAAGGTGATACCTACGGCTTTAATATCGAGAGCGATCATTCGTATGATGTGGCTGATTTCGTGCAAGCCGTAGAGCGAGGCCGGCGCGAATTGCAGCGCAACCGGCGCACCGAGGCGCGTGAGGCCTTCCAAGTAGCGGTATCCCTCTATACTGGCCAATTTTTGCCTGATAGTTTATACGAAGATTGGTCGGTGGTGGAACGGGAGCGATTGGGGTTGTTGTTTACCGATGCGGCGCTCAGTTTGGGCCGCATTCTGTTTGACGAGGGGAAGTATCACGACGCCATTGCGTTGGGTTGGCGGGTGCTTGAATACGATAAAGCGCAAGAAGAGGCGTACCAGTTGTTGATTCGCGGGTATGGGGCAATTGGTGAGCGCAGCACGGCTATCCGGTTGTACCAACGGTGCGTTGCCGCGCTGCGTGATGATCTCGGCGTTGATCCGTTGCCTGAGACAGTGGCATTGTTTGAACAGGTGCGCGGTAAGCGTGCATCGTAGCTAGCTAGTAGCCTCAGAGGCGGTTTTGTTAGCCTCGGTGGGGGTGTGCTGTTGCAAGTGATTGTTGATAAAGGCTAAGAGTTCGTCGAGTTGGTCAATGCGGCACTCAAAGCCGGTGCCAATATGCTGGATCCGCCCGCTCCACCGTTGTGCTGCCGCGTCTTCGTTCTCGGCTACGACAATCCGCACTAGAAATGATTCGACTCGCCGAGTCGCCATACGTTTCTTTCCTCGCTCTAGCATCTGTCACACGACTAGCAAACTTAGTAGTATCATACTGAGGCGTTCTTACCATTTCATAACCACGATCTAGATTGTGTTGCGAGGATTGCTGTGCAAGCTGTCATTGCAGTATTAGCCGGAGATGGGATCGGGCCGGAGGTGGTGGCGGAGGGGGTGAAGGTGTTGCAGGCGGTGGCGGCCCGCTTTGGCCACACCTTTACTCTGCGCGAGGCGTTGATCGGTGGGTGTGCGATTGATGCTGCCGGTGAGCCGTTGCCTGCCGAAACCGTGGCGTTGTGCCGCGAGGCTGATGCGGTGTTGCTCGGTGCGGTCGGCGGCCCCAAGTGGGATGATCCGCAGGCGAAGGTGCGGCCCGAACAGGGGTTGCTTGGTATTCGCAAGTCGCTCGGTTTGTTTGCTAACCTGCGCCCGGTGCAGGTGCATCCACGCTTGATCGATGCTTCGCCGTTGCGTCCTGAACGGCTGCAAGGCGTCGATCTGATCGTGGTGCGCGAGTTGACCGGCGGAATCTATTTCGGCGAGAAGCGGCGCGAACGTGGCCCTGATGGCGAATGGGCCAGCGATCTCTGCATCTATACCGAAGAGGAGATTGTCCGGGTGGTGCGGGTGGCCGCGCAGTTGGCCCGCCGCCGCCGCGGCAAGCTGACTCTGGTTGATAAGGCGAATGTGCTCGAAACCAGCCGGTTGTGGCGCAGTATCACGACTCGGCTGATGCGCGAGGAGTTCCCTGATCTGCAATTTGAGACCATGCTGGTTGATGCTTGCGCCATGCATCTCATCCGCCGTCCGGCTGATTTTGATGTGATCGTGACCGAGAATATGTTTGGCGACATTCTCACCGACGAAGCGGCGATGCTGGCCGGTTCGATGGGCATGTTGCCGTCGGCATCGCTAGGCAGCGGACGGATGGGGTTGTACGAGCCGATCCATGGTTCGGCTCCCGATATTGCCGGACAGGGGAAGGCGAACCCCTTGGCAACAATTTTGAGTGTGGCGATGCTGTTGCGCCACTCGCTCGATTTGGCCGCCGAGGCGGAGTGTGTCGAAGCGGCGGTAGCAGCGGTGATCGAACGCGGGATTGTCACCGCTGATATTGCCGCTCCCGGACAGCCTACGTATAGCACCGCCGCGGTTGGCGATGCGGTCGCCGCTGCGGTGGCTGGGTCATGAGTTTACCGCAGAGGGCGCGGAGGATGTCTTTTTCATTCTCTGCGCTCTTGGGGTCGTTTCGCGCGAGCGCTGTCTCTTTTAGCCACCTTCCCAACGTTCACCTGTTGGAGGGAGAACAGAATATGTGATCCGGAACCCGGCCCGGAAGAGCCGGGCTGGGGTTACGAAGCCCGCTGCGCGGGCTGATGCCCTCACCCCCAGCCCCTCTCCCACTGGCGCGGGAGAGGGGAGTGGAGAGCTACGCTTTGAGGCATTGCCCAGCGATCGACCGCTGTACTCAATCAACCGTTCTGTCCGCCCCTCAACCCCTGCTGGGGGGAAGACAGCATATGTGATTCGGAACCCGGCCCGGAAGGGCCGGGCTGGGGGTACGAAGCCCGCTGCGCGGGCTGATGCCCCCACCCCTTGCCCCTCTCCCACTGGGAGAGGGGTGATGGGGAGCGCAGCCCGGGACTGTACGGCGGACAGAACATCTGTCTGGAACCCGGCCCGGAAGGGCCGGGCTGGGGTGACGAAGCCCGCTGCGCGGGCTGATGCCCCCACCCCTTGCCCCTCTCCCGCTGGGGGAGGGGTGATGGGGAGCGCAGCCCGGGACTGTACGGCATTGCCCAGCGATCGACCGTTGTACTCAATCAACCGTTCTGTCTTTCAACCCCTGCTGGAGGGAAGACAGCATATGTGATCTGGAACCCGGCCCTGAAGGGCCGGGCTGGGGGTACGAAGTCCGCTGCGCGGGCTGATGCCCCTACCCCTTGCCCCTTCCCCGCTGGGAGAGGGGTGATGGGGAGCGCAGCCCGGGGCTGTACGGCGGACAGAACATCTGTCTGGAACCCGGCCCTGAAGGGCCGGGCTGGGGTGACGAAGCCCGCTGCGCGGGCTGATGCCCCCACCCCTTGCCCCTCCCCCGCTGGGGGAGGGGTGATGGGGAGCGCAGCCCGGGACTGTACGGCGGACAGAACATCTGTCTGGAACCCGGCTCTGAAGGGCCGGGCTGGGGTTACGCAGCCCGCTGCGCGGGCTGATGCCCCCACCCCTTGCCCCTCTCCCACTGGCGCGGAGAGGAGAGTGTAGAGCTACGCTTTGAGGCATTGCCCTGCGATCAACGGTTGTACGCAACCACATGTTTGGTCTGCACCCTCAATCCGGTGGGGGAAAGGTCGTACTCCTCGGCGTGCTCTGCGGTATACTTGAACCAGCGCGTACTGCCCTGTGCTATACTGGCAGCCACGCAACCGAATCTCACTCGTTATCGCAACGGAAGGAGCGCTCGATGGAGCGAAAGATTCGCGTGCTGGTCGCGAAACCCGGTCTCGATGGCCACGATCGGGGCGCGAAAGTTATTGCCCGCGCCTTACGCGATGCCGGCATGGAAGTGATCTATACCGGTCTGCAACAGACGCCGCAGATGATTGTTGAGGCCGCGCTGCAAGAGGACGTTGATGTGATCGGTCTCTCGATCCTCTCTGGCGCGCACATGACGTTGCTGCCCAAAGTGATGCAGTTGCTGCGCGAGCAGGGCATGACCGATGTGCTGGTTGTCGCCGGTGGGATCATCTCCGACGAAGATGCCGAGATTCTGAAGCGCGAGCACGGCATCGCCGAAGTGTTCGGCCCCGGTTCGTCAACGCAGGCGATTATCGACTTCATCCGTTCCAACGTCCAGTTGACGCGGGGTTGAGCTATGAGCGAGCACGAATTGGTGACGCGCTTGCGCAACGGCGAGCGGCGGGCGCTGGCGCGCGCCATTTCTCTGGTCGAGCAGGGCGGGCCGGCGGCGCGCGCGGTGATGGCGGCGGCCTACCCTTACGCTCATGCCCATCGGGTGGGCATCACCGGCCCTCCCGGCGCCGGCAAATCGACGCTAGTCACGTCGTTAGCCCAAGAATGGCGCCGGCGCGGGGTGCCAGTTGGCATCGTCGCCGTTGATCCGTCGTCGCCGTTCAGTGGCGGCGCGGTACTGGGCGACCGCATCCGCATGCAGGCGCTCGGCGGCGATCCCGGCGTCTTTATTCGCAGTATGGCCAGCCGGGGCCGGATGGGCGGCCTAGCGCGCGCGACGGCTGATGCGGTCAGTTTGATCGCCGCTGCCGGGTTTCCGATTGTGATCATCGAGACGGTTGGCGCTGGGCAGGATGAAGTTGATATTGCCCAGACTGCTGATACTACCATCGTGGTCGAAGTGCCCGGTATGGGCGATGATGTGCAGAGCATTAAAGCCGGCATGCTCGAAATTGCCGATATCTTTGTGGTCAACAAAGCCGACCGTCCCGGCGTCGATCAGACAGTGCGCCAGCTCCGCACGATGTTGCAATTGGGTGGCGCGCCGGCTGATGGCTGGTCGCCGCCGGTGTTGACGGCGGTAGCCACCACCGGCGAGGGCTGCGCGCAGATTGTCGATGCGGTTGAGCAGCACCGGCAACACCTTGCCAACGATGGCGCGCAAGCCAGCCGGATGCGGGCGTTGGCCGAGCGCGAGCTAGCCGCCGCGGTGCAAGAATTGATCCTCGAACGGTTGCGCGGCCCGCGTTGGGAGGAGTTAGTGGGTGAGATTGCCTCTCGCCGGAGCGATCCGTATGCCGCCGCGAGCGAGTTGTTGGGTGGATAGGGGCGCGGCAGAGACGACGTATGCGTTGCCAGCGCGAAATAGCCCGTATATTCTAGGAGGTTTTCTGTGCAGGTTAATCCGTCGATTTTTAAGGCCTACGATATTCGCGGGATTTATCCAACCGAGCTGAACGAAGAGGTAGCCTATCTGATCGGGCGCGCTTTCGTCACTTTTCTCGGCGCCGAGACGGTGATCGTCGGGCGCGATATGCGCACGTCCGGCCCGTCGCTGTTCGATGCGGTGACGCGCGGGATTATGGATCAGGGGGCCGATGTGGCCGACATCGGTATGGTCAGCACCGATCAGTACTACTTCGCCTGCACCCAGCTCGGTTTCCCCGGTATGATGGTGACGGCGTCGCACAACCCCAAGCAGTACAACGGCTTCAAGATGGTGCGCCGCATGCCCTACCTCTTGTCCGGTGACGAGGGGATTCAGGATCTGCGCCGGTTGGTTGAGAGCGAAGACTTCCCGACGCCAACCCGCCGCGGCGAACGGCGCGAGTACGATTTCAAAGAGCAGTTTGTGCAGAAGGTGCTCTCGCTGATCGATGTCGAGGCGATTAAGCCGCTGAAGGTGATCGTTGATACCGGCAACGGCATGGTCGGCCCGATCCTGCAAGAGGTCTATTCGCGCTTACCAATCCAGTTAACCGGGATGTATCTCGATCCCGACGGTACGTTGCCCAATCACGGCCTCGATCCGCTGATGCCAGAGAACCGGGCCGAGTTGCAGCAGCGGGTGAAGGACGAAGGGGCTGATATTGGCTTTGCCTTCGATGGTGACGGCGACCGCTTCTTTGCCATCGACGATCGCGGCGAGTTTATCTCCGGCGATTTTCTGACCGCGATTTTGGGCCGCTACCTGCTCGAAAAAGAGCCGGGAGCGAAGATTCTGTACGATGTGCGCGCGTCGTGGGCAGTGCCCGACGAAGTGCGCGCCGCTGGCGGCATCCCGTTGGTTGAGCGGGTGGGGCATGCGTTTATCAAGCGCCGCATGGCGAATGAAGACGCGATCTTCGCCGGCGAGGTCTCTGGCCACTACTATTTCAAAGCGTTCGCCTTCGCCGACTCAGGCATCATCCCCTCGCTCTACCTGCTGGAAATGCTCTCGAAGCGAGGGGTGAAGATGAGCGAATTGCTGGGCCAGCTCGAATCGCGCTACTTCATCTCCGGCGAAATCAACTCGCGGGTGAGTGATGTGCGCGCGAAGCTTGACGAGATCGCCGAACGCTATAGCGACGGCAAGATCGAGCGGCTCGACGGCGTGTCGGTGAGCTATGACACGTGGCATTTCAACGTGCGCGGCTCCAACACTGAGCCGCTGATCCGCCTGAATCTTGAGTCGATCGCATCGCGCGCCGAAATGGAAGCCAAACGCGATGAGGTGTTGGCGGTGATCCGGTCGTAACGCCGAGCCGCACAGCCGTGCGGCTGTACAGGTGGTTGTCGCAATGCATGTTCAGGTGGAGCCGCACAGCCGTGCGGCTCTACAATTTTTGTCCCATCCCCCCCATTCGATCTGGGATGATCACCCTTGACACGTCCACCAATACCCAGTATAGTACAGGTATCGAATATATTCCCAAATGGAATAAAACCGCGCCTCCCCAGCTCTTCCGATCACTGTTCCCCTGCGGCGGGGTCGCTCGTCTCAATCCCAGTCTGATGCTCACACCGGCTCGTTGGCGAGCCACGGATAGAGGTTGTCGTTCATTGGCGAACGGAGAAGAGCGCTATGGAAATCAGTCGGGACAAGCTCCTTTGGGCGTATGAGCGCATGCGGCTCATTCGTGAGTTCGAGGATCGGCTCCACACCGATTTTGCCGCCGGCAAGATTCCCGGTTTCGTCCACCTGTATGCAGGCGAAGAGGCGGTGGCTACCGGTCTCTGCGCCCATCTGCGTGATGATGATTTCATCACCAGCACCCATCGCGGCCACGGTCACTGTATCGCCAAAGGCGTCGATCTGCGCGAGATGATGGCCGAGATCTACGGCAAGGCGACCGGTGCGTGCAAAGGTAAGGGTGGTTCGATGCACATCGCCGATGTCAACAAGGGCATGCTCGGCGCGAACGGGATCGTCGGCGGCGGCCCGCCGCTGGCCTGCGGTGCCGGTCTCACCGCCAAGCTCAAAGGCACCGATCAGGTGACGGTCTGCTTCTTCGGCGATGGCGCTTCCAATCAGGGCACCACCTTCGAGGGTCTCAATTTGGCCGGGATCTGGAAGCTGCCGGTAGTCTTTGTCTGCGAAAATAATGGGTACGCCGAGACCACCTCGCCCCAGTATTCCGTCTCTGGCCAAGACATTGCCGCTCGCGCGCGCGGTTTTGGCATGCCGAGCATCGCCATCGACGGTCTCGATTTCTTCGCCGTCTACGAAGCTGCCGGCGAGGCGATTGCCCGTGCCCGGCGCGGCGAGGGGCCGACCTTCATCGAGGCGCAGACCTACCGCTACTACGGTCACTTCGAGGGTGACTCGATCCGCTATCGCACTCGCGAAGAGGAAGAGCACTATCGCTCGCTCGATTGTCTCTACCGCTTCCGCCAGACCGCGATTGCGCAAGGGTTGCTGACTGAGGCTGAGCTTGACGAGATCGACGCGCGCGCGCGGGCGGCGATCGATGATGCGGTGCGGTTTGCCGCCGAAAGCCCGATGCCCGATCCAGCCGAGCTGCTGACCGATGTCTATGTCGAGTATCCGATGGCGGCGCTCTGGCCGTTCCAAGAGGCGGCAGTGCCGGTGCATCGCTAGGCGGTTCAGCGAATAGATTGCCGGCGGAGCTTCTCCGCTGCCACTCAATGATGAGGTGACACTATGACGGCAATGGTTGAAGAGGCGGTACGCACCCTGAGCTATCGCGAGGCGATTAACGAGGCGCTGCGCCTTGAGATGCGGCGCGACCCGACCGTGATTTTGATGGGCGAGGATGTGACCGGCGCGTCGCACAGCGAAGACGAGAGCCATCTCGATGCGTGGGGTGGCGTGTTGGGCGTGACCAAGGGCTTGGTGCATGAGTTTGGCCGCCAGCGAGTGCGCGATACGCCGATCACCGAGTCGGGCTTCGTCGGCGCCGGGGTTGGCGCGGCAGCCACCGGCTTGCGCCCGGTGGTCGAGCTGATGTTCATCGGCTTTATGGGGGTCTGCCTCGACCAGATCGTCAATCAGGCTGCCAAGATGCGCTATATGTTCGGCGGCAAAGCCCGCATTCCGCTGGTCATCCGCACCATGATCGGGGCCGGTTTCCGCGCCGCGGCCCAGCACTCCGATTCGATCTACTCGACCTTCGTCCACTTCCCCGGCCTCAAAGTGGTGGCGCCGGCGACGCCGGCTGACGCCAAAGGTTTGCTGGCGGCGGCCATCCGCGACGACGATCCGGTGATCTTCTGCGAGCATAAGCTGCTCTACGATATGAAGGGGCCGGTGCCCGAAGGCGAGTATGTCATTCCGCTCGGCCAAGCTGAGATCAAGCGTGAGGGCGGCGATGTGACGATCGTGGCGATTTCGCGCATGGTGCTGCACGCGCTTGAAGCGGCTGAACGGCTGGCCCAGCAGGGGATCAGCGCCGAGGTGGTCGATCTGCGCACACTCTCGCCGCTCGACGAGACGACTGTGCTTGAGTCGATCCGCAAGACGGGCCGGCTGGTGGTGGTGGATGAGGATAACCCGCGTTGCAGCGTAGCGACCGACATTGCTACTCTCGCAGCAACGCAGGCGCTCGAATTCCTCAACGCTCCCGTCAAGCTGGTGACGCCGCCCCATACCCCGGTGCCGTTTAGCCCGACGCTCGAAGATGCCTACATCCCCTCGCCAGAGCGTATCGTCGCAGCGGCGCGGGCGACGTTGGGCTAAGCGCGGCGGGTTGTTGTTGCAGGAGTTGCCATGCCTACCGAGGTCGTGATGCCCAAGTGGGGCTTGAGCATGCAAGAGGGCAAAATTAACCTCTGGCTCAAGCGCGAGGGCGAAGCGGTACAGAAGGGCGAACCGATTGCCGAGGTTGAGACCGAGAAGATTACGAATGTGGTGGAAGCGCCGGCCAGCGGCACGCTGGCCCGGCTCTGCTACCCTGAAGGCAGTGTGGTGGCGGTGACGAAAGTCATCGCCTACATCACTGCTCCCGGCGAGCAGTTGGCTGACGTCACCACGAATGGCGCAACCGAGACGGTAACGAATGTTCCGGCGCCGGCAGCGGCGGCGCCAAAGCCAGCTTCACCGCCGCCGGCAGCGGCGGCAGGCGGGGTGCGCGCGATGCCGGCGGCGCGCAAGCTCGCCCAAGAGCACGGGATTGATCTGCATACGCTGACCGGCAGCGGCCCCGGCGGCGCGATCATCAAAGAAGACGTCGAGCGCGCGATTGCCGCGCGCGCTGCGCCGGCGCAGCCGTTGCAGCGGGTGCAATTCTACAGCGCCGGCTACCGGCTCGACGGCTTGCTCTACACGCCGCGCGGTCTGCCGGCAGGTGAGCGGCGGCCCGGCGTGGTTTTGCTGGTCGGCTACACCTACCTCAAGACGATGGTGATGCCCGATATTGCCAAGGTCTTGAACGCCGCCGGCTATGTGGCGCTGGTCTTTGACTATCGCGGCTTTGGCGAGAGCGAAGGGCCGCGCGGTCGCTTGTTGCCGCTCGAACAGGTGGCCGATGCCCGGGCCGCGCTAACCTTCCTCAGCGAGCAGCCTACCGTTGATCCTGATCGCTTGGCGGTAGTGGGAATCAGTCTCGGCGGCGCGCATGCGATCACCACTGCCGCGGTTGACGAGCGAGTCAAAGCGGCGGTGGCGCTCGAACCACCGGGCAACGGCGCGCGCTGGCTGCGCAGCTTGCGCCGCCATTGGGAATGGACGCAATTCCTTGCCCGCTTGGACGAAGACCGCCGCCAGCGCGTGCGCACCGGCGTCTCGACCACCGTCGATCCGTTAGAAATTGTGCTGCCCGATCCTGATTCGCAGGCGTTTCTCGATCAGGTCAGTGCCGAGTTCCCGCAAATGAAGGTGTCGGTACCTTTGGAAAGCGCCGAGGCGTTGATCGAGTACACGCCTGAAGAGGTCGCCGATCAGATCGCCCCGCGCCCACTGCTGATCATCCACGGCGACCGCGACCAGTTGGTGCCGTTGGCGGAAGCGCAGGCGATCGCCGGCAACGCCGGCGATACCTGCCGGTTAGAGGTGATCCCCGGCATGACCCATTTCAACTGGGTGTTGCCGGGCAGTCCCGGATTTACCCGCGTGACCGATAGCATCGTTGCGTTTTTGCGCGAGACGATGCCGGTTACGGTGTGACGTAGAGCCGCACGGCCGTGCGGCTGTACCAGAGCCGCACGGCCGTGCGGCTCCGTGCGGCCCAATCATTGTGGAGCGCGGAATCGATCGATCCTGCGATAATGTTGTTATGATCACAGCCGGCATCATCGCCAACCCAGCCTCAGGCAAAGACATCCGGCGCCTCGTTGCCCACGGGTCGGTCTTCGACAACGAAGAGAAGGTCAGTATCGTCAAACGAGTGTTGCTGGGTCTCGAAGCGACCGGCGTCCAGCGGGTCTGGATCATGCCCGATCGCTTCGGGATTGGTCTCAAGGCGCTCGACAACTTGCCGTTGCAGATCGAAGCAACCTTGCTCGACATGCCGGCGTGGTTCACTCCCGACGACTCGCGGCGAGCGGCGCAACTGCTGGCCGAGCGCGGCGTTGGTTGCATTGTGACGCTTGGCGGCGACGGCACCAATCGCTTAGTGGCGAAGGGGTGCGGCGATGTGCCGCTGATGCCGATCTCAACCGGCACCAACAACGTCTTTCCGATGATGATCGAAGCCACCACTGCCGGCCTCGCCGCCGGCTTGGTGGCGCGCGGCTGCGCCGAGGCGGCGGTGACGCGCGCGCCGCGGATCGATGTCTACCGCCTGAGCGCCGATCAGACCGGGGAAGGTTTGCCTGATGGCGCGCCGCCCGACGATATTGCTTTGGTCGATGTCGCGGTGTACGACGAGCGGTTTGTCGCCTCGCGCGCGATCTGGGACAGCACGCGGATTAGTGATCTCGTCCTCACGCGCGCCGAGCCGGGCAATATCGGGTTGTCGTCAATCGGGGCCAATTTTCTGGCCGGCAACTATCCGCCGGGCCACGGCTTGTACCTGCATCTGGCGGCGAGCGGCCAACCGGTGCGGGCGCCGGTCGCGCCGGGGTTGATGCAGACAGTGTATGTTGCGGCGCACCGGGTGCTGGCTCCCGGTGATGTGGTGCGGGTGCGGCGTGAGCGGCCAGCGGTTTTGGCCTTCGATGGCGAACGCGAATTGGAATTGCGGGCCGGCGAGTGGGCGGTATTGCGCCTGAATCCCGCCGGCCCGCGGGTGATCGATCCGCGACGGGCGATTGCGGTGGCGGCGGGGGCCGGGTTTTTTACGGCGGTGTAGAGCCGCACGGCGGTGTAGAGCCGCACGGCCGTGCGGCTC
>NZ_LWQS01000048.1 GCF_001650695.1 Chloroflexus islandicus
GCCCTTTAGGGCCGGGTTCGGGACAGAACGTATGAGCGTAGATGTAGGTTATAGCTTTGCGATGCGCTGGTTTACCCCCACCCCCCTCCCCGATCCCACTAGCGCGGGAGAGGGGGCGTGGAGAGCCGGGTTTTGAGGCATCGCCAAGCGATCAACGGTTATACTCGACCAAATTTCTGTCCGCCCCTTAACCTAGCGGGGGTGAGGGAAGTCATTTAATAATGCTTCCGCAAATCCATCCCCGCATAGAGCACCGCCACTTGTTCGGCATACCCATTAAACGGCAGCGTCTTGCGCCGGCCCATCTCGCCAATCCGCCGCTCGGTGGCCTGCGACCAGCGCGGGTGCGGCACGTCAGGGTTGACATTGGCGTAAAAGCCGTATTCGTGCGGCGCAACCGCCATCCAGAGCGAGACCGGCATCGTATCGGTCAACTCAATCTTGACGATCGATTTAATGCTCTTAAAGCCATACTTCCACGGCACTACCAATCGCAACGGCGCGCCATTCTGCGGCAACAGCGTGCGTCCATACAGGCCAGTGCTGAGGATTGTCAAATCGTGCATCGCCTCATCGATCCGCAACCCCTCGGCATACGGCCACGGAAAGTAGCGATCGCGCTGGCCCGGCATCTGGTCGGAATCGTAGAGCGTCTCGAAACGCACGTATTGGGCTTGGGCGGTTGGCTCAACCAGCGCCAGCAGCTTGTGCAGCGGGAACCCCTGCCACGGGATGACCATCGACCAGCCTTCTACGCAGCGCAGCCGGTAAATCCGCTCTTCTTGATCGAACATCTGCAAGATGTCTTCGATCGCGAAAATACGCGGATTGCGCACCATCCCCGTCACCTCAACCGTCCACGGCTGGGTGACAAAATTGGCGGCGCGGCGAGCGACCGCTTCTTTGTCGGTGGTGAATTCGTAGAAATTGTTATAGTTGGTGATCTGTGCAAAGGTGTTGGCCGGATCACCCAACTCGTCGCGCAGGCCGGCATTGGCGGCAGGTGAGGGCTGATCGTCTTGCGCCGGACTGGTGCTCACACCGCAGGCGCTGAGTAATGCTCCCACCCCCAGCGCACCCAACCCGCGCAAGAGCGCGCGCCGGTTGACATAGACCGATTCGGGGGTAATATCTGATGAGCGGATCGCCGGATCGCGGTACATGTGGGGGTCTTTCTAGGGATGACATCATGGTAGCCGGTAGAGACGCACGGTCGTGCGTTTCATTGGCGACGCACGGCCGTGCGTCTTTACGGGTGATGCAATGATTTCATGCCGATCATACGGAAACGCACGGCTGTGCGTCCTTACGGGTGATGCAATGATTTCATGCCTATCATACGGAGACGCACGGCCGTGCGTCTCTACAGGTATTATACGCCGTTACCCTGTAACCGGATGTGCGTTTATTCATCCACCAACGCCAAAATCAACCGGCGCACCTGCCACAACCGGCGGTCGGCGCCTTCGGGCCGCACACCGAGGTCATCACGGATTTGGCTGATTTGCAATCTAATGGAATCGATCGGGCCTTTTTGCGGCTCGACACTGAGCTGGTACGCGCGGTCGAGGGCGCGGCGGGCGGTCATTAAGGCCCGGTCAGCTTCGGCGAAGTCGTTGCGTTGCAGCGCCTGCACCGCCTCATCGAGCGTGATTGCGGCGCGCAACAAGTGGGTGGCGGCGCGTAATTGCGCGTTTTCCGCTTGTAGATCGAGAATCGTCAGCCGGAGCAGGCCATCGTCAAGCTGCGCCGTCGGCAGTGCCGGTTGTGGTGAGGGGAGTGGGGTGGGTGGCGCCGTCGGGGCCGGCGTGGCCGTAGCGATCTGCGGCGCTGCCGGTGCAGGGGCCGGCAGCACCCAGTAGTACATCGTAAGGAAGAGCGCTAAGCTAGCGGTGATGGTGAGGACGTGCGGCGCAAGCAAACGCACATACCGCTGCCAGCGTCCCGGCAGCGGCGATGATGGTGGCGGCGTGTCATGAACAGATGACATTGCGGCAAAGGGATTGCACTTGTCACCCACGTGGAGCGAACAGCGATCCGGTGAACGTGGCTTCGGCAAACAAGCAGCCGGCGTATCGACACCCGGCTGCCGCCGGTCTTCAGCACCATTCGCTAGACTATGCCAAGCGAGCCAACCCTAGGGTTGCACTTTTGGCCCATACTTAAAAAGCTTTAAGCGGTAGCCGTTAGGATCCGCAATGATAAAGCCGTATGGCCCTTTGGCTGTTGCATACCGCGCGCGAAGATCCTCGACGATCAGAATTCGCCTTGCCAACTCTTCGTAAAGGTCATCAACTGCCTCAAACGAACTAAGTTCGAGACCAATAAACCTGATCCCATCCGGTTCAGGCGGGCCTTTGGCTTCAAACCGCAAGACGAACCCGTCCGCCAGTGTGATCGCGAGCACACCCACCGTCTCGTCATAATAAGCAGGCGTCAGACCGAGCGTGTTCGCATAGAAGTCACGCGTCTCGCGCAAGCGATCGGTCAGCAAACAGATATGCTGGCAACGCACGACCGCGGCCATTTAAATCTCGTGCGCCAGCAAGATGGCCTGCGCAATCTCCTTCATCGACTTGCGCGTATTCATCGACAGTTGCTGGATCTTGCGGAAGGCTTCCGCCTCTTTCAAGCCTTGGGTGTCCATCAAGATGCCCTTGGCCCGCTCGACCAGCTTGCGGGTTTCGAGCGTCTCTTTCAGGTCGGCTACTTGCCGATCCATCTCAAGGAATTCTTGATAGCGGGCAATCGCAATCTCGATCGCGGGCAACAGCTCGGCCTCGCGGAACGGCTTGACGATATAGTTCACGACGCCAGCTTCCTTGGCCCGCTCGACCAGATCGCGGTCGGAATAGGCGGTGAGCAACAGCACCGGCGCAATCTTCTCTTCGGTCAGAATCCGCGCTGCCTGAATGCCGTCGAGTTTCGGCATCTTGATATCCATCAAGACCAGATCGGGGCGCAGCTCGCGGGCGAGGTTGATCACGCTCACGCCGTCGCCGGCTTCGCCGACCACCAGATAGCCGAGACTGACGAGCGTCTCTTTCAGATTCATGCGGATGATCGATTCGTCGTCGGCGATCACCAGTCGCGTCTGGGGCATACGCTCTCTCCTCTATCGTGATTGGCAACCTGCGGCAGGCTGCATCGGTGGCTGATTGATTTATGCGGGCAGTATAGCATTCAATCGTTCGCCGATCAACCGTCTAGCGAACGATTTTGTGCCCGCTTGACACTATACCGTATTATAACCCAAGCAGTTTCCGTAACAAATCATCATCATTGCCGGTGCGCTGGCCTAAGGTGGGATCAGCAGGCAATTCGGTTTCGTCGAGCCGGCGGGTGGCGCGGGGCTGATCTGGCGGTTCGGCGCGATGCCAGTCGGGGTCGAATTCCGGCTCTGGCGCAGCTAATTCCGCTTGCCAGCGTTCACGCTCGGCGGGCGGCAAGTCGGCTGCCGTATCATCGTCAAGCGGCCCTAGCTCCATCTGCCAACGTTCACGCTCGGCGGGCGGCAGATCGTTCCAGTCTACCGGTTGATCGATCACGGGTTCTAGGCGCGCTGGCTCATACCCGTTGCGCAACACGCTTGCCGGTGCGTCAAACCAAGCATCAAGCTCGTTATTGCCCAGTGGATCAGGTTGGTGGGGCGGCTGGCCGGGCGCGCTGTGGCTCCGGTTGGCCGGCCGATCAGCGGCTGCCGGCCATTGATCAGTTTGGCGAACGTTCGCGCTGGTCGTCGGCTGCGATGTCACTGCGCTTGATGGTTGGGTTTGGCGGCTTGCCGTCCGGGTTGGTTGTCGCCATGCCGGCCCGCTGCGGGTTGCCCGCTCTCGATTGCCCGGTTTGTCTCCCAATCGCAACAGTGAGCGTCCGCTGGATGTGGTTGGTTGTTCGTCATCGATCGCTTCAGCCGGCGGAGCAGCGGTTGGTTTGTTGCGGCGCGAAAAATTGCGCAGCCAGTTTTGCCATGGTTCAGCCGCTGCGGCTGGTGCGCCCTCGGTGGCTGGCGGCGGGCTGGCCGAGCGGTAGCCGCTGCGGCTGCTGCGCGAGCTCGCTACAGGATGCTGCTCGATGTAGCGATAAAAGTCATACATCATATATAACAGTAACCCAACTGCCGCTAAACCCAATACGATAATGACAGGCATCATCCATTCCGCTCCACCGCTACTGCTCTGCGCCACGTTCCTGCTCGTTGCCGGAGCCGTTGGGGTTGCTATTGCCGATGGCGCCGTTGCATTCGGCGCAACGGTAGCTGGACAGAGCACACTCGTCGCTTGCGCCCCTACTTCACGCCCCAGCAACCCTAACCGCACTTGCCAGATTGGTTGTTCGGGCAACGGTGCAACCGGATCCAGCTCAAACCGGGCCCGTTCAAAGTACTGTACCACCAGATCGCGTCCCGACAGCGGATCGCGCTCGGTCAACGCGCCACTGATGGGGTAGCCAAACACACTCAGGCCGCCATACCGCTCGTAGAACGCGCGAAACCGTGGATGAGCGAACGCGGCGGGATCGTTCAAATCGGTGCGCGGCGTCACTGCTTGATCGGGATATGCTAGCCGGAAGGCTACTGTCCCGAGATGCGAACCGAGCACCCGGTTGGGCCAATCGTTGGCTGGATGTAATTCGAGCCGCTGGCGTTCGGTATAGAGCACGGCTACTTCTTGCCGGCAATCGCCGGCCAATTCGCGGCGCACCGGGCCGAGCGGCAGGCCGAGCAGGGCAATCGCTTCGAGCAGGTCGCGCCGTTGGTCACTGCCGAAGGTTTGGTAAAAGCGGGCAAAATCGCCGGTAATTGGCGTTTCGGGCGCTTCGGGCAAGAACAGCGGCGGGCAGACCTCGATCTTGCTCGTGGGGGGCAGGGGCGCAATCACCTGCAACTGGCCGGGATCACCCATCAATGCTGAGAGGTCACGGGGCGCGACCGGTAAAGGCGCTGGGCCGCGATTGCCGTTGCCGGGGGTGATCGGCAAATAGCGGATGCCGGTTACACGGGCCGCGCCATCGGCGTCGCGCGTAACCCCTACATACATCAATACTGCCGGTGTTTCCGCCGCGCCAATCAGGTCGCCGGCGGAAAAGATGGCCAGACCTTCGCGATCCCCGGCGCGCACCCAGTCAACTGTCGCCGTTACCCCCGGAATGCTGCCGATGACGACGTCTGCGCCGGCGGCAATCAGGTTACGCGCAGCGTTGATTCGGGCCTGTGCCGGATCAGGATCGTTTGGTTGGCCCCATGCCGCCATCACCACAACCAGATCGGTCTGGCGGCGGGCTTGCTCGATGGCAGAACTGATTGCTGGCAACACCCCGGCAGCATCGGCCAAGAGGTTGATCTGGCCGCGCGGATCGGCATTGCCGCCGAGACCCCACGTTGCGCTGAGGAAGCCGAGCGTCAACGGCGACGCCGGATGCGGCACCGTAACCTTCAAAAACGGCGGCAGCGTCTCGCCGCCGGGGGCAGCGCCGTGCTGGTAGATGCCGTAGCGGGCTAAGGTTTGCAGGGTAGCGTCAACCCCAGCCGGCCCGCGATCGAGCAGGCGGGGATGGGCGGCGCCGAGCAAAAGCAGATTGCTTTCGGCCAGCGCGGCGGCCAGCGCCGGCGCCGGGCCGCCGGCTAATGGCCCGGCCAGCGTCGCCAAGCCGAGATCAGCGGCAGCCAGAAATGGGCGCAACGGCGCAAACGACTCGGCATAGCTGGGGGTCTCGATCCCGCCGGGAAGGAGGGCATCGGGGGTAATCGCGCCAGCAACTGCTAGCGTATATTGCACCGAATCGCCAGCGCCACACCGGTTAAGCGCCCAACGCGGCCCGGCTGGCGGTTGGGCCTGCGCTGCGGGTGTGGTAATGAATGTGACCAATATGGTAAAAATGAGCAACAGCCGGCTCATCATCGTCGCCTCACCTCTGCCAATCGTTGGTTCAGAGGTTTGCACCGGCCTGCGGTTGGCCGGATTGCAACAATTGTACTACATGATTAGCCGCTGCGGCGACGGAGGTGCGAACCGGCCCACACCAGCGCGAAGATCAGCGTGCTGGTGAGCACAATTGCGGCGCCTGATGCAATGCTGAGGTAGTACGAGGCGTAGAGGCCAACCACGCCGGCCAGCATCGCCAAGAGTGCCGCTGCGATCATCATTGTGTGCATGCGATGGGTGAAAAAGGCGGCGGTAGCCGGCGGCGTCACGAGGATGGCTAATGTCAATGCGACCCCGACAGTCTGGATCGCAACCACAATCGCGACCGCCAACATTGTCAAGATTAAGAAATCGAAGAAGCGCACCGGCAAGCGCAATGTTGCTGCCAGCACCGGATCGAACGTAATGACCATCAGTTCTTTGTAGAAGAGCGCAATCGCTGCCAACACCACTGCCCCAAACACGGCGATCCGCCACAAATCGCTCTCGCTCACACCCAAAATATTCCCAAACAGAACATGCGACAGATCAACCGCCGAGTTTCGCACCGTCGAAATCAGGGCCACGCCGAGCGCAAACATTGCCGCAAAGACGATCCCGATCGCGGTATCTTCGCGCATGCGGGTTGCCCGGCTCACCGCGCCAATCGAAAACGAGCTGACCAGCGCCGCTCCCAATGCCCACCAAAAGAGCGCGCCGCGATCAGCACCGTTGATCAGGTACCCGACCGCAATGCCGGGCAAGATCGTGTGGGCCAGCGCATCGCCTAAAAAGGCCATGCCGCGCAAGACCACATATACCCCGACCACTGCGCAGACAAGGCCGACCAGCAGCGCGGCAATCAAGCCGCGTTGCATAAAGGGGTAGGCCAGCGGGGCGGTAAGCAGCTCGATCATAGGGTGCCATCCGGGGTTGGATTGCAGCAGGTGTCGGCGACGGTCAGTAATCCATCGCCGCTGCTGAGCAGATGGAGATGGCCGCCATACGTGGCGACCAGATTGGCGGCAGTGAAGGCTTCGCGGGCCGGCGCATACGCAATCAGCCGCCGGTTCAGCAGCATCACCCGGTCAAAGTAGCGGGCCGCTTGCTGCAAATCGTGCAGCGCGGTCAAAATCGTGACCCCCTCGGCGCGCAACGCCGCCAGCGCGCGAAAGATTTCATCTTGGGAAGGAATATCCAACCCCACCAGCGGCTCATCCATTAACAACAGGCGCGCTTCTTGGGCTAGCGCCCGCGCCAAAAAGACCCGTTGCTGCTGCCCGCCTGATAAGTGCCCGATTTGGCGGTTGGCGAAGGCGGCTAATCCCACCCGTTCCAGCGCCCGCTGCACTAATAGTCGATCGTGGTGGGATGGCCGGCGCAAGAGCCCGATGCGTCCTACCCGACCCATCAAGACCACATCACTGACCGAAACCGGAAAGCGCCAATCGACTTGCAACCGCTGCGGCACATACGCGATCGTATTTGGTTCGGCCCGCTCGGCGCCAAAGAAGCGAATCTCGCCAGAGGTAATCGGTTGTAGGCCGGCAATCGCTTTGAGCAGAGTGCTCTTGCCGGCGCCGTTGGGGCCGACGATCGCGATCTGTTCACCGGCCTGAATATCGACCGAAACGTCGCTCAGCGCCTCGGTTTGGCGGTAGCGCACCGTCAGATGGCGGATAGCGAGTGCTGGGACAGTGGTGGCCACTGTCGCCGGTGTCGTCAGTGCAGAAACGGTCATCGTCAGCCTCCGCCAAATCGTTGGAACGGGCGAACATGCGTCAGCCGTTCCGCATGCGCCACCCGCGCAGCGCTCCCATTGTAGCCGAGAAATCGCATTATCCGCGCAGCGCATCAACCATCTGAGTGACATTGTAGCGCATATAATCGATGTACGTCGCTCCCGGCCCGTTCGCGTCAGTCAGTGACTCGGTCAGCACGCGCACAATCTTCGCCCCCGTATCGCGGGCAATCTGTTCAGCCAGTTGCTGGTTAGCAATGTCGCCAACGAAAATCGCAGTGACGCCATAATCGGCGATCAGGTCTTGCAGCGCTGCCAACTCTTGGGCCGAAGGCGCGGCGCTGGTGCTGACGCCGGGAATGATTGCCCCTACTTGCCGCAACCCGTACCGGTCAGCCATATAGCCAAAGATCATGTGATCCGACACGATCAACCGGCGTTCGGCGGGAATCGCAGCGAACTGCTCGGCAATCCAGCGATCAAGCTCGTCGAGCTGGCGCTGATACTCGGCGGCGCGCGTGGTGTAGGTATCTGCTCCGGCTGGATCAAGCCGGCTCAGGGTTGACGCAATCACATCAACCCACGCTTTGACGTTGGCCGGATCAGTCCACGTGTGACCGTCAACCTTATCGGCCTCGTGGCTATGCGCGTCATCGTGACTATGCTCGTCACCGTGTTCATCATGCATGTGGCCGCTCGCCTCTTCCTCGCTCATGGTGCGTAAAGCGAGATTTTCTGACAACGACACCACTGGCGCCTGCGTACCCGAACTGGCTATCAGGCGCTCGATAAATTCTTCATAGCCCGCGCCAACGATAAAGATAGCCTTGGCCGCATTCACCCGCGCGAGATCCTGCGGGGTTGGTTCATAGTTGTGCCCGTCAGCTCCAGCCGGAACAATAGTATCGACCTGCACCCGCTCACCGCCGACTTGGCGCACCACATCGGCCACGATGCTGGTGCTGGCCATCACTGCCATCGGTTCCGCCGCGGCGCCGGCAGGGGTGGCAGTAGGTTGGCTCGCCGGGGTCTGGCCGCACGCTGCGATCAGCAGCATCGCGATAGCGATAACGGTGATGTGGTGTATCCATTTCATGGTATTGCCTCCATTAATGAAACATTGTTTCAATAAATTATGATACATACCGGGTGAATTGTCAAACATGTAGAGACGCACGGCTGTGCGTCTCTACAATTGCGTTTAAAAACGTCATCCCCGTAGAGACGCACACAGCCGTGCGTCTCTACGGGGATGACGTATCGATTAAACCACCAGCGATTACCGCATGATCATCGGGATGTAGATCGTATATTGCGGCGCAGGCGGTGGCGTGACGGTAGGTGTCGCGGTCGCAGTGGGTGTGGCCGTCGCGGTCGGGGTAGCCGTCGCGGTGGCGGTCGGGGTAGCCGTCGCGGTCGGGGTAGCCGTCGCGGTGGCGGTCGGGGTAGCCGTCGCGGTGGCGGTCGGGGTAGCCGTCGCGGTGGCGGTCGGGGTAGCCGTCGCGGTCGGGGTGGCCGTCGCGGTGGCGGTCGGGGTGGCCGTCGCGGTGGCGGTCGGGGTAGCCGTCGCGGTGGCGGTCGCGGTGGCGGTCGGGGTGGCCGTCGGCGTGGCCGTTGGCGTGACCGGGGTCGGGGTGGCCGTCGCGGTCGGGGTGGCCGTCGCGGTCGGGGTAGCCGTCGCGGTGGCGGTGGCGGTCGGGGTGGCGGTCGCGGTGGCGGTCGCGGTGGCCGTCGCGGTCGGCGTGGCCGTCGGCGTGACCGGGGTCGGGGTGGCCGTCGCGGTGGCGGTCGGGGTGGCCGTCGCCACTGGCGCAAAGTTGGCCACTAACACCCGGTTGCCGGTCGCCACAAAGCTGTAGCTGGCCGTGGTCGCCACCACGCTCGCACCTTCCGTCCAGTTAACGAAGGTGTAGCCGCTGGCCGGCGTCGCGTTGACCGTCACCACTGCGCCGTGCGGGTAGGTGCCGCCGCCGCTGGCCGTGCCGCCCGCGGCTGGATCGGCGCTGACCGTGATCTGGTAAGTTGGGCGGGCGTCTACATGGATGGCGAACGCATCGCGCGCGGCTAGGGTGTAGTTGACAATCTGCCCGCTCCCGTTCACTTCAATCAAGGCGCTAGCCGGGGCCGGCGTGGTCGTTCCCGGCAGCACGCAGATCCCTCCCGCGAAGTCGTATTTGGTGATGTCGCAGTAGAACCCGGCTGGCAGGCTGGTCTGGTAGGTGGTGGTTGCTGCCGCCGTCGTGTTGTTGATGGCGACAAAGCCGCGGTTGCCGCGTCCGAAGGCGATATGGTTGCTCGGTGCGCCGCCAATGTTTTGCCAGTTGGTGATCGGCTGGCCGTAGGTGGTCTGGCGGAATTGCACCATGTTGGCAATGCCCGGATTCCGGTGTTCGCAGACCCACTTGCCGAGGTCAGCGCTCGTGACCGGGTTGGGGTAGGTGCCTGAGCAGTTGGCCGGATAGTCGCTCGCCGTTTGGCCCGGCCCGTAGACCGGGCGGGTATCGGCCCCTAACCCCGGCCCCCACGTGACGCCGCCGTCGTTGCTGCTCGGCGGGCCAAGGCTGTCGCCGGCGTTGCTGGCGGGGTTGGTTGTCCAGTAGTAGCTCGACATTACCGACGGATGGCCGTAGGGCTGGGCCAAAGTGAAGATGTTGGCCAGCAGGTGGGCGCGTCCGTCGCGGTGATCGACCACGCACGCGCCGCCGGGGCCGTGGCCGCGTTGGTTGTCGTGGTTGTCAACGAAGATTTGGGCGAACCGTGACGGCAACAAGCCGCTGGTGAAGTTTTGCAGGTCGCTGAGCGAGCCGCCGCAGGTGAAGGCGTTGCCCATCACGCTCACACTGTAGGCAAACTCGGTCACGTCGCCGTAGGGTGTGTATTCCCAGTCGCGGATGCGCTCGGCGGGATCCATGTCGATCACTTCGCTGAAGATGTAGGGTTTCCCGCCGCCGGGCAGGGTGAGGCTGTCAAGGATGGCGCCGATCTCGTGGGCGGCCATGTGCTTGGCGGCGTCGATGCGGAAGCCGCGCACGCCAGCGTTGAGCAGCGCTTGCAGGTAGGCGCGTAGTTTGCTTTGCACCGCCGGTTTGCCGGTGTCGAGGTCGGGCAGACCGGCGAGTTGGCAGCGTTGCACCTGATTGCGATCCCGGTAGTTGGTGATTAGACAATCGGGGTGGAAGTCGTCGGGTACGTATTGCGCGCCGTAGAACCGGCTAGCAGCCGGTTGTGAGCGGTATTGGCTGCCGGACGTGCCGGTGGGCGGACTGCCTACTTCGATGTCGGCCATGTGGTTGATCACGGCGTCAACGATCACCGCTACGCCGGCGCTGTTACAGGCATTCACCATCTGCTGGAACTCGGCCCACGTGCCGCTGCGGCTGGTGAAGCGGCTGGTGTCGTGCGTCACTGGTTGGTAGCGTGCCCACCACGGAAAGTCGTTGGCCGGGTTGCCGCCAAGATCGGCGGTGGGCACAATGTGCTCGTTCGGCGGCGAGACTTGCACGCCGGTATAGCCCTTTTGGCCGAGGAACGAGCACTCTTGCGCGACATCGGCCCAGCGCCATTCAAACAGGTGAACGAAGACGCCGCCGTTCGGTTCGCTGGCGCTGTCACCAGCCGGGATGATGGTGATCAGACCATCGCCTTGATCGTCATCGTCAGGATTACCGTTAATGTCATAAGCATCGGCCTTCCACTTACGCCCGGTTTCGCTGGTCTTCTTGCAATAGGCGGTGAAGCCATACGTGCCCGGTGCGAGGCTCTCTAGCACGGCGCGCGGGATCGTCGCCCGATATTCGTCGTTGTTGCCGATGTCCCCGTTATAGACCATCGGCAGGTCGCTCCACGGCTGGCCGTAGCGGCCCCAGTGCAAGAAACACTCGATCCCGGCGCCTTGGCCAGCTCCCGGCGTCACTCCCGCTTCGTAGACTTGCACAAAGACATCGAAGCCGGCGGGTGCGAAGCTGCCTTCGTTGATGGCATGGGCCACGCCGCCGCGCGGGAACATCAACCCCACCCAGTCAATCGTGCTGGGCGGTTCGAGGGCTTGGGTCGAGACGAAGACCACCGTGGTGCGCGGCGGGATGGTGAAGGTGTCGGTGGCATCGTTAAAGCTGGCCGTCGCGATCACCGGATCGTCATCGACGCCGTCGGTGTGCAATGGGTGCAGGGTGAAGCCGTTGGCGTTGGGGATGGTGATCGTCTGGGTGATCGTGTTGGCGTTGAAGAAGACGAGAATGTTTTCCCAGTTCGGGTCGAGATCGGGCGCAACTTCGTCCGATAACCGCATCACAATCAGCGCATCGCGGCTGTTGTCGGTATTGTAATGGCTGACGCGGGCATTGATCGCCGCTTCAGTGGTGAGGCGGAAGAGCGGCGAACTCATGCGCAGGCGCAGCGTCTCGCGCATGTGCGCGGCAGCGAAGTTCATGTCGGCAGGGGTGGGGTCAAGCGCAGTGTTGCTCAACAACGGCGTCATAATCCCCCAGCGCGAGTTGTTGTCCCACGTTGGCGGCAGGCCGCGGCCAAAGTTGTTGGCGCTGCGATCCCAATAGACCCGGTTGAACCAGTCGCCGGAGTCGTAGCTGTTGCGGTCGAGCGATTTCGAGCGCAGGATGTCTTGACCCATGTGGAAGAAGGGGATGCCTTGCGCGAGCCCGATCAGGCTCACTCCCATGTTTTGGCTGCGCACGCGGTTGGCCATTGAGGTCGTGGCAATGCCACTGCCGCCAATCCACCCCGGATTGCCGCTGCCATTGCCGTTGGGCAGCTTGAAGATGTTTTGGTCAAATAGGGTCTCGTTGTCGTGTTTTTCGACGTAGTTGATCGCCTCTTGCGGATCGTCGGTGAAGGGATTGCCCTGACCATTCCAATCGGTGCCGCTGCCGCGCAACGCCGAGCGCAGCGTGTCCATCACCACGTATAAATCGCTCTGGAAGCGGTTGGGGTAGGCGTAGCCGTTCCAATCGTAGCTGAGGCCGTTGATGAACCCTTGCCGGCGAATGCCGACCGTGTCGGTGCTGTAACCGCCGTGGGCCGCGTCCCGGATGACGTCGTTGAACAGGCCGATCCCGCTGCCGGTCATGTTGTGCTTGTGGGCATAGCAGTTTGGGCAGACGGTCAAGCCCTTGTCGCGGGCCGAGCCGAAATCCCAGCCTTCGCCGTAGAGGTAGATCGTGCTGCCATCAACCCCATTGGCGCTGGGGGTGAGCGCCTGCAACGCCGCCCGTACATTGAGCATATTCTGGCGGGTGTGCAGGTTCATCAGGTCAAAACGGAAGCCATCGATCTTATACGCCGTCGCGAAGCGCACGACCGTATCGATCATGAGCTTCTCCATCATGGCATATTCAGTGGCAGTGTCGGCGCAGCACGACGATTGGTAGAGATTGCCAGCGGCGTCGTAGCGATAGTAGTAGCCGGGCACAATTCGATCCAGCACCGATTTGTCATCTTGCCCGCTGGCTGCGGTGTGGTTGTAGACCACGTCCATCACCACGCGCAACCCATTCTGGTTAAGCGCCTGCACCATCTCGCGGAACTCAAGGATGCGCGTGACCCCATCGGGGTTGGTGCTGTACGACCCTTCCGGCACGCCGTAGTGGTAGGGATCGTAGCCCCAATTGAAGCTGTCGGTCTGGCGGGCTGCGCCGACTGCCGCTTGCGGGCCGGTTGAGGCGCGATCGGTGGCGGGGTTGAATGAGATGGCTGGTTCCGTGCGATCGGTTGGGGTCTCGATCACCGAGGCGATGTCAAACGCCGGCAAGAGGTGGATATGCGTCAACCCGGCCTGCCGCAGTTGCAGCAGATGGTTCATCCCATCCGAGAGGGCCGGGTTCGGGTGCGGGCCGGTTCCATCGTAGGTAAAAGCGCGGTAGGTGCCGCGATCCGCCGCCGCAACCGTGCTATCGTTGGCGCTGAAGTCGCGGATATGCACCTCGTAGATCACGATGTCTTCGGGGTTGGCCAGCGCCGGCTTGCTCAGCGTATCCCATCCTGCCGGCTTCAGATCAGCATCGTCCAGATTGACGAACTGGCTGCGCACATCACCGGCGGCAGCGCCGTCTTGCGACAGGCTGACCGAGTATGGGTCAGTAACGAGGTTGGTAACGACCGCATCGAGCGCCGGCACATACACCTCAACCGCAAACAGGTAAAACTGGCGATCCCACGTCGCGTTACCGGTGACGCTCCACACGCCGCTTGCCGGGTCGAGCGTCATCGGGTGATCGGTGTAGGCCGTGGCAGTGGAGGTAGCGAAGCGGCGGAGGGTCACTGCTTGCGCCGTCGGCGCCCACAACCGCACTGTAGGCGCGCCGCCGCTATAGCTGACGCCAAGGGTTTGCGCAGCGGCATTAGCCGCGTACAGATCATCAAGCACCCCCTGAATCTGCACCCGCGTGGCATCGATCCGGCTGCCGCCGCTGTTGTATGCCGCCACCACCAGTTGGCCGCGCAGCAGATGGCGGGCATCGGCGGCGCTCAAGCCGGTCAACAGCCGGGTCAGACCATTCGCGTTAGGGTTCTTGACAAAACCGCTCACCGTACCGCTAGCGGTCAACGGTACATAACACGGCGCTGCCGGGGCTGGGAAGCTGCAGGTGGTCGCCTCGGCAGCGGTGGTCAAGCTGCCGTCGGGGTCATAGAGCAGGCGGAAGCTTGCCGCCGGGCCGCCATTCCACGCAATCGTGTTCAGATCAAGCCACAGCGCGCGGGCTTGGGCAGGAGTAATGGCGCTCGTGCCGCTGCTGACGGTATAGCTATAGTTGCTGCCGCCGTTGGTGTCGGCGTTGATCGTCATCAAATCGGCGTCAGCGCCGGCAATTGCGCTCACATTGCCCGAACTAAAGACGTAATAGCTAACCGTCGTGCCGGCAGTTTGCGAGGGGATGGTGGCGCTGAACGAGGCGCCGCTGCCAGCCATCTTGACCACCGTCGAACCCGCCCAATTGCCGTTGACGGCATAGCGCAGCCAGAGCGCCTGCCCAGCGGGAGGGGTGACGTTGGTGGTGGCAATGACCGTCACCGCTTGCCCGGCGGATGGTGCAGCCGGACTGCGGCTCACACCGGTGATGGTGGCTGGTGGGGCGCTGAATTGGAATACCACCCCGCGCTCGCCGCCATCCCACTTGAAGACATAATAGCTGCCAGCGACATGATTGAAGCGCAGATTGCGCTCGCCGCCGCCGCCAGTGCTGAGGCCGGTAAAAATTTGGCCAAACGTCACGTTGTTTGGCGCATCTTTACCGAACCATTGATTGGTTTGCTTAAAGAACTTGAATTCGCTGTTGGGATCGCTGGAATTGTTGACTTGGCCGCTGGTGTAGATAAATGTCCCACCCAGACTGGCCGACATCGTCCACGGCGTACTACCCCAACCATTGAGACTGCCGCGTACCTCTTCGCCGGCGGCGGCAACAGGCAGGGGCAACATGAGGGCAATCAGGCCGGAGACGATCGTGAGGGCAAGCAGCAGGCGCAGGCTACGATGATGCACGGCACAACCTCGTTGTTTAGTGTAATGGAGTGGGGGGATGGCCTCGTTGGCATTATAACCGATAACCGGGATTGCACCGGATTATAACACAGATTTGTTGTTTGTGCAATAGTATTGTTGACAACGATATATGTCCTCCC
Source organism: Chloroflexus islandicus (assembly GCF_001650695.1). Classification (GTDB taxonomy): domain Bacteria; phylum Chloroflexota; class Chloroflexia; order Chloroflexales; family Chloroflexaceae; genus Chloroflexus; species Chloroflexus islandicus. Next base: position 15,280 of record NZ_LWQS01000048.1, read on the forward strand.
GTAGCGCCGCACCGCCGTGCGGCTCCCGACGATGCGGTGATCGTCCATGCCTTTGTACAGCCGCACGGCGGTGCGGCTCCAACCACCCTGTGATCTGTTACAATAATCGCATCAACCCGCCATCTCTAATAGATCACACCTATGCACACCTTTCACCCGCAAACCCCCGACTGGGAACCGCGCGTGCGCGCCAGCTTCGCCCGCCAAGGCCTGATGAGCGCGCTCCATGCCGTGATCGAACACATCCGTCCGGGTGAGTTGGCGATAACAATGCCTGCCGATCCGGCCTACAGCCAGCAGCACGGCTACATCCACGGCGGGGTGATTGCCAGCATTCTCGACAGCGCCTGCGGTTATGCGGCGCTGACGCTCATGCCCGCCGATCGCGAAGTGTTGACGGTCGAATTCAAGATCAACTTTCTGAGTCCAGCCCGCGGCAGCCGTTTTGTGGCCATTGGGCGGGTGGTGCGGACGGGACGCACGGTGACGGTGTGTAGTGGCGAGGCGATGGCGATTGATGGCGACCGGCGCTCGACTATCGCGCTCATGCAGGCGACGATGTTTGCCGTGCCGGTCACGCCGGGGGCATAAGTCCTTCTCATCACGTTGAGATGCGGACGGCGTATGGTGCAGATGTGGTTGATAGCGTTGAGATGCTTCTGTTTTCCCTCACCCCCAGCCTCGCTTCCATTGGCGCGGGAGGGGGGTTGTGTTGGATAGCCACAAAAACCCACAAAAAACCAACGATTGTGGTGCGGTTTCCGTCTTGGTGTGGCGATTGCTCGCTATCCGCCAGCACCCGGCCCTGAAGGGCCGGGCTACGTTGACGAAGCCCGCTGCGCGGGGTGCTGCCCCCACCCCTTGCCCCCTCCCCCAGCGGGGGAGGGGGCAAGGGGTGGGGGTAACGCGGTGCATCCTTGCGCCATATCACCCGGCCCTAAAGGGCCGGGCTACGGTTACGAAGCCCGCTGCGCGGGCTGGCTGCCGCAGCTCTGAATTAGTGTTGTCAGATCCTGTCATTGTGGGGGGCTGTTGTCATTGCGAGGGAGGGGCGGCACCCAGCCGCGCTGCCCGCGCGCCCGAAGTAATCTCCTCGTAGCCCCCCTCTCAGCCTCTCCCCGCTGGGGGGAGGAGTCGGACACCCCTCCCCCAGCGGGGGAGGGGGCAAGGGGTGGGGGCAACGCGGTGCATCCTTGCGCCATATCACCCGGCCCTAAAGGGCCGGGCTACGGTTACGAAGCCCGCTGCGCGGGCTGTTGGCCCTCACCCCCCGCCCCTCTCTCACGTTAGTGGGAGCGGGGTGCGTAGCGTCGAGCGTTGAGGCATCTCACGACGATCAACGGTTTTGTTTGACCACATGTTCTGACCACGTTGCATCTTCATCACGAGCGGGCTAGTTGCTGCACCCGTACTGATGTGCGCTATGGCGGTTTCCCTCGCCAGCATTATTCCTCCGTGTTTTTCACGGGGTGTAAGGCGCCATTGCAGATTGTGAGAATTATCCACAATTGTGAACAATAATCCCCATTAGTAATCTTGACAAGCCGTTATGAATATCATTATCATTTTTGATAACAATATACGAAATGAGATGAAGAGGAGTCTATGCCTGTCTACATTCGTGATCGTCCGCCAATGTTGCGCTTGGTGATAACGTTTGCGGCCACTCGCTACCTTCAGGTGTAGCCAGACACCTCCCGCTTCAATTCGTCACGATACAGCCTGAATTGTAGAGACCAACGTCAAGGAGAACAAACGTGAACACGCTTTCCCCCAACGCCATCTCCAACCCGATCCTCGATTTCTTCGCCTTTGTGCGCCGGCCCGATGCGGCGCATATCGTTACTTCGCGGAAAGCGAAGCTGCTCATCATCGTGAGCTTGCTGGGGTTGAGTATTCTGCTCTCAGTAGCCGGTAATGTGGTTTCAACGTCGATCGAGACGTTCATTCCGATGGAAACCGAGCACATTATGGCGGGTGAAGATGAGGAGTTCTTGCGGTATATGGCTATCGCCGGCATTCCCATCATCCCCTTCTTTGAAGAGGTGATGTTCCGGCTCTGGCTGGCTCCCAATCTGCTCTTTTTCTTTATTTCGTTCAGTTTGGTGACGATCCAGTTCGCGCCGATGCCGTTTATTGATCTGCTGCGTGCGGCTGGGTTAGAGCCCATTGCGCCGTTGGTAAAAATCGGTTTCTATCTCGCACTTGGCGGCCTGATCGTGCTCTGGTTCTGGTGGCGCGACCGGCGCGGGCAGCGGTACGCCGATTTCTTTCACCGCTACGTGGCGGTGTATTACTACGTTTCGGTAATTGTCTTTGGCCTGCTGCACCTGACCAACTACACCACAGTCGGCGCTTGGTGGTTTGCGCCGTTGCTAGTCTTGCCGCAACTCATTGGCGGCTTCATCTACGGTTATGTCCGGATCCGGATCGGCTTCTGGTATGCCGTCCTGCTCCACATGGCGGATAATCTGCTCTTTACGTTGGGTGATGTGATGAACATGCTGTTCGGCCCGCTCGGCGGCGTGGTTTGGCTGGCGGTGCTCGTTCTTTCTTCGCTGGCGATCGTGGTGGTGACGTTTAAGCAGAGTCTGGTTTTAGGTGAGAAAGCGCCGCTGCAAGCGTGATACAAGCCACTAAGCCGGTGCAGTGAGGCAAGTCAACAAGCCTGCGCGTTCTGCGCTGCGCAGAGCAGGCGCCAAGTGGCGAGAAACCTGCGACGTTATCAGGTTTCTCGCCGCTTATGTATAGCCTTACGCTCGTTGGGCGGGATTGGGCGAGGGGGACGGGCCATGCGCTGCACCCGGCGCTAATTCGGGTACCCGCCTCGCTTCAATCGGGTGGTGCTGCCACCGATGTGCGAGTTGCACCAACGGTTGCAACAAGGGACTATGATATTCACAACGGGGAATAGTGTAGTCAGTTGTGGCAAAATTGCGTTTGTATTGCATCACACCTGCAATACCAGCGCTGGTATTGAAGTCAAAGTAACGTAATCCTCGCTCGATCGCATCGCGGATGATTTCAACATCAAGCACAAACAACGCGCGCCGCGCCAGCGCCGCACGGGTTGCAGTGCCATGCCAGAGGGTCACGTGCTGATTCCAATAGAAAGCCAGCCGCCCACCTACAACCTGACCATCGAGTTCGACCACCCACAACGTTATCTCGTGCGGGTATGCCTGCGCGAAGGTAAACATCTGCGCAAAAAATGACCACGGATAGCCGTAAGTCTCATCTTCCCCCCAGCGATTAACGGCGTCGCGGTAGGCAGCGTAATAAGCTTGCCAATCGGCAATGGTGTGGGCGCGGCGTATGCGGGCGTCTTCGCGCAGGCCGCGCCGGTAATTGCCGCGCGCGTTGCGTGAAAAACGATCGAATAACGTCTCAAAATCGCTGTCGAGCTGAATAATATGCGCAATCTCGTCGCCAATGCGATAGGTGCGGTCGATCGTTTCCGGCGGCGCTAGCGGGTTGGCCAAATAGGCGAAACTGGTCACATTCCAGCGATAAGCTAGCCGATAAATACGAGTCGCTTCGGCGGCAGTGAGCGGGCCATCGGCGATAATACCGCCATAACAGCCTTCAAAGGTCGAGAGCAATGCCGTACACAGTCCGCTGTGACGCACTTCCAGCAGTGGCAATATGACACGGACGCCGCTTGGCAAGAATACGGCAATGGTGCGATCACGCACGGCGGGAATAGCTGTGCAGGCAATCTCTGTCCAGCGCGGGGTGTGGAAGAAGGTGGCATACGGACAAGCACGGGCAACTTCCCACCAGAGCTGGCGGCTAACGGCAGTAATGGCGCGCATCGTGGTGTCCCTTGCTTGATAACAACCATACGTGTGGTGTATGCAACACGATACTGTCTTGGTTATAAAACCAGAAGATGAAAAGTTAGGTGACAACCGGTGCGCTAAACTTAACAGCTTTGTCAGCCGCAATGGCGGGAAAGGATAGTGGGAGGAAGAGGCGAAAGCACTATCATGAAGGGTTGCGCAACGGAACCCTTACGAATCGGCAGCGAGCATCGAGCTGGAGGGTGCTAATTCACGCTCGGTATCGGGTGGACGGCGGCGGAGCTGGTTGCGTAAGGCGATCACCGGCTTCAGCAGAGGACTGCGATAGCAGCAACGAGCAATCACATGATCGGTGGTGGCAAAATTACGCTTGTACTGCATCACCCCGGCGATACCGGCGCTGGTATTGAGGTCGTAATAGCGGAACCCGCGCGCTGCGGCGTCACGCGCAATCTCGATATCGAGCACGACCATTGCCCGCCGTTTGAGCGCCTCGCGCGTTACGGCGCCGTGCCACGCAGTGATGTGCTGGTTCCAGTAGAAGGCTAAGGTCCCTCCGACCACGGCGCCATCGAGTTCGACGACCCAAAGCGCCATCTCTGCGGGGTAGCGCTGCTCGAAGGCGAAGACGTGGGTGAAAAATTCCCACGAATAGCCATAGTTGTCATCTTCACCCCACCGCCGCACCGCATCGCGGTAGGCGCGGTAATAGGCAGCGTAGTCATCGGGTGATGCTGCCCGCCGGATGCGCACTCCTTCACGTAGACCGCGCCGATAATTGGTGCGAGTGCTCTTGTCGAAGCGGTTGAAGATTGTCTCAAAATCGCGTTCGAGATGGAGGACATGGGCAATTTCATCACCAAAACGATACGTCGTGTCGATCGTTTCTGGTGGGGCGATTGGATTGGCAAGGTAATAGAAGTTGCTGATATTCCAGCGGTAAGCTTGCCGATAAATGCGAGTAACGTCACGGCGGCTGAGCGGCCCATCGGCGATGATGCCGCCGTAACAGCCTTCAAAGGTTGACATCAAGGCAGCAAAAGGGCCGTGACGCCGGATTTCGAGCAGCGGCAGCACGGCACGCACACCGTTGGGCAGGATCGCCGCAATGGTGCGATCGAGGACGGTGCTGTTCACACGGCAGGCTAGCTCCGTCCAGCGTGGGGTGTGGAAGAAGGTGGCATACGGGCAAGCGTGGGCAACCTCCCACCAGAGTTGTTGATCGACCGGTTGGATGATTTGCACCTTGCGTTCCTTCTCGGTAGGCGTGCGTTCGCTGCTATCGTGTTGTTTGTAACATACGATGCTCAGTCGTGAGCAGGGAAATATTCCCTTGTTATGATGACAGTGTTGTTATTGAGACTTTACCGTGTAAAACAAAACGGTTCTCCCCCAAGGGGAGAACCGTTTGATCATCAAGGACTAGATTTACGGCAAGGTCTCGTTGACATACCCTTGCAACTGTGGATGCAAGGACGGATCGCGCAGCTTGCGCAGCGCCTCGTGCTCTAACTGGCGTACCCGTTCGCGGGTGAGGCGCAGGCGCTGGCCGATCTGTTCGAGGGTGTGCATTGGCTCGCCGTCGAGGCCGTAGCGCAGGCGCAAGATGTTGCGCTCGCGCGGCGAGAGCTGGCTCAGCGCGGCTTGCACATCGGCCTGCAACATGCTCTCGCTCACCTCTTCAAAGGGGGTGGGTTGGAGCGGATCGGTCAAGATTTCGGCGAGTGCGCCGCCGCCGTCTTCCGTATGCGCTTCATCAAGCGACGCCGGCGTCATCCCGGCCTGTTCGGCCCGCTCGACCTGTTCGATGGTTAGGCCGGCGGCATTGGCCAGCTCTTCCAGCGTCGGTTCACGGTCAAGCTGTTGGGCCAACTCTTGTCGCAGCCGCGACAGCCGGCTCAGCCGTTCACCTAAATGCACCGGCAAGCGCACGGTGCGGCTGTGGTCGGCAATCGCGCGCCCGATGCTCTGCCGGATCCAGTAGGTGGCATAGGTCGAGAACTTCAGACCGCGGCTGGCGTCAAATTTATCGACCGCGCGCATGAGGCCGACACTGCCTTCTTGAATCAGATCGAGCAAGGCCAGACCGTGGCCCTGATAGCGGCGGGCAATGCTCACTACTAGTCGCAGGTTAGAGTTAATCAGTTGGGCGCGAGCTTGCTCGCCGGCGGCGACCTGCGCTGCCAGCCGTTGCTTTTCGGTAAGCGGGAGCAAGGGCTCATTGGCCAGCCGCTCGGCGGCCCGCCGGCCCTGCGCGATTGCGTTGGCCAGTTGCTGTTCCTGCTCAAACGTCAGCAGTGGCTCGGCGCCGATCTCGTTCAGATACAGCACAATCGTATCCGATGCGCTGCGACCAATCGTGGTTGGGTTGCTCATTGCGCCTCCTTATGCGCCGGTGAGACCGTCCGGCGCGTGCGATGTGAACCGCCGAGGTTCATAGATGTAGACGCAGGTGATTGCCTCTGCGGTTCCCCGCGGTCACGTAAGTGTGGGCCGCGGAGGGTGCGGCGGGTGGGTGGCGCCGCGCTCTCTTGGGGCAGGCAGGTGGTGTGATGGGTAAGGGTGAAGATGCTAAACTGCCCGCCGGTTCCTAGTATCGGCGGGTAGCTTAAAGAGAAGGTTAAAGAAAAATGAGAGGCGGATGAGTATTTGCGGCGCTGCTCTAGCAGTTCCAGCGCAGAGGGGGTGAACCGATGATGACCTCTGCACCTTCAAGGGGCATACGAACGTAGATAAGGTGTGCTGATGTCATTGCGCGGGCGCGGCGACGTGTTCGGCTGTCATTGCGAGGGAGTGGCGGCCCCCAGCGTAGCGGGGCCGCCCGACCGAAGCAATCCCCCGCTGCAGCGCGAGCGAGTGCCTGAGCGTACCCCTTCCGCTGAAGGAGGAGATTGCTTCGGGGGCTGCGCCCCCTCGCAATGACAGGCGGAAAGCGGGCGCTTGCTTGAGGGGCATTGTTTCAAGTATGCGGCAGTGAGACTGCCGCACTCCATAACCGCGGGGAGGGAAGCGGGCGCTTGCTTCGGGGGATTGTTTCCGAAGCAATGATAATTGAAGGGCAGACAGCATGTCTGAGCGCAGATATAGTTGATAGCTTTGTGATGCACCGGTGTGCCCTCACCCCCAGCCCCTCTCCCACTGGCGCGGGAGAGGGGAGCGCAGAGCTAAGCGTTGCGGTATCGCAAAGCGATCAACGGGTGTGACCGACCACATGTTCTTGTCCGCCCCTCAACCCCACTGGGTTCAAGAGCGGACAGCACATCTGGCCAGTACCCGGCCCTGAAGGGCCGGGCTAGGCTTACGAAGCCCGCTGCGCGGGCTGCTGGCCTGCTGGCCCTCACCCCCAGCCCCGCTCCCACTGGCGCGGGAGAGGGGAGGGTCGAGCTAAGCGTTGCGGTATCGCAAAGCGATCAACGGGTGTGACCGACCACATGTTCTTGTCCGCCCCTCAACCCCACTGGGTTCAAGAGCGGACAGCACATCTGGCCAGTACCCGGCCCTGAAGGGCCGGGCTAGGCTTACGAAGCCCGCTGCGCGGGCTGCTGGCCTGCTGGCCCTCACCCCCAGCCCCTCTCCCACTGGCGTGAGTTCAAGGGCGGACAGAACATCTGTCTAGCACCCGGCCCTGAAGGGCCGGGCTAGGCTTACGAAGCCCGCTGCGCGGGCTGCTGGCCTGCTGGCCCTCACCCCCAGCCCCTCTCCCACTGGCGCGGGAGAGGGGAGGGTCGAGCTACGCTTTGAGGCGTTGCACAGCGATCAACAGTGGCGCTCGATCAAACGTCCTGCCAGCCCCTCAACGCTGCGTCCCCCGCGCCTACCGCTCGCTCATCGCTAGCTCGCGCCGCTTCTTCTCGCGCCGGCGATCGTCGGCGCTGAGCAGCTTCTTGCGGATGCGCCAACCCTTGGGTGTCACCTCGACCAGCTCGTCGTCGCCGATATACTCGATCGCGTCGTCAAGCGAGAGCTGGCGCGGCGCGTCGAGCCGCACCGTCTCGGCGCCGCGGTTGTTGCGCATATTGGTGAGGTGCTTCTCTTTGCAGACGTTCACCTCAAGGTCGTTGTCGCGAATGTGTTGGCCGACCACCATGCCTTCGTAGACCTCTTGGCCGGGGGTGATGAAGAAGACGCCGCGGTCTTGCAAGGCGTGAATGGCATAAGTGGTGGCGACGCCGCCTTCGGCAGCGATCAGACTACCGTTAGCCCGCACCTCGATCTCGCCCGCGTATGGCTCGTAGCCGAAGAAGATGCTGTTCATGATCCCGGTGCCGCGGGTGGCGGTGAGGAAGAGCTGGCGGAAGCCGAGCAGGCCGCGCGTCGGCACGAGATAGACATAATGCACCGAGCCGTCTTCGCTGATGCGCATATCGCGCATCTGGCCCTGCCGCTTGCCGAGTAGTTCAACCACCACCCCCTGATACTCGCTCGCCACCTCGATCTCGACCAGCTCCATGGGTTCGAGCCGGGTGCCGTCGGGGGCTTCGCGGAAGATCACTTCCGGCTTCGAGACCTGAAACTCATAACCCTCGCGGCGCATGGTCTCGATCAGAATGCCGAGATGCAACTCGCCGCGCCCGGCGACGATAAACACATCGGGGCTATCGGTCTCTTCCACCCGCAACGCCACGTCGCGCTCCATCTCTTGGAACAGGCGCTCGCGCAGTTTGCGCGAAGTGACGTAGGTACCCTCGCGCCCGGCGAAGGGGCTGGTGTTGACGCCGAAGGTCATACGGACAGTCGGCTCTTCGACCTTAATTGGCGGCAACGCTTCGGGGGCCAGCGCGTCGGCGATGGTATCGCCGATGGCAGCGTCGGCGATGCCGGCAATCGCGATAATATCGCCGGCCTGCGCCTGCTCGACCTCTTGCCGCTCTAGCCCGTTGTACACAAAAATCTGGCTGACTTTAGCCGGCGTGATCGCGCCGTCGCGCGCGATCCGCACCAACGGCTGACCTTTGCGGATAGTGCCGCGCACCAGCCGCCCGGTGAGGATCTTGCCTTTGTACTCGTCGTAGGTGCTGGTGGTGACGAGGAACTGCACCGGCCCCTCGACATCAACCGTGGGAGGCGGAATGCGGTCGAGAATGCACTCGAAGAGCGGTTCGAGCGAGTCGTGCAGCTTGAGCGGCGAGCGTCCGGCGTGACCGAGCAGGGCATTGGTGAAGATGGTGGCAAACTCGGCCTGCTCGTCGCTTGCGCCGAGATCAACAAACAGGTCAAAGGTCGCGTTGACGACGTGGTTGGGGCGGGCTTGCGGACGATCGATCTTGTTGACGACCACGATTGCCTGATGGCCGGCCTGCAACGCTTTGCGCAACACGAACTTGGTTTGCGGCATCGGGCCATCGACGGCGTCAACCAGCAGCAACACGCCATCAACCATGTTCATCACCCGCTCAACCTCGCCGCCGAAGTCGGCGTGGCCGGGGGTATCGACGATATTAATCTTGACGCCGCGGTAGGTGACGGCGGTATTCTTGGCGAGAATGGTAATGCCTCGCTCGCGTTCGAGGGCGTTGCTATCGAGCACGCGCTCTTCCACTTGCTGGTTCTGGCGGAAGATGCGGCTCTGCTTGAGCATTGCGTCAACGAGCGTCGTCTTGCCGTGGTCAACGTGAGCGATAATTGCGATGTTCCGTAGGTCGGTGCGCTGGATCATACCTTTTCCGTAACGTGGGCCGCTGGGCGGCGTGAAAAACGCTCAGGCCGAACCTGAGCGCGACAATGCTACCTCTATTATAGCATGGTTGCAAGGTTGGAATGCCTCAGCAAATACTTGGTATAATACCGTTATCAACGCTCTTTCAGCCTTAGAGGAGACGAGATCGTGACTACCGGCCGCCGTCGCGCTGTGTTATTCGCGACTTGCATTGTTGATCAGCTCTACCCGACCGTCGGTTTGGCTGCGGCCGAGCTGTTGGAACAACAAGGCGTGACCGTCGAGGTTCCGCCTGATCTGTTATGTTGCGGTCAGATGGCGTTCAATGCCGGCTTTCGCGATGATGCTTACGCGGTGGCCGGGCGCACGCTAGAGGTGTTGCGCGGCAAGGGCGATGTAGTGATGCCGTCGGGATCGTGCGCGGCCATGATCCGCCACCTCTACCACGAGTTGTTTGCGCACACGCCCTTTGCCGATATGGCTGCTGACCTAGCCCATCGCACCTACGAACTCAGCGAGTATCTGGTCGATGTGTTAGGCGTGACCGACGTCGGCGCGCGCTTCAATGGCCGCATTACCTATCACGACGCCTGCCATGGCCTGCGCTTTCTCGGTCTCGGCGCGCAAGCGCGCGCGCTGCTGGGCCGGGTGCAGGGGGCGGAGGTGGTGCCGTTGCCGGGGTGCGATCAGTGTTGCGGGTTCGGCGGCTTGTTTGCGGTCAAGCAGCATACCATCTCGACCGCGATGCTCGACCGCAAGATCGAGGCGATTGCCTCAACTGACGCCGATCTGGTTGTGACTGGCGATGTGTCGTGTATGACCCAAATCGCCGGCGGGTTGTCGCGCCGCAATATGCCAACCCGTGCCCGCCATCTGGCCGAGGTGTTGGCCAATATGGTGGACGCGCGATAAATCTGCGGGAACGCACCAGTAGAGCCGCACGGCGGTGCGGCTCCGGCCAATATGGTGAACGCCATAGATGTAGAGCCGCACGGCGGTGCGGCTCCGGCCCATCAGGTGAACGCCATAGGTGTCCAGCCGCACGGCAGTGCGGCTCCAAACCGATAATCGCATGATAAATCAATCATGATGGATTGCTCTATCACCTAGAAATCACCGCTATGCCACAAACCATCGCCTTTTTCGACCGCGTTGACCACGCCCTGCACGATTCGTCGTTGCAGACGGCGCTGCACCGGGCAACGACACGCTTCATCGGCAACCGGGCCGGCGCGATCGGCGCGCTGAGCGATGCTGACCGGTTGCGCGATCAAGCCCGCGCCATCCGTGCCCACGCGCTGGCCCATCTCGATGAGCTGTTGCCGCAGTTGGCCGCCAATGTCGAAACGCGCGGCGGCCACGTGTGCTGGGCCAGCGATGGCGAGGAGGCTCGCCGCTATATCATCGAACTGGCCCGCGCGCGCGGAGTGCGCAGCATTGTCAAATCGAAGTCGATGGCTTCGGAAGAGATCCATCTTAACGAGGCGCTCGAAGAGGCTGGCTTCGAGGTGGTCGAGACCGATCTCGGCGAGTATATTATCCAGCTTGCCGGCGAAACGCCGTCGCACATTATTGCTCCCGCCATCCACAAAACCCGCGAGCAGGTGAGCGAGCTGTTCCAGCAGCACCTTGGCATGCCGCCGACCACCGAGGTGCCGCCGATGATCCGCACGGCCCGGCAGGCGCTGCGCCAACGCTTCTTGCAGGCCGATATGGGCATCAGCGGGGTCAACTTTGGCGTGGCCGACAGCGGCGCGATTGTGATTGTCGAGAACGAAGGCAATGCGCGCCTCTCGACCACGGTGCCGCGCATCCACGTGGCGATTATGGGCATTGAGCGGATTGTGGCCCGCCTTGCCGATCTGGGTGTGATGCTGCAAGTGCTGGCCCGTTCGGCCACTGGTCAGAAACTGAGCGTCTACACCAGCCTGATCAGCGGCCCGGCCCGGCCCGGCGAAGAAGACGGCCCCGAAGAGTTTCACCTGATCTTGCTCGACAATGGCCGGTCGCGGATTTTAGGCGGCCACTACGCCGAATCGCTGCTCTGCATTCGCTGTGGCGCCTGTCTCAACGCTTGCCCGGTCTATCAGGCGATTGGCGGCCATGCCTACGGCGGCGTCTACTCCGGCCCGATTGGCGCTGTGCTCACCCCGCTGCTGCAACCTGATCTGCCCGATGCTTACCTGTTGCCGCAAGCCAGCTCGCTCTGCGGCGCCTGCCAAGAGGTCTGCCCGGTGCGGATCGCCATTCCCGATCTGCTGCTGCGCCACCGGGCCGATGCGGTGAAGGCCGGCAAGTTCCATCCGGTCGAGAAGGCGGCGATTGCTAGTTATACCCTGACAATGACCCACCCGGCGATCTACAATGCCGGCGGCAAAGCCGGCCGGTTCTTTAGCCGCATTCTGGCCCGCAGAGGTCGCTTCCGCCGCTTGCCGCCGCCGCTGCACTTGTGGACGAAACAGCGCGATTTTCCGGCCTTGCCGCCGAAATCGTTCCGTGAAATGTGGGCCGAACGGAAGAAACAACGCCAATCATCATCGTAGGGACAGATGTGTAAGGGCAGGTTTCACACCTGCTCCTCCTATCGACTATGCGTATCACCATCCATGCCGAACGACCAGACACTCATGATGCGCTGGCGTTGATCGAAGAACTGGAAGCCGAACTGGCCCCGCTCTACCCGCCGGAAAGCCAGCACGGCTATAGCGTCGAGAAGCTCATTGCGCAAGGGGTCGCCTTTTTCGTCGTGCGGGTACACGGTGAGGCCGCTGGTTGCGGTGGCATCCAGCTTTACCCTGACTATGGCGAATTGAAGCGGATGTATGTGCGGCCAGCGTTTCGCGGGATGGGGCTGGCCCAACGGCTGATCGACCATCTGGCCGCGTATGCGCTGGCGCGCGAGTGCCGGCTGCTGCGGCTCGAAACCGGGACGTTGCAGCATGCGGCGATCCGCTGCTATGAAAAAGCTGGTTTTTACCAGATCGGCCCGTTCGGCGAGTATCCAAATGATCCGTTGTCGTTATTCTACGAACGGCGACTGTGAGGAGCGGCGCAGAGGGGGCAAAGGCGCAGAGGCGCAGAGGATGATAAACGCAAAGTCGCAAAGATCGCAAAGGTTTTTTGGTATTCTCATCAGCATACTCTTGACACCCTTTATATCTCTGCGCACTTTGCGACTTTTTGATAGGAGATACTATGAGCCGTGAACAGATTCTCGCTAATCTTCGTACCAGCCTCAACGCCAACCGGCCATGGTTGCAGGCCGAGGCCGAGCGGATGCCGCACGAAGCGCCGCCGTTTGTGTTGCCGGCCCAAGATGATGTGGTTGGCCAATTCGTCGCTGAGCTGGCGAAGCTGGAGGGCAAAGCTTACCGGGTGGCGAGTGCCGATGAGGCGCTGGCGATTATTGACCGTCTGATCGAAGAGACGCACGCTACCAGTGTGATTGGGTGGGATCTCGACCAGATTGGTTTGCCCGGTCTGCCGGAATTGCTGGCGGCGCGCGGGATTACGCCGGCGAAAGCCGATGTGCGCGGGGAAGGGCGCAAGGCGCGGCTGCAAGAACTGGAACCGATCCCGATCTGTTTGTCAGGCGCTGAGCTGGCGATTGCCGAGAGCGGTACCCTGCTCTTGCGCCATGGCCCCGGCAAGCCGCGCCTTGCTTCGTTGCTGGCGCCGTGCCACATCGCCGTGATCTTCCGGCGCCAACTGGTGCGCGGCCTCGGCGAGGCGCTGGCGCTGCTGGCCCAACGCTACGGCGATGAGATCTTCGGCCCGACCAGCAATCTCACCTTCATCACCGGCCCGTCGCGCACTGCCGATATCGAGATGACCCTCTCGCTCGGCATTCACGGCCCGCCGCAGATTCACGTGATTGTGGTCGAGGGGTAGGTCTGCGGCGTGGGCAACGCTGCTGAGGACGTAGATGAACCGCAAACCACCTATTTTTGTCACCCGCCGGTTGCCCGACCCGGCGATGGCGATCCTCGCCGAGCATTGCACGGTTGCACTGTGGGATAACGCCGAGACTCCTATCCCGCGCGATGAGCTGTTGCGCGGCGTGGCCGCGGCGGAAGGGTTGCTCTGTCTGATCACCGACCGCATCGACGCCGAGGTGATCGCTGCCGCGCCGCGGTTGCGCGCCGTGTCGATCATGGCGGTCGGCTACGACAATATTGACCGTGAGGCGCTGGCGGCGCGCGGGATTACGCTGACCAATACGCCCGACGTGCTGACCGAGACTACCGCCGATCTGGCGTGGGCCTTGCTTTTGGCCGCTGCCCGCCGGGTGGTAGAGGGCCACAAGCTGATCGAACGCGGCGGGTGGGGGCCGTGGCACCCGTTGCAGATGGTTGGGCAAGACATCTATGGCCGGGTGCTGGGGGTGGTTGGCGCAGGCCGGATCGGGCAAGCGGTCTTGCGCCGGGGCCGTGGTTTTGGCATGCGGCTGCTCTACCACAACCGCCGGCCCAATCCCGACCTTGAAGCTGAGTTAGGGGCCGGCTATCGCTCACTCAACGATCTGCTTGCCGAAAGTGATGCGGTGGTGGTGACCGCCCCGCTCACCGCCGAGACCCGCGGTATGTTCGGCGCGGCCCAGTTTGCCTTGATGAAACCCACCAGCATCTTCGTCAACGTCGCGCGCGGGCCGCTGGTACGGGAAGACGAACTGGTCGCAGCGCTCCGCGCCGGTCGTCCGTGGGCCGCCGGCCTCGATGTCTTCGAGCGCGAGCCGATCGGGCCGGATCACCCGTTGCTCGCGTTGCCGAACGTGGTGCTCACCCCCCACATTGGCAGCGCCAGCGTCGCGACCCGCGTGCGCATGGCCACCCTCGCCGCCGAGAATCTGGTGGCGGTGTTGAGCGGCCAACCGACGCCGAATGTGGTGAGATAGCCTCTTTCTATCCTAGAACGGCACTGGTTCGGTGGTGATGATCAAAAGCGCCAACAAGCAAAAGAAGAGCCCGGATAAGATAAGACCTACTAATTGCATAATTAACATCGCCGTCAGGCATCCCTTCCCTTCCGGGGCGCGTCCGGTTCTGGCCTGAACGTTGCGCGCTTCGTTCCAGAAGACGATATTCGCAATCAGACCGGGAATATACAGCACAAAATAGAGAACAAGCGTTAAGATAGCCTTCGAGGTGAAACTCTCTTCTTTGATAATGTAGACTGGCGGCGGTTGGGGGGGACGGTAGGGGGAGTTGGGATCATACATCTCGCATCTCCTCTCGGTGGTAAATATGGCTGCGACGAGGGCGGATACGTAATGAGTTGCGAGGAATAGAGTGTTTAACTTCACAATAAAAACATACCTCTTTGAGACTTAATAATATCCAATCCATTTCCTCTTGTCAATCGTTAAGATGATGCAACAACGTTCAGCCTAACGTATCATCTTTACAGTCATGAATCCCGTGTTAGACTCATTGCTTTCTGGCGGATTTGGCGGCATGTTACCTTTCCCGCGTGATTGTGATTGGGTGACGATGGGATGATGAGGCGCCGTTCTGTGGTATTGCTGGCGGTCGTTCTCGCAGGGGTCGTGATGATCTGCGGCATCGGCAGTCTAGCCGTGCTGGCGGTCAATCCCTTCTTTAGCCCGGATCGGCTGACCGCGACCACCCAACTCTCGCCGGAGCAAGCGGCGCAGTGCCGCTACGCGCTCGGTCTGCGGCCCGCCGCGCCGGTGACGTTTGAGTATTATGCCTACCGCGACGGTTTTCTTGATGATCAACTCACCTGCCGGTTCCGCGCCGCGCGGAACGAATTGACTGAGCTGTTCGATCCAGCATTAGTCGATGTGCAACGCGCTGACGCGCAGCCGATCCGTCCGGGTGAGCATCTGCGCCTGCGGATCGAGCAGCTTGACGCCGATACCATCCTCGTCACCGGTGAGTGGTATACGATGTGATGATGATGCTCCTGCTGCGTTCTCTGCGGTGCAACCCTTCGCCCAACGCACCATTTCCGGTAAGATAGAAAGAACATACTTGTTGCCTATGCAGATCGAACGCTATGCCCCAACTCGACGGCATTCTTGAGCGGATTACCTATCAGAGCGAGAGCACTGGCTATACGGTCGCGCAATTGCGCCCCGCCGGCAAACGCGATACTGTCACCATCGTCGGCCAATTGCTCGGCGTGCAACCCGGCGAACAGCTCATCCTCGAAGGTGAGTGGCGCGACCATCCGACCCATGGCCGCCAATTCAGCGTGCAACGCTACCACACCCGCCTGCCTGCCACCATCGACGGCATTCGCCGCTATCTCGGTAGCGGCCTGATCAAAGGGGTTGGCCCGGCCACCGCCAAACGGATCACCGAGACCTTTGGCAAATATACGCTCGACGTGCTCGACCGCGAGCCGGAGCGGTTGCGCGAGGTGCCGGGGTTAGGGCACAAGAAGGCTGAGCAGATCGCCGCGGCGTGGCGGGAGCAGCAGCGGATCAAAGACCTGATGCTGTTGCTACAAGACCTCGGCCTGCCGACCGGCGTTGCGGTGCGTATCTACAAGCACTACGGCGACGACGCGCTAGCGGTGGTGCAGCACGAACCGTACCGGCTTGCCGATGAGGTGGATGGGGTGGGATTTCGCACTGCCGACGCGATTGCCGCCGGTCTCGGCATTGCCCGCGACGACCCGCGCCGGATCGCTGCTGGGGTACGGTTTGCGCTCGGCCAAGCGTCGGATGACGGTCATTGCTATCTGCCGTGGCGCGAGTTGATCGAACGCGCCGCTAGCCTGCTCACGGTGGCGGCAACGAAGGTGCAGGCGGTAGTCGATCAGATGCTCGCCGCCGGCCAGCTCTGGCGCGATCCGGTGGTCACCGCCGCCACACCCGCTGAGCAGCCGATCTACTTGCCGCCGCTGGCCTTCGCCGAAATCGGCGTCGCCAATGCTATCCGGCGCTGGCTCGCGCAACGCTCGGCGCTGGCCTCCCACTACGCCCCTAGCCGCTGGGAACTGGTCTTTGCCCATCTGGCCGAACGGCGCGGCATCGATTTGAGTCCGCAGCAGCGTGCAGCGGTGCGGACTGCCTTGACCAGTCCGGTGATGCTGCTTACCGGCGGGCCGGGTACCGGCAAAACCACTAGTCTGCGCGCGCTGGTGCTCTTGCTGCGCGCTCGCGGCTACCGTCCCCTGCTGGCTGCGCCAACCGGACGCGCTGCCCGCCGGTTGAGCGAAGCCACCGGGATCGAGGCTCGCACGATCCACCGCCTGCTCGAATACAGTCCTGACGGCACGTTCCGCCGCAACGCCGATAATCCGCTCGCCTGCGATCTGCTGGTGATCGACGAAGCCAGCATGCTCGACGTGGTGCTGGCCAACCAACTGCTCAAGGCGACGCCTCTCAACGCACACGTGGTCATCGTCGGCGACGCCGACCAACTGCCGAGCGTCGGGCCGGGTCGCGTGCTCGGCGATCTGATCGACAGCGGGATCGTGCCGCGCATCCATCTCGACGCCATCTTTCGCCAAGCTGCCGGCAGCGGCATCGCCGCCAACGCGCGCCGCATCAACGACGGCCTGCTGCCGGAGTGGGGAGGGCACGACGACTTCTACTTCTTTGCCGCCGAGACACCCGAACGCTGCGCCGAACTCGTTGTTGAACTGGTGGTCGAACGTATCCCGCGCCGGTTCGGGTACGACCCGCGCCGCGACATCCAAGTGCTCAGCCCAACCCACAAAGGCAACGCCGGCGTGGCCGCCCTCAACACCGCCTTGCAAGCCGCCCTCAACCCGCCCCGGCCCGGCGTAGCCGAGTACCGCAGCGGCGCGACCGTCTTCCGGGTTGGTGATCGGGTCATCCAGCAGCGCAACGACTACGACCGCGATGTCTACAACGGCGACACCGGCGAGATCATCGCCATCGACGCCGCAGCGCCGACCGTGGTGGTGCGGTTTGAAGACGGGCGCGCCATCCGTTACAGCGGCCTCGACCTTGACGATCTCGCGCTCGCTTATGCGCTCAGCGTGCATAAAAGCCAAGGCAGCGAATACCCGGTGGTAGTGCTGCCGCTCTTGCTCCAACACCAACCGCTGCTGCAACGCAACCTGCTCTACACCGCCGTCACCCGCGCCCGCCAGCTTGTGGTCATCGTTGGCGACCGGCGCGCCGTCGCTGCCGCCGTTGCCGCCGCCGAGGTCGAACGGCGCTACACCGGCCTCAGCGTGCGGCTCCGGGATCAGTGACGCAAAACGGGCAAAGGCGCGGTAGAGCCGGACGGCTGTCCGGCTCCGCAGAGGTACGCAGAGGGTTTGTTGGGTGGGAACTGAGCGTACTTGTGCCAAACCTTCAACAACCTTTGCGTCCTTTGCGGACTTCGCGTCTTTGCGTTTGCATCTTGGCGGGCTTGGCGTCTTTTTCCAACGCTTGGTCATTACGCCAAGCGAGCGTGCTATAATGCGAATTACCCAACCTGATACCTAGTATGCAAAACAGGGTATGCCGGTTCAGACGAAAGAGCAAATCCTCGACCTCTTACGGAGACACCAGCGCGAGTTGCAGCGTTTGGGTGTGAGGCGCTGCGGTCTGTTTGGCTCATTCGCGCGGAATGAAGCGCAGGCAGGGAGTGATGTCGATATGTTGGTCGAATTCGAGCCAGATCAGAAAACGTTTGATCATTTCATGCAGCTTGCATTGTGCCTTGAAGATCTATTTGGCCGTAAGGTCGATTTGATGACGGTGGAAGCATTAAGCCCATACATTGGCCCGCATATTCTCCGTGAGGTTGAATATGTCTCGATCGGTGCGTGAGAATTGTTCAGCATACCTTCTTATGTATTTTTGACGTTGATCCTAACATCGTAAATAACATTCCAAAAAGTTCAAAAGATGATCACGCAAGAATATTCCTATGCTATAGATTTGGTTGTCCAGTCGCGCGGATGCCAACCGTGTGCATGTAAATAAAGAAGTTTTCTTGCCGAGGCATCGGCTACATCCGCACTGGTGCTGTCATCCATGCCAAACATACCTCACAGCATCACCACCATCATCCGCAGACTGGGCATCGTTCTGCTAGCTAAAGAGAGAACTCCAACCACACTCCTTCAATGTTGTCGATAGCTTGCCTGACGAACTGCCAAACTATTCGCCGTGTGATGATCGCTGCCGGGGCCGGCTTGGTCGTGATCGGGCTGCTCGTCGTGGGCATGAGTAGTGGGTTGGCAGATTGGGTAGTGTCGCTCGTGGCTGTTTGGCAAGGGGAGCCGCCGGCGCCGCATTGGCTGGCGAAAATTCATGCCATCGGCATCGAAGCAGTGGTCAGCGGGATAGCGCTGGTTGCGTTGGGTTGGGTCGCTCTGCCGCGCTGGAATTGGCTGGCGGCTCTCGTGCAACAGGAGAGCGTCGTATTCACTGTATCGCTGCTTGCGATTGGGGGATTGTGGCTGCCGGTCGCGCTCATTGGTCATAGCGCCGTCATTGGCGGCGAACGGTATTGGTGGCTCGATGATGACGCCATGATTTCAATGCGCTATGCCCGTCACCTTGCTCAGGGTGCGGGTTTGGTCTGGAATTTAGACGGTGAGCGCGTTGAGGGGTACACTAACCTGTTGTGGACACTCTATATGGCGTTGGTGCATCTGTTGCCGATCCCGGTTGCCCAAACCTCACTGATCATCCTGTTGACCAACATCACGCTTGCTGTTGCGACTATTCCTGTCATCATCCGCTTCGTGCGCGCGTTGGGCGGTGGCCCGTTGGTGGTTGCCGCCACCGTGATCGGCTTCGTGCTCAATAAAAATGTGATGGCGTGGACAACCGCCGGCTTTGAGACGATCTTGTTGACGTGGTTGTTTCTGCTGGCCACCTATCGAATTATCACGGAGGCGCAGCAGCGAACGCCGCGTCTACTCACTTTTGTGATCATCGCGCTCCTGTCGCTGGTTCGATCAGACGCGGTGATTTTGTCGGTGTTGCTATATGCGCTGGCGATGTGGTTACACCGCAACCGAACGCTGATCATCGGGTATGCGGCATTGTCGTTGGCTTTGCCGATAGTCCATGCCCTATTTAGAGCGTTGTATTACGGCGATGTGCTGCCCAACACTGCCTACCTGAAGGTCTTTGGCTGGGAGGGAGCATTGCAGGCGGGTTTCCGATACTTCGCCGCCTTTGCCATGCATTACCCTTTTGCGCTCGGTTTTGCGTTGTTCGGTTCGTTATTGACCAAAGACAAGGTGCGCCGCGCGTTGTTGGCAGTGGTTTTGGCATATATGGCGTATGTGATCTCTGTTGGCGGGGACGCCTTCCCCAACTTTCGGTTTTTTATACCGATCCTTCCTCTCATCCTCGTGTTGGCCTTCCTTGGGGTGCAATCGCTCATTCGCACTGGTTGGATAACGCCTGTGCAAGGAGAGCAACTATCCGCACCGCGTACCATCCTGTTGGCCGTTGGGTTGAGCGTTGTGCTAAGCGGCGTCATGATGGCGACTCTCGCGCCAATGATCGACTTGCTCGTTGCTGGAGCGCAATCAGGGTTCGCCATCAATCAGTGGTTTGCCTTCATCATCGGCGTGAGCGCACTCGCCGGCAGCGTAGCGGCTTTCTTTGGGCGGAACGCGCTGCAACGCCTGCTTTTCCAACCGGCTGTCGCATTCAGGCTCTGGTTTGGGTTGCTCTGTCTGATCGGAACGCCGTTGCTTGTGCCGGGGTACAGTTGGTTTCTGCTGCCCAATGTGGCTGATGTTGGCAACGTGACGATCGGGTTACTGCTGAAACGCAATACCCCGCCAACCAGCAAGGTTGCTGATTTCTGGGCCGGGTCGGTGTTCTACTTTTCTGAGCGCTATGCGATTGATTTGCTGGGGAAGTCAGATCGTCACATTGCCCGTCTGCCGGCTGCTTCGAGCGGTACGATGCCCGGCCACAATAAATTTGATTTTGACTACTCGTTAGGCGTCCTGAAACCCGATTTCGTGGTAGCTAACTTTGCCCTGCCGGTGGACGAAGCGATGTTGCGGCAATTAGCCACAGGCGACTTAGCATTCACCGGTCAATTATATTTCAACCAGATGTTTCAGCAGCATTGCCTGCCATACCCGATCCCTATCGATACTTGGCGAACGATCTTCGTTTGTGATTGGTCTGAGCAGATCAGCAAGCGGCATGATTGGGAAGCATGTTCTATCATAACTGCGGGCAATTGTGCTGCAGAACGTTAGGCTAGCGCAGGATCGCAACTGCATTGAAGTCACCTAGTCAGCATGCTCGGTATTATACGGCATTCGCGAATCATTGGCGGCGCGAGGAGGTTATCATCGAACGATAGACCTGTAGGGAAAGGAGGCGCTGATGAAGCGCCTCTTTTGCCTCATGCACCGCGCAGCGGGTTTTGGAATAGCCACAAAAAGACACAAAAGACGCAAAAATGCACCGAATCTCTTTTGCGTCCGTTGCGCGTTTTAGTGGCGATTTCCCCTCTCCGCATCCGTAGCATACGCTGTGGTACAACATCGCCTTTCCCGCAACCCAGCGGCTCCCCCTCGCCTACCTGACGGCAGGCGAGGGGGCCGGGGGTGAGGGTACACCGGCGCATTGCAAAGCTATCAACCACATCTACGCTCATGGATCCTGTCTTCCCCTCAACTATCATTGCTTCGGAAGCAATGCCCCTGCAGCCAGCATCCGCTTTCCGCCTGTCATTGCGAGGGGGCGCAGCCCCCGCAGCAAGCCCCCGCTTTCCGCCTGTCATTGCGAGGGGGCGCAGCCCCCGCAGCAATCTCCTCCTTCAGCGGAAACGGTGCGCTCAGGCACAAGCTTTCGCTGAAGCGGGGGATTGCTGCGGTCGGGCGACCCCGCTGCGCTAGGGGCTACCCCCTAGCAATGACAGTCGAACCTGCCGCCGTGCTCGCGTAATGACCTCAGCACACAATTGAAGGTCGCTAGGTCTCTCCCTCCCCCAGTGGAGTTGAGGAGCGGACAGAACATGTGGTTAGTCACATCCGTTGATCGCTATGCGATGCCGTAACGCTCGGCGATACACTCCCCTCTCCCGCGCCAGTGGGAGAGGGGCTGGGGGTGAGGGCGAAATGGTGCATCTCACAGCCTTCAACCACATCTACGCTTATACGTTCTGTCCGTCCTTGAATCCCCAGCGGGGGGTTGGGAGAGGAGCTTCATCAGCCAAGCGCAACGCCTTGCCTTCCCCATCCCCGCTGCGTACAATAGTGACACAGTGCATGCAGCCGCGCATGATGCCGCCAAACAGACCGGTTCAATAAAGGAAATCAGCGCTATGGCATACTACCTGAACCTGTTCTCACCCGAAACGTATGAGGCGTTCACTGCCTCGAACCGCACTGTTTCCGGCTTCCGGCTGCGACAGCAACAGGCGGCGCGTAAGATCAGGATAGGCGACAAATTGATCTGTTATGTAACCCGCCTGTCGCGCTGGATAGGTGTGCTTGAAATTACGAGTACCTATTATAAAGAAGACTCTCCCCTCTTCTACGAAAAAGATGATCCGTTTGTCGTGCGCTTTAAGGTACGCCCAATCGTGTGGTTGCCCAAAGAGAAGGCGATCCCGATTCGCACGGAACGGGTGTGGCGCACGTTGTCATTCACCCGCGAGTATGATCCAGACTACCCGTATTGGACTGGCAAGCTGCGCACGAGCTTGAACCAGCTTGACGATGAAGATGGCCGATTTCTCGAACAACTCATGGTGGCGCAGGCTACTGGCGGCGAGGTCTTTCCGGTTGACGAACGTGACTACCAGAAGTTGCTGTCCCATCGTGTGCGCCGGCTAGACAAGACGGTCTCGGTGTCGGTGCCGCAAGATACCCCGGACGATGGTGTGGTCCCGCCGGTTGAGGTGCGCGAGTCAATCAAGATTCAAGCCTTGCTGGCCAGCATTGGCGCGAAGATGGGGATGCGGATCTGGATTCTGCGCAACGACCGCAGCAGCGTCTTGGCCGAGTGGCCAAACGATCGCGATGTGCTCCTCGATGAGTTGCCGCTCAACTACGACGAAACCACCTTGCGGACGATCGAGCAGATTGATGTGTTGTGGCTCCGCCGGCGCTCGATTGTCCGCGCCTTTGAGGTTGAGCATACCACCTCAATCTATTCGGGTCTGTTGCGCATGGCCGATTTGCTCGCCCTCCAACCCAATATGGACATCAAGCTCCATATTGTGGCCCCTGCCGAGCGGCGCGAAAAGGTGTTTCAAGAGATTCGCCGGCCCGTCTTCTCGCTGTTGGAGAAGGGGCCGTTGTCGGAACTCTGCACCTTTCTGTCTTACGACAGCGTGCGCGAGTTGGTCAAGGAGCGCCATTTAGCACACTTATCCGATGAAGTGCTCGATGAGTATGCCGAAGAAGCGGAGTGAGCCTCAGCAGTGATATGCATTGGGTGCGATTGTGTGTGGTTGATGTATACTAAATGGGTAGTGAACCAAATGCTTTCCTATCACGCTTTATCCTCTCGCAAACGATAGGTCTATCGTTGAGTTGTTTATTATCAGACATGAACGGGGAAGAAAACCAGATGATGCAAGCGATCGAATTCCAAGCCACAGTTAAGAATGGTCTGATTGAGCTTCCTCCGCAATATGCTCAGCTTACCGGGCAGGTACGAGTGATCGTCTTGGTAGAACCTACCGTACAAACGAGCGAGAATGTGATCGATCAATTGCTGGCCCAACCGGTGCGCATCCCTAATTTTCGTCCATTGAGCCGAGCAGAAATCTATGCCCGCTGATATGCACATCTGACGCTATCATCGACTCCCCACCCCCCTCCCCACACTTGCCATCGCCCACAGCTCTCGCTATAATCCAAAGAAGAGCGGCGGCGCCCCCCCCCGCCGCTCTTGCCTGCTTGTGTGCCGGCGGCAACCAAACTATACGCCGCGTGATGAGAATAGAGGAGCGTTGCGTGATGTATGTGCAACACATGAACGAGGCGGGCCGGGCCTTGCTCGCCGCGTTAGAGACTAAAGATACGAGCGCGATTCAAGCCTCGGCAAAGCAGTTTGCCCAAGCGGTCGAGGCGGCGTGGCAGGCGTACCTGCGCGGCGAGGTCGCTACCCAGACCCGCGGCCAAGCCTTGCCGCGCACCATGCACCAGTTCGCCACGGTGGAATTGCCGGCGAAGGCGGCTGATCCGCAGGCGTGGCCGGCTATTGCCCGCGAAACCCGCATCTTTCTCAATATGTTGGGGGTGGTGGCCGGTTAGGGGTATACGGAACGTTCGCACCGGTTTAGCAGCGACGGCCCGGCGGGTCGTCGCGCTGTTTTTTTTTGTTCATTTTGTTGATTGACTGGTCAATCAACATGTGCTACACTCCTAGCAGATTGGTGCAGCCGGGCGCCGCTTGGGCAAGGTGATTGTGGTCAGCCTGTGGAGATCGCAAAGACGATAGCCTATCTGCGCTACCCAATCCAACCCTTCGCGCCTTTGCGGAGCCGGACAGCCGTCCGGCGCTACAGCGCCGTTGCTCACTCGGTGGTTTCACGATGCTTACTCCGCGTTGGCGAAAAGTTATCCGCGACTTGCGCGCCTTCCCCACCCGCACCGTGCTGGTGACGCTCTCGATTGCGGTTGGCGTCTTCGCCTTCGGCGTCATCCTCACCGCGCGAGCCGTGATCGGGCGCGAATTGCAGCGCAGCTTTCTCGCTATCGAGCCGGCCAGCGCAACGATCACCACCACCGCCTTTACCGATGACCTCGCCGAGGCGGTCGAACGGTTGCCGGAAGTGGCCGTCGCCGAAGGCCGTCGCGTTGTACCGGCTCGCATCCGCATCGGCCCCGATCGGTGGGAAGATGCGCTGATTACCGTCCTGCCCGACGATGGCATCCGCCGGATCGGGATTGTCCGGCCCCAAGCGGGGGCATGGCCGCCACCCGAACGGGCAATACTGGTGGAGCGGGCGTCGCTGGTGCGTGCTGGCTTGGCGATCGGCGAGACGGTCGTGGTTGAGTTGCCGGGGATCGGCGAGCGCGCGATGCCGGTGGCCGGTACGATCCACGATTTGAGTACGCCGCTGGCGGTGCTCACCGCGCAGACCTTCATCTATATGACCGAAGATACGTTGCGCTGGTTGGGCGGCCCCGCCGGTTATAACCAGTTGCACCTGATTGTCAACGGCGACCGGCGCGATGTGACCCAGATTCGGGCGATGGCGCAGGCGGTTGAGCAGTTGCTTGAGCGCAGCGGCCATCCGGTCATCCAGACCTACGTGCCGCCGCCGTTGCAGCATCCGGCTGAAGCTCTCTTGCCGGTGATTACCGTTTTGATGTTGATTGTCGGGCTGTTGGCGCTGGTTGCCAGTAGTTTTCTCAGCATCAATACAATCAGCGCCATCCTCAACCAACAGACCCGCCAGCTCGGTGTGATGGCGGCCATCGGCGCCGGGCCGCGGGCGCTGGCGGCGATGTATATGGCGACGGCGGCGTTGTTTGGGGTGTTGGCGCTGATGCTGGCAGTGCCGGCGGGCTTGCTGGCGACGCAGGGCCTTGCCGGTTTTTTGGCCGGGCAGTTGAATATCGATCTGCCATGGCCGGTTTGGAGTGGTGAGATTTTGCTGTTGCAGATCGTGGCCGGGATCGCAGTGCCGGTGCTGACCGCGTTGTGGCCGATTCGCAGCGCCTTACGCCGGCCCGTGCGCGCGTTGCTCAGCGGCGAGACAGCGCCGCCGCCGCCTCCGCTTGCTGTGACTCTGCTCACCCGCGTGCTGGGCCGGTTGCTGCGCCGGCCCACCCTCTTGGCGCTGCGCAATGCTTTTCGCCAGCGCGCCCGTTTAGCGCGCACGCTGGTGGCTTTGGCGTTGGGCGGCAGTGTCTTGATTACTGTCATGACCCAGCGCACCTCGCTGTTTGCCACACTTGAAGCGAGTCTGGCCGGGTTGAACTACGATCTCGAAGTGCAGTTGGCCCATTCCTACCGGATCGAGCGGATTGCGCCGCTGATTGAGTCGTTGCCGGCGGTGACCCGCCTTGAGAGCACGCTGCGCGCGCCGGCCTTTCCGGTGCGGCCCGATGGCACCGATGGCGAAGAGTTGGCGTTGCGCGCGTTGCCTGCCGATACCGATTTCTTCCATCCCCGCCTCGCTGAAGGGCGTTGGCTGGCCGGCCCCGGCGCGCGCGAGGTGGTCTTTTCAACCAATATCCGCAGTAAAGAACCCTACCTGCGCGTCGGCGATTGGGTAACACTCTCGATCCAAGGCCGCGAATCGCAGTGGCGACTGGTCGGCTTGATCGAGGTCTTTACCCCGCCGACCATGCCGGCGCAGGCCTATGTCGATCTCGCTGCCTTCACCGCCGAACAGGGTGGCGTGGGCCGCACCGATACAGTGCGGGTGGCGACCATCGGCCACGATCCGGCCAGCCATGCCGCGGCGGCAGCGGCGATTGAACAGCGGCTCACCGCCTACGGCATCGATCTGCGCCTCATCCGCACCATGAGCGACGAGCGGCGCATTCTCGAAGAGCGGTTCAATCTAGCGACCGGCGCGATCTCGATCATGGCATTGATTATCGGGGTCGTGGGTGCGCTCGGCCTCACTGGCACCCTCAGCATCAACGTGCTCGAACGCACCCGCGAGATCGGCATTCTGCGCGCCATCGGCGCCAGCGACGACGCCATCCGCGAATTGGTTGTCACTGAGGGTCTCACAATCGCGCTGCTGGCATGGGCCGGCGGGGTGCTCCTCTCGATTCCAATGAGCTATGCGCTGGCCTACAACTTTGGTATGGCGTTGCTCAATATTCCATTGATCTGGACGTACTCGTTCCCGGCGATTTGGATGTGGTTGGGGGTGGTGATCCTGTTTGCCTTGGTATCGAGCGTGTTGCCGGCGCGCGCCGCGACCCGCATCCCGGTGCGCGAAGCGCTGGCGTATGAGTGAGCCAGTCAACGCACCGTAGCGACGGACGGCTGTCCGTCTCCCGTGACGCCAAGGGAGCAAAGTAGCGACGGACGGCTGTCCGTCTCCTAGGCGCAAAGATGGTACACGCAAAGGCGCGAAGGGCGCGAAGAGTCGCAGAGAATATTGGAAATCCCCTGCGTCCTCGGCGCACTCTGCGGTCAGCAACATCAACGATATAAACACACAAAACCTATGAACCAACCACTGATCTTGCTCTCATCCGTTACCAAAGCCTATGCCACCGCCGCTGGCGACTATCTGGCCCTGCGCGGGATCGATCTGCGCATCGAGCCGGGTGAGTTTGTCGCGATTGTGGGCAAATCGGGCAGCGGCAAGTCAACCTTGCTCAACGTCATCACCGGGATTGACCGGGCCAGCAGCGGCGAGGTGTTGGTGGCCGGGGCCGATCTGATGCGTATGCCCGCCGCGCAGATGGCCGCGTGGCGCGGGCGCACGGTCGGAATCGTCTTCCAGTTTTTTCAGCTCTTGCCGACCCTCACCGCGTTGGAAAACGTGATGTTGCCAATGGATTTTGCTAATCTCGGCTCGCCGCGCGAACGGCGCGCACGAGCGTTGGCCTTGCTCGAACGGGTGGGGCTGGCCGACCAAGCCGAGAAGTTGCCGCTGGCGTTGTCGGGCGGCCAGCAGCAGCGGGTGGCGATTGCGCGCGCCTTGGCCAATAACCCGCCGCTGCTGGTGGCCGACGAGCCGACCGGTAATCTCGATTCGCAGACCGCCGAAGCGGTCTTTGAGCTGTTTGTCGAACTGGCCGGTCTCGGTACGACGATCGTGATGGTGACGCACGATAGTGAATTGGCCCGGCGGGCCGGACGGATGGTGCTGGTGGCTGATGGTCACATTGTTGGCTGAAAGGCGAGACGGTTATGCGCAGACTGCTTATTCCTCTGATTGCCGTCATCTTGATTGCTGGCGGCGCGTATGCCATTTTTGGCCCTAACGGGCCGGGGGCGCAGTCGGCCCCGGCCCCGATCCCAACCGGTGAAGCGACCGTGCCGCCGGTCAGCGTCGAAGGGCGGGTTGTGCCGCTGCAAGAGGCATGGTTGCGCTTCGAGCGCAGCGGGATCGTCAGCGCGATCTTGGTCGCGGAAGGTGATCAGGTGGCCGCCGGGCAAGCCTTAGCCCAGCTCGATGATCGGGCGCAGCGCTTGGCGGTGCAGCAAGCCGAAGCCAATCTCGCCCGCGCGCAGGCCCGCTATGCCCAACTGCTGGCCGGCGCGGCGCCGGAAGCGCGGGCCGCTGCCGAAGCCGCCGTCCAAGTCGCTGCTGCCCAAGCGACGCAAGTGGCGCTAGCGGTGGCTGCCCCCGACGAGAAGGCCGCGCTGGCCCAATTGGCCGAAGCCAAGGCCGCTCGCGCCGAGCTGTTGGCCGGCGCTGACCCGGAAGTGGTCGCGCAGGCGCAGGCGGCTCGCGACCAAGCGGCGGCCAACCTTGCCTCCCAACGCAGCGCGCTGGCGGCGGCGAAGGTCAATGCCCAGTTGGCGCTGGAACAGGCGGCCAACGTGTTGCGCGATCGCCAAGCCGACTACAGCCGCATCCATTGGGAAAACGAAGAGTTGAAACAGCGCCTTGGCGACGATGACCTGCCCCAAGCCCGCATTGACCTCGAAGCGGCGGCGTTGCGCGCAGTGCAGAACGCCGAGGTGGCGTTGGCGCAGGTGCGAGTGGCTGCCGAACAGGCGGCCCAAGCCGAGATCGAAGGGATTACCGCTGCCGAGGCCCGGCTGCGCGAAGCCGAGGCCCGCCTCGCCGCGTTGCTGGCCCCGCCTGCCGCCGATAAACTGGCCGCAATCGATGCCCGCATTGCCGCCGCCGAAGCGACGCTTGCCCGGCTGCGCGGCGATCCGCGCCAAGCACAGGTGGCGGTGGCCCAAGCCCAAGTGGCCTTGGCCCAAGCGCAGGCGGCGCAGGTCAATGCCGCGCCGCGTGATAACGATCTGGCGCTGGCCCAAGCCGACGTCGCCGCCGCCGAAGCGGCGCTGGCCCAAGCCCGGCTCGAACTCGACAAACTGACCCTACGCGCGCCGTTTGCTGGTACCGTGGCCCAGATCGAACTGCGCCTCGGCGAACTCGCCGCCCCCACTGCCCCGGCGCTGCTGCTCGGCGATCTCAGCGCATGGCGCATCGAAACCACCGACCTCACCGAGATCGATGCGGCTCGCATCGCTCCCGGCGCTGCGGTCACGGTGACGTT
This sequence comes from Chloroflexus islandicus, assembly GCF_001650695.1. Lineage (GTDB taxonomy): Bacteria > Chloroflexota > Chloroflexia > Chloroflexales > Chloroflexaceae > Chloroflexus > Chloroflexus islandicus. The sequence continues at coordinate 43,831 of NZ_LWQS01000048.1, forward strand.
CGATGCCTTGCCCGGCGTGGCCTTGCCGGGCCGCGTCATCGCCATCGAACCCTACGGCGCCGACCGCTTGGGTGAGGTGGTGTATACCGCGACGATTGAATTGGTTCAGACCGATCCGCGTCTGCGCTGGAACATGACCGCGGTGATAACCTTCAATGGATCATAATTTTTGTACAGACGCACGGCCGTGCGGCTCTACCGCATATCATCACACAGGGATCAAACCATGCCCCCACGTGACGAAACCGAACAACGTCGCCAACAAATTATCGACGGCGCTCTCGATGCTTTTGCCCGCCTTGGCTTCGATCGCGCCACCAACCGCGATATTGCCCGCGCCGCCGGTATCGCCTCTCCCGGTCTGATCTACCATTACTTCAAAGACAAGACCGACCTGCTCTATCAGGTGATCCGCGAACGGATGCCGCTCGTCCCGATTGTTGATGCGGTCGAGCGGTTGGGTGATGAACCGCCGGAGGTGGTGTTGCCGCGGTTGGGCGAGCGGCTGGCGCAGGCGCTTGACCAGCCGCTGACGGTGGCGATCGGCAAGATTGTCATGGGTGAAGTGTTGCGCCATCCGCAATTGGCGCGGGTGATCAGTGAGATCGGGCCGGGCCGCGCCATTAATGCGTTGGCCGCCTATCTAGCCCGCCAAATGGAATTGGGCCGCTTGCGCCGCACCGACCCCCAGATTGCCGCTCGTCTCTTAATTGGCCCGATGATGTCCTACTTCTTCTCGCGCGAGGTGCTCAATCAACCCGAAGCGCGCGCGATCGACGCGCGCACGATGGCGGCTGAAGCGGTGGCTCACTTCTTGCGCAGCATGGCGCCCGAATCGTAAGGCGCAAAGGGAGCAAAGACGCAGAGAATGGATAACGCAAAGGCGCAGAGGACGCGAAGAGCGCGAAGGGTTTTGGGTTCTCCATCCCTCACAGTCCTCGCTCGCTCTGGCAAGAGTTTCACAATGAGACACCATAAGGTATGAACCACCTCGCATACTTCCTACCCCATCAAAAACCTCTGCGCCCTCTGCGTTCTTCGCGTCTTTGCGTTTGAATCCTTTGCGCCCTCTGCGTCCTTCGCGCCTTTGCGTTTGAATTCGTTGCGTCCTCTGCGGTTCACGACTTGCCCGGCACAAACTCATTGGTATAGGCCTTCTCCACCTCCACCGGCCCGGCCAGCAAGCCCGCCTCGCGCATAAACTGCTCGGTGCGCGCCCACAGTTGGCCGTCAGTGTAACCCAACCCGTGCTGCGCCGTCAGCTCGTTCTGCCAGAAGGGCAAGCTCTCTTCCAGCACTTTCCGCTGCAAGTCGAGGTTGCCGAGCTGCGCTTCGGGGATGAATTGCAAACTCAGATCGAACGCCTCCGCCGGATTGGCCAGCGTATCGGCCAACCCGCGCAAGCTGGCCCGCACAAACTTCCGCACCAATTCTGGCTCTTGCGCAATCAGCGCCTCGCTGACAGCGATGCCGTTGGCAGCCAGATTAAAGACATCGGCGGCCAGCAACACATTCACCTCCACCCCTTGCTCGCGCAACTGCACCGGCTCGTTCATCGCGTAGCCAATCGCCACCGGCACCTTGTCCTCCATCACCGCCGCCGCCTGTGTAAACCCGATCTCTTGCACCGTCACATCGGCCTCGGTCATACCACCGGCATAGAGCGCCGCCAACAGCGCGTAGAAGCTCTCGCCGAAGCGACCGGGAATGCCGATCGTCTGCCCGCGCAGGTCGTTAACGCTCGCCAGCGGTACATTTGCCTTGGCAAAAAACGCGATCGGGAAGCGCTGGTAGAGCGTCATGACCGTCTTGACCGGCACCCCTTGCTGGCGGGCCAGCAGCACCGACGTCCCGCTAGTGGTGGCAAAAGCCACGCCGCTGGCCGGCCACGTCGCCGCCCGTTGCAGCACGTCATTCTCGAAGTTGTAGTCGAAATTGACCTCAATCCCTTCCGCGGCGTAATAGCCCTTCGCTGCCGCGACATAATAGGGCGCAAACTGAATGTTCGGAATATACGACATCGCCAGCGTCACGGTGCGCAATGCCGGTTGCGGGTTGGCCGCTGGCGCGCTGGTTGGGGCCGCCGTCGGCGCCGGAGCCGGCGCGCTGCACGCCGAGATAATGAAAGTGATGAGGGTAAGGAATAGCATGAAACGCAGCTTCATAGTCGTTTCCTCGTTAGAATAGTCGTCATCTGTGTACGCCAGATATGCAAGAGTGCTTCAACCGTACGAAAACTGGGTTTACGCAGAAGCTCATGTACATGAACTACAGCGCATGTTTCATGCAAGAGTGCTTCAACCGTACGAAAACTGGGTTTACGCTTCCCATCGCACCAACAGCCGCTCGAGCAGGCCGGCCAGCACGTAAAGGGCGAGCGTAATCAGCGCCAGCGTCGCCAACGCGACAAAGATCAACGGGGTGTCAAACAAGCCGCGCGCAATATTGATTAATGCCCCCAACCCAGTGCGCCCGGCGACAAATTCGCCTACCACTGCGCCGGTCGTAGCCAGCGCCAAGCCGGTGCGCACGCCGCCAAACAGCACCGGTAGCGCCAGCGGCGCTTCGACATAGCGCAGCAGTTGCCAGCGGTTAGCCCCGCTGATATACGCCATCTCAATCAGCTCGCGCGGAATGCTGCGCAGCGCGACAATCGTGCTGATCAGAATCGGCAAGAAGGTGATCAGCGCCGCAACCAGCACCTTCGAGGTCATCCCGGCGCCAAACCAGAGGATGATCAGCGGCGCGACGGCCACCACCGGAATGGCTTGGCTAGCGGCCAACACCGGCGCCAGCGCCTGTTCGAGCCAGCGGATATGAGCGAGGATGTAGCCAAGGACGAGCGCAATGACGAGCGCCAGCGCGAAGCCGCCCAACGCGGCGCTGAGCGTCGCTGCCGTATGTTGCCAGAGCAACCCGCTGCTGAGCGCCTGCCCAAACCGGCTGGCGACCAGCGCCGGTGAGGGCAGAATAAAAGCCGGATAACCGCTGACGTTCACCACCGTCTGCCAGAGCGCCAGCAACGCCAGCAACGTCACCGGCAAGCCGAGCGCCGGCCATTCAAACCGCCGCCACGGTTTGGCTCGCGGCGCGGGAGTAGGCATTGGCAAAGTTTGCTGCATCGTCACCATCTCCTTTCTGGCGGGGAATCAAAAACCCCCGCCGAGCGAACGCTCTTCGGGGGACAGATACGGGAACAGAGCGGGTGATGAGCCCGCCTGCAACGGCAACGAAGCGAAGGCGCGCACTTCGCGCGTCGCCTACCATTGCCCATATCTGGATCTTCTTTACATCCGGACTGTAACCGTCGGCCCCGGAGTTGCACCGGATCCTGCGTGCCTCTCAACACGCTCGTGGGCTATACCACCGATCGGGAATTTCACCCTGCCCCGAAGATCGTTTGTCATTGGTGATAATAGCATCAATCGCGCGTTAGTGTCAAGGTAAGAAATCTGAACCGCCGCACGAATCATGCTGTACGCGCAACCGGGGTTGATTGCAAACGTAACGACCATGTAGAGCCGGACGGCTGTCCGGTTCCGCAAAGACGCCGTAGAGCCGGACGGCTGTCCGGCTCCGCAAAGGCGCATGTAGAGCCGGACGGCTGTCCGGCTCCGCAAAGGACGCAAAGAAATTTGGGGATGGTGCTCATCCCCCGCGCTCTCGACGTCCTCTGCGGTCATTTTTTGTGCTGCTGGTGTCTTTTTGTGGCTATTCCCCTCCCCCAGCGGGGGAGGGGCGAGGGGTGGGGCCAATGCCCCCCAGCGGGAGCGGGGCGAGGGGTGGGGGCGACTATCAAGGTGCAAAGGGGGCAAAGGCGCAGGGGTTCTTAACGCAAAGACGCCGTAGAGCCGGACGGCTGTCCGGCTCCGCAAAGGACGCAAAGAAATTTGGGGATGGTGCTCATCCCCCGCGCTCTCGACGTCCTCTGCGGTCATTTTTTGTGCTTCTTGTGTCTTTTTGTGGCTATTCCCCTCCCCCAGCGGGGGAGGGGCGAGGGGTGGGGGCCAATGCCCCCCAGCGGGAGAGGGGCGAGGGATGAGGGGCATTAGCCCGCGCAGCGGGCTTCGTAAACGTAGCCCGGCCCTTCAGGGCCGGGCGCAACGGGCGCGGGGATGCACTGCTTGGCCCCTGCCCCTGCCCTCTCACCTCTTAAGAAGGGAGCAAGTCGCTCCCTCTCAGGGCCGGGGGGTGAGGGCAAACGTCAAGACCCAGAACAATAGCTCCAAGCAGACACCAAAACCACCAAGAGTTTTTGTGCTTCTTGTGTCTTTTTGCGGCTATTCCCCTCCCCCAACGGTTGAGGCTGTGAGGGGGGGCGCAATCTCATCAGGTGTGTTAATCTACCCTTGCATTCAGATCAACTCGCTATTCCCCCTCTCCCGCGTCGTGAGAGAGGGTCTAGGGGTGAGGGCCACATGCCACGCTTCATCGTGTTCTTATTCTTGTTGCTCACCGCCTGCGCCGCGCCGAGTGCGCCGGCAACCCTATCATCAACCAAGATCGATCCGCCCACGGTGCTGAGCGATTTCAGTTTGCCGGCCAGCACCGGCGGCGAGCTGCGCCTGAGCGATCTGCGCGGCCAGCCGGTGCTGCTCTATTTTGGCTACACCCGCTGCCCTGATTACTGCCCGATCACGCTGGCCGAGTTCCGCCGCGCCCGCGAAGCGCTTGGCTCTGATGGCGAACGGGTGCATGTTGTCTTGATCAGCGTCGATCCGGCCAACGACACGCCCGACGTGCTGGCCGCCTACCTGCGCGGTTTCGGCCCCGGCTTTATCGGCTTGCAAGGCAACGACGCCACTCTGCGCCGGATCAGCAAGGAATACGGCTTGACCTACCGCCGCGGCGGCGGCCATCACCATCATAGCAGTGATGGCGTCGAGCATAGCACCGCGAGCTATCTGATTGATCAAAAGGGCCGGTTGCGGTTCGTTTATCAATATGGAACCGCAGCGAGCGTGTATGTCAACGACATCCGCGCCCTTTTGAGCGAACAGCCATGAACACGCGCCTCTCTCGTCGATCATTGCTTGCCTTGGGTATAGCCGCGCTGAGTAGCAGCGTGATCCGCGCCCAAGAGCCGGCTGAAACCACTATCTACCTCCCCTTCATTACTCGTGTACCGTTGCCGGGCACGCTGCTCGGCCCGTCGACTGGCACTGCCGCAGCGGCGATTGCGTGGCTGGCGCCGCGCAGCACTGCCTATACCCCCTACGATGTCAGTGTGATTGTCAATGGTTACGCCGAGATCGGCGCCGCCGCCGAACTTGATTGGTTCCTTGCCATTGCCCAATGCGCCCACGAGACCGGCAACCTGACGTCGTGGTGGTGCCAGCGTCCGCGCCGCAATCCCGCCGGGATCGGCGTCACCGGCGAGACCCGGCCCGGCACGCCCGACCAGCCGCCCGGCCCCGACTGGGCATGGGATGAAGCGAACCAAGTGTGGCGGGCCGGTCTCAGCTTTGCTTCGTGGGTGGGTGAGTCGATTCCGGCTCACCTTGGCCGGTTGTTGGCCTACGCCTTGCCAGTTGGCGCCGGCACGCCCTACCAACAGCAGTTAATCGACTATGCCCTGATGCGCCGGCCATTGCCTTCCTCGCTGCGCGGTGTGGCCGTGACCATTACTGATCTCAATGGACGGTGGGCGTATCCGGGTACCGAATATGGCCAGCGCATTCTCGACCTCGCCGAGCGCATGCGCAACGCTGGTTAGCAGATGGCAACCGTCGTTCACGGCGGTAATTGTCGTTATACCGCATCAACAAGCCAAAAATCTGGTACTGCCTATAGCCGAATTCATCCTTGACGGGGGCCGATTAAGGGTCGTATAATAAGGCTGTGTTAAGAGCGGCGCAACTCCAGTTAAGGAGGCCGGCTATGAAAACATGTGTCACAACGTGGTTGAGGGTTGTATAGGGCGGTACAGGCCAGTGCCTGTAGCCGCCCTTGATGTTTTCCGGGCAGAGACAAAGGAGGTCTCCCTATGCACTCGGACATGATCGGCAAAATCGAGAAAGCCCGGCGCTATGCCGCCGAACCGGAGCGCATTAAATTCAGTGATCTGCGAGCAACTTTCCATGGCGGCAACAGCGATCACGAGATTTCGCTGCACAATGGCCAATGGGCATGCAATTGCTCGTTCTTCCACAGTTGGGGCACCTGTGCCCACGTGATGGCGATGCAGCGCATTTTGCATCCGATGCTGACCGAAGAGGCGCGGCATGCCGATCTGGCTGTTCCCCAGCCTGATCTGAGCTCCTGACGGCAGCGCGCGCACTGTCACCTCGACATTGACGCCAACGCACGGCGCGGCGATACTGATAGCGGGACGAACGGCGTTCCGCTATCAGTGTTTTATGGCGAGGAGACATGGCACCACTGATCATTGCTCATCGCGGCGCGTCGGCTGATGCGCCGGAAAATACGCTGGCGGCGTTTGAATTGGCTCTGCGCCAACAGGCCGATATGATCGAACTCGATCTGCAGCCAACGGCTGATGGCGAGATTGTGGTCTTTCACGACGATGACACTTCGCGTTGGAATGGTCGCGCTGAGCCGGTAGCGCGCCTCACGCTGGCCGAATTTCGCCAGCTCGATATTCGCGGCGAGCGAGTGCCAACGCTGGCCGAGACGCTCGATTGGGCGCGCAGCGCCAATATGCCGCTCAACCTCGAATTGAAAAAGCCCGGTATGGCGGCGCGGTGTGTCCAGTTGCTTCGTGAATTCAAGCTGGTTGATCAGGTGATCGTTTCGTCATTCTTCCCGCAGGCCCTGCGCGAGTTGCGCGCGGTTGATCCCGCGATAGCCCGTGGTTATCTGATGGGAATTCGCACCTACCGGCCCGATGTGCGCCTGCGCGAGTTCTGGCCGTTTGGCGCCCTGCGCCGGATTGGGGCTGCTGCGTGGCACCCCTACCACGGCTTGCCCGGTCTCGATTGGGTGTTGCCCAAAGTGCGCCGGGCCGGGTATCAGGTCAATGTCTGGACGGTGGATGATCCGGATCGGCTGCGAACGTTAGCGGCGTTAGGGGCCAGTGGCTTGATTACCAATACCCCGGCGGCGGCGCGGGCCGCACTGGCAGGAGTTTTGCCGCAACGCTAAGCTGAAGATGATGGCTATACGCGCCAACACCCTCTCCAACCCTCGTTGCAGGTGCGTGGTGGCGTTCCCACAAAGGATGACACCGTGAAACGGCGGATCTGGCTGGTTGCGCGGGGGATAATGCCGTTGCTGGCAGTGTTGGTGGCGCTGATCGGCGTGCCGGCGCTGCTGGCATGGCTGATCGGCGGCGGCCCGTTCGGCTGGCCGCATCTGCTGATTGGGGTTGGGGTGGCTGCTGGCCTGCTGGTGATTGGCGGGTTGATATTCGGCTGGGCGTTGGGGAAGCGCCTCAAAGGGGATTAGGCCCGTCAAGGTGGCGTTCAAACGCGATTAGGCGCGGCACCACCGCGCGGCGCAGCTCGACATATTGGTTGGAAAGCCAATGCCCCACCCCGCGCACATGTGGCACCGGCGCTTTGCGCAGCCAGCGCAGGGCAAAGCGAGCGATCAGGTGCAACCGGCGCAGCAGCCGGTCGCGCCGGCCTAGCAGAATAATGGCCAGCAGATAGCCGGGCCAGCCGGGGATAATCGGAAAGAGTGAACCGATCAAGCCGAGGGCGAGGAAGAGCAAGCCAAGCACCCGGCGAACGGCAGGATTGAGGCGGAGAAAGCGGATCACTGCGCGCATGCGGTCTCCTGACGAAACGTTCGATGGATTGCCTCTATACTAGAGGTCGTTACTAGTATTGTACTAGAGCAAGCATACAACGTCATAACCGAGAAGTTGACAATCTTCTGAATCTTTGCTGATATACTGTCATCTGGGATAGAGGAAAAATCCACCTTCTGCGGAGGCGAAGAGCGATGAGCGAGCAATCGTGGTGGCAACGGTTCGTTGCCGCGATCGAACGCGAGTACGAACGGCGCATCCGGCGGGCCAGTTTGCTGGGTGAGTTCAAGCCGGCTGGCGATGACCATCACCATGGCCATGCTGCCGAGCCGGCCCATCCCGAACACGGTGAGGAAGACGAGGCGGTGATCGTGAACGTGCCGCGCGGTACCCGCATCAACCGTCCGTAATCGTAGGGGCATTGTAGGGGCAGAGCGTCGCTCTGCCCCTACAATGCCCCTACAAATTTCCTCGCTTGGCCTGTTCGCGCTCGATCGCCTCGAACAATGCCTTGAAATTGCCCTTGCCGAACCCACGGCTCCCTTTGCGCTGGATGATCTCGATAAAGAGGGTGGGCCGGTCTTGCAGCGGCTGGCTGAAGATTTGCAACAGATACCCCTCTTCGTCCCGATCGACCAGAATCCCGCGCGCTTGCAACTCCTGCCGGCTCTCGTCGATCGTGCCCACCCGCTGCTCAAGGTCATCGTAGTAGGCATCTGGCACGTGAATGAACGGAATGCCGGCGGCGCGCAGTGCGTCAACCGTCGCGCAGATGTCGCCGGTGGCGAGCGCGATATGCTGCACGCCGGGGCCGCCGTAATACTCCAGAAACTCCTCGATCTGGCTCTTGCGCCGGCCCTCTGCTGGTTCGTTGATCGGAAACTTGATCCGGCCAGTACCGTTCTGCATCACCTTCGACATCAAGGCGCTGTACTCGGTGCTGATGTCGTGATCATCGAAATGCACCAATTGGCTGAAACCGAGCACGTCGCGGTAGTACTTGACCCACCGGTTCATCGCACCGAGCTCAACGTTGCCGACAATGTGGTCAATCGCGGCAATGCCGGTTTCCGGGACGGGGATGTGCTCCATGATTGGCTGGAAGCCGGGCATAAAGACGCCACGGTACTCTTCCCGCTCGATGAAGGAATGCACGGTATCGCCGTAGGTGGCAATCGTCGCCTTCACCACCCGGCCATGCTCGTCAACGCACTCGGTGGGTGGTTGCACCGGAATACCGCCACGGGCGATCGCGGTTTCGTAGGCGGCGGCGGCATCACGCACCCGCAGCGCGATGTCCTTCACCCCGTCGCCGTGATGGGCAATGTGGCGGGCAATCGGATGGTCGGGGATGAGCGGCGCCGTCAGCATAAAGCGCACGTTGCGCCGTGCGAGCACGTAACTGGCTCGATCGCGCACTCCCGTCTCAAGGCCGGCATACGCAATCGGGCGCAAGCCAAGCGTGGTGCGGTAAAAGTGAGCGGCTTGCCGGGCGTTGCTGACATAAAACTCGACATAATCAATACCGAGCAGATCGAGTGGATCGGCGGAGCGCATTTCGTACCTCCTGTGGTTGGTTTGTGTCTCATTCGTTGGCGCAGCGCTGCGCCAACGTAGCGCCCTACACTATCTCTCGCACCTTGTGTACTGCTTCGATCCCTTTCCGGTCTCGCGCTCGCGCTCGCGGGAGATAGCTGCGGGGGATGCGCCCCCGCGCAATGACCGCGGAACGGAATTGCTGCAAGGGATTTCACCCTCTTGCCAGAGCCACTGATGTGGCGCAATACCGTTAGTTGGGAGTGAACGGTTCGGCATCTTCCCATAGCTGCTCGAACGCCCCTTGCAAAAACGCGCCAAAGTTGGGATGGGTCACACATAGGGCCGTGAAGCTCAACGCGCCGGTGACGGGGTCTTGCAGTGACAGCAAAGCCACCCGCCGGTCATAGAGGTTGACTTTAAGCGGCAAGTTCTCGACTACCCGCGCCTGTTGGCCCCACGTTACGAATTGTTGCACCCATCCGTATAGTTCAGGATTGGCCAGCGCCGCGCGTTCATAGATCGCGCGATAACGCACATTGCGCTGCAGCGGTTTGGTCACTTCGGCGAAATTGGCGGCTTGGTCGCCGAGCAACGGCAACTTGAAGCACACGCAGATTTCACGTTCGGCGCTGCCGGCAAGTGCCAAGGCGCGTTCGACCACCAGCCGCCGGTCAAGCAAAACATCGACATAATCGAGCGGGTCGATCTGATCATGGCCGGCGGCAAAGATCGGGGTGAGGGTGGCCAGCAAGCTCTGCATCCCCGCGGCGAGCGCAGCCTGTTCCTGCTCGAATTGGCGCCGGCGTGCTTCCATTAATGCTGGCAGCGCCACTGCTGGATCAACCGCGAAGTAGCGGCGTTGGCCGTCGCTGTGGCGCTCGATCGCCAAGCCGCGGGCGCAAAGCGAGGCCAAGATGTCATAGATGCGCTGGCGTGGTACGCCGGCGCGCACCGCCGCTTGGGCCGGGGTGAAGCCGCGATGTTCGAGCAGGGCAAGGTAGGTGGCGGCTTCGTAGCGGTTGAGCCCTAGCGCCATCAGTTGTTCTGGCGTTCGATCAACCATTGATCTAGGTTTCATTGTCACCACTTCTTAGTGGTGATCATTATACCCGGTTGCGGTTTGGTCTGCAAGCCGTGCTATGCTAAGAGCGTGCGCGGCAGCGTTCTTACATAGCGAATATATGGTGAAATGATACCGGCCATGTGGTATTTCACGCCCTACATCTTGTTACCGCTAGCCGCGGCAGTGCTGGCAATGGTCGCCATCTTGCAGGCTTGGCCGTACCGGCGGTTGCCGGTGGCCAAAGTCTTTCTCGGCATGATGGTCGCCACGATCTGGTGGTCGTTGTGCAATGCGCTCGAATTGACCAACGCCACGGTCGATGGCAAGACCTTTCTGACCAGCATTCAATATGTGAGTGTGGCGGGCGTGCCGGTCTTGTGGTTGCTGTTTGCGCTGTTCTACACCAATCGCGACCATTGGGTCAGCCGGCAGTTGGTACTTGGCTTGGCAGGGTGGCAGGGTGTGATTCTGCTAGGGGCTTGGACAAATCACTGGCACCGGTTGATGTGGCCCTCCGTCGAGTTAGTGTACACCGCGAATGGGTTGTGGGTGTTAACTGGCCCCAATGGGCCGTTGTGGTACATTGGCGTCGCGAGTGCCTACAGCATAGTACTCATTGGCACGATCGTGATGATCGATCAAGCGCGCCGCAGCCGCGCACTCTATCGGGCGCAGGCGCTAAGCTTGCTGATCGGCGCAGTGTTGCCGTGGGTGGCAAGCATCCTCTTTGTGACTGGGCGCAGTCCGATTCCCTCCATCGATACCACGCCAGTGGCCTTCGCGCTGAGTGGGATCGCATTTAGCGTAGCGATGCAACGTTTCCGTGCGCTTGATATGGTGCCGGCAGCGCGCGAGACGATCGTCGACCAGATGCCCGATGCGATCATTGTGGTGGATATGCAGGATCGGTTGATCGATCTGAATCCGGCGGCACAGGCGCTGCTGGTCGTGTCTCCGCTTGCTATTGGCCGCTCGTTGGCGGAGGTGGCGCCGCCGTGGTTGGCCGCACAGGTGCGCGATCGCTACGAAGGCCAGTTTGAAGTGACCCAACCCCGGCCTGATGGTGATCTGACCTATGATATGCGCTGCACGACGTTGCGCGATCGCCGTGGTTTGCCGAGCGGACGGATCATCGTGCTCCGCGATATTACGCTCTTGAAACAGGCAGCATTAGCGTTGCGAGAGGCCAAAGAGGCTGCCGAGGCCGCTAATCAGGCCAAGAGTACTTTTCTCGCCACTATGAGCCATGAGTTGCGCACGCCGTTGACGGCTATCTTGGGCTATAGCGAGTTCATCCGCGAAGATTTGCGCAAACGTGACCAGCCTGATCTGGCTGCCGATCTTGATCGGGTCATTGTGGCCGGGCGCCATCTGTTGGCCTTGATTAACGATGTGTTGGAATTGGCTCGCCTTGAATCGCATGCGATCCAGATCCATCCCGAAGCGATCACGATCGCGGCATTGCTCAATGAGGTGGCGCAGACGATGCAAGGCTTGGCGCACAAGAATCAGAACGCATTAACGGTGACGTGTGAGCCGGATATTCCGCCAGTGATGGCTGATCCGGTTCGGTTGCGCCAGATCTTGATCAATCTGATCGGCAATGCCTGCAAGTTTACCGAGCACGGGCAGGTGACGGTGCATTGTTACCGGCGCGCGCCGGATGTGCTTCAGATCGATATCCACGATACCGGTATCGGCATTCCCGCCGATCAATTGGCCCGCTTATTTGAGCCGTTTATGCAGGTTGATAGCGGCACGACCCGGCGCTATGGCGGCGCTGGGTTGGGGCTGGCGATTAGCCAGCGGTTGTGCCAAGCGATGGGGGGCGAAATTATCGTGGTGAGCGAACCGCAACGCGGTTCGACCTTTAGCGTGTTGCTGCCGTTGCAAGCGCACCCCCACCCTGAATCTTCATCGCTTTAACAGCGTTGTGGTACAATAAACTATCGTAAACTTGTTATACACACGCTCGATCGAGCGTTTTTTACTTCATCCGGTCAGGAGTCACTGTGGAATATCAGCCTGATGTCAGGCGCATTACCGGCGAAGGCGGCGTCATTGCTAGTGTTGCGGCAGAGAGTTTGGCCGCGCAGATCGGTCTGCGTCCCGGCGATACGCTGGTGGCTATTGATGGCCAGCGGCTGCGCGACGTGATCGATTACCGGTTTGCGATTGCTGAAGCGCGTGTCACGCTGCTGGTGCGCGCCGCCGATGGCAGTGAGCGCGAAATCACGCTCGACAAAGACCCCGATGATGATCTGGGGGTCGAATTTACCGAGCCGCTCTTCGACCGGCTGCGCACCTGCAATAATAAATGCCCGTTCTGTTTCCTCACCCAGATGCCGAAGGGCTTTCGCAAGACCCTCTATCTGAAAGATGACGATTACCGGCTGTCGTTCCTCTACGCCAATTTCGTTACCTTTACCAATTTGACTGAAGCCGATTGGGAACGGATCGAGCGCCAGCGTCTCTCGCCGTTGCACATTAGCGTGCATGCCACCGATCCCTTCTGGCGAGCGATTATGCTCGGCAAACGCGATGTTCCTGATGTTCGCGAGCAGATTAAGCGGCTGGGCCGGGCAGGCATTCGCGTCCATACCCAGATTGTCGCCTGCCCGCAGGTGAACGATGGCGAGGTCTTGCGCCAGACGATCGAAGATTTGATCGCGCTGCACCCGACGGTTGAGTCAATCGCAGTGGTGCCGGTCGGTCTGACCAAGTTTCGCTTTGAAGGCAAAGCGCCCAAGACGATCCGGGCCGCGATCCAAGTGCATGAAACGCCAGAGTGGATCGATACCAATTGGGAACGGCAACCCTTGTGGGAAGACCCTTCAGCGCCGATCCCGCTGCGCAACGGTAGCCAGCCGCTGCACGATCCTGAGCTAGGTTTCTGTTCGCGCCTCGGCGCCGTGACCGATGTGCCGTTGCGATGCTATACCGCGCCTGAAGCGGCAGCAGTGCTCGATTTGATCGAACCGTACCGCGCGCGCTGTTACGAGCAGTTTGGCCTCCATCTGGTCTACGCTTCCGACGAGTTTTATCTGCTCGCTGGCCGGCCTGTTCCCCCTGCCGAGACCTACGACGATATGCCGCAGTACAGCAACGGCGTCGGTATGGTGCGTGATTTTCTCGACAATTGGGCGCGCGCGCGTCGCCGTTTGCCGGCGCGGATTGCCCGTCCCACCACGCTGGCCCTCGTTTGCGGGACGCTGGTGGCGCCGATGATGGAACAGGTCGCGGCACGCCTGAATCGGGTTGAAAACCTCTCGGTGCAGGTGGTGCCGGTGGTCAACCAGTTCTTTGGTGAGACGGTGACGGTCAGTGGCTTGCTTACCGCGCAAGACGTGATCCCGGCGTTGCGCGCTTCCGGGTGCGAGCGGGCGTTACTGCCACGGGTGATGTTCGACTATACTGGTGAACGCACGATCGATGACTACACACCGGGGCGAATTAGTGCTGCAGCCGGGATGCCAGTCGCATTAGCCGGTGAAGCAGATGAACTGGTGCGCTACGTGAGGGCCTTGGCCCGGCATGAGTAGGGGGAGGGCGCAATGGCTGGCCAAGAATCGCGCTTGCAGCGGTACCTTGAGGTGATTCAACGCGCCAATCAGATTGCCGATAGTACCCAGCTCGATGATCTGCTCGACCGGTTGCTTGATTTGATAATCGAGATTACCGAGGCCGAAGCCGGTACACTCTACCTGTACGATGCCGCTGCGAATGAACTGATCTTTAAAGTGGTGAAAGGCAGTCCCGCTGGTGAGGCGTTGATTGGTCGCCGGTTTCCGGCCACCGCTGGGATCGCTGGCTATGCCTTGCAGCAGCGCCAGCCGTTCTTCGTCCATGACGTAGCCAACGATCCGCGCTGGAATCGCTCGTTGGGTGAGATGGGCGCGTTGCATCTGCGCACCATGTTCTGCGTCCCGCTGATGTTGCGCGGCGAGCCGGTCGGGGTAGTGCAGGTCTTTAATTTGCCGCTCGAGGCGGTGGATGAACAGGACGAACTGGCCTTGATCGAGTTGCTGACCTCGCGGTTGGTGACTGAAGTCGAGAAGGCGCGGCTGTTGGCTGAGGCGCAGCAACGTGAACGCCGGCAGCAGGCGCTGGTTGAGATTGTCTCGCAATTGACCGCCACCCTCGAACGCGATGAGCTGTTGCGCCGGATTATGAACTACGCCTGCGAATTGCTTGAGGTTGAGGCGGCGTCGATCTGGTTGATCGACCACGAGCGTAACGATCTCGTGCTGCACATCGCCGGCGGTGAACATAGCGAACGGGTAGAGGCATTGCGCGTGCCGCGCGGGCAGGGTATTATCGGCCACGTCATTGAAACCGGCGAGACGGTGGTGGTCAATGATGTGCATCAAGACCGGCGCTTCTATCAGGGTCTTGATCAGCGCAGCGGCTTTCAGACGCGCGCGATCTTGTGCGTGCCGCTGCGCTCGCCGCGGATCGTGCTGGGTGGCGAGCGCGGCGAAGTTGAGGGAATGATTATCGGCGGCGCGCAGGCGCTTAATCCGCGCAATGGCCGGCCCTTCTCATCCGATGATGTGGCGTTGTTCCAGATGCTGGCTTCGCAGGCGGCAACCGTGATCCGGCTGGCCGAACTCTACCGCGAGACCGATAGCCTGTTTACCCGGATTATTGATGCCATTACCGGTGCGATCGACTTGAAAGATCCCTACACCCGCGGCCATAGCCAGCGGGTGAGTGATTTTTCGGTGGCGATTGCCCAAGAATTGGGCTTGCCACGCGATCAGATTTATCAATTGCGGGTGGCGAGCAAGTTGCACGATGTCGGTAAAATTCGGGTGCCTGACCAGATCCTCAAGAAGCCGGGCCGGCTCGAAGAGGAAGAGTTTGCCGAGATGCGCCGGCATCCGACCTACGGCATGGAGTTTCTGCGCGATAACGGCTTGCTCGATCTCGAACTGTTGCGCCATGCGTGGCCGGCGCTGGCCCAGCATCACGAACGGCTTGATGGGCGCGGGTATCCGCTTGGCATCAGTGGCGAGTCGATCTCGCTGTTTGGCCGGATTGTTGCGGTGGCCGATGTGTTTGATGCGTTGACCAGCCATCGCCCGTACCGGCCACCGATGCCGATTGATCAGGTGTTTGCGCTGTTGCGCCGCGGCGCCGGTACCGAGTTTGATCCGGAGTGTGTCGAGGCGTTGATTCGTGCGCGAGCAAAAGGGAACATTCTGACCCAAGATGAGCGAGAACAGGCGGCAACGCCGCCGGTGATGGAGCAAGACCATGCGCGTACTGTTGATCGATAATTACGACTCGTTTACCTACAATTTGTACCAGTATCTGTGCGAGTTGGGCGCTGATGTTGAAGTGGTGCGCAACGACCAGATCACGGTGGCTGAGGTGGCGGCGCGCCATCCCGACCGGATCGTGATCAGTCCCGGCCCTTGCACGCCGGCTGAGGCCGGGATTAGCGTTGATGTGATCCGCGAGCTGGGCAGCCAGATCCCAATTTTGGGGGTGTGTCTCGGTCACCAAGCGATAGGTGCGGCGTATGGCGGTGCGGTCGTGCGCGCGCCGCTGGTGATGCACGGCAAGCTCTCGCCGATCTATCACAATGGCCAAGGAGTGTTTGCCGGCTTGCCGTCACCCTTCCTCGCCACCCGCTACCACTCGCTGATCGTGCGCCGCGAAGATCTGCCGGACGAGCTGGAAGTGACCGCATGGACGGAAGATGGCCTGATTATGGGTTTGCGCCATCGCTCGCAGCCGGTCGAGGGCGTGCAGTTTCACCCTGAGTCGATTATGACCGAGGGCGGTAAGCAGATGTTGGCCAATTTCTTGGCTGGTGTGCCGGTGAGTGCAGGGAGTGGGGAGTAGGGAACAGGTGGGAGATTGGGACGCGGATTGGCGCGATCCGTGCCAATCCGTGTCCGCTCTCTTTTTGTCAGATTACGCCATCGGCGGGTGGGCCGGCGGCGCAATGCGATCGAGCTCCGCGTACCCGGCCAACGCCTCGGCCCGTGATAGGCCGGCAGCGGCGAGCTCGGCATCGCTGCGGGCCAGCAGCCGTTGGTAAAATGCTCGCGCCGTCGCCAGCCAGCGCAGCGGCTCACGCGCCAACAATTCATGCACAAGGTCTTCACTGCGCGCCAAATCACCTTGCCGCTCGCACAGGGTGAGCAGGGCGGCCAGCGTGGGAGCGGGCACGACGTAATCGCGCAGCAACCCTAACAGGTCAATGTAGGTGGGAGCGTATTCCGGCAATGGCTCCGGCGCGGCCAGCGTGCATTCAATCACCACTTGCAACGCCAGCAAGGCGCGTGTGGCGGCGGCGTCTTCCTCCCCATCATCGCTGAGCAGGCGCGCTTCAGCGGTGAGCAACGCGGCCAGATACGCCCCTTCGCTCCACCAGTCGTCACCGTGGCTTTGAAATCGCAACAGCGCCAAGAGTTGCCGGTCGCTCAACGCCGCCACCTGATCGCTACCGACGCCGAGCCGGTCGCGGTAGGCGTTGTCAATGGCGATCCGCGCTAGCGGCGATTTGCCGTCGCGGTAAAGGCCGAGAATGTGGCGGATGATCGCGCCGAATTGGGCAATCATCCGCAAAATGTAATCGTCGCGGTACATAGGTATACCGTACCCGATGGAGGGGCCGGCTGTCAAATCGGCAGTATGTGCTACTGCGGCATCCGCTTCCCGCGTTCGCTTATGGTATGATACCCCGTGCAGAGACTGGCTAGAGGAGGACATTCATGGAGCCACCGTTCATCGGGAAGGTCGCGCTGGTGACTGGCGCGGCAGCCGGGATTGGGCGCGCTTCGGCGTTGGCGTTTGCCCGCGAAGGCGCAAAGGTTGTTGTTGCCGATGTCAATGTGGAAGGCGGCGAAGAGACGGTCGCGCTGTGCCGCGCGCAGAATACCGATGCGATCTTCGTGCGCTGCGACGTGTCGCAGAATAGTGAGGTCGAGCAGTTGATCGCCAAGGCGGTCGATATGTTTGGCCGGATTGATTTCGCCCATAACAATGCCGGCATCGAAGGCGTGCAAGCCATGCTGGTCGATTATCCCGAAGAGGTGTGGGATCGGGTGATCGACATTAACTTGAAGGGCGTTTGGTTGTGTATGAAGCACGAGATCCGGCAGATGCTGCAGCAGGGTGGCGGCGCGATTGTCAACACCTCGTCGGTGGCCGGTTTGTCGGGGTCGCGGGGTGTGTCGGCGTATGTTGCCAGCAAGCACGGCATCGTTGGCGTGACCAAAGCGGCGGCATTAGAGTATGCCCGCAGCGGGATCCGGATCAACGCGATTTGCCCCGGCACAATCCACACTGCGATGATCGATCGCTTTACCCAAGGCGATCCGCAACTACTGGCCCAATTCGCCGAGGGCGAACCGATTGGCCGGCTTGGCTCGCCGGAAGAGGTGGCTAACGCCGTGATTTGGCTCTGCTCGGATAAGGCCTCGTTTGTGACCGGCGCCACCTTAGCCGTCGATG
Source organism: Chloroflexus islandicus (assembly GCF_001650695.1). GTDB lineage: Bacteria > Chloroflexota > Chloroflexia > Chloroflexales > Chloroflexaceae > Chloroflexus > Chloroflexus islandicus. The sequence goes on from NZ_LWQS01000048.1 coordinate 61,617, forward strand.
GTGGCCGGTTGGCGTGATGGAGGCTGATTCGCCCTACGCTGCTATCTATGCGGTGGTAAGCCGTATTCCGCCGGGGCGCGTGTGTACGTATGGCCGGGTGGCCGCGTTGGCTGGCCTGCCCGGCCATGCGCGCATGGTTGGCTATGCCCTGCATATGCTTTTGCCGCACAGCGCGGTGCCGTGGTGGCGGGTGATCAACCGGGCCGGTCGCATCAGCAATGTCTACGCCGCCGATGAGCAACGTGCCCGCTTGCAAGCGGAGGGGGTGGAGGTCAACGACGAGTATCGGATCGACCTCACCCGCTTTCTGTGGGATGGTGATGATGACGGGTGAGGGGTAAAGGGTATTACCGCAGCGACGCCGAGGGCGCGGAGGGGATCTGTTTCCCCCCGCGCCCTTGCCAATGATGAATCTTGCCCAACGCTATGACGGTTGCTTCCGCTTCAGACCAGCGCTTCTGGCTCATCCCCCTCTACGCCGCCGGGGTGGTGGTCTTTTCCGATATGTACTTGACCCAACCGATCTTGCCGCAGTTGTCGGCGGAATACGGGATTGCGCCGGCCACCGCCGGTCTCAGCGTGTCGGTGGTGGTGTTGATGATTGCGCTGGGATCGCTGGCGGTTGGCCCGCTCAGCGACCGGTGGGGGCGTTGGCCGGTGATGGTAGGCAGCGCGTTGCTCCTCGCGCTGCCGACGCTGCTCTGCGCGCTCGCGCCATCGTTCGAGCTGTTGTTGGCGGGGCGGGCCTTGCAAGGGTTGTGCATTCCCGGCTTCACTGCGGTGGCGGTGGCCTACCTCGGCGACCGGCTGCCGGCGACTGATTTGGGCCGGGCCGTCGGCGGCTGGATCGCAGCCAATGTCGCCGGCGGGTTGAGCGGGCGGGTCGTAGGTGGCTTGATCAGCGATGGGTTTGGTTGGCGGGCCAGTTTTGTGGTGTTTGCCGGGTTGACGTTGGTGAGCGGTCTTGGCTTGCTCGTGACGCTGCCGCGTGATCGGGCGGTCGCAACGAGTGGCGGCTGGCGGCAAGCCTATCAGGCGATGTTCGCCCATGTGGCCGACCGGCATCTGCGCGCGGCCTACGTGATCGGCGGCGCGCTCTTTTTCGGCTTTCTCGGCACCTTCACCTACTTGCCCTACTACCTCAGCGCGCCGCCGTTTGGCTTGCCGCCGGCGATTATCGCGCTTGCCTACGTGAGCTATCTGGCCGGCGTGATTGTCTCGCCGTGGGCCGGGGCGCTTTCGGCCCGCTATCCCCGTCCCCGGTTGATCATGATCGGATTGTTGATTGCGATGGCCGGGATCGGCTTGACGCTCATCCCCAATGTACCGCTGATTGCGCTCGGCTTGTGGACACTGTGCAGCGGGATGTTTATTGCCCAAGGCATTGCTCCGGCGCTGGTGAACCAGTTGGCGCGGCAGGCCAAAGGCGCGGCCAGTGCGCTCTATCTCGTGGCGTACTACATTGGCGGCACGTTGGGCGGCGTGATCCCCGGCCTTGGCTGGCAGGCAGCCGGCTGGCCGGGGGTGGCGGCGATCTGCCTGAGTGCGTTGGCGCTGGCGTTGGCAGCCACCATACAGTTGGGTAGAGCAACCGCCCGATGAGTCTGGGGGAGCGCGGGCGGCTCGCCCGCGGATGGGGAGCGGCGGACAGAACATAGAACCGTTGATCGTTGTGCAATGCTTCAAAGCCCGGTGTGGCGCTCCCCATCACCCCTCCCCCAGCGGGGGAGGGGCAAGGGGTGGGGCATCAGCCCGCGCAGCGGGCTTCGT
>NZ_LWQS01000049.1:0-67766 GCF_001650695.1 Chloroflexus islandicus
CGGGCAAGGCCGTTACCCCGTGGTGCGGGCCAGCGGCCCGCGCTCCGTGCTGGTTGGGGCGCGGGCGGCTCGCCCGCGGGCAAGGCCGTTACCCCGTGGTGCGGGCCAGCGGCCCGCGCTCCGTGCTGGTTGGGGCGCGGGCGGCTCGCCCACGGGCAAGGCCGTTACCCCGTGGTGCGGGCCAGCGGCCCGCGCTCCGTGCTGGTTGGGGCGCGGGCGGCTCGCCCGCGGGCAAGGCCGCTACCCCGTGGTGCGGGCCAGCGGCCCGCGCTCCGTGCTGGTTGGGGCGCGGGCGGCTCGCCCGCAAGAATGGCCCATACCCTGTGCATGCGGGCCAGCGGCCCGCGCTCCGTGCTGGTTGGGGCGCGGGCGGCTCGCCCGCGGGCAAGGCCGCTACCCCGTGGTGCGAGCCAGCGGCCCGCGCTCCCCGTTGCAAACGTGCATCGCCACCTCTCTCCGCATTATACCCCGCCTTTCCTTCCTGTGCAGTCTTTGCATATAAAACAAATCATTGCATTTCATTTGATTTCAGCGCATAATAGCAGCGGGATCCGCATTCTTGCCTCCCGGCAGCCAACAGACAGGAAGATACTCTATGGCGCAAGATACTGCGTTACCCCTGTTACCGGTGGCCCCCACCTACTTCGGCTGGCGCGATCAACGGATTGCTACGTATCAGGCGGGTGCTGGCCGGCCAGTGCTGCTGATCCATAGCATCAATGCGGCGGCATCGGCATTCGAGATGCGCGAGCCGTTTCAACGGCTGAGCCGGCAATTTGCCGTCCATGCGATTGATCTGCTCGGGTATGGCAATTCGAGCCGCCCGCCTTGGCGGTATCGCGCTGCAATCTATGTCGATCTGATCACAGCAATGCTTGACCGGATCGGCGAACCAACCGCGTTGGTGGCTAGTTCGCTCGGCGCGGCCTATGCAGTGCTGGCTGCCGCGCGCCGTCCGCAGTTGGTGAGCAGGCTGGTGCTGATCTGCCCAACCGGGATCGGCCAGCTTGATCGCGGCCCCGGCATCGCGGCGTACACGGTCTACCAGTTGTTGCGCAGCCCGTTCGGGCGAGTGCTCTACGAGGCGCTCACCACTCGCGCCAGTATTCGCATCTTCCTCGCCAGCCAAGCCTACGCTAACCCAGATAACATCACTCCAGACCGGCTGGAAGGCTTCTACCAGACGTGCCGCCGCCCCGGTGCGTACTATGCGCCGATCTGTTTCCTCAGCGGCCTGCTCAATTGCGATATTGCGCCTACGTTTGCGACGCTGCCGCAACCCACGCTGGTGGTGTGGGGGAGTGACGCGAAGACCAGCCCGTTAGCCTTAGCCAGCAACTTTGTGCGGACGCGCGTGGCGACCAAGGTGGTCACGATCAACCAAGCCAGCCTGCTGGTGCAAGACGAGCAGCCGGAAGCGTTTATGGCGCAGGTCGGGCCGTTTTTAGCGTCACCGTGACCCTCGTGGTACAATTGCTCTAAATCGACCGGCCATCATCTGCCCGGCAGACGAGCGATGTACCCATGAATAACCGCATTTACGTTGCGATTGATGTCGAAACGACCGGCTTGCAGAGCGGCCTCGATGAGATTATCGAGGTCGCTGCGGTTACGTTTCGCGGGCGCGAGATTCTTGACCGCTTCGAGCGGCTGGTACGTCCGCGCCAATCGGTGCCGCTGAAGATTACCCGCCTGACCGGGATCGATCCGGCGGCGCTGGCGAAAGCGCCCCGCTTTAACGAGATTGGCGCCGAATTGGCCCGCTTTATCGGCAATCGCCCGATTGTCGGCCATTCGATCAGCTTCGACCTGACCATGCTGCGGGCGCAGGGCATGAATTTCAACCAGCCGGTGTACGACACGTTCGATCTGGCAACGCTGCTCTTGCCGCAGGCGACGAGCTATAAATTGTCGGCGCTGGCTGCCCGGCTCGGCATTCCCCATCCCGATGCCCATCGCGCTCTCAACGACGCCGAGGTGACGGCGCAGCTCTTTGCTGAATTGACCGAGCGCATGTTGCAGCTCGATTTGGCGACGTTGGGCGAGATGGTGCGGTTGATGGGCAAGATTGGCTTGCCGTTGCGCGATCTGTTTGAAGAGGCGTTGCGCCAGAAGGCGCGCAATGCGTTTCATGAGCCGATCGCCGCTCCGCCCGAACCGGCAGAGGCGCTCGCGCCTGATCTGCCGCCGTTGCGCCCGACCGGCGATGCCCGCCCGCTCGACCTTGAGGCGATTGGCGCATTTTTCAGCCCCGATGGCCCCTTTGGCCGCACTTTTTCCGGTTACGAACCGCGCCCGCCGCAGGTTGAGATGGCGCGCGCCGTGGCGCAGGCGTTTAACCAGAGCGAGCCGCTGATCGTTGAGGCCGGCACCGGCACCGGCAAGAGCATGGCTTATCTGGCGCCGGCGACGATGTACGCGGTGCAACGCGGCGAGCGGGTGGTCATCTCGACCAACACGATCAACCTACAAGATCAGCTCTACAATAAAGATATTCCCGATTTGCAGCGCATTTTCGCCGCCGCTGGCTTGCCCCCCTTTCGGGCGGCGTTGCTGAAGGGGCGCAGCAACTATCTCTGTCTCAAGCGGTATCACGAGCTGCGCCGCAGCGAGAATCTGGCGATCGAAGAGGTGCGCGCGCTGCTCAAGATTCAACTCTGGCTGCCGACGACTACGAGCGGCGATCGCACCGAGCTGCCGCTGGTTGATCGCGAGCAGGCGGCGTGGAATAAGGTGAATGTGTCGGTGGAGACTTGTACCGGCGCGCGTTGCCCCCACTTCCGCGAATGTTACTTCTTCCGCGCCCGCCGGGCCGCCGAGGCAGCCCATGTGGTGGTAGTAAACCATGCCTTGTTGATCGCCGATCTGGCCGCCGCTTCGCAAGTCTTGCCGCCCTACGACCATCTGGTGATCGACGAGGCGCACAACTTAGAGGATGTCGCCACCGACCAGCTCAGTTTTAATCTCGATCAAGCCGGTTTGCTCAAGTTTCTCGATGATCTGTTCCAGACCGGCGGGGCGCAGGTGGTGAGCGGCTTGCTCAGTGAGTTGCCGGTGGTCTTGACCGAGCTGGGGGGCGGGGGCGCAGCCGGCGAGCGGATTGCGGCGGCGATTGAGCGGATGCGCCCGACCTTGATCCGCGCCCGCACGGCAGTGTACGAGTGCTTTAACCTGCTCACCCGTTTCGTTCAGCTCGATACCGAAGCAGGCGGCCAGTACGACCCGCGGTTGCGGTTGACCAAGGGGGTGCGGCAACGGCCCGAATGGCAAGAGATCGAGCGGGCATGGCAGAACTTGAGCGATATGCTGGCGGCGATCGGCAACGAGCTGGCCGTGATCGAAGAGCAGGTGCGCGAGCTGAACGAGGCGAGCGGCGAGCTTGACGATGTGTTGGTGCGCACCGAGGTGTTGCGCCGGTTTGCCACCGATGCCCGCGTGCGCAGCGGCCACGTCATCTTCGGCGATGACGACAGCATCTGTTGGCTAACGTATGACCGCCAGCGCGATACGCTCACGCTGACTGCCGCGCCGCTGAGCGTGGCTGAAATCTTGCAGAGCCAGCTCTTTACGCAGAAACAGACCAGTATTCTCGCGTCGGCAACCTTGAGCATCGCCGGCGATTTCGCCTTTGTCAAGAGCCGGATCGGTCTCGCCGAGGGCCAAGAACTGATGCTCGATTCGCCGTTCGATTACGAGCAGCAGGCGTTGGTGTACATTCCCAACGACATTCCCGAACCGAACCAGCGCGGCTACCAGCAGATGATCGAACAGGCGATCATCGATCTGGCGCTGGCTTCCGGCGGGCGGATGCTAGCGCTGTTTACCGCCTCGAACGCGCTGCGCCAGACCTACACCGCGATTCAAGAGACGCTCGAAGATCACGGGATCGGCGTTATGGCGCAGGGGATCGACGGGTCGCGGCGGGCGTTGGTTGACCGGCTGAAAGAGTTTCCCCGCTCGGTCTTGCTCGGCACCAACAGCTTCTGGGAAGGGGTGGATGTGGTTGGTGATGCGCTGTCGGTGCTGGTGATTACCAAACTGCCCTTTGCCGTGCCGACCGACCCGATTGTCGCGGCGCGCAGCGAACAATTTGCCGACCCCTTCAGCGAGTACAGCGTCCCGCAGAGCATTCTGCGCTTTAAGCAAGGTTTTGGCCGCCTGATCCGGTCGCGTGACGATCGTGGGATCGTGGTGGTGCTCGATCGCCGGCTGCTGACCAAGAAGTACGGCCAGCAATTCCTCGATTCGCTGCCGCACACGCGGGTGCGCACCGGGCCGCTGGCCAACCTGCCGGGGTTGGTCGCGCGCTTTTTGCAGGCGAAGAATGGCGGGGCGTAGGTTGGGTGTTGACCGCCGCGGGCGTGGGGGAAAGCAATCGCCGCAAAAACGCGCAAAAGGCACAAAAAGATGATGTTACACTCTTGTGTCTGTTAGTGGCTGTTCCCACAATCTCTGTGCGCCCGCTGCGGAGGCGGACAGCCGTCCGGCTCTCCTGCGCCTTGGCTCACTTTGCGTCTTGGATAGTTGCCCCCACCCCAACCCTTCCCCGCTAGGGGAGGGAGGAGGTTGTTGACCGCAGAGAGCGCAGAGGATGCAGGGGATGATCCCATTCCCAAGCCTGTGCGTCCTTAGCGGCTTTGCGTTTACGTCCTCTACGCCTTGGCTTGCTTTGCGGCTTGAGTAGTTGCCCCCACCCCAACCCTCCCCCGCCGGGGGAGGGAGTAGGTTGTTGACCGCAGAGGGCGCAGAGGATGCGGGGGATGATCCCATTCCCAACTCGTTGCGTCCTCTGCGGTCTTGGCGGCTGTGCGTTTTCAGGCTTTGCGGCTGTGGGTCGGCCCTCACCCCCTTCCCCCTCTCCCAGCGGGAGAGAGGGCGCGACGTACTCCCTCCTCCAGCGGCTTGAGAGACAGACAGAACGTTTGATCGCGTACAACCGTCGATCGCTGTGCAATGCCGTGAAGTCCCGTGCTGCGCTCCCTATCACCCCTCCCCCAGCGGGGGAGGGGCAAGGGGTGGGGGCATCACAGAGTCGGAGGTTGTGTGGTACCCACCGGGAGAGGAGTCGTACGCCTCTCCCAGTGGGGGAGAGGGCAGGTTGTTTACCACAGAGAGCGCAGAGGGCGCGGGAGATGAGAATCAGTTCAACCCGCTGTGCGGCCTCTGCGGTCTTTGCGGCTATGCGTTCAGACTCTCTGCATCTTGGCTCGCTGTGCGGCTTGGGTAATTGCCCCCACCCCAACCCTCCCCCAGCGGGGGAGGGAGGAGGTTGTTGACCGCAGAGAGCGCAGAGGATGCGGGGGATGATCCCATTCCCAAGCCTGTGCGTTTACGTCTTCTACGCTCTCGGCGATTACGAGCGCGCTCGTAATGTTTTGAGCGCGCTCGAAAATTACGTTGCGCGCTCATAATAGGTTAGCCGCAACAGTCTAACCCCTGCTCGTGCTACCCACTTCAATGACAGCGCCTCGGCTTGTTCGAGCACGGTTTGGGGCACCCATTCTTGTTTGTCGGGCGGATAACCGTAGCGACGGAGTACCCGCTTCACCATTCTGCGCAAGTGAGCGCGAGCGGTTGCGCGCAGTGTCCAATCGAGGGTGACATTGTTGCGCACTGTGTTCACGAGATCACTACTTTTAGCTATGCAGGATACTCAACGACATTGTATAATAGCTCATTATCAAGTTTTAACCTGCTAAAACAAGAGGTATACTATGACGATTCAGCATCAATTTGGCGGCGATTGGACACGACAAAAACTGAACGTACTACGTAAGTATCTCGATGCGTACATGACCATCTTTACCAGTAATCCAAAAGCGCAATCTTTCCACACCGTCTACGTTGACGCCTTTGCCGGCACCGGTTACCAGACAATGGCTGAGCCATCCGAAGCGCCGCTATTCAAGGAACTAATCGAATCAGATACGCAAGCCTTCTTGCAAGGCAGCGCGCGGATTGCGTTAGAGATGAACAAACCCTTCGGCGAATATCTCTTTATTGAGAAGCAAGCCGGTCACGTCGCTGAATTAGAACGGTTACGCGCAGCATTTCCTGACCGGCGCATTCGCATTGAGCAAGGTGACGCAAACCACGTCTTACAAGCTTGGATTCAGCGCACCGACTGGAAACGCACTCGCGCGGTCGTGTTTCTCGATCCGTATGGCATGCAAGTCGAATGGTCACTGATCAAAGCAATTGCCGATACGAAAGCGATCGATCTCTGGTTACTCTTCCCGCTCGGCATGGGTGTCAATCGCCTGTTAACGAAAGAAGCGCCGCCGCCGCCGGCTTGGGAGGAAAAATTGACCCGCTTCTTCGGCATCGATACGTGGCGTGATCGCTTCTATCCACCCCGAACTGACATGTTTCGCTGCCGGCAATCCGAAGGGCGCTCGGACGGCGCTGAAGATCGCTCAGCATATTCTCAGCCATACACCTTAAACATTTGTGCTAAAATACAAACTGATCGGTTTGTTACGTATCCCGGAGTACGCCAATGGCGCGGAGCAGCATCGAGTGGACCGAAGCGACGTGGAATCCGCTCACCGGCTGCACCAAGATCAGTCCCGGCTGTAAGCACTGCTACGCCGAACGGATGGCGCTGCGCTTGCAGGCGATGGGGTTGGAAAAGTATCGCAACGGCTTTCGCCTGACCCTCCACCCGGCGACGCTAAGCGAACCGTTGCGCTGGAAGAAGCCACGTATGATCTTTGTCAATTCGATGAGCGATCTCTTCCATCGTGATGTGCCGGCAGCGTTCATTCAACAGGTTTTTGCGGTGATGGCGCAAGCCCATTGGCATACGTTTCAGGTCTTGACCAAGCGGGCCGAACGGTTGCGCGAACTCGATGCGTTGCTAGAGTGGCCGCCGAATGTGTGGATGGGGGTGAGCGTCGAGCGAGCCGATTATATCGAGCGGATTGATCTGCTGCGCGAGACTGGCGCGGCGACCAAGTTTCTGTCGTGCGAGCCATTGCTGGGGCCGTTACCCAACCTGCCGCTTGACGGCATCGACTGGGTGATTGTCGGCGGCGAGTCGGGGCCGGGAGCGCGGCCTATGGATCCGGCATGGGTGCGCGATATTCGTGACCAGTGTCTGGCTGCCGGCGTGCCATTCTTCTTCAAGCAGTGGGGTGGCCCGCGCAAAGATCGTACCGGACGCCTGCTCGACGGGCGGACGTGGGATGAATGGCCGCGACGCGCAGTCGCACCGGTGGCGCAAGATGGTTAGCTGGCTATCGGCTTGGGGTTGGCCCTCACCCCCGGCCCCTCTCCCGCTGGGAGAGGGGGCGGACAGAACATCTGTCCGGTACCCGGCCCTAAAGGGCCGGGCTATGGTTACGAAGCCCGCTGCGCGGGCTGCTGGCCCTCATCCCCGGCCCCTCTCCCACCTAACGGCGGGAGAGGGGAGCGGAGCGCCGGGCTTTGAAGTATCACACAGCGATCAATGGGCATGGTCGAACACATGTTCTGTCCATCCCTCAACCCCGCTGGGAGAGGAGGCGCGACGTACTCCCTCCCCCAGCGGGGGAGGGAGTAGGTTGTTGACCGCAGGGGATGTCGAGGGCGCGGGGATGATCCCATTCCCAACCCTTTGTGTCCTCTGCGGTCTTGGCGGCTTTGCGTTCAGACTCTCTGCATCTTGGCTCGCTTTGCGGCTTGGATAGTTACCCCCACCCCAACTCTCCCCCGCTGGGGGAGGGAGGAGGTTGTTGACCGCCGGGGACGCCGAGGGCGCGGGGGATGATCCCATTCCCAACCCTTTGCGTCCTCTGCGTTCTTAGCGGCTTTGCGTTTTCGTTCTCTGCGCCTTTACTCACTTTGCGCCTTCACGTTGGCCCCCGCGCCTCCATTCGCCCCGAGGTAGCGCGCCGCCGGCAAGGTGTGGTAAGAATAAGGTAGCAGCCTTTTTGCGTTCTGTGGCGATGCTTAACCTAGACAGGAAACTCATGCCGCGGTGGATATGGATCGTCTTGATCGGTCTCGTCAGTTTGGCGGCCTGCACCAGCGCAACCGGCAATCCGGCTGCGCAAGCGCCGTTGCCCCCCACAGCGCCGGTGATCACGCCGGAGCCACCTACGCCCACGACCCGGCCCACGACAGCGCCGGCCACCCCGGCGCCGTCACCATCGCCGGCGCCGACCACGCCGGCAGCAGTGGTTGACCCGACTCGCCTGACTTACGCGCTCGAACGGATTGCCGATGGCTTTAACCGACCCACCCATCTGACCCACGCCGGCGATGGCAGCGGGCGCTTGTTTGTGGTTGAACAGGCGGGACGAGTATGGATTCTCCGTGATGGGCAGCGGCTGGCTGAGCCGTTTCTCGATATTCGCGCACTGGTGGGATCGCGCGGCAACGAGCAGGGCTTGCTGAGTATCGCGTTTCACCCGCAGTTTGCCGCCAATGGCCGCTTCTTCGTCAACTATACCGATACTGGCGGCGATACGGTGGTGGCCGAATATCGGGTCAGCGCCGACCCTAACCGGGCCGATCCGGCTAGCGCGCGCGTGCTGTTGCAGATCGCGCAGCCGGCGGCGAATCACAACGGCGGCCTGCTGCTGTTTGGCCCTGACGGCTACCTCTACATCGGCACCGGTGACGGCGGCAGCGCCGGCGATCCGCTTGACGCCGGGCAGCGGCTCGATACGCTTTTGGGTAAACTGTTGCGGATCGATGTTGATAATGGCCAGCCATACGCCATTCCTCCCGATAACCCGTTCATCAACCGCGCCGGCGCGCTGCCGGAGATTTGGGCCTACGGTTTGCGCAACCCATGGCGCTTTGCCTTTGATCCGGCGGCGGGCATGCTCTTCATCGCCGACGTGGGCCAAAATGCGTGGGAAGAGGTGAATGTCGCGCCGGTAGACGCTGCTGGTCTCAATTACGGCTGGCGCTTGATGGAAGGCGATCAATGCTACCGGCCAACCAATTGCGATCCAAGTGGGTTAGTGCTGCCGGCAGCGGTATACGGCCACGACAACGCCACCGGCGGGTGCTCGGTGACTGGTGGCGAGGTCTATCGCGGGATGCGCCAGCCGGCGCTGGCCGGTGTCTACTTCTATGCCGACTTCTGCACCGGCAATTTGTGGGCCTTGTGGGAGAATGCCGGTGCATGGCAGCACGCGCTGGTGGCGCGGCTCACCATTCAGACCACCTCGTTTGGAGTGGATGAGGAGGGCGAGATCTATCTGCTGGATCGGGCAGGTGGCGTCTACCGGTTAGCTAGTCAAAAACTGCCGGATTAACCGGATCAACACCGCCGGTTGATCATCTTGAATGCTATGGCCGCTATTGGCGACAAACTCAAGGCGGCAATTGGGAATGGCGGCGGCCAGCCGTTGCACATCTTCCGGCAGATTATTCCGCTCGCCATCGCCGTTGATCAACAGCGTCGGGCAACGGATCTGCGGCGCTTCACGCAAGCAAATATCGCCGCCGGCAGCGACAATCGCCTCTGCTGCCCGCACCCACCCCTCGATCATCGGTTCGAGCTGCTCGCGCCCGTGCAGCTCGATAATCTCTTCCCGCCATGCGGCTCGCCGCTCATCCCACTCCGACACTGGCAACCAATCTTGCACTGCCTCGACCATCGCTTGGCTCATCACGCCGGCTACCCCCCACGCCACCACGCCGCGCACCAGATCGGGCCGGCGCGCCGCCAGCACCAGCGCGCTCTCGGCGCCGTCGCTGAATCCCAGCACCACCACCGGCCCCGGCTGCAGGATATCGAGCAGTTCGGCCATGTCAGCGGCATCGCGCTGATAAAAATCGGGCGGGAAGGTGCGGTTGGGCGGGCGGCTGGCGCCATAGCCGCGCAAATCGGGCGCAATCACACGATAACCGTGCTTGAGGTTGTCAATCAGCACCCCCATGTGCGAGCGAGCTGTGCCAGTGAAGCCGTGGATGAGCAGCAATGGCGGGCCGCTGCCGAGATCGTGATACGCCAACAGAGCGCCATCGTGGAGCGTAACATTGTGCATCATAAAAGTCTCTATAATGGTGTTGAGAAACAATGCCGGATCCAACGACGATCTGAGATTGAGAGCGGCGCAATGACGATTGAAGACCTGCGCGCCATTCCGTTGTTTGCCAGCCTTGATGAAACGACGCTGGCCGACACCGCGCGGCGCGTCCATATCTGCCATTACCGGCCCGGCCAACATATCATACACGAAGATCAGCCGGCGCATGCCATCTTTTTTGTGGTGCGCGGGCGGGTGCGTCTCGCGCGCACGGCCCCTGATGGGCGCGAGCAAGTCTTGGCGATGGCCGGGCCGGGGGAATATTTCAATGCAGTGCCGATCTTTGATGGTGGTCTGAGTCCGGCAACAGCACGGGCCATGAGCCATGTGACCTGTTTGTTGTTAGCCCGTGATGATCTGCTGGCCTTGATCCGCAAGCATCCCGATCTGGCGCTGGCCGCGCTCTCGGATTTGGCCGGCCAACTGCGTGAATTAGTCACCTTGGTTGAAGACCTTGCCTTTCGTTCGGTACGAGCGCGGCTGGCGCGGTTGTTGCTGGCCGAGGCTGCAGAAGGTGCTGCCGAAGTGACGCATCAAGAACTGGCCGAGCGCACCGGTACCGTGCGCGAGATCGCCGGGCGAGCGTTGCGCCAGATGGCTGAAGAGCGATTGGTGAAGTTGGAGCGGGGGCGAGTGATTGTGCTCGATCGCGAGCGCTTAGCAAAAGTGGCGGAAGAATAGCTGGCGCAAAGGCGTACATGCACAAAAGGGAGACATGCACTCCTTTGCGCCGGCCAAACCCTTACCGGAAAATGTCGGCAACGATGTTATACATATCCGACAGTGTATTGCCGAGGGTGCTGACTGCTGCAACAACAACTAGTGCAATTAACATGATGATCAGACTATACTCAACTAATCCTTGTCCGCGCTCGTGGTGAGTAACAGCCACACGCACGGTTTGGAGCCAATGGTTGATACTCATCTCTTGCTCACCTCCTTTCTACATAATGATGTGTGTCTCCACTGTACTGTGAAAATTGGCAACGTGCAACCAGAATCGGGTACTATTGCGCTATGGTACCGGCTCATTGAACGGTGACAATCTGGTGCATGTGCGGAAAAAGCCGCCGTTTGCAGCTCAGGAGTAAGCGTATGACCATCACATGGCGGGTGCCGTTTGGCGATTTGCAGCGCAGCCATCAGGCTTTGCAAGCCGAGTTGCTGGCTGCTGCCGGGCGGGTGATTGCGAGCGGCTGGTATATTTTGGGCGCCGAAGTGGCCGGTTTCGAGCGCGAATTTGCCGCGCTGTGCGGTGTTGCGCACTGTGTGGGTGTCGCCAGCGGCGCCGAAGCCCTCTATTTAGCGTTAGCCGCGGCTGGGGTTGGGCCGGGTGACGAGGTAGTTACGGTGGCGAACGCTTGTATGTACGATGTCGCGGCGATCCTCCAAGCCGGCGCGCGGCCAGTGTTAGTGGATGTCGATCCGGTGACGCAAACCATGGATCCGGCGGCGTTGGCAGCGGCGATCACCCCGCGCACCAAAGCTGTCATCCCAGTGCATTTGTTTGGGCGGCTGGCTGATATGCCGGCGATTCTGGCGATTGCCGAACAGCATGGTGTGACGGTAATTGAAGATGCGGCGCAGGCGCATGGTGCATGGCGGCCTGATGCCGGCGGCACGCCGCGCATGGCCGGGCAATGGGGGCATTTGGCTGCGTTTAGTTTCTACCCCAGCAAGAATCTCGGTGCATTGGGCGATGGCGGTGCGGTTGTTACAAATCATGCCGAGTTTGCTGAGCGCTTGCGCCGGTTGCGGATGTACGGCTGGGAGCGTAAGTACTATACGACCGAAGCGGGTGGCCGTAATTCACGGCTCGATGAGTTGCAGGCAGCGCTGCTGCGAGTGAAGCTGCCGCATCTTGCCGCCGCCAACGAGGCGCGGCGCGAACGGGCCGCTTGGTACGCCGCCGCGCTGGCCGATCTGCCGGTTGGGTTGCCGGTTGATGAGCCGGGGCATGTCTATCATCTCTACGTAATCACGCTGGCTGATCGGGCGACCCGCGATCGCTTGCGCGAACACCTGTTAGCGCACGGGATTGGGTGCGATGTTCATTATCCGGCGCCAACCCATCTCCAACCGGCTTATGCCGATCTTGGCTATCATCCGGGCAGTTTGCCAGTGACTGAAGATTTGGCCGGGCGGATTCTCTCGCTGCCGATGTATCCGGAATTGAGCTACGACGACGTAATGCTCGTCGCCGAAACGATACGCATGGGGTTCGTATGATTGATCGCAATCCATTTGCTGGCGCGCGGGTATTGATTACCGGTGGGCTGGGGTTTATTGGTTCAAATTTAGCCCATCGCTTGGTTGATTTGGGCGCGCAAGTGACGTTAGTCGACTCGCTAATCCCGGAATACGGCGGTAATCTCTACAATATCGCCGGGATCGAGGATCGGGTGCGGGTGAATATTGCCGATGTGCGCGATGAATACTCGATGGACTATCTGGTGCAAGGGCACGATTTTCTCTTTAATCTGGCCGGCCAGACCAGCCATCTCGACTCGATGCGCAATCCGTATATCGATCTTGATATCAATTGTCGCGCACAACTGTCGATTCTCGAAGCTTGCCGCAAGAACAATCCACGGATTACGATTGTGTACGCTTCCACTCGCCAGATCTACGGCACACCTGACTATCTACCGGTCGATGAGCGCCATTTGCTCCATCCGGTTGATGTCAATGGGATCAACAAGATGGCCGGCGAGTGGTACCACATCCTCTATAACAATGTGTACGGTATTCGCGCCTGCGCCTTGCGCCTAACCAATACCTATGGCCCGCGGATGCGGGTGAAAGATGCGCGCCAAACCTTCCTTGGCATTTGGATCAAGAATGTCATCGAAGGTAAGCCGATACAGGTGTGGGGCGACGGTATGCAATTGCGCGATTTTACCTATGTGGATGATTGTGTGGAGGCGATGTTGCTAGCCGCTGTCCATCCGGCAGCAGCCGGCCAGATTTTCAATCTGGGCGGGCTTGAGGTGATCAATCTGCGCGATCTGGCAGCGCTCACGGTCGAAGTGGCGGGCGGCGGCAGCTTTGAGATCATTCCTTACCCTGCCGATCGCAAGCCGATTGATATTGGTGACTACTACGCCGATGATCGCCGTATCCGGAGCATGCTTGGCTGGCAGCCGCGGATCGATCTGCGTACCGGATTGGCGCGTACCATTGCCTTCTATCGCGAACATCGCCAGCACTATTGGGAGTCATCCACTGCGGAAAGTGAATAAATAGCAGCCGGATGTTCATCAAACCTTCACGATCAACCACTACAATGCAAGCCGATAGCAACAGAGGAGAACGTCAGCTATGCGCGTGTTAATTACTGGTGGGGCAGGGTTTTTAGGATCGCACCTGTGCGATCGCTTTCTGGCCGAAGGGCATACGGTGATCGCGATGGATAATCTGATTACCGGCAGCACCGATAATATTGCCCATCTGGCCGGCCATCCCCGCTTCCTCTTCATTCATCACGATGTGACTAACTATATCTACATCGAAGGCGCGATCGACGCTGTCCTTCACTTTGCTTCGCCGGCGTCGCCGATTGACTATCTCGAATTGCCGATCCAGACCCTCAAGGTCGGCGCTCTGGGGACGCACAAAGCGTTGGGTTTAGCGCGCGCCAAGGGCGCGCGCTTCTTGCTAGCCTCAACCTCGGAGGTCTACGGCGACCCGCAAGTCCATCCCCAGCCGGAAAGCTACTACGGCCACGTCAATCCGGTCGGGCCGCGTGGCGTCTACGATGAGGCCAAGCGTTTTGCCGAAGCGATGACCATGGCTTATCACACCTACCACGGGGTCGAGACGCGGATTGTGCGCATCTTCAACACGTACGGCCCGCGCATGCGGCTGCGCGATGGTCGGGTCGTGCCCAACTTCATTGCGCAGGCGCTGCGCGGCGAGCCGCTGACCATCTATGGCGATGGCAGCCAAACCCGCTCGTTCCAGTACGTCTCTGATCTGGTTGAGGGAGTCTACCGGTTGTTGTTTAGCGATGAGGTCGAACCGGTCAACATCGGCAATCCCGGCGAGTTCACTATCGCCGAATTTGCGCAGATCGTCAACGAGATTACCGGCAATAAGGCCGGTGTGGTCTACCGCGATCTGCGTACCAAAGACGATCCGCAGGTGCGCCAGCCTGATATCAGTAAGGCGCGCCGGATCTTGAATTGGGAGCCAAAGGTGACGCTGCGCGAAGGTCTTGAACAGACCATCCCGTGGTTCCGCCAAGAGTTGCAGCGCCGCGGCGAATTATAACCAACGAGGAGGCAAGATCACGGTATGAAGGCGGTCATTCTAGCCGGTGGCTACGGTACGCGCATTAGCGAAGAGAGCGCCATTCGCCCCAAGCCAATGGTCGAGATCGGCGGCAAGCCTATTCTCTGGCACATTATGAAGATCTATTCGGCCCATGGCATCAACGAGTTCATCATCTGTTGCGGCTACAAAGGGCACATGATCAAGGAGTATTTTGCCAATTACTACCTACATCACGCCGATGTGACCTTTGACATGCGCGAAAACCGGATGACCGTCCATCAAACGCAGATCGAGCCGTGGCAGGTGACGCTGGTTGATACCGGTGAGCATACGATGACCGGCGGGCGGATCAAGCGCATCCAACCGTATGTCGGCAATGAGACCTTCTGCTTGACATACGGCGATGGCGTGAGCGATGTCGATATTCGCTCGCTGATTGCCTATCACCGCGAGCAAGGTGTGACTGCTACCCTCACCGCGGTGCAGCCGCCGGGACGCTTTGGCGCCTTTACCTTGGGTGAACACCAGACCTTGATCGAGAGCTTTAAAGAGAAGCCGAGCGGCGATGGCGCGTATATCAACGGCGGTTTCTTTGTGGTTGAACCGGCGGCGTTTGATCTGATCGCCGGCGATGAGACAGTGTGGGAACGTGAGCCGCTGGAGCTGTTGGCCCAAAGCGGCCAATTGGCCGCCTACCGCCATCACGGCTTCTGGCACCCGATGGATACCCTGCGCGACAAGAATTATCTCGAAGGCTTGTGGCAGAGCGGCCATGCGCCGTGGAAGATGTGGTAAACGTCTTTCCAGCGCTGGCGCGCCGGGATGGGAGATATCATTGCTCACCGTTCACTCAATGCGACAGCCAACCACTAGATCGCTGATGTTGTCACGATTGTACACCGGCAGCCTGCTCACACTAAGGAGACCAACATGAAAGTGCTCCTCACCGGCAGCGGCGGCTATATTGGCATCGTTACCGCGCCGTACTTAATGGAACGCGGCCACGAAGTCGTCGGGATTGATACCGGCTACTATGAAAGTGGTTGGCTATACCACAGCGGCCAGCGCCAACCCCAGTTGATCGTGCAAGATATTCGCCGGCTGGCAGCGGAAGACCTCGCCGGTTTTGATGCCATCGTTCACATGGCCGAACTCTCGAACGATCCGCTCGGCCAGCTCAATCGCGCATTGACGTTCCAGATCAACCATCAGGGCAGCGTCACGCTTGCCCAAGCCGCGAAAGCCGCTGGCGTCACTCGCTTTGTGTATATGTCGTCGTGTTCGGTGTATGGGATTGGCGAGGAGGGCGAGATTAAAACGGAAGAGTCCGCGGTTAATCCGCAGACGGCGTATGCCGAGTGCAAAGTGCTGGTCGAGCGCGATCTGGCGCAGATGGCGGATGACGACTTTTCGCCGGTCTTTCTGCGCAACGCCACCGCCTTTGGGCCATCGCCGCGCCAACGGTTCGATGTCGTGCTCAACAATCTGGCCGGTTTAGCGTGGACGACCGGCAAGATTGCGATGATTAGCGACGGCACGCCGTGGCGGCCCTTGGTGCATATCCTCGACATTGCCCACGCGGTGGCCTGCGCACTCGAAGCGCCGCGGGAAGCGATCCATAACCAGATTTTCAATGTCGGCGATAGCCGGCACAATTACCGTGTACGCGAGATTGCCGAGATTGTGGCCGAGGTGTTTCCCGGCTGTGAGTTGACATTTGGCCGCAACGACGGCGATAATCGGAGTTACCGGGTTGATTTTAGCAAGATTGCCACGCGCCTGCCCGGCTTCGCCTGCCGTTATGATGCCAAGGCTGGCGCTCAGCAATTGCGCGCGGTGTTTGAGCGGATCGGCATGACGCGCGAAATCTTTGAAGCGCCGCCGTATACGCGCCTCAAGATGTTGCGCCATCTGATCGCGACGAATCAGCTTGATGCCGAATTGTTCTGGAGGAGTTGAGTATGCGCTTCATTCCGACTGAGCTGAAGGATGCTCATATTATCGAGTTGGAACCGCGGGAAGATAATCGCGGCTTTTTCGCGCGGGTGTGGGCCAAAGATGAATTCGCCGAGCATGGATTGGTTGATCGGGTTGTGCAGATGAATCTCTCGTACAATCGGGTAGCCGGCACCCTGCGCGGCATGCACTTCCAGCACGCGCCCTACGCGGAAACCAAGCTGGTGCGATGCATTCGCGGCGCGATCTACGATGTCATCATTGATTTGCGTCCCGACTCACCAACCTACAAACGCTGGATCGGCGTCAAGCTGACTGCTGCCAACCGGTTGGCGCTTTATGTGCCGGAAGGCTTTGCCCATGGTTTCCAAACACTGGAAGACGATACCGAGGTCTTCTATCAGGTTTCGCAGTACTACACGCCG
Organism: Chloroflexus islandicus; assembly: GCF_001650695.1. GTDB lineage: Bacteria > Chloroflexota > Chloroflexia > Chloroflexales > Chloroflexaceae > Chloroflexus > Chloroflexus islandicus. Next base: position 16,685 of record NZ_LWQS01000049.1, read on the forward strand.
AGCGCCGAAGGCGGCGTGCGCTACGATGATCCGGCGTTCGGCATCGAGTGGCCGTTGCCGGTCACCGAGATGAGCGAGAAAGATAAGCGCTGGCCGTTGTTTCAAGGGTAACACGCCGGCAGGTACGGGTATGGAGTGCGGCAGTTAGACTGCCGCACCCACTCGCTTGCTCTTTATTGACTGCTGTCTGCCACACATCGACTTGCATATCGTAGTATGCCGGACGTTGCTAGATGAGCGTTCGCACGCAAGGATTCCGCTATGATCCTCATTGACACTGCGCTTGAACGCGCTGAAACTGAAGGTCGCCCGATTCGGGTGGGCATGGTTGGCGCTGGTTTCATGGCGCGCGGGATCGCGCTCCAGATCATTCGCTACACCCGAGGGATGCGGCTGGTGGCGATTGCCAACCGCACGATCGAGCGAGCAGTGCAGGCCTATACCGAGGCTGACGTGCCGGCAGAAGCGATCCGGCAGGTCGATTCACCGGCGGCGCTCGCGGCGGCGCTCGCAGCCGGCGCACCGGTGGTGACCGATGATGCGCTGTTGCTCTGCACCGCCGATGGCATCGATGTGATCCTCGAAGTCACTGGCGCAGTGGAGTTTGGTGCGCAGGTGGCGTTGGCAGCGATGCGCCACGGCAAACACGTGGTGACGATGAATGCCGAACTGGATGGGACGCTCGGCGCAATGTTGCAGGTTTACGCGCGCCGCTATGGGGTCATTTTTACCTTGTCAGATGGCGATCAACCCGGCGTGACGATGAACCTCTACCGGTTTGTGCGCGGGTTAGGCGTGAAGCCGGTGTTGTGCGGCAATATCAAGGGTCTGCACGATCAGTACCGCAATCCGACCACACAGGCCAACTTTGCCCGCCAGTGGGGGCAAAACCCGTATATGGTCACGAGTTTCGCTGACGGCACTAAGATTTCGTTTGAGCAGGCCGTGGTGGCCAATGCGACTGGCATGCGGGTTGGGCGGCGCGGCATGTTCGGTCCTACCGTGCCCTCCGGCACACCGCTGGCCGATGTTGTTCACGACCTCTATCCGCTCGAAGCATTGTTGTCAGGGCCGGGAATTGTTGATTACGTCGTCGGGGCGACGCCGGGGCCGGGGGTGTTTGTACTCGGCACCCACGACCATCCACGGATGCAGCATTACCTCAATCTGTACAAATTGGGCAAAGGGCCGCTCTACCTGTTCTATACCCCCTACCATCTCTGCCACTTTGAAGTGCCCAATTCGGTGGCGCGGGCCGTGTTGTTTGGCGATACCGTGTTGGCCGCCGCTGGCCGGCCTTCTGTCGAGGTGATTACCGCCGCCAAGACTGACTTGCAGGCTGGGCAGACGATCGACGGGCTTGGGGGGTATATGACCTACGGGTTGGCCGAAAATGCCGATATTGTCCACGCGGAACGGCTGTTGCCGATCGGGTTGGCTGAGGGTTGCACGTTGCTGCGCGACATCCCCAAAGATGGGATTATTACCTACGATGATGTGCGCCTGCCGGAAGGACGGTTGAGCGATCAGTTGCGGGCCGAACAGGATGCGCTGTTTTGGGGAACGCGGGGGTAGGGGTAACGCACGCGTTACCCCTACCCCCGCGCTGTTGATGCTTCGTTCCTAAATAGTTGAACTTCCCGCCATTTCATACATCCACTTGCTCCTCCCCTGCGTAAAGAGAAGTGAAGCCGGAAATTGTGCAAGAGATTTGCAAAAGATTGCCAATACCGGTAAGTGAGGAAGCGTTGTATTGTAGGGAGGAGACATCCGTGTTTCGTAAGCTGTCGATTGCCCTGACCACTGCCCTCTTGTTCGCCCTGTTGGTGGTGCCGGCTGCCTTTGCCCAGAGCGGCGCGGCGAAAGTGCGCGTGATCCACGCTTCGCCCGATGCGCCGGCGGTGGATGTATTCGTCAACGGGAATGCCGTATTGACCAACGTCGGCTTCTTTGCCGCGAGCCCCTACCTTGATCTGCCGGCAGGCACTTACCGCGTGCAGGTCGCGCCGACGGGCGCTGGCGCCGGTTCGGCGGTGATCGATGCAAACGTGACGATCGAGGCGGGCCGGGCCTACACCATTGCCGCCGTGGGGCCAGTGGCGAGCATTCAACCGCAAGTGATTGTTGATAACTTGAGCGCGCCGGCGGCTGGCCAAGCCAAGGTGCGGGTGTACCACTTCTCGCCCGATGCCCCAGCGGTGGATGTCAAGCTGGCTAGTGGCGCAACCTTGATCAGTAATTTGGCATTCCCCAACGCCAGTGATTACCTCGAAGTTCCGGCAGGCACCTACGATCTGCAGGTGACGCCGGCGGGCGGCAGCGCGGTGGTGATCAACTTGGCGGGCACGACCGTCAACGCTGGCCAGATCTACAGCGTCTTTGCCACCAATTTCGTTGCTAACATCACCCCGCAGCTCGCGGTGACTGCGCCGGTGGCTACGGCGGCGCCGGCGGCGCTGCCCACCACTAGCGGCGAGACGCTGCCACTGGCGGCGCTAGCCCTGATCGCGCTGGCCCTGACCGCGCTCGGTGGGATGGTGGTGCGCCGCAGCATGCGGTAAATCGATCGTTGCGTTCGGTTGAGGGCGGCTGCATTGCAGCCGCCCTCGTTGTGTTTTGCGCGGTTTCGGGCATGTTTACCGCAGCAGGCGCGGAGGACGCGGAGGGTGTGAACGCCAAGCCGCAGTAGAGCCGGACGGCTGTCCGGCTCCGCAAAGGGGTTTGAAATGAGTCTCCTCCTCTGCGCCCGCGGCCCCGGTGGGAGCGAATCCTGCTCCCTCCTCCAGCGGGGGAGAGTTGGGGTGGGGGCCAACGTTCAGGCGCCAAGCGGGCAAAGGCGCAGAGGATGTAAACGCGAAGGCGCCAAGAACGCAGCGGGCGCAAAGGGGTAGGAATGGAATGACCCTCCGCGTCCGCGGTTTTCTCTATGGTAGAAACTGCCGAGAACGGGAACCAGCAACGTCCCCTCTCCCGCACCAGTGGGAGAGGGGGCCGGGGGTGAGGGCCATCAGCCTGTGCAGCAGGCTTCGTAACCCTAGCCCGGCCCTTGAGGGCCGGGTTCCGGATCAGAGATCCTTTCCGCCCTTGAACCCAGCGGGGAGGGGCAACATCCACCCCAGCGCATCATCATACCTCTTGACAAGCCCATACCAATAGTGTAAAATTAACACTAGACGGGTATAGCCCGTCTTTCGACCGGCACTAATTAGTGTCAATAAGACACTTACAAGGAGGCGCGCCATGATGACCATCTTCCTGTTGGGGCTGACGGCGCTGGTGGGTGTAACGGTGGTCAGCGCGGCGCTGCCGCGGCCCACACCGCCGCCAGTGGTCTATCTGCGTGCCGAAACTCCGGCAGAGGCGGGTGGCGGTGATTTGGGGTTTGCGTTGATTATCTTTGTGGTGCTGGCGTTGGTGGTGGCGATGGCGGTGTGAGTGAACTAGTCAAGTTTATAGGCTGCACAACCACTGGGCGATGGCAGTTAATTGGTGATCGTTAGTCAAGTTAGCCGCATTGCTCAACCGTCCGGCAGAGAGATCAGCCCATATTTCGTCCGCCATCCGCTGTTCAATTGCAGCGCCGATGAAGAAGAGGTGCGGTGTCGCATTGGCCGCAGCAAAAGTGTCACGAATCCGGTTTAGCGCCGCCCGCGCCGTTTTCCAGTGTTCGTCGGCGCCAGCCGGATCGATACCACCTTTGAGTTCTCCCAACGCGAGGTACGCTGTTGCCGATGCAGCCGTGGTCGCTATGTGCTCAGGAGCGCAATGCAGAAGGCACATATCAACATTGTTTTTGACGATTGGCGGGGTAAAATTATAGAGCATCGTTCTGAATCCCTTGGGATGTTGCCAAGACAACCCTCGTAGGGTTTGGTCAATCTCAACATCGGCATCGCTCTGCGTAAACCATTTCCCGCTGCGCCCATCTTGCCACTTATACCGTAGACCAGCATTGCTCAAGATGGCCATTATCGTTCGGGTGACTTTGCGTTGGGCGAGGGCGCCAGCGAGATTGCGCATTGTACCGCCAAGCGCATCACCACGAAATAGTAAGAACCGAAAAACTAACTCTTCCGCAAACGTGTCACCTGCGGGCCGCAAGAATTCGTTGATGAGATGTTCGATAGCTCGCTTTTTATCATCCGGCTGGAGATGTTTTTGGGCCTTGTCAGACAGTCCAGCGGCAGTGAGTAACGCTGCTTCGATTTCCTGCATGGGCAACAAATGATCTGGATTGTTCACTGTCGCTATTTGATGGCGCAAGGCGCGCGCTCCATCAATATATGGGGTTGCGCGTCGATTCTTTTCTAGCGCCATAGCAATAAAACCGGCCCGTACCGCTTCATACGAGGTTTCTAGATCTCGGCTTGATGTAAGATGTTTTTGATACGCCTTATTGTTTAACCCAGACATAGACACACTTTCGTAACGGCGCTTTTCCATGCGCCCCCATCTGCTGGCTGCTATTTCCTTTGGAATCTGGTAATACCACAATCTGTTCGATCGAAAAGCCTAATTGCTCGGCAATACTGGATAAGATCAGATCGACTGAAATGCTAGCGCCGGCATAGCGCACGTTATCGTTCACCATAATAAGCGGTGCGCCGGGCCGGAGAACCCGTGCGCTTTCGGCGATGATGCAGGCCATTTCATAAAAATAGCCACGAACCATGCGCGGAATACCGCTATTATTGAGTCTGCCGCTCTCTTTTTGGGCAGTTAAATAGTTAAGAATTGCTTGTAACAGTTCCTGCCGGTCGGTTATCTCAATCGCCTTACGCCAAGCAGGATTCAGACTCAGCAGGTCTTTCGCCCGATTTTCAACCGTGCAACTAAGCATGTCTTGGCGTAATCTGATCAGCTCAGATTCGGTAACATTAAGAATAGCCAATTCCAAAGCGTATGTTCGTGTATAGTCGTAGCGGTTGCAGTATGGCGGAGAGGTAATAATAGCACTGTAGCTTTCGGATGGAATTTTTGGTAAAATTTCAAGTGATGATCCATGGTATAGTGTAATCGTTCCTGTGGAACGGTCGGTCGAAAAAAGATCAAGTTGAAGCGATGGTTGCAAATCACGCACAATTTCATCAATTTTCTGCGTCATTGCTTGCACAAAACCCGGTATCTCGCCCTTATTGAATATTTTCTTGCCCTGCTTACGGCCCGAACGATAGTCCCAACGTAGGTATTGGCCGTCTTTGCGTGTAAAGCTAACGCTTTCGAGCACGCACAGCAAGGCGAAACGAAGAACAAATGCTACTCGCTCATTTTCGTGTTGGCACGCGCTGAGAAAGCGCTCAATCGCGTCTTTCGTCGCTTCCGCATATGCGCCGCGCGTGATGCGCAATTCCGGTAAGGTCACAGTTTTGGGAGTATCCATCCAAACTTGGGGGTCGCGCCAACGTTGGAGGGTGTTGAAATCGCTGGCGGTAAATGCGGTATCAAGCAATTGCTTCGTGGCAATGATGTATTGGCCAATGGGCAACAACTCAATGCCTTCCGCATCAAGCCCTTTGGCGCTAGCAGCAAAGAGGGTAGTGCCGCTGCCGGCGAATGGATCGAGCACGGCACCTTGAGTGATTTGATATTTGTCGAGAATGTATTCAACAAATGGCGCTGAAAAGGCTTCTTTGAACTTGTACCAACGATAGACTGGCAGTTGTTTGTTGGCTTGAAAGCTGACCAGCGATCGGTTAAGCGCTTGGTCGATGACGATCTTAGCACGAAACCGTTGGTGGAGCGCCTGATCGAGATCGTCTATCTCGGCGAGGCTGGCGTTTTGGCATACTATGTGTTCAGTCGTTGTCATGATGCGACGCCTTAATTAGAACGCAAGTACTAGATTTGTATTATACACGACTTCACCCCTCCCCGCGCCGCCAGTTCCAGATGATGACCGAGAGGTAGCCGGCGGCGCCAATCGCGACCCCAACCGGCCACGAGTTGCTGGCTTGCATGCCGACGAGGCCGGCTAGCAGCGGCCCGACTGCCGCTAACAGCGGGCGCAGATCGTCGTTGGGGGTGAGGCTAGCGCGACGGCGGCGCTGGCGCGGCGGCGCTTCGGTTGGCGGCAAGTCAGGTTGCTCGGTTTCGTCATCGTCTTCGTCATCATCTTCAGCCTCGAAGATAGCCGGCGGGAGCGGGTTCTCGACCGGCGGGTTCTCACGCAGTTCGGCGCGGTAGGCTTTGCGCCAGCGATAGGTTGGCCGGCGGCGCGTTTCGTAGAGGTGGTAGGCGGCGCGCTGCAAGAAGGCTGGCTGGCCAGCGCTGAGTGCCATCAGTTCACGCACTTCGTCGGCGCTGAAGAGTGGTTCGCCTTCCTCGAGGTAGCTGTCGAGCAGCATGCGCGCTTCGGCAAAGCTGAGCGGGCCGAGCCGCACGGTGGCGAACGGTTCGCTGAGCGCTGGCGGCACGCCACGCACGGCCCCAACCACCATCAGATCGTAAGCCATGCTCTGGCCGGTCGGCCCGGCGACGCCGTGGTAGCCGGGGGCGCTGCGCCGGGCCAGCCGGCCTAACCGTTCGAGCAGGTCTTCGCCCCAGCCAGCAGCAATCGCCGACTCGACCCCATCGAGGCAGATCAGCACCGGGCGGCCATTGGCGGCCAACCGCCGCTCAAGCGCAGCGATGGTTGGTTCGCTGCCGCCGAGCGCGCGCACAATCAGGCCGTAGGTGGTGGCGGCGTCGGGCAACACAGCCAGATCGAGGTAGAAAGCGTTGAGGTTGGGAATTTCGAGCACCGCACCGGCGGCTTGGGCCAGATGGGTAAGCAGCGACGAGCGCCCGCTGCCGCTCGGCCCGTACAGCAAAATGGGGCGCCGCCGTTCGAGTTGTTCGCACGCCGCGCCGAGCTCGCGCCAACGCCCGACAAACTTGCCCGGATCGGTGATGCGCCCGCGTTCGCTAAAGGGGTTGATCATACGTTCCACCTGCGGGGGAATAGGGAGGTCGGGAGCAGGCAGATAGGGCATATTTCTATTGCCTGCTCCCTATTCCCCACTCCCTATCTCGCTACCGTTCCAGATACCAGCGTTCAATATTCCACAAATACCGCGGCGTGTTCAGATCGATCGGGCCGTCAAGCGTGCGCAAGCGGGTATCGAGTACGACCGCGGTGCGGTCAACCCACAGGTACAAGTAGGGCAACTCGCTGGCAAGGCGGGCCTGCGTCTGGGCAATCGCGCTGCGCCGTTCGTCGCGCCCATAGAGCTGGCGGGCAATCAGCGCCTGCTCATCGTAGACCGGATCGTTGAAACCGACGAAGTTGCGCGTGGCCCGCGTGTCACCCGGCCCCTGTTCGAGCTGGCTGGAATGGAACAGGGCGAAATCGTCGGGATCGTAAAACATCGTATCGGCGAAGGCTGGATCGCCAGCGCCGTTGATCCAACTGCCCAGCAAGAGGTCGAAATCGTAGGGCGCGACATAGCGGGCGAGAATGACGGTGGCAAAGTCGGCTGGTTCAACCACAATCTGAATGCCGATGCTGGCGGCAATTTCAGCGATGCGCCGCGCCGCCACCAACCGCCGCTCGTCGTCGTTGCGCACGTAGAGGCGGGCTATCAGCGGCACCCCCTCGCGCTGGCGAATCGTCGCCCCGGCCGGCAATGTCCAGCCGGCGGCATCAAGAATTTCACGCGCCGCCGGCAAGTCGCCGGCTGTCACCGGCGGGGTCAGGTCGGCCCAGCTTCCCGGCAATGCGCCATTGCCAACCGGAATACCGGCGCCTTTGGTGGCGGTCTCGACAAGGCGGGGGAGATCGATGGCGGTAGCGAGCGCCTGCCGCAGGCGGACATCGGCAAAGGGCCGGCCGGGGCGCAAGTTGAAGGCGAGAAAATACACCCCGTTTTCGGGGATGCTGCCACTGCGCAGCGTCGCCACATCGGCGAGCGCGTCTTGGCTGCCCCACGGCAGCTCGGCGGCTTGCAGCCGGCCATCGCGCAGCGCGCTCTGGCTAAGACTGTTTTCGGGAATGACGGTCAAGACCACCCGATCGAGCAGCGGTGCGCCGTGGTGATACTGCTCAAACCGGTCGAGAACGAGGCTCCCGTTGGCTTGCCGTTCGGTCAGGCGAAACGGCCCGCTGCCGACCGGCTGGTTCAGGAAATTCATCTGGCTCAGCTCGCGCCCGGCAAAGAGGTGGCGGGGCAGGATCGGCACGGCGAGCAAACTGAGCATTGGCGCATAGCGGCTGCGCAGCTCGATCACCACGGTGCGTTCGTCAGGAGCGGAGGCGGTGGCAATGTAGCGCAGATCGGCTAGCAGCGCCGTGCTGGTTTCGGGCAAACTGCGCAACGCTTCGAGGGTAAAGAGCACATCAGCCGCGGTCAGCGGCTGGCCGTCGTGCCAGCGCAGATCAGGGCGCAGGGTAAAGGTGAGCGTCCGGCCTTCGGCATCGATATCGAGCCGTTCAGCGAGATCAGGCGTAGGCCAGAGATCAGCGTCGAGGCGCATCAAACCGCTGTACAGCAAGCCGATCAGGTGTTCTTCAGCCCGCGAGCGCGGTTGCCATGGGCGCAGATCGGTGATATTGGCGGCAATCCGCAGGTTGAGCGTGCCGCCGCGTGGCAGCGGCGTTGCCGTCGGCGGCGGTGTTGCGGTCGGCGGCAGGGTGCTGGTCGGGGTTGGCGTTGCCGGCATTGCACATGCTGCCAGCCAGATGCTCAACCCCATCCACCATACGATGCGGAACCAGCGCTGCCAAGGAGGGTTGCGATGCTTCATAAAATTATTATACCAATGCTCATTTTATCGGGGGGCGATGAACGAAAGCTTGTGGTACAATACCATAGCAACGAAACGCTCCACACTGGCCGGTCGAGATGGCGCGGAAAGGGATAAGGCATGGCATCACGGCTGCATGAAGCGGAATCCTTCGTCTGGCATCGCTTGGCCCCATTCGGGCAGGCGCAGTCATTCCGCCGGCACAGCACAATTTATACACCGGCCCAACCGGCGCAAACATTGTACCTGCTTGCCAACGGGCAAGTAGGATTGCACCTTGCCTCAAAAGAAGGGCGTTTGTTGACCGTGCGCGTCGTTGAGAACGGCCAAGTGTTTGGCTTGAGCGCCCTCGAGCGTGAGACCGCCTATGACACCTTTGCTGAGGCGTTGACGCCGGTGCGCGCGTTGGCGGTGCCGCGGGCTGAAGCGTTGCAGGCAATTGCGAATGATGGCGCGTTAGCGACAGCAATGCTCGAATTGCTCGGCCAGCAACGGCTGATCGTCAGCCGCCGGATCGAAGAAGTGGCGTTCAAGTCGGTGCCGGCCCGATTGGCTTCAGTGCTGCTCGAAATGTCTGAGACGCAGCCGGTCGCGACGCCGCAACCGGCCCGGCTACCGCGCCGTACCCATCAACAACTGGCCGACATGATCAATGCCTACCGCGAAACCGTCACCAAAGTGATCAACCAGTTCCGCGATGCGCGCCTGCTCGATGTGGATAGCTCCGGCATCACGCTGCTCAACCCATCGCGCTTGCGCGAATTGGCCCAGAGTTAGTTTGCGACGTTTCAGCGCGTCGTCTGCTCGGCTTCGGTACGCGCGCGGGTTTTGCGTTTGCGCAGATGCTCGCGCCGCACCACCAACTTCCACCACAATTCGATCAATTGCACAAACGTGCGCCACAGCCGCGGGAAGTTGAAGAACTGGCTCTTGCCGTAAGTGCGGTGATAGTGATGCACCGGCACTTCGGCAAACCGGTAGCCGGAGTCTTGCAATTTCTTGACTAGTTCGAGGCAGATGGTGCCGCTGTCTGATTCCAGCTCGATGTCGTCGAAGACATGGCGGCGAATCAGGCGGAAATCGCAATCGACATCACGCAGTTTGAAGCCGAAGAGAAACTTCACGGTATGGTGATAGATCCGCCCGATAATGACCCGGTGCAGCGGATCACCACGATCGATCTTCCAACCGTTGACAATATCAACATCCTCGCGCAGCGCCGGCAAGAGCAGTTTGAGTTCGCGCGGATCGTATTGGGCGTCGCCGTCGGTGTAGAAGACCAGATCTTTCGTCGCCTTGGCGAAGCCGACCCGCAACGCGCCGCCGTAACCGAGTGCCTGCCGGTGCGTATAGACCCGCAGCTTGTCGTAGCGTTTGGCCAGCGACTCAAGCACCTCGACCGTGTAGTCGGTGCTGCCGTTCTCAACCACGATCACTTCGTAATCATCGGTAATCTCTTCGAGCGTCTCGATCGCTGCGACCACCATACTGCCGATTGTGCCGGCGTCGTTGCAAGCGGGGAAGAAGACGCTGATACTGGGCCGATTGTCCATGCTGTAGAACTCCCTGCGCCATTGGGTTCGTTGCCGGCTGATTATACCATAGGGGTGTTGTTCGTGGCGGTGAGGGCGAGAACCGCTGTGTCTTTGCGTTCAAACCTTCACGTGCTTGGCGTTATCTGCCCTCACCCCCCGGCCCCCTCTCCCACCTGAAGGCGGGCGAGGGGGAGCCGCGTGGTTGGCGAGAAACCATCATCGAGCGACATGCAGCCGCGCCTCTCTCCCGCGCCAGTGGGAGAGGGGGATACATGGTGTCTACCGTAGAGAACGCCGCGGACGCGGAGGATGATCACCATCCCAAAACCTCTTCGCGCCCTCGGCGTCCCTAGCGCCTTTGCGTTAAAACCCTTTGCGCCTTTGCGCCCTCTGCGTCGTTGGATCGCTGTGCGAGCGCAGGTGTGTTATCATGCCCCTGCGGCGTGGCGGGCGTAGCGAGGACGGCTATGGAGACAGTACTTTCGTGGCTCTTGCTGATGATGATCCTGCTGTCGGTCTGGTATGTGATCGCATATCTGGTCGCGTTTGTTCATCTGCGCGAACGGATGCTATTCTTGCCGATGGCGCAGTGGATCCTCGTCGGGGTAGGGCTTGGTTCAATTGTGCTCAACAATGGTACGCCGGTGTTGGTGTGGGTGATGACGCCGCTCTTGATCGGGTTGGCGCTAGCCGGGATCTGGCGGCGGCATCCGCGCGGGTTGGCGCTGATCTTGCGGTCGTACCCCCGTGGCACGCTTGACGTACTCTCGTTTCGGCGTCCGGTTATCGATCTGAAGCGCCGGGTGCGCACGAAGTAGCATTCAACCGGCCCGTGGCGGCAGTAAGGAATTGGCGAAGATGATGAAGGATGCTCTGGTCGCGGCGCTGCTGCGCGTCGTCGATCCCGCCATTGTGTTGCGCCGGCCTGAAGAGCTGATGCTCTACGAGTACGATGGCTCGGTGCTCGATCAAGGGATGCCGGAGGTGGTGGTAGCGCCGCGCACTACTGACGAGGTGGCAGCCTGCGTCAAGGTAGCTGCCCAGCTCGGCGCGCCGATCGTGGCGCGGGGCGCCGGCACCGGTCTGGCCGGCGGTTCGGTGCCCGAACAGGGGGGGTTGGTCATTTCGCTCACGCGCCTCAACCGCATCCTCGCGATTGATCCAGTAGCCCGCACGGCCCGCGTGCAAGCTGGTGTGGTCAATGCCGATCTGAGTCTGGCCGCCGCACGCTACGGTCTCCATTTCGCCCCTGATCCGAGCAGCCAGCGTTCGAGTACGATTGGCGGCAATCTCGCTACCAACGCCGGCGGGCCGCATTGCTTGAAGTACGGTGTGACCACCAACCATGTCTTGGCCGCTACGGTGGTGTTAGCCGATGGCCGGGTGGTGGAAATGGGCAGCGCCGCGCTCGATGCCCCCGGCTACGATCTGCTCGGCGTGATGATTGGCAGCGAAGGCACGCTCGGCATTGCCACCGAGGCGCTGGTCAAGCTGACGCCAAACCCGGAAGCGGTGCGCACGTTTCTCGCCATCTACGATGATCTCGATGCCGCCAGCACGACGGTGTCGGCGATTATTGCCCACGGCATTCTGCCCGCAGCGCTTGAGATGCTGGTCGGGCAGGGGATTGCGGCGGTGGAAGCAGCGGTGCGGGCCGGGTATCCGGCTGATGCGCGGGCCGTGCTGTTGATCGAGATCGACGGTTTGAGCGAAGAGGTGGCGGCGCAGGCTGAGCAGATTGCGGCCTTGTGCCGGCAGTATGGCGTGCGCGAGTTGCGCGCCGCCCACGATGAAGCGCAGCGGGCCAAGTTGTGGGCCGGGCGCAAGGGGGCATTGGCCGCCTGCGCACGGATTGCGCCCCACTACCATATTCAAGACGGGGTGGTGCCGCGGTCGCGGTTGCCCGAATTGCTGCGATTCACTGAAGAGGTAGCGACGCGCCATCAGATCACCATCGTGAATATCTTTCACGCCGGTGACGGCAACCTGCATCCGTTGTTGCTGTTCGATCTGCGCCACCCCGGTGCGCTCGAGCGGGCAGTGACGGCGAGTGAAGAGATTTTGCAGGCCTGTGTCGCTGCCGGCGGTACTATCAGCGGCGAACACGGGATCGGAATCGAGAAGCGCGATTATTTGGGATGGATCTTCGGCCCGGCTGATTTGGCCGCTTTTGCCGATGTGCGGGCGGTCTTTGATCCGGCTGGCGTGATGAATCCGTGTAAACTCTTGCCCAGCGGCAGTAATTGTACCGATATTCGCCGCGCCCACGGCGCGTTGCGCGCGGTTGATCGCGGGGCATGGATTTGATGCCAAGGCAAAGGCGTGATGATGAACGTGGCAGCTTCCCAACCAACCCTCCAAACTGCTGCGTATGCGCTCGGTGATCGCTTGCCGCGCCACGTGGCGCAGCCAGCGACCGTGGCCGAAATGGCTGAAGTGCTCGCTGCGGCATCCCGTGCGCGCTCGGCGGTGGCGCCATGGGGCGCCGGCACGCGCCAGTTTGTGACTAACCCGCCGACACGCTATGATCTGGCCCTCGATCTGCGCCGCCTCGATCGGGTGATCGAATACCATCCCGCCGATCTGGTCGTGATGGTCGAGGCTGGCATCTCGTTGGGCGCACTGCAAGCGGTGCTGGCCGAGCGCGGGCAATGGCTGCCGTGGGATCCGCCGGCGCCTGCGACCGCTACCATCGGCGGGTTGTTGGCGACGGCGGCGTGGGGGCCGTTGCGGCTCGGCTATGGCGGGCCGCGTGATTGGTTGCTCGGCATGCAGGTGGTGCTCGGCGATGGCCGGATCGCGCAGAGCGGCGGGCGGGTGGTGAAGAATGTAGCCGGTTACGACACGCACAAATTGCACCTTGGCGCGTTTGGTACGCTCGGCGTCATTGCTACCGTCACGTTCAAGGTCGCACCGTTGCCGGAACGCATCGCATCGGTGCGGGCCGTCTTTGCCACTCCTGCCGCAGCGCTGCACGCCGCCGCCGCCATCCGGCAACCGCCGGTGCAACCGGTCGCGTTGGCCATCACCGTGGCCGAGACGGTCACGCTGGCGGTTCGGTTTGCCGGCGTTGCCGCAGCCGTCGAGCGCCAACTGGGGTTGGCGACCGCCGCTTGCGATCGAGCTGAGGAGGTCGCGCTCAGCGTCGATGATCGTGAACTGTGGGCAGTGCCATCCACGCCCGACGATGCTCTTGTATTGCGCATTGGCGTGCCTGAGCGAATGCTGGCCGCCGCCGTCGATGCGGTGACGGCGCTAGCCCCATCCCAGCTCACCATCTGCCCCGGTCTTGGCCTGATGGTTGGGCGCTGGCCGATGGTGGCGGTAACGCACCTGCCTGCCCTCCGCCAAACCCTTGCCGGGATGGATGGCTACGCGGTGGTTGAACGCGGCCCCGCCGGGATCGAGCGCTGGGGGCCGCCGCCGCCAACGATCGATCTGATGCGCGTGTTGCGCCAGCGGTGGGATCCGGCGGGGATTCTCAATCCGGGGCGGTGGATGGTGGAATAATTGCGATTTCATTCCGATAAGGTGGTGAGACGGTTCGCAGACAAGGAGAATCGTATGGCGCTGCTCGGTTCACTGATTGCGTTGGGTGCGGCGCTGGTCTTTGCCGCATTAGCGATTGCGACCCTCTGGGGTGGTTGGCAGGCGGTACAGCGCGAACTCGTACGCGGGTTTGTGAGCACCAATCCGCCCGTGGGCGAACGAATCTGGAGCATCCTCTTCACCGTTGTTCCGCTCTTAGGCGCGGCGCTGCTTGGCCTGCTGGCGGCATGGCGAATCGCGCAAGTAGCCTTTGGGCTTGGATAAGGAGAAAAACCGTATGACCCGTCCCCGTCCGGTGGTGTTGATTATTATGGATGGCTGGGGCGTTGCGCCTCCCGGCCCCGGCAATGCGGCTGATCTGGCCGATACGCCGCACGTTGATGCGTGGATGGCGACCTGCCCCTTCACGACACTAGGCGCTTCGGGGTTGGATGTGGGGTTGCCGGCAGGGCAAATCGGCAACTCGGAAGTCGGCCATCTCAACATCGGCGCCGGCTTCGTTGTCTATCAAGAGCTAACCCGGATCAGCAAAGCGATCGCTGACGGCGATTTCTTTACCAATCCGGCCTTATTGCAGGCGGTCGAGCACGTCAAGCAGCGTGACTCGGCCCTGCATCTGATGGGTCTGTTCGGCCCCGGCGGCGTCCATGCCCACGAGGATCACCTGCATGCGCTGCTTGAGTTGGCCCACCGCCACCAACTGCACCGCGTCTACCTGCACCTCTTCCTCGACGGGCGCGATGTGTTGCCGCGCAGCGCGCTGGGTTTTCTCGATACCTTGGAAGGGGTGATCAACCGGCTCGGCACCGGCGTGATCGCGACGGTGTCGGGGCGTTACTACGCGATGGATCGCGACAAGCGCTGGGAGCGTACCGGCAAGGCGTATGCCGCGTTGGTTGATGGCGTTGGCGAGCAGGCGCCCTCGGCGCGGGCGGCGATTGAAGCCTCGTATGCAAAGGATGTCAGCGATGAGTTTGTCTTGCCGACGGTGATCGTCGGTGCTGATGGCGCTCCCATCGCTACCGTGCGCGACGGCGATGCAGTAATCTTCACTAACTTCCGCCCCGACCGGGGCCGCCAGTTGACCCGCGCCTTCGTTGATCCAGACCTCAACGAGCGCATTCGCCAGCATTACGAGCGGCAAAAAGCCGAGGGCCAGCCGTTGCCGCCGCAGATTTGGCAGCGCGACCGGCAGTTGCGCGATCTATGCTTCGTGACGATGACCCAGTACGAAGAGGGGTTGCCGGTATTGATCGCCTTCCCGCCGCGGTATGTCACGAGCCCGCTGGCGGCGGTGATTAGCCAAGCCGGTATGCGCCAATTCCACATCGCCGAAACCGAGAAGTACCCGCACGTCACCTTCTTCCTCAACGGCGGGCGCGAAGAGCCGTTCCCCGGCGAGGATCGCCAGCTCATTCCCTCGCCGAAAGTCGCTACCTACGATCTCAAGCCGGAAATGAGCGCGCCGGAAGTGACCGAAGCGCTCTTGCAGGCGATCGAGAGCGACCAGTACGATTTCATTGTGGTCAATTACGCCAACCCAGATATGGTCGGCCATACCGGCAGCATTCCGGCGGTGATCAAGGCGTGCGAAGCGGTCGATGCCGGGTTGGCGAAGGTGGTGCCGGCGATTTTGGCCCGCGGCGGGGTGGCGCTGGTGATTGCCGACCACGGCAACGCCGAGCAGATGATCGATCCAGAGACAGGCGGCCCGCATACGGCCCATACGACCAACCCGGCGCCTTGCTTTTTGATCGGCGGCCCCGGCTACGGTAAGGATGACGTGAGCCTGCGCAGCGGCGGGCGGTTGGCCGATGTGGCGCCGACGCTGCTAGAACTGTTGGGGTTGCCGCCGGCAGCCGATATGACCGGGCAGAGCCTGATTGTGCGGCGGTAGGTGGTTTAGTCGCGTGGGAGGCAAGGGCGGGTTTGCAACCCGCCCTTATCATTCGGCATTCATCTGGTTGGTGCCAAGCCAATTGGGGATGGATCCCGCTCATTTCGCCAAGGCACGCACTGCGGCGATCAAATCACTGCGCCGGTAACGACCCTTTTGCAACACGGTTGCGCCGATGTTGGTGAGTACACTCTGCTCATCGTGATGGAGCGTTTTGGCAGTCACTACCACCACCGGCGTGGTCATGGTTTGCCGTATATGATGCAAGAGGGTTAATCCATCGCCATCAGGCAGCATCAAATCAAGAATCACCAGCGCCGGCTTCGCACTAAGCCAGATCGTTTTCCCGGCGGCGCCATTGCCAGCTTCAAGCACATGCCACCCATCGCTTTCTAACGCATGCCGGATCATCAAGCGAGTTGGGGTATCGTCTTCAATCAATAAAATGGTGTTTGATGGCTGTTGGGGTCGTGGCAGTACTGTTTTTACGGTGCGAATCACCGCCTCTACCTCACCCGGCCACCGCGCGCAGCGTATCGCGCCCTCACCACTATCAGCACTGCACAGCCAGATTACAGGGACGGCATCCCAACCGGCGGTAAGCAGCATTGCTTCTACTGATGCGCGTTCATGCGTGGTATCAATAAGCAACGCTGATGGCGGCCGGCGCACGTGAGCAATTGCTTCGGCCAATGATGCTGCCCGTTGGACATGCCAGCCTACTTGTTCGAGTGCGTTTTGGAGGGTGCGGGCTTCGATAGCTGTCACCAATACAATGTCAGGTTGCGGCCAATAGCGAGTTTGCGCAACGGGATCGTCAGGCTCACGCGGGAGCACGATCGGTATATGGATCATGAAACTGATCCCGGCTGGCGTGCGCGGATAGGCGGCCAGTGAACCTCCCATTAACTCGCACAACTGGCGACTCAACGCTAACCCTTGCCCCTCGCCGGCGCGACGCGACTCGGTGGAGGGTAGTGCGAATGGCGTGAGCAAAGCTTTAAGGTGCTGTTCGTTTAGGGTGGCGCCGGTATCGCTGATGGTGACTGCCAGCACATCACGTTGCGCATCTGCCGTTTGTCGCTGCACTTGCACCGTGATAGCGCCATGTCGAGTTGTGGCGGCGGCAAAGCGCAGCGGATGGATCAGCACATGGCGCAGCCGGTTCAGATCGGCGACGATCAAGCCCAAATGCGACGGTCGCTCAACTTCGAGCCGGTTGTGATTATGGCGAATCAGTGGCGCGATCTCGCTCAGCACATCATCTAACAGGGTGTCGAGCGAGAACGGTTCGGGCTGCAAGGTGAGCATCCCCGACTCGATCTTGGCGCTATCGAGCAGAATATTGAGCCGGCTCAGCAAGCGACGACCAGCGCGGGCAATCGTGCCGGCATCTTCGGAGGCTGCCGGACGGTCGGTAAGGGCCTCGCGCAACATTTCGCCCATCGCAATAATGGTATTGAGCGGGTTACGCACATCGTGGTCGAGGCGGGCCAGAAAGGCGCTGCGCTCGCGATTGATGGCTTCGGCGGCCTCTTTGGCTTGTTGCAACGACCCCACCAGCCTCACTCGCGTCAGCGCCTGTCCGGCCAAGCGCGCGGCAATGCCTACATAGGCGATCTCATCGTCGGTAAACGCGTTGGGTTGCGGGCGATACAGGGCCAACAAGGCATAATCTTGCTGATACAATTGGATCGTCGCTGCTACCACCGATCCCTGTAGGTCGGGAAACCCCTGAATTGGATAAGCGCTCAGATCAGCGATATAGCACGGGTTGGCGTGCATCTGTTCGAGGGTCTTGGATGCGACTACTTTGAGGAAAGGATCGCGCCGGTAGCCATGGGTGACTTGCGGGATCCAGAACGTTCCATCTGCTTCGCGGGTGTAAATGCCGATGCGATCATCGGGTTCTTTGCCGGTAGCCAGTGTATCAACCACACACCGATAGATCGCCGCTTCATCAGTCAGATGACTCAAGGCAAGGCTCAGATCGATCAGAACCTGTTCGCTGCGGCTGCGCCGGCGTTCCTGAGCGAGCAAGGCCTCATTTTGGGCGAGCGTACGTTGCAGTTGGAGGGTACGTTGCGCGACCCGATCTTCAAGTTTGACAATCGTTTCATTCAATTCATTGGTTAGCTGGGCGAGAGCACGGGACAGATCGCCGATCTCGTCAGCGCCAACAATTGGGATCGGCGTCTCACGCCAGCCGCTCGCCACCCGTTTGGCCGCGTAGGTCAATGTGGTTAACGGGCGCGTGATATGGCGATTGACGAGCCAACCGAGCGTCACAAAGATGGTGGCACTGCTGCCGATCATCCACAGGATTAAGCCATAACTCATCCAGTCCGCCAGATTGAGCATCGCAGCCGCCTGATCTTGTTCGGTCGCCATCGCTTGCTGGAAGCCATCGATGGCGCGCAGCATATCATCGGTGTGATACTGCAAGGTGATGGCATACTGTTGCAGTTCCCGATCAAGTGTGGTCAGTTGCAAGAAGGTGTTGAGATAGGCGGTCAACCGCTGTTGGAGCAGGGTGTTATCCGGTTCAGGCAGATCAATGGCTGCCGTTCGCAATTGATTAATCTGGATGCGTACCCCATCAATATATTCCTGCCGGCGGGTGCTTAGATATGCTTGCTCCTCCAGTGCGAGCCGCAACCCTCGTTCGCGGAATGCGCTCTCGTGCTGATCAAGCGTTAACCACAAGGCGCGCCGCGCTTCACGAAGTTGATGCTCGATACCATCGATGCGGCGACGCTGCTCAATCTGGGCCGTGATCTGCGCAAGGGTGGCTTGATAGGTATTGAGGATCTGACCCAATTCGTGCGTGGATGGGGTGAGCGAGGTGAATTCGCCGCTCAATGCCTCAAGCTTGCCAAACGCTTGGCGTACTTCTTGCAAGGTGGTCGTGTAAGCAACTACCGTGAGCGGTTCGATAGGTTGGTTGCGATACGCCAGCTCAAGCAGAGCGCTATCATAGCGGTGTGCCGTCAGCAAAGCAATATTGAGCGACAAGGCCGCTTCACGGGCTTGTGCTGCTTTCTCTAGGCGATCGGTGGTGTGTTGGTGAAGTGATGCTTGGATCCATAAGCCGCCGATTGACACCACCAACGAAAGCATAATTGCGCTCACGATACCAATTGTGAGCCGGCGGCGCAAGCAAGGGGATGGCTCATTCATCGCCGCACCTCAGCCCAAGCTGCACGGTAGAGTTCGTAGGTTGCTGAGTCAACATCGACTAACCGGAATAACCGCCCCTCTTGTTCAAAGGCCTGATAGCGTTGGATTAAGCGCTGCAGTTCGTTATCAAGCCGGTCAAAGGCGGCGCGATTCGGTGAAATATAGCGGGTTTTATTCGCTAAAGCCGCCCCGTGTTCAGCCGTCAAGAGAAAATTGATAAATTGCTCGGCGGCGGCGTGGTGAGCGGCATCGGCGAGCACGCACATATTATCAGCCGCGAAAATAGCGCCCTCGGCCGGAATGTCAAACCGGATGTCAGGATCGATGCGCGCTAGTTGGAGAATATCGCCACTCCATTCGATCACTACATCGGCTTCGCCGTTGGCTAAGAAGGTTTGCCCATCATCGCCGGCAAAACGAACAATGCGTCCAGCATGGGTGCGCAACCAATCACGGGCAGCGCCAATGGCGGATGGATCACTTGTATTTGGGCTGTAGCCTAGCTTTATCAGCGCTAATCCGAGGCCAAAGCGGGGGTCATCAATCATCACCACGCGATTGCTGCGGGCCGGGTCGAACACGTCGTCCCAACTGGCGATCGGCTGGCTCTGGGTTGATTGGCGGTAGCCAAAGCCAAGCACCCCCCATAAATACGGCACGCAAAAGCGATTGACCGGATCACTTGCGATTCGATTCAATGCCGGATCAAGATTGGCCAGATTGGGGATCCGTCCACGGTTCAGCATGGCCAACCGCTGCTCGCGGATCAGTCGATCGATGAGTACATCGCTGACGATTACTAAATCGTACGGATCTTTGGCGGTGGTCAGAATGTTGTACAGCTCTTCGTTGTTGCTGTAGGTGTGGTAGACAATGGTAATGCCGGTCTCGTCAGTAAACGCATCGAGTAATGCAGGGTCAATATAGGTGTCCCAATTCAGGATGCGGAGCAGCGCAGGGGGGGGGCGACGCTGGCGGTGGCGGCGGCGCGGCGCAACCGATCATGACCCAGCTTACGAACAGTAGTTTGACGAGACGTGACGTCATTGGATAAAAATTTGGGCGTAACTATTCAGCATTCTCTGCGGTATTCATGATAGCACGGTGATATTACCAACCGGCAATCATTTCGTGCCAATACGGTGCTCGTACCGGCAGTGCGAAAGCGGAGTATAATAATTGCCGCCTGCACTCTGCCCCTCACGACAGGAGTGATGTGTATGTCAGCTCGCCGCCAGCGCTGGGAGATTCGCCCGCCAGCGCCTGCCGATGTTCGCGAACGTCTTGGTCTGCCGCCGTTGCTGGCGACGTTGCTGTACCAGCGCGGGTTGCTTGATCCTGCCGCCGCTAGCGCCTTTCTGGCCGCCGATTACGCTACCGGCTTGCACGATCCGTTTCACATGCGCGGCATGGCTGAGGCCGCAGCCCGGATCGCCGCAGCCATCGATCGCGGTGAGTTGATGGCGGTCTATGGCGATTTTGATGTTGATGGGGTGACGGCAGTCGCGCTACTGACCCAAGCGATTGGTGCAATGGGCGGGCGAATCCGGCCGTACATCCCGCATCGTGCGCGCGAGGGGTATGGCTTGAACAACGTTGCAATCGGCCAGTTGGCCGCCGATGGCGTGCGTTTGCTGATTACGGTTGATTGCGGCATCTCGAACTATGCCGAAGTGGTCGAGGCGAACCGGTTGGGGATCGACGTGATCGTCACCGATCACCACCATCCGCCTGCCGAGCTGCCGCCGGCGTTGGCGGTGGTTAATCCCAAGCAACCCGATTGCGCGTATCCGTTTAAAGGATTGGTCGGGGTTGGGATTGCCTTCAAGCTGATACAGGCACTGGCGCGCTACGGTAAGCGTCCGGCCAATTTGCGCGGACGTGATATGCTCGATCTGGTGGCGCTAGGCACGGTAGCCGATATGGGGCCATTGCTCGACGAGAATCGGGTCTTAGTGCGGGCTGGTCTGATCGCGCTTAATGAGACGGCGCGCCCCGGCGTGCGCGCGCTGATGGCTGCCGCCGGGCTAGCACCCGGCTTGATCGACAGCGGCGCGATTGCTTTTGCGCTCGCCCCCCGCCTCAACGCCGCCGGGCGGCTGGCCGACGCCCGCCGCGCCTACGAGTTGTTGTTGGCCGGTGACCGGGAAACTGCCGATGGGTTAGCCGCCGAATTGAATGCCACCAATCGCGAGCGGCAGGCGCTGACCCGCCAGTTGCAGGCGCGGGCCGAAGAGCTGGTCGCGCAGAGCGGGCGGGCTGAGCAGCCGCTGATTGTGCTCGCTAGCCCTGAATTCAACGCCGGTGTGATCGGGTTGGTGGCGGCGCGCATCGCCGAGACCTACCATCGCCCGGTGGTGGTCATCGAGCAAGGCGGTGAAACCTCGCGCGGTTCGGCTCGCTCGATCCCCGGTTTCAGTATTATCGATATCTTCGATCAATGCGCCGACCTCTTCGTGCGCTACGGCGGCCATGCTGCGGCAGCCGGCTTTACGATTGCCACCGCGCAGATTCCGGCGCTTGAACAGCGATTGCTCACCTTGAGCCGGCAATATTTGCGCGACGACCAACTGGCGCCGCGGCTGATGATTGACGCGGTGTTGCCGTTGACCGAGCTATCGTGGGAGCTGTACGCCGGCATCCAGCAACTGGAGCCGTTTGGGCAAGGCAATCCGCAGCCGATCTTGATGGCGCCAAACGTGACCGCCATCGATCCACAGCCGACCAGCGATGGCGCCCATCTACGCATGCGGGTGCGCGCCGGCAATAGCGTCTTTGAGGCGATCGGCTTTCACTTCGGTCGCTTGGCCGAAGCGTTGCAACGCTACCCGACGATTGATCTCGCCTATCAATTGGCAGTGGATGAATGGAACGGGCAACGGCGGATGCGGTTGCTGGTGCGTGATTTCCGGCGGGCGGGAGGCGCGCGAAACGGTGGATAACACAAAACCGCCCTGCCTATCATCGAGGCAGGGCGGTGCAGAGAGACCGGATGCGAGCGGTTAGGCGTCAGACTGGTTGGTAACCGGTGGTTGGGGCCGGCGCGCCGGCAACGGGTTCACGCCCCACAACGACTGCAGGTGTTGGCGCGCGCCGCCGGTGCGCCGATCGAGCAACATCACGAAGCGACTCGCGTTTGCCAGTCCCAGACGCTCAACCAATGCCGCCCATCCTTCCTCGATCAGCCGAGTCTCGGATTGATTCATCGCATCTGCTCCTTAACTAACTGTAGGTCAGCCTCGACCATCATCTGCACCAGTTCGGAGAACGAGGTGCGTGGTTGCCAGCCAAGCTTCTGGCGGGCCTTGGAGGGATCGCCGATCAGCAGATCCACTTCGGCTGGACGCATAAAGCGTTGGTCGATCACCACATAATCACGATAGTCAAGACCGACATAACTAAACGCCAACTCGCAAAACTCGCGGACTGAATGCGTTTCACCGGTGGCGATCACATAGTCTTCGGGTTGATCCTGTTGCAGCATCAGCCACATCGCTTCGACGTAATCACCGGCGAACCCCCAATCGCGCCGAGCCTCAAGGTTGCCCAATCGCAGCTCCTCATCGAGCCCGAGCTTAATCCGCGCCACACCGTGCGAAATCTTGCGAGTGACAAACTCAAGCCCGCGCCGCGGACTCTCGTGGTTAAACAGGATGCCAGAGGTGGTGTGCATCCCGTAGCTTTCGCGATAGTTCACCGTAATCCAGTGCCCATACACCTTGGCGACCCCGTAGGGACTGCGCGGGTAGAATGGTGTTGTCTCTTTCTGCGGCACCTCCACCACTTTGCCGAACATTTCACTGCTCGACGCCTGATAAAACCGGATGCCGGGATCCACAATCCGCACCGCATCGAGCAAACGGGTAACGCCCAACGCGGTGGTTTCGCCGGTAAAGACCGGCTGCGGCCACGAGGTCTGCACAAAGGATTGGGCGGCTAGATTGTAGACCTCGTGCGGGCGATGCTCGCGCAAAATGTGAATCAGTGACACCTCATCGAGCAAATCGCCGCTGACAAGGGTCAGTTTATCTTGAATATGCTTAATTCGCTCGAAATTGACGGTGCTCGAGCGCCGCACCATCCCGATCACCTCATACCCCTTTTCCAGCAAGAACTCGGCGAGATAGCTGCCGTCTTGCCCGGTAATGCCGGTGATCAATGCGCGTTTCGGAGCCATTGTTCGTTATCCTCTCACATGAGCAGGGCGACACGCCAGCGGCTACTGTGCCGCGGCGACTCAAACGATGCTACTATACAACGGATTGGCGGATCGCGTCTGCTAAGTGAGTTACCATGACCGTTACTGATGAACCGATTGGCCAACGAATTGCCCGGTTACGCGCCAACCTCGGCTGGACGCAGCAGGATCTAGCTGAGCGTCTGGCCATCTCGCGGGTGGCAGTCTCTCACATCGAGTTGGGGCTGTCAATGCCCGGCGAGCGCACCATCACGCTGCTAGCCGGTTTGTTCAAATGTGAACCGCTGCAACTCGTCGCCGGTACCGATTACCCGCCGGCGCGGGCGGAGCGGTTGCCGTTTGTGGCCTGCCGCTACACCGAAGTCGAGTTGCAACTGGCGTTGCTGGCCCGCGATCGGGCTTGGTTAGCCGAGATGGGGGCGGCAGCGGGCCCGCGTGCCGCCGCCATCATTGACGAGTGGCGCTGGCGGCTCGACCGGCTCGCCCGTGAGACGCTCGACCACCGCGAACGGGCGCTGATTGCCGCTGCGCGCCGCGAACTAGACGGCTGATCTACAACTCGCCGCGGGCTGCCGCCACTGCCTTCTGCGCACCTTCGGCCAGCGTGGCCGCCGGGATCAGCTTAGAACCGGCCAGCAATGCCCGTCCGGCCTCTTCATTGGTGCCGACCAGCCGCGCCACCATTGGCACATCGGTGGGCACCTCTTCGAGAGCGGCTAGGATACCGCGCGCGACTTCATCGACGCGAGTGATGCCGCCAAAGATGTTGAACAACACCGCTTTGACGTTCGGATCAGAGAGAATAATCTGCAACGCTGCTTTGACTTTTTCCTTGCCGGCCCCGCCGCCGATGTCAAGGAAATTGGCCGGCTCGCCGCCCGACAGCTTGATCACATCCATTGTCGCCATGGCCAACCCGGCGCCGTTGACCATACAGCCGATGTTGCCGTCGAGTTTGATATAGGTAATATCAGCCTCGCGCGCGCGCCGCTCGGCTTCGGGGTCGGCGGAGGGGTCGCGGAGCGCTGCTAGTTCGGGATGGCGGAAGAGGGCGCTTTCGTCGAGCAGCACTTTCGAGTCGAGCGCGAGCAGGCTGCCATCAGCTTTCACCACCAGCGGGTTGATCTCGGCCAGCGAAGCGTCGTTCTCGACGAAGGCGCGGTACAGGGCGCTGGCGATCTGGGCGAATTGGCGCGCTTGCTTGCCGTCGCGCAACCCAATGCGGAAGGCCAGCTCGCGGGCTTGAAAATCGAGCAAGCCCATCGTCGGGTGGGCGGAAATCTTGATAATGGCTTCCGGGTTCGTCTTCGCGACCTCTTCGATCTCGACGCCGCCTTCGGCTGAGGCGATCATGGTGATCCGCTTGCTGCCGCGATCGAGGATCGCCGACAGATAGATCTCGCGCTCGTAGCTGACCGCTTCGGCGACCAATACCTTCTCGACGGTCAACCCTTTGATATTCATGCCCAAAATCTGCCCGGCCACTTGCTCGGCCTCGGCTGGCGTCTGGGCCAACTTGACGCCACCCGCCTTGCCGCGCCCGCCGACATGTACTTGCGCTTTCACCACCACTGGTCCGCCGATCTGATCGGCGATGGCGCGCGCCTCAGCGGGCGTGACCGCCACGCCGCCACCGGTCACTGGAATGCCGTAGCGCGCCAAGAGATCGCGCGCCTGATATTCGTGCAATTTCATGCCAGATCTCCGCTGCCCGCAACGGGCTTGTCTTGTCGTTTCGGCGTAACCATACCCTTTAAGATCTGTGCGTGATAACTTCGGGAATAGTAGCACAGAAATCGGCGAACTGTCAAATATTTTGCTTGTGCAAAAGTTGTGCATGAGGTAGATCTTTGCTGGATCCCATGCCTTGCTGCGCAGCAAAAGGACGCAGCAAAATGTTTGACACTTCAAGCGTCATTCAATCGCTGGCGAGGTCGTACCGCACCACAATGCCGGTGGGAAAGCTGCACGCGATCAGCTCTTCAACCAGCCCGCGCCGCTTGCCGTCACAGTTGATTTTGCGGCTGGCCAGCACCACATCCACCTCGTAGGCATTGGCATATAATTGATGGGCTAGCGTTGTCGATGAATTGGAAAGCATCACGTAACAGCCGCGCTCGGCGAGGCGGTGGAAGACGGCGGCTAGCCGGCGCTGCTCGGCTTCGTCGAACCCGCGCCGGGTGTAGCTGGTGAACGAGGCGGTGGGGCTCACGGGGACGTAGGGTGGGTCGAAGTAGATGAAATCTCCCGCGTGGGCATGGTCGAGCACGGCGGCGAAGTCGGCGACGCGCAGTTCAGCATGGCGCAAGGCCCGGCTCACTTCGCGCAGGTTGTCGCTATCGACGATCAGCGGGTTTTTGTAGTAGCCGAACGGCGCGTTGAATTGGCCTTTGTTGTTGAGGCGGTAGAGGCCGTTGTAACAGGTGCGGTTGAGGAAAATAGTACGAGCGGCGCGCTCGACGAGCGGGCGCTGGGCAAAGTCGGGCCGGCGATCCCAGCCGCGAATTTCGTAGAAGAAGTCGCGGTCGGTGGCATACGGGCGCAGGCTCTGAAGCAGGTCGATCAGCTCTTCGGCTTGGTCGCGCACGGCCCGGTAACAATCGATCAGTTCCGGGTTCACATCGCTCAAGATCGCGCCCTGCTGCAAGCGGCCTTGGTTCCAGAGGTAGAAGAAGAGGGCGCCGCCGCCCACGAACGGCTCGTGATAGCGGCCAAAGCGTTCGGGAATCCGCCGTGATAGCTCTGGCAAGAGTTGGCTTTTACCGCCAGCCCACTTTAAAAATGGACGCGCAGGCACACATGGCTCCCCGGCAGGCGCGGCGGGCGCGCCCGTCCCCCAGACGCGATTGTAGAAACGCATTATAACACATCGGTCGCCGCCAGCAGCCGGCTGAGCACCGGCAAGGGCGGTGCGCCAAATGACAGGACGGCGTCGTGAAAGCGGCGCAGCGAAAAGTGTTCACCCCAGCGTTGGTGCATCCGTTCGCGCAGCCGGATCAGCGCCAAGCGGCCCACGGTATAACAGATGACTCCCGGATCGAGCGCGGCCCGGCGCGCTTCGCGCAGAGCGAGCGGCGGCTCGATCCCGGCCTCGGCGCGAAATCGCTCGGCGGCGGCGGCGAGATCGATCGCGCCGGTGTGCAGATCCACCGCTACGACCAGCCGGCAGGCGCGCAAGAGGGCCTCACCGGCCACTGCCGCCGCGAGCCGGGGATCGTACCCATCAAGGCCGGCAGTTACTGTCATTTGCTCGACATAATGCGCCCAACCTTCGAGGTGGCACATGCTCCAGAAGTGGCGGGCCAACCGGCCCGGCGCGCGCGCGATGAAGGCAAGGTGCAGGTAATGGCCGGGGTAGGCTTCGTGGAGGGCGGCGACTGCCAGCGCTGGCCGGCCAAAGGCGCGCAACCATACCGCTTGTTCGTGGGTTGGCCATGTGGGATCGGGCAGGCTGACGGCCACCTGTGCCGGCCCGCTCCGTCCCGGCGGGATGAGACTCAACGCCGCCCAGCGGGCAAACGGCGGCGAGATCGCCACTTGCGGTAACGTTGTGTCGATCAGACTCACCAGCTCGTGGCGCGCGAGCAAGGTGCGGGCGTGGGCAATCCAGTGGCGCAATTCGTCCAACACGTGGTCAGCCGGCGGATGGTCGGCGGCCAGCTCGCGTAGCAGCCGGCGATAGTCGCGGTGTGGCGCGAGCGCGCTCAAGACATCGCGCTGCCGGCGCAGTTCGGTTTCGCCCAAGGCGCGCAGTCGTTCCGGCGAGAGGCTGATCTGCTCAGCCAGCCGCAGCCAATCGCTGAAGTAGGCGGCGCCGAGACCCACTTCCTCAACGGCGGCAGGCAGGTGTTCCACCTGTAAAAAATGGCTAAACGCTGCCAGTGCGGTGAGCGCCGCGCGCGCAGCGGCCCGCAACTCGCGGTTGGGCAGATGGGTGCTATTGAGCGTGGCTGCGGCGAGCTGGAGCGCAATCAGCGCCTCTTCGATCGCCAGCCGGCTCAGGGGACGGCGGAGGTTGGCGCGCGCGGTTTCCAACAGGCCGGGAATGGCGCGCAGTTCGGCCAAGAGCGCGTTACATTCGGCTGCATCACTGGTCTCTAACCGGCGCGGGTCAAGAAAGGCCAGTCCGGCATAGTAGCGGGGATCGCGGCGGTGCGGCTGCAACGTGCTCAGTTGCCAGATGGCCCATTCGAGTTGCCAACTCAGCAAGGCATGATCGAGCCGTTCGGCGACGGTGTGCGGCGTAAGGTGCTGCAACGCCGCGGCTAAAGCCCGGTAACGGGCCAGCCGGGCCGCGATTGCCGCTGGGCTATGTTCGCCAATCACCGGCGGCGGCGGTAAGCCGCTCGCGGCGGCTTGGGCCGGATGCGCTGCGGTATATTCGGCCAAAAACTCTTCGATCAGGCCGGCGAGGGTTGTCGCAGAGAGTGGCGCAACCACGAATGATAGCCCTCCAAGCGCAGATGTTTTCTGGTTCTCGATGGCATGCGAAAGGATTGCCGGCTACTGGCCGGTTGCGGCGTATGGTGGCCACGTTGCTGTGCGCCATCTTGTCTCTCTAGTATCAAGACAGAAGGGGGCATCTGTCAACAGGGTTTGTTCACGGTTTTGCGCTGAAAGGGCGGCAATCCCCCGCGAGCACGGGAGATATGCCTGTACAGGTTGCTTACGCTGAAGTGGGGAGATTGCTTCGGTCGGGCGGCTCCCAGCTTCGCTGGACGCCGCCGCTCCCTCGCAATGACAACCGGGCACGCCTCCTCCGCTCCCTTCAAGGGCGGACAGAACCTCTGTCCGGCACCCGGCCCTGAAGGGCCGGGCTAGAGTTACGAAGCCCGCTGCGCGGGCTGGCCCTCACCCCCGGCCCCTCTCCCACTGGCGCGGGAGAGGGGAGCGCAGCGCCGGACTGTAAGGCATCGCACAGCGATCAACGGTTGTGACCGGCTACATGTGCTGTCCGCCCCTCAACGCGCGCACGGGAGAGGTGCTGAAAGAGGTTGCTTGCGCTGAAGCGGGAGATTGCTTCGGGCGCTGCGCGCCTCGCAAGGACAGATAGCCCATGTCATTGCGAGCCGCCGGAGGCGGCGAAGCAATCCCCCGCGAGGACGGGAGGGATGCCTGTAGGCCATTGGTCTGCGCTGAAGCGGATGGAAGCGGGGCCGAAAGAGGTTGCTTGCGCTGAAGCGGGGGATTGCTGCGGTCGGGCGGCTCCCAGCTTCGCTGGACGCCGCCACTCCCTTGCAATGACAGTCGGAAAGCGCCGCTGCGCCCTCGCAAGGACAACCGGGCACGCCCCGCTGTTCCCCCTTTGTTGCTATAATGCGGCGTAGTTCTTCAGGAAGCAGTCACCTATATATTGAGGACACCATGCAGATCACTATCCGGCCAGTAGCCACATACGCCGAATATCGGGCCTGCGAACAACTTCAGCAAGTGGTGTGGGGCGATGAGTTTGTGGTGCCGCTCAACCTGCTGGTGACGGTGCAGCGCAATGGCGGGTTGGTGTTGGGCGCGTTTGCCGGCGATGAGCTGGTAGGCTTTGTCTTTGGCTTTTTGGCCCGCACTGCCGATGGCCGCTTGAAGCATGCCTCGCACATGGCGGCGGTGCGGCCTGATCTGCGTGATGCGCGCATCGGCGAGCGACTGAAGCGGGCGCAGCGTGAGTTTGCCTTGGCGCAAGACCTCGAATTGATGACGTGGACGTATGATCCGCTTTTGGCGCGCAATGCTCATCTCAATATCCACAAGCTGGGCGCGATTTGCCGCACCTATTTGCGCAATGTGTATGGGCCTGAGCCGGAGCTGGTCGATGGCGTGTTGCCAAGTGATCGGTTTCAGGTTGAGTGGTGGTTGGTGCAATCACCGGTGGCGCGCCCGTCTGCCGAGCAGGTGGCGGCAGCGCCTGTGATCAATCCGTCGCTCGATGCGCCGCCGGCTATGACAGGTGAAGCGGTGGCGCGTTTGCGCATTCCGCTCGATTTCAGCGCTGTGCAGCAACGCGATCCGAGTGCGGCGCAGGCGTGGCGTTACCATTTCCGCGCCTGCGCCGAAGCCGCCTTTGCCGCTGGGTATGTGGTGGTGGATTTTGGCCGTGCCGATCACCACTATGGCCACTATACGTTGGTGCGGCCCGCGCCGTAGGGGCGCGGGCGCAGCGCGCTGCGCCCCTACGGCGCGATCGGGCGCGGTGGTGCGGTTGGGCGCGGCGGCGCGGTCGGGGTGCTGGTTGGTGCGGGAGTTGGGCGCGGCGGCGCGGTCGGGGTGCTGGTTGGTGCGGGAGTTGGCCGCGGCGGCGTGGTCGAGGTGGCAGTGGGTTCCACGGGTGGGCGTGGCGGCGTGGTCGAGGTGGCAGTGGGTTCCACGGGTGGGCGTGGCGGCGCGGTTGGGGTGGCGGTGGGTTCCACGGTTGGGCGCGGCGGCGTGGTTGGGGTGGCAGTGGGGGTACTGGTCGGCACGGGCGTGGCAGTGGGGGTGCTGGTCGGTACGGGCGTGGCGGTCGGGGTGCTGGTCGGAGGCAGCGGGAGGCCATCACGCGCGCGCGCATAGTTCAAATCGCCAGCGATCGCGCCGTGGTAGCCAATGTGGGGGCGATTGGCCCGATCAAGAGCGAGTGACGCATCAATGCCCGCTTGTGCGTTGCCATCAACGATCTGCTGCATCCATACGGCGCCGTTCCAGTAAGCGTATTGGAGGACGCCGTTGGTAGCGTCGTAGTACGCGAGGTGCGGTTGTTCGGCTCTATCGAGCGCAAGGGAGGCGTAGCGGCCCACATCCTCCGCGGCGGCCACCGTTTCGATCTGCCAGCCGTTGCCATTCCCCCGCGCGTATTTCAAATCGCCATTGGTGGCATCGTAGTACGCGATGTGCAGATTCCCAGCGCTATCAAGGGCCAGTGAGGCATAGCGGCCTACATCCCCCTCAGCATCCACGGTTGCGATCTGCCAGCCGTTGCCGTTCCAGCGGGCATATTTCAGATCGCCATTCGTGGCGTCGTAGTAGGCGATGTGCGGATAGTCGAACCGGTCGAGCGCCAGTGCCGTATACTGCCCAACATCACCGCTCGCATCGACGATCCGGATACGCCAACGCTGGCCGTTCCACTGCGCATAAAGCAGATCGCCATTCGTGGCGTCATAGTAGGCGAGGTGCGGCCAATTGCGGCTATCGAGCGCCAATGTGACATACTCGCCCGTTTGGCCGTAGCTATCCACCCGTTGGTATTCCCAGCGATTGGCGCGCCAGCGCGCATATTTGAGATCGCCATTGGCGGCGTCGTAGTACGCAATGTGCGGCTGATCGGCGCGATCGAGTGCGAGGTGGGCAAACTGCCCGACCCGCGGCGCCTGATCGACGATTTGCGTCACCCAGTAAGCGCCCGTCCACCGTGCGTATGCCAGATTGCCGCTGGTCATGTTGTAATAGGCTAGCTGCGGATGGCCGGCGCTATCAAGAGCGAGTGAGGCGTAGCGGCCAACCTGACCGGACTGTTCAACCAGCTCGATCTGCCAGAAGCCATTGCTGGGGCGGGCGTACCAAATGGCATTCTGATCCCAACTGTGTTCGGTGAACAAGCTGAGTTGCGGTTGGTTGGCTGCATCAAGGTCGAGACTGAGGGCACGGATGGCGTTGTTGGCCGCGATGACGGTTTGCCGCTGCCATGCGGCGCCATTCCAGAACGTATACTGCACGCTTGCTTGCGAGGCGTTGTAGTATCCGATATGCGGCTGATCGAACGAATCAAGCGTCAGTGTGACATACCAGCCGGTGATGTCTGTTTCATCAACCACGTGGATGACCCAACCTGCGCCATCCCAGTACGCATATTTCAGATCGGCATTAGCCGAGTCGTAGTAGGCAAGATGAGGGTGGCCCTGCCGGTCGAGGGCCTGTGACAAAAACTGGCCGGCGTGGCGGTCAACCGTTTGCACCTGCCACGCGCTGCCCGTCCACAGCGCATGCTGTAAGGTGGCGGTGGCGGCAGCAAAAAAGCTGATGTGCGGGCGATCGCTGGCGTCAAGAGCGAGGGTGACGGCGACGCCGGCATCGTGTTGGGTGTCAATGGTCTGAATTTGCCAACCTTGCCCATCCCAGCGCGCATACTTCAGCGCGCTATGCGTCCAGTCGTAGTAGGCAAGGTGCGCATAGCCGGTGCGATCGAGGGCGAGGGCCGGGTAGTGGCCGGTATAAGTGGTGTCATCAACGGTTGCGATCTGCCAGCCGGCGGCGGTGCGATGGGCATATTTCAAGACGCCGTTGCGCCAGTCGTAGTACCCGATGTGCGGCTGATTGGCTTGATCTAACGCGAGGGCAGCGTATTCGCCGGCGCCGGGGTTGTCATCGACGACCTCAATCCGCCAGCCAGCAGCTTCGGCGTAAGCGTAATAGAGCGCGTCGCCGCCAAAGGCGAGATGCGGTTGGCCGGCGCTGTCGATGCGCAGCGTGCGATCGCGCAGCCGGGTGAAGTGGCGCGGCCCATCGACCGTCTCAATCTCCCACGTGATTGTTGCAGCGGGGGAAGGAATAGGCGCGCTGCCGGCCAGTATCTGGCCGTTGAGCATGCCCGCAAGCGCGAAGATAAAGGCGATGGCCAACACAATGCGCAGCAACTGCGACTCCTTTCAGACAGTTGTCCTGCGCACAACCGGGGACGCGGGAGAATGAGCGATGGTGATAGTATAGCACAAGGCCAATGTTAACCAATCAGTACCGCATGCAACCAGTTTGACACATCCCGCCGAGCACCGTACAATCGAAAGTGGGGAAGGGTGAACAAGGCATCACCCCACGCGCAAAGTCACGATATGTCATACGTCGAGGAGGCTCCATGACCGTCAAGGCGCCACGTTCTCGCTCGCGCCGCGCAGCGGCGGCAGTCGCTCCTGATCTGGCAGCAGTTGGTGAAGGGCGGCGCCGGGTTATTATCGAGGCGGTTGAACCGGCAATCGATGGCGGGCGGTATCCGGTCAAGCGGATTGTGGGTGATGTGCTGACGGTACGGTGCGATCTGTTTGCCGACGGTCATGATGAGTTGGCAGCGGTGGTGCGCCACCGTCCGGTCGGGGCTAAGACGTGGCACGAAGCGCCGTTGCGCCCGCTGGTCAACGATCGTTGGGAAGGACAGTTTACCCTCAATAGCATTGGCCGCCACGAGTTTCAGATTGTGGCGTGGATCGATCGCTTTGCGACGTGGGTGCATCAGCTTGAGAAGCGGCTGGCCGCCGGTCAAGATGTGCGGGTCGATTTGCAGATCGGGGCGGCGCTTGTTGGCGAAGCGGCGCGCCATGCCAGCGGCGCCGATTCGGCGGTGTTGCACGTGGCTGAGGCGGCGCTGATTGCTGGTGATGTTGACACCGCCTTTGCCGGCGAAATTCATTCATTGATGGCCGTTCACTTACCGCGCCGGTTTGCTACCGAGTCAGAGGTGTATCCGGTGACGGTTGAGCGGGAGCGGGCGCGGTTTTCCGCGTGGTACGAGTTGTTCCCTCGGTCGACCGCCGATGAACCGGGTCGCCACGGCACTTTCCGCGATGTGATTAAGCGCCTGCCCTACGTGGCCGAATTGGGCTTTGACGTGCTCTATCTACCGCCGATCCATCCGATCGGCTATACCTTCCGCAAAGGCCGCAACAACAGCCTCACCGCTGGCCCCAACGATCCGGGCAGCCCGTGGGCGATCGGCAATGCTGACGGCGGCCACATGAGCGTCCATCCCGAATTGGGCACGCTCGAAGATTTTCGGGCATTAGTGGCGGCGGCGCGCACCTATGGCATCGAGGTGGCGCTCGACATCGCCTTCCAATGCTCGCCTGATCACCCCTACGTGCGCGAGCATCCGCAGTGGTTCCGCGCCCGGCCTGATGGCACGATCCAGTACGCCGAGAATCCGCCCAAGAAATATCAGGATATCTATCCGTTCGATTTTGAGTCGGATGATTGGCAGGGGCTATGGCAAGAGCTGCGCCGGATCTTTGCCTTCTGGATCGAGCAGGGCGTGCGCATCTTTCGGGTCGATAACCCACATACCAAGAGTCTGCGCTTCTGGGATTGGTGCCTCAATTCGCTCAAGGCCGAGCATCCCGATCTGATCTTCCTTTCGGAAGCATTTACCCGCCCGAAGGTGATGTACCATCTGGCTAAGATCGGCTTTACCCAGAGCTATACCTACTACACGTGGCGCACTACCAAGCACGAGATTACCCAGTATCTACAGGAACTGACCACGCCGCCGGTGAGCGATCTCTTTATTCCCAACTTCTGGCCAAATACGCCTGATATTTTGACCCCGCAATTCTACGCCGGCCAGCGTTCCGTCTTCCTGACGCGGGCGGCGATGGCGGCGACGCTGACGGCGAGCTGGGGGATGTACGGCCCGGCTTACGAGCTGATGGAGCATGTGCCGGTGCCGGGCCGGGAAGAGTATATTGACAACGAGAAGTATGAGATCAAGCGGTGGAACCTCGATGCGCCGCATAGTCTGCGCGGCTTTATTGCCCAACTTAACCGGATTCGCCGCGAGCATCCCGCGCTGCACCGCAACGATACGCTGCGCTTCCACCGGGTTGACATTGACTTCCACGAGCACGAGTGGTTGTTAGCCTATAGCAAGACCTCGCCCGACGGGAAAGATATTATTCTGGTGGTCGTCAATCTTGATCCCGAACGCACGCAGCGCGGTTGGGTGCAGGTGCCGGTGGCCGAGTGGGGTCTCAATAGCATGTATCAAGCCCACGACCTGTTGACCGATGCTCGCTATACGTGGTCGGGCGAGTTTAATTATGTTGAACTCAGCCCGCAAGCGCCGGTGCATATCTTCTGCATTCGCCGCTTGCGCCGCGATGAGCGCGGATTTGAGTATTTCGCCTAACGGTATGCGCAACGCCGCGCAGAGACGACGACGTTGAATAAGGGGATTACGCTGGACGAATGATGAGGATGCACCATGACCCGTACCCGCCCGGCCAAGGCGCCGACGATTCTGGCCGATGATCCGCTCTGGTATAAAGATGCGGTGATCTACGAGCTGCATGTGCGCGCGTTTTGCGATAGCAACGGCGACGGGATTGGCGATTTTCCCGGCCTGACTAGCAAGCTCGATTATTTGCAGGATTTGGGGGTGACGGCGATCTGGCTGCTTCCGTTCTATCCTTCGCCGCTGCGTGATGATGGCTATGATATTGCCGATTACACCAACATCCATCCTAACTACGGCACCCTCGCTGACTTTAAGGTTTTTATTCGCGAGGCCCATCGCCGTGGCCTGCGCGTGATTACCGAGCTGGTCTGCAACCACACCTCTGACCAGCACCCGTGGTTCCAGCGCGCCCGCCGCGCCAAACCCGGCTCTTCGGCGCGCAATTTTTACGTGTGGTCAGATACGCCCGACCGCTACAAAGACGCGCGGATTATTTTCAAGGATTTCGAGACCAGCAACTGGACGTGGGATCCGGTGGCGCAGGCCTATTATTGGCACCGGTTCTACAGCCACCAGCCTGACCTCAACTTCGAGAACCCAGCGGTACAGCGGGCGGTGTTTAAGGCGATGGAGTTCTGGCTCGATCTCGGTGTTGATGGCATGCGGCTCGACGCCATCCCCTACCTCTACGAGGCTGAGGGCACCAATTGCGAGAATCTGCCCGAAACTCACGCCTTTCTCAAACGCTTGCGCCGGCACATGGACGAGAAGTACCATGGGCGGATGTTTCTGGCCGAGGCGAACCAGTGGCCGGAAGATTCGGTCGCCTATTTCGGCGATGGCGATGAGTGCCACATGGCCTTCCACTTCCCGGTCATGCCGCGGCTCTTTATGTCGGTGCATCTAGAGGATCGTTATCCGATTATTGATATTATGCGGCAAACGCCGCCGATTCCCGATAATTGCCAGTGGGCGATCTTCTTGCGTAACCACGACGAGTTGACCCTCGAAATGGTGACTGATGAAGAACGCGACTATATGTACCGGGTCTACGCCCGCGATCCGCAGGCCCGCATCAACCTCGGCATTCGCCGCCGGTTGGCTCCGCTGCTCGGCAACCACCGGCGCAAGATCGAGCTGATGAATGGCCTGCTCTTCTCGTTGCCGGGCACGCCGGTGCTCTACTACGGCGACGAGATCGGCATGGGTGATAACATCTACCTCGGTGATCGCAACGGGGTGCGCACACCGATGCAGTGGAGCGGTGACCGCAACGCCGGTTTTTCCCGCGCTAACCCGCAGCAGCTCTACCTGCCGGTGATTACCGACCCCGAATATCACTACGAGACGGTCAATGTCGAGACGCAAAGCGCCAACCAGCACTCGCTGCTCTGGTGGACGAAGCGGCTGATCGCGTTGCGCAAGCGGTATGCGGCGTTTGGTCGCGGCACGCTTGAATTTCTCTACCCCGAAAACCGCAAGGTGCTCTGCTTCTTGCGCAAAACCGAAGACCAAATCTTGCTCGCGGTCTTCAATCTGTCGCGGTTTGTGCAAGGCGTCGAACTCGATCTCTCGCCCTACCGCGGCCTGATGCCGGTCGAGCTGTTTGGGCAAGTTGAGTTCCCGCCGATTGGCGACCAACCCTACTTCCTGACCCTTGGCCCGCATAGCTTCTACTGGTTTACGCTCGTGCCGCAGCGGGTGGAAGGGGTGCGGGTGACGGCGCCGCAACCCGAAACCGAGCTGGTTGAGATACCGGTTGATGCGATCGAGTGGGATGCCATCTTTTACGATGGCCGCCAAGAGCGGCTAGAGCGGGTCTTGCCCGACTATCTGCGCAACCGGCGCTGGTTTGGCGCCAAGACGCGCAAGATCAAGCAGGTCAACATCACCGAATTCGCCCGGCTCGATTATGCCGGCGGCCCGGCCTACCTCACGCTGCTGAATGTGCAGTACGTGGAAGGCAGTCCCGAAACGTATTTGTTGCCGATGGCCTACGCCGAAGGTGAGCGGGCCGATCAGATTCTGGCCGATCAGCGCCACGTGGCGATTGCCCGCCTGAAGGTGGGGCGGCGGCCCGAAGCGGGGGTGCTGTACGATCCGCTCGGCGAACGGCGCTTTGCCGCGGCGCTGCTCGAACTGACGATTGGCCGCCGGCGCTTGCGCGGCGAGGCTGGCGGCGAGTTGGTGGGAGGCACGACCCGCGCTCTGCGCAAATTGATCAGCGGCAGCGACGGCCTTGAGCCGAGCCTGATGCGCGGCGAGCAGAGCAATTCGTCGATCAATTTTGGTAGCCGGCTGATTATGAAGCTGTTCCGCAAGATCGAGCCGGGCCGCAATCCCGATCTTGAGCTGGGCCGCTACTTGACCGAAGAGGCTGGGTTTGCCCACACGCCGCCGGTGGCCGGCTACATCGAATACCTGCGCGGCAAAGACGAGCCGCTGACGCTGGCGATTGTGCAGGGATACGTGCAAAACGAGGGTGACGCCTTCGATTACGCGCTCGATGTAGTGCGGCGGTATTACGATACGGTGCTCACCCGGCCCGATCTGACCCCGCCGGCGGTGAAGGGGAGTGTCGCCGAGCTGCTGGCGGCTGCTGAACAATCGCCGGCGCCGTTGGCCGAAGAGCTGATCGGCGGCTACCTCGAAGCGGCGCGCTTGCTCGGCCAGCGCACCGCCGAGATGCATCAGGCGCTGGCCAAAGGGAGCGGGCCGGCGATGGCGCCGGAACCCTTCTCCACCCTCTACCAGCGCTCGATCTATCAGAGCATTCGCAGCCTGATCGGGCGCACCTTGCAAGACCTGCGCAAGTTGTTGCCATCGTTGCCGGCAACGGTGCGTCCCGCCGCCGAGCGCGTCGCGCAGAGCGAGGAAGTGCTGCTGGCCCGCTTGCAACGCATTACCGGCGACAAGATCGAGACGGTGCGCATCCGCATTCACGGCGACTACCATCTTGAGCAGGTGCTCTTTACCGGCAAAGATTACGTGATCATCGACTTCGAGGGCGAACCGCTGCGCCCAATCAGCGAACGGCGGATCAAGCGGTCGCCGCTGCGCGATGTGGCAGGGATGCTGCGCTCGTACCAGTACGCTGCGTATGCCGCTCTCTTTGCCCGTGATAGCGTCGCCAGCAGCGCCGACGAATTCGAGCGGCTGCAACGCTGGGCCGATTTCTGGAGTTTCTGGGTCTGCGCGTCGTTCCTGCACGGCTACCTCGCCACGGCGGGCAACGAACCATTTGTGCCCGCCGATCGCGCCGATTTGGAAGCGTTGCTTGAGACCTTTGTGGTCGAAAAAGCAGTCTACGAACTGGCGTATGAAATGAACAACCGCCCGGATTGGTTGCCGATCCCGGTCAACGGTATCTTGCGCCAGATTGAGCAGTAGCAGGTGCCGCAAAGAAGGCGGAGGGCGCAGCCAGTCTGTCATTGCGAGGGGGCGTGTCCGATTGTCATTGCGAGGGGGCGTGTCCGATTGTCATTGCGAGGGGGCGTGTCCGATTGTCATTGCGAGGGGGCGAAGCCCCCGAAGCAATCTCCCGCTTCAGCGGGAAAAATGTCTGAGCGGGTAGATACCGTGCTCGCGGGAGATTGCTTCGCCGCGCGGTGCGCGGCTCGCAATGACAAGGGGAGAGCGGGAGCGATGGCGTCGCTGTTGCCCCACCATCGCCCTCCCCCTCCGGGGGTTCAAGGGCGGACAGAACATCTGTCCGGAACTCGGCCCTGAAGGGCCGGGCTAGGGGTACGAAGCCCGCTGCGCGGGCTGATGCCCCCACCCCTTGCCCCTCCCCCGCTGGGGGAGGGGTGATGGGAAACGCAGCACGGGGCTTTACGGCATCGCACAGCGATCAACAGTTGCACTCGATCAACCGTTCTGTCCGCTCCTCAACCTCCGGGGGAGAGTAGGAGGGAGCCAGTATGGTGGGGCGTGGAGCCAGTCTGTCATTGCGCGGGCGCAGCCAATCTGTCATTGCGAGGGGGCGAAGCCCCCGAAGCAATCTCCCGCTTCAGCGGGAAAAATGTCTGAGCGGGTAGATACCGTGCTCGCGGGAGATTGCTTCGCTTCGCTCGCACTGACAACCGGGGAGCGGGAGCGATGCCTGAGCGAATGGCTGCCGTGCTCACAAGCGATTGCCTCGCCTCTGCGGTAAAACTAAAACGTGCAGTACGATAGTACGATAGCCTACGAGTTGCGCATGAGCGCAGCCATGAATACCCACAGGAGGAACCACCCATGAGCGATACTGAAAAACCTCGCCGCACCCGTCGCAAGAAAGAGGCGCCGGTCGAAGAGGCGACCGCGCCGATGATCGCACCGGCTGCCGAGACGCCTACCGCCGTGGCCGACGAGCCGTCGGCGGCGACCAAAGCGATGATGGCCAGCATCCTCAGCGAAGATGATATCTATCTCTTCAATCAGGGCACCCATTACCGCCTGTACGATAAATTCGGCGCCCAACCGGTCACGATTGAAGGCGTTCCCGGCACCTACTTTGCGGTTTGGGCGCCTAACGCCGAATATGTGGCCGTGATCGGCGATTGGAATAACTGGGATGCCGGGGCTAATCCGCTGCGCCAGCGCGGTTTTTCCGGCGTGTGGGAAGGGTTTATTCCCCACGTCGGCAAAGGGATGCGCTATAAGTTCCACATCGCCTCGCGCTATTACGGCTACCGTGAAGACAAGACCGATCCTTTCGGCAGCTACTTTGAAGTTGCGCCGCAGACAGCGGCGATTGTCTGGGATCGCGAGTATACGTGGTCGGATCAGCAGTGGATGGCCGAACGCGGCCAGCGCCAGCGGCTCGATGTGCCCATCTCGATCTACGAAGTGCATCTCGGTTCGTGGCGGCGCAAGCCCGAAGAGGATAATCGCCCGCTGAATTACCGCGAGTTGGCCCACGAGCTGGTTGAGCACGTCAAAGAATGCGGCTTTACCCACGTCGAGTTGTTGCCGGTGACCGAACACCCCTTCTACGGCTCGTGGGGCTACCAGTCAACCGGGATGTTCGCGCCGACTAGCCGTTACGGTACGCCGCAAGATTTCATGTACTTTGTTGATTACCTGCACCAAAACGGAATCGGTGTGATTCTAGACTGGGTGCCGAGCCACTTCCCGACTGACGGCCATGGCCTTGCCTATTTCGACGGCACCCACCTCTATGAGCATGCTGATCCGCGCAAGGGCTATCATCCCGATTGGGGCAGCTACATCTACAACTACGGGCGCAACGAGGTGCGTAGCTTCCTGATCAGCTCAGCCCTCTGCTGGCTCGATAAGTTCCATATCGATGGTCTGCGGGTTGATGCAGTGGCGAGTATGCTCTACCTCGATTACTCGCGCCGGCCCGGCGAGTGGATTCCCAATCAGTACGGCGGGAATGAAAATCTGGAAGCGATTAGCTTCTTGCGCGAACTGAACACACAGATTTACAAGTACTACCCCGACGTGCAGACGATCGCCGAAGAGAGCACGGCATGGCCGATGGTCTCGCGCCCGGTCTATGTTGGCGGGTTGGGCTTCGGCTTCAAGTGGGATATGGGGTGGATGCACGACACGCTGCAATACTTCCACCGCGACCCGATCTATCGCCGCTTCCACCACAATGAGCTGACCTTCCGCGGTCTCTATATGTTCACCGAGAACTATATTCTGCCGCTCTCGCACGATGAAGTCGTGCATGGCAAGGGGTCACTGCTCGACAAGATGGCGGGTGATGTGTGGCAGAAGTTTGCTAATCTGCGCCTGCTGTATAGCTACATGTTTGCCCAACCCGGCAAGAAGCTGCTCTTTATGGGCGGCGAGTTCGGCCAGTGGCGCGAATGGTCGCACGATACCAGCCTTGATTGGCACCTGTTGATGTTCCCGTCGCATCAAGGGGTGCTGCGCACGATCAGCGACCTCAACCGGCTCTACCGCAGTGAGCCGGCGCTGCACGAGTTCGACTGCGATCCGAAGGGGTTTGAGTGGGTGGACGCCAACGATGCCGACGCCAGCGTCTATAGCTTTTTGCG
Organism: Chloroflexus islandicus; assembly: GCF_001650695.1. Lineage (GTDB taxonomy): Bacteria > Chloroflexota > Chloroflexia > Chloroflexales > Chloroflexaceae > Chloroflexus > Chloroflexus islandicus. Next base: position 56,688 of record NZ_LWQS01000049.1, read on the forward strand.
CAAGAGCCGGCACGGCGAGACGATATTGGTCGTGCTGAATGCGACGCCGGTGGTGCGCGAGGATTACCGGGTTGGCGTGCCGGCGGGCGGCTGGTGGCGCGAGCTGTTTAACAGCGACTCTGAGTACTATTGGGGCAGCGGGCAAGGCAACGCCGGCGGGGTGATGGCCGAAGAGACGCCATCGCATGGCCGGCCCTTCTCGTTGCGGCTGCGCTTGCCGCCATTGGGGGCGTTGTTCTTTAAACATAATGGCTAAACGGGGGGCGGGGTGAAAACCTGTCCTAACGGGTTCAAGGGCGGACAGAACGTGTGAGTACAGATACAGTTTATGGCTTTGCGATGCACCGTTTCACCCTCACCCCCATCCCCTCTCCCACTGGCGCAGGAGAGGGGCGTGCAGAGCCGGACGTTGAGACATTACACAGCGATCAACGGTTACACTCGACCAAACGTTCTGTCCGCTTGTCAACCCTAACAGGGGCGAGTTGAAAACCCGTCCCAGCGGCCTGTCCATTGTGGCAACATAGGGCGGGTTCCCAACCCGCCCCTACGCGAACCTGTATCGTGGAATGCGTATGTTTGATTTACCCCTGCCCGGCGCGGTCTACCGGGCCGACGGCACAACGGCGTTCACGCTATGGGCGCCAACGGCGACGACGGTTGAATTGATTGTGCTCGATCCAAAGCCGCATGTGGTGGCGATGCAGCCGATCGGCTACGGCTGTTGGCACGTGGTCACGGCAGCGCCTCCCGGTACGTGCTACCGCTACCGGCTCGACGGATCGCGCGAGCGGCCCGATCCGGCGTCGCGCTGCCAACCCGACGGCGTGCATGGCCCCTCAGCGGTGGTGGATCATCGCTTTGATTGGAGCGATGCGGCGTGGCGCGGAGTGCCGCTCGCTGATCTAGTCATCTACGAGTTGCACGTAGGCACCTTCACGCCAGAAGGTACCTTCGAGGCGATTATTCCCCATCTGCCCATGCTGCGCGATCTCGGCATCACCGCGATCGAGCTGATGCCGGTAGCACACTTCCCCGGCACGCGCAATTGGGGGTACGATGGCGTTTACCTCTACGCGCCGCATACCGCCTACGGCGGTGTGACGGGTCTCAAGCGGCTGGTTGATGCCGCCCATGCTCACGGCATGGCGGTGCTGCTCGATGTGGTCTATAACCATTTCGGCCCTGAAGGCAACTATTTGTGGGACATCGCGCCGCCGGCGTTTACCGACCGCTACCGCACGCCGTGGGGGGCGGCAATCAACTACGACGGGGCCGAGAGTGATCTCGTGCGCTGGTTGATCATCGAAAATGCGCTTGAGTGGCTGCGCGAGTACCATCTTGACGGCTTGCGGCTCGATGCCACCCAAGCTATCTTCGATGTGTCGCCCTACCATGTGCTCGAAGAGCTGGCCGATCGGGTGCGGGCGCAAGCGTTGCGGCTAGGCCGTCCGGCCTACCTCTTCGCCGAGCATCCGCTCAACGATCCGCGCTTTGCCCGTCCCAAAGAGCTGGGTGGATATGGCCTGACCGGCATCTGGTCGGATGATTTCCACCACGCGCTGCACACACTGTTCACCGGTGAGCAAGACGGCTACTACGAGGGTTTTGGCCGCATCGAGCAGATGGCGACGGCGATCGAGCGCAGCTTTGTCTTTGCCGGCGAATACTCGCCGCACGCCCGCCGCCGGTTTGGGCGCGATCCGTCTGATTTGGCCGTCGAGCAATTTGTGGTCTTCGCCCAAAACCACGACCAAGTCGGTAATCGTGCGGTTGGCGACCGGCTGGGAGCGACCCTCAGCGAGGCGCAGATGCGGTTGGCAGCGGCAACGGTGCTGCTCAGCCCGTACACGCCGTTGATCTTTATGGGGGAAGAGTATAATGAACCGGCGCCGTTCCAGTACTTTACCGACCATAGCGATCCGGCCCTGATCACCGGGGTGCGCGAGGGGCGCAAGCGCGAATTTGCCTACTTCCTCCGCCCCGGCCAAGCCGTGCCCGATCCGCAAGACCCGGCCACGTTCATGCGTTCAAAGCTGAATCATAGCTTGCGCACAGTGGGGCGGCACGCGGCGCATCAAGCATTCTACCGCGAACTGTTGCGCATCCGGCGCGAGTTGCCGGGGTTGCGGCAGCGCCCGCGCACCCGCGTGCAAGGGCGGGTGATCGTTGTTGAGTGGCCGGGCATCCGGTTAGTGCTCAATTTCGGCCCCGATCCGGCGTTGATTGAATTGCCGGCCCAAGTGTGGCAGATTCAGCTTGATAGCGCCGACCCGCCGGCAGCGACCCTGAATCAGGCCAGCGTCGTCTGCGCCGGCCACAGCGCGGTGCTGCTGGTAGCAACCGCCTAGAAGTGACACAACGGCGCAAAGGCGTACCCAATCGCGTACAAGCGTCTTTGCGCCAACGCAAATGAAGCTGAAACAACGGAGTACCTACTATGGCCGAGCGGCTGATCTGCATTCACGGCCACTTCTACCAACCGCCACGGGAAAATCCGTGGCTTGAGGCGGTTGAACAGCAAGACTCGGCGTACCCCTATCACGACTGGAACGAGCGGATCACTGCCGAATGCTACGAGGAAAATGCCGCCTCGCGCATTCTCGACAGCCAAAACCAGATTGTCCGCATCGTCAATAACTACAGCCGGATCAGCTTCAACTTCGGGCCAACCCTCTTGACGTGGCTGGCCGCGCATGCGCCACAGGTCTATCAAGCCATTCTCAACGCCGATCAAGAGAGCCAGCGCTATTTTGGCGCCGGCTCGGCGCTGGCGCAGTGCTACAACCACATGATTATGCCGCTGGCCTCGCGGCGCGATAAGGTGACGCAGGTGGTCTGGGGCATCCGCGACTTTGTGCATCGCTTTGGCCGCGAACCAGAGGGGATGTGGTTGCCGGAAACGGCGGTTGACCTCGAAACGCTCGATATCATGGCCGAGCACGGCATTCGCTTTACGATCTTGGCCCCGACCCAAGCCAGCCACGTGCGCAAAATCGGCGAGATGATTTGGCATGATGTGAGCGGCGGGCGGATCGATCCGACCCAGCCGTACCTAGTGAAGCTGGCGAGCGGGCGGGCGATCACGGTCTTTTTCTACGATGGGCCGGTGTCGCGGGCCGTCGCCTTCGAGCGCCTGCTCAGCAGCGGGGTTGGCTTTGCCAACCGCTTGGCCAGCATCTTCAACGACCAGCGTCCGTGGCCGCAACTGGCCCACATCGCTACCGACGGCGAGACCTATGGCCACCACCACCGCCATGGCGATATGGCGCTGGCCTACGCCCTCCACTACATCGAAGAGACCGGCTTGGCCAAGCTGACCAATTATGCCTCGTACCTGCAACGCTACCGCCCTACCCACGAAGTGCAGATCATCGAACGCACGGCGTGGAGTTGTGCGCATGGCGTGGGGCGCTGGTCAACCGATTGTGGCTGCAATACCGGCGGCAATCCGGGTTGGAATCAGGCATGGCGCGCGCCGCTGCGTGCCGCGCTCGACTGGCTGCGCGACACGATCGCCCCCCGCTTCGAGGGCTATGCCCGCCGGTTGCTGGTCGATCCGTGGGCCGCGCGCGATGACTATATCAACGTCATTCTCGACCGTTCACCGGAGAATGTCGCCGCCTTTATTGGCCGGCATGGCCGGGGCCGGCTCGATGAAGGCCAGCGGATTGCGGCGCTGAAGCTGATGGAGTTGCAGCGCCATCTGATGCTGATGTATACCTCGTGCGGCTGGTTTTTCGATGACTTGAGCGGGATCGAGACCATACAGGTGATGATGTACGCTGGGCGGGCGCTCCAACTGGCTCACGAGCTGTTTGGCGAAGACTTTGAGCCGGACTTCCTCGACCGGCTGGCGCAGGCGCGCAGCAACCTACCGGCGCGCGGCAACGGGCGCGACCTCTACGAGCGCCACGTGCGTCCGGCGATGGTCGATCTGCGCAAAGTGGGTGCGCACTACGCGATGACCTCGCTCTTTAATGGCGTGGGCGAGCGTGAACAGATCTATGCCTATACCGTCGAGCGTGAAGATTACCATTTGCTCTTGGCAGGCAAGGCGCGTTTGGCCATGGGCCGGATCCGGATTGAATCCAACGTCACTGGCGAAGCGACCCGGCTCAGCTTCGGCGTGCTTCACCTCGGCGATCACAACATTTCCGGCGGGGTGCGCGAGTATCAGAGCGAGCAGGCCTACCAGCAACTGATCGAAGAGTTGAGCGAACTCTTCTTGCGGGCCGATATTCCCGGCGTTATCCGCTTGGTTGACCGCAACTTCGGCCAAGAGCAGTATTCGCTCAAGCTGCTGTTCGGCGACGAGCAGCGCCAGATCCTCAACCGCATCCTCACCTCAAGTTTGGCGGAAGCTGAAGCGGCCTACCGGCAGATTTACGAAAACCACGCCCCGCTGATGCGGTTTTTGGCCAGTATGGGCATGCCGGTGCCGCGCGAGTTTCAGATCGCCGCCGAGTTTGCCATCAACACTGAACTGCGCCGCTTGTTTGAAGCCGACCCGCTCGATTTCGACCGCATCAACAGTCTGCTGCGCGAGGCGCAACGCTCTGGCGTCACCCTCGATGCCGAAGGGTTGAGTTATGCGCTATCGCGCACCATCCGGCGCATCAGCGAGACCTTCCAACTCACGCCTGAAGATCGGTCGTTGCTGGCCCACCTCGACGCAGCCGTCGGTTTGGCGCGCAATCTGCCGTTTGAGGTTGATGTCTGGCATGCCCAAAATGTCTACTACGAGTTGTTGCAGTCTGTTTATCCGCAGATGAAGGCCGAAGCCGAGGCGGGGTACGCCGATGCCCATGCGTGGGTGCGGCTGTTCCGCGCGCTCGGCGCGAAATTGCGCTTTCGTCTGCCGCCGGGAGAACCATGATTGATGTAGAACCGCGCATTCCATGCGCAACCTACCGTTTGCAACTGAACGCTGATCTGACCTTCACCGATGTCGCTAAGCTGGTTCCCTACTTTGCCGACCTTGGCATAAGCGACCTGTATTTCTCGCCGATCCTGACCCCGCGCGCCGGTAGCCGGCACGGCTACGACATTACCGACCACTCGCAACTCAACCCTGAATTGGGCGGGGCCGAGGGTTTTGCCCAGCTCGCCGAGGCGCTACGCGCCCATCACCTCGGCTTGATCCTCGATGTAGTGCCCAACCACATGGGCATCGGCGATCTGCGCAACTATTGGTGGCGCGATGTGCTCGAAAACGGGCCGAGTTCGGTGTTTGCCCCCTACTTCGACATTGACTGGGATCCGGTGCCGCCTGAATTGCACGGCAAGGTGTTGTTGCCGGTGTTGGGCGATCAATATGGCGTGATTCTCGAACGGGGCGAGTTACGTTTGTCCTACGATGACGATGGCGGGTTTAGCTTGGGCTACTGGGAGCACCGCTTCCCGCTTAATCCGCGCAGTTATGCCGATATTTTGGCCCACCGGCTCGACGATCTATTAGGTGAACTAGGGCCGGATCATCCCGACGCGATTGAGTTGCAGAGCATCATTACCGCGATTGGCTATTTGCCGGCGCGCCACGAGACGGCGCCTGAGCGGGTGATCGAGCGCAACCGCGAAAAAGAGGTGATCAAGCGCCGGATCGCGACGCTGGCGGCGGCCAGCGAACCGGTGCGCCGGATGATCGCGCAGGCGCTGGCCGATTACAACGGCGATCCCGCCGATCCGAAAAGTTTTGACTTGCTTGATGCTTTGATCGCTCGCCAATCGTACCGGCTGGCGTTCTGGCGGGTGGCGACCGAAGAGATCAACTACCGTCGCTTTTTCGATATCAACGATTTGGCCGCCATCCGGGTTGAGCTACCGGAAGTGTTGCAAGCGACCCACGATCTAATCTTGCGCTTGTTGGCTGAGGGGATTGCCACCGGCGCCCGCATCGATCACCCTGATGGCCTGTGGCAGCCAGCAGCCTACTTCCGCCAATTGCAAGAGAGCTACCTGCGCTATGCGGCGGCGGGGCGCTTTGGCGGCAGCGCCCCCGCTGATCTCGATGAGCAGATTCGCGAGCGGTTGGCGCAGGCTGAGCGCGGCGAACGGTTGTGGCCGCTCTATGTGGTAGCCGAGAAGATTCTCAGCCACGGCGAACCGTTGCCCGCCGATTGGGCGGTGGCCGGCACTACCGGTTACGATTTCCTCAACCAGATCGGCGGCGTCTTGATCGACCGCAGCAGCCAGCGCGCGCTCAACCGGCTCTATAGCCAGTTTGCCGGGCCGCAACCCACCTTCGCCAATCTGGTCAACAGCAAAAAGAAGGAGATTATGCTGGTCGCGCTGGCGAGCGAAGTCAACACCCTCAGCCATCTGCTCGACCGGCTGGCCGAGCGCACCCGCCGCTACCGCGACTTTACTCTCAACAGCCTCACCTTCGCCATCCGCGAAGTGATCGCCGGCATGCCGGTCTACCGCAGCTACATCAGCACCAATGGCGTGGTCAGCGAGCGCGACGAGCAGGCGATCCGGGCAGCGGTGCGCGAGGCGAAACGGCGCAACCCGCGCACGGCGGCGCAGATCTTCGACTTTATCGAAGAGACGTTGCTCTTGCGCAATCTCGACCACTTTGCGCCGGAAGTGCGCGATGACGTGGTGCGCTTTGTGATGAAGTTTCAGCAACTGAGCGGGCCGGTGATGGCGAAGGGGGTGGAGGACACGGCCTTCTACGTCTACAACCGGCTGGTCGCGCTCAATGAGGTGGGCGGACACCCCGAACTCTTTGGCAACGACGTGGCCGAGCTGCATCAGGCTGCCCAAGAGCGGCAACGGCACTGGCCGCACAGTATGGTGACAACCTCCACCCACGATACCAAACGCAGCGAAGATGTGCGGGCTCGTATCAGCGTGTTGAGCGAGCTGCCCGACGAATGGCGCAAGCACGTCGTGCAATGGAGCCGGCTGAATGCGGCGAAGCGCAGCCAGATCGAGGGTGGGATGGCGCCGAGCCGCAATGACGAGTATCTGCTCTATCAGACGCTGGTTGGGGCGTGGGAAGGGATGGAGCATCTGCCCCGCTTCACCGAGCGGATGGTCGCCTATATGGAAAAGGCCACCCGTGAGGCGAAGGTCAATACGAGCTGGATCAACCCCAACGCCGAGTACGATGCCGCGGTGCAACGCTTCGTCACCGGCATTCTCGACCCGCGCCGTTCGCGCCGGTTTCTCGAGAGCCTTGATGCGTTCGCCAAGCGGGTCGCGTTTTTCGGTCGTTTCAACAGCCTGACCCAAACTCTCGTGCGGCTGGCGACGCCGGGGGTGCCCGATCTCTATCAGGGATGCGAACTGTGGGATTTGAGTCTGGTTGATCCCGATAACCGGCGACCAGTTGATTTCCAGCGCCGGATGGCGTTGCTGGCCGAGTTGCGCGCGCAACGGGCCGAACGCGGGGCGCAGGCGTTGGCGGAAGCATTGCTGGCTACCGCCGCCGATGGCCGGATCAAGCTCTACACCATTGCCACCGCGCTGGCCTTCCGGCGCGAACGGCCTGATCTCTTCCGCGCTGGCGCTTACCTGCCGCTCACCGCGAGCGGCCCGGCTGCCGAGCACGTGATCGCCTTCGCTCGCCGCCATCCAACTGCCGGTGAAGTGATTGCAGTCGCTCCCCGGCTGACGGCCCGGCTCAGCGGCGGACGGGAAACGCCGCCGGTTGGCGAACTGTGGGATGAGACGTGGCTGCCGCTGCCCGCCGTAGCGCCGGGGTCGTGCTATCGCAATCTGTTTACCGATGAATGCCTGACCGTCGCCGATCATCCGGCGGGGCCGGGGCTGGCGCTGGCCGATATCTTGCGGCGCTGGCCGGTGGCGCTGGCGGTGCGGGAACAGTAACGGCTAAGACTATCCGCAAACCGGCATTTTCGGCTATACTATTCATGGTAGCCTGAACACACGATCGCCGTCGATGGGGACGGAACGTAAGCGTTTACGAGCGTGCGCCTGCGTTGTCGCGCCCCGCTACGGCGAACCGTGGCGGGAATTTGGTATTGGCGCGTACATCAAGAGGGAGGTAGTATCGATGACCGTCTCGATCAACGAAGTCAGCGCCAGTCCGGGATTTGGGCACGATCTGCCGCCGCATACGTTGCGTGACATGCTGCGGTATATGATGTTAGCGCGGGCGCTCGATGAGCGAATGTGGGTGCTCAACCGGGCCGGCAAGGCGCCGTTTGTGATTAGTTGCCAAGGTCACGAAGCGGCGCAGGTGGGAGCGGCGTTTGCGCTGAGTCGCGGGAAGGACTTTGTGCTGCCGTACTATCGCGGCTTGGCGACCGTGCTGGTGATGGGGATGACCCCGACCGAAGTGATGCTAGGTCTCTTTGCCCGCGCCACCGATCCGAGTTCGGGGGGCCGGCAGATGCCGGCTCACTACGGCAGCCGCCGCCTGAAAATTGTGACCCAATCGTCGCCGGTGGGGACGCAGATTGCGCACGCGGCGGGGATTGGTCTGGCCGAGAAGATTAAGCGTGGCGACGCGGTAGCGTGGGTATCTTTTGGTGAGGGCACCACTAGCCAAGGCGACTTTCACGAAGCACTGAATCTGGCAGCCGTTCACCGGCTGCCGGTCATTTTCCAGTGCGAAAATAACGAGTACGCGATTAGCGTTCACCAACGCCAGCAGATGGCGGTGGCCAGCGTGGCCGACCGCGGGCCGGCCTACGGCATGCCCGGCATCAGCGTCGATGGCACCGATGTACTGGCCGTTTACGAAGTCACCCGTCGCGCCGTCGAGCGCGCGCGCCGCGGCGATGGCCCCACGCTGATCGAGGCTCGCGTGGTGCGCATGACGGCCCACTCGAGCGACGACAACGACCGCACCTACCGCCCGCCGCACGAGATTGCGTTGGTGCGCCATCAAGACCCGATCGTGCGGTTTGTCGCCCAACTGCGTGAGCACGGTATCTTGAGCGAAGCTGAAGAGCAGGAGATGCGCGCTGAAGTGGCGGCGACGGTTGACCGCGCGACCGAAGAGGCCGAACGCGCACCGATGCCCGAACCCGAAACGCTGTATGACCACGTGTATGCGCCAGTGCGGCCACGCCGGTAACGCCAAGGCGCAGAGGGAGCAAAGGCGCAGAGGATGGTACACGCAAAGGCGCAGAGACGCAAAGGGATAGTGAGGGATGGGGCAAGTGCGCTTGGGGCGACCTTCCAAACAACCTTCGCGAACTTCGCGTTCTTGGCGTTCTTGGCGGCTTTGCGTTATGGATCCTCATCACCAAGGCGCAGAGACGCAACGGATGATGACACGCAGAGGCGCAGAGACGCAAAGGGATGATGGGGGATGGGGCAAGTGCGCTTGGGGCGACCTTCCAAACAACCTTCGCGAACTTCGCGTTCTTGGCGGCTTTGCGTTAAACGTATTCCTTGGAGGATGGTATGCCTGAGATGAACCTGCTCGAAGCGATCCGGCGAGGCCTCGACGAGGCGATGGCTGCCGATCCGCGAGTCTTTATTTTTGGGGAAGATGTCGGTAAGCGCGGCGGCGTTTTCCGCGTTACCGAAGGCTTATATGACAAATATGGCCCGATGCGCGTGATCGACTCGCCGTTGGCCGAGAGCGTGATCGTCGGCGCGTGCATTGGAGCAGCGATGAACGATACCCTGCCGATCGCCGAAATCCAATTCGCCGACTTTATTGCACCCGCCTTCAACCAGATCGTGCAAGAGGCGGCCCGGATACATTACCGCTCGAATGGCGATTGGGAAGTGCCGCTGGTCATCCGTACCCCCTACGGCGGCGGCATCCACGGCGCGCTCTACCACAGCCAGAGCGTGGAAGCCTTCTTTGCCCACGTGCCCGGCCTCAAGGTGGTGACGCCATCAACCCCCTATGACGCCAAAGGCTTGCTCAAGAGCGCAATCGAAGACCCGAACCCGGTGCTGTTCCTCGAACACAAGAAGACCTACCGCCTGATCAAAGGCTTCGTGCCCGAAGAAGACTACCGCGTGCCGATTGGCCCCGCCGACATCAAGCGTCCCGGCGAGGATATGTCGGTCTTTGCCTATGGTCTCATGCTGCACTACTGCCTCGAAGCGGCGCAGGCGCTCGCCGCCGAAGGGGTGAGCGTCGAGGTGGTTGATCTGCGCACGCTGCGCCCGCTCGACACCGAGACGATCCTCGCCAGCGTGCGCCGCACCGGCAAGGCACTGATCGTCCACGAAGACAATCTGTTTGGCGGGTTTGGCGGCGAAGTGGCGGCGATTATCGCCGAACACGCCTTCGAGTATCTCGACGGGCCGGTGATGCGGATCGGCGGGCCGGATGTGCCGGCAATGCCGTTTGCCCATTCGCTCGAAGCGGCCTTCATGCCCTCGCCAGAGAAGATTGCCGCCGCCATGCGCCGGTTGGCCGCATATTGACAGGTGGGTCATCCCGTAGGGACACAGCGCTGCTGTGTCCCCAAGGACACAGCAGCGCTGTGTCCCCAAGGACACAGCAGCGCTGTGTCCCACGTTCAACGCGCAACGTACTAACAGGTGAGATCCATGATCGACATCAAGATGCCCCAATTGGGCGAGAGCGTCACCGAAGGCACCGTCGGGCGCTGGCTCAAGCGGCCCGGCGAACCGGTGAAGAAATACGAGCCGTTATTGGAAGTGGTGACTGATAAAGTTGATACGGAGGTGCCGGCCCCTGACGCTGGCATCCTGCACGAGATACTGGTACCCGAAGGCGAGACGGTGCGGGTCGGCACGGTGATTGCCCGGCTCGCTCCGGCTGGCGAGGCGGTTACGGCGCCGGCCCCGGCAGCCAGCCCCGTGGTAGCGACAGTTGCCGCGCCGGCAGTGGCCGTCGCCACCGCCACGACAACGACGGCGCCGCCGCCGGCTACCGATGGCCGCAATGCCTACCTCTCGCCGGTAGTGGCCCGGCTATTAGCCGAACACAACCTCGATCCGGCCCAAATCCGCGGTAGTGGGCAAGGCGGGCGGATTACGAAACAAGATGTGCTGCGCTTCATTGCCGAACGCGAGCGGCAACCGGCTGTGACGGCGCCGGCAGTTGCTCCTGCGCCGAGCGTTGCCCCCGCTCCGGCAGTTGCTCCTGCGCCGGCGGGTGCCCCCCCCCCC